>NZ_JBFAOQ010000004.1:621729-648850 GCF_040675285.1 Nonomuraea sp. NPDC049625 | reverse complement strand
GGACCCGGCCACCCGGCACGAAGGCTCAACCACCCAGCACGGGGACCCGGCCACCCGGCACGAAGGCTCAACCACCCAGCACGGGGACCCGGCCACCCGGCACGAAGGCTCAACCACCCAGCACGGGGACCCGGCCACCCGGTGCGAGGACTGGGCCGCCAAGCGCGGGAACATGCCCGCCCAGCACCTCGCCAGCCGCATCTGGCCCTGGCCCACCCACTCCCCGATCTTGCTGACGAGTCTGGCCAGCAAGCTCGCCAAGCTCACGAATCGGCATCCGTGGTCCACGGTTGGACGTTCACAGTCACCCACCAACACCGACCACCCTGCATGGGATCCACCCTCCCCACCCCTGCGGACGTGGCGAGAACCCTGTCTCCCTTCCGACCAGACCAACCAGCATCAGAACCCGCACCCCCAACGGGACGCACGGCGACCACCTCACCCCACCCCCTGGCGCAACATCACCATTGCCACCCTCATCTGCGCGGCCGCTGCCTCAGCGTCGATCGCCCTCAGGGTCCACGCCCTGACCACCGGCCCAACAGCCGACTTGGCCAGGAAGAACACCTCTATCAAGGCCCAGATCGCCCTAACGGACGACCCCAAGCGCAGACAAAGCAGAAGCGGTCACTTCAACCAAGAGAGCTACGTGATCCCGGCCACCCTGGAGATCATCCAAACAGCCGGCAACCGCCAGGCCGTCAACGTCCCCATCACCGTCTTCGCCAACGGACACGACTGGAGCACCCTGCTCCCCAGCCAGCACGTCGAAGTGACCGGCCGCCTGGCCAAGCCAACCCCAGGCGACCTCGTAGCAGCCATCCTCCTGGTGCAAGGTCCGCCACGAGTCCTGACACCCCCGTCCATGCTCCAAACAGCCGCGAGCAGCCTCAGATCGGGCCTACGGGCGGCCGCCGCCACCCTCCCCGCGGACCAGCAAGGCCTCCTGCCGGGTTTGGTCGTCGGCGACGTCTCACGCATGGATCCCCAAGTGTCGTCCGACCTCAAGGAGGCCGGCCTGAGCCACTTGAACGCAGTGAGCGGAGCAAACCTCGCAATCGTGGCAGGCGCCGCCCTCGCCCTCTCCCGCCTCATCGGGCTCTCCCTCCCGGTGAGGGCTGTATTCGCTGCCATCGCGATGCTCGCGTTCGCCGTGGTTGCCCGCCCCTCGCCAAGCGTTCTACGCGCCCTCCTGATGGGCCTTGCCGCCGCCATTGCACTGGGCACAGGCCGAGCAAAGGACGGCCTCGCGGCCCTGTCGGCAACGGTCCTCCTCCTGGTGCTGTTCGCCCCAGAACTATCCCGTTCGTACGGCTTCGCCCTCTCGGTAGCAGCCACGGCCGGAATCCTCATCCTCGCCCCACGCTGGCGCGACCGCCTGTCACCCCCAAAAGCCGAGGACGACACCGACGATCAGAACAACACAAGACACAGTAAGCACCCTGATCGTGACCCACAGGATGAGCCAGGTCTGCGGCGACAACACACCCCCCGCCCGAACCACAGCCTGCATGCGGATGGAAGTCTGCACCTAGGCCGAACTGTGGGCCCTGACCCCGCGCCCGACCTGCATCGGGACCACAGCCTGTGCCTCGACCGAAGCCTGCGCCCGAACCTCGGCATGCAGCCTGACCACAGCCTGCGCCCGGACCGAAGCCTGCGTCCAGACAACAGCCTGCAGTCGAATCCTGAGCTCCAGTCGGAGCGGGCTCTGCCGTCGACGACTGGGGGCGGCTCCAGGGGGCCGTATCGGTGGCCGCGCTGGATGGCTGAGGCGGTTGTCGTGCCGGTGGCCGCGCAGGTGGCGGTGACGCCCATTCTGGTGCTGATGTCGGGGCAGTTGACGCCCGTCGCCGTGATCGCCAACCTGCTCGTCGCCCCGGCGGTGGCCCCTGCGACGTTGCTCGGTTTCGGCGCCGCCCTGGTGGCGCCCGTATGGTCCGGCGGCGCGGAGCTTCTCGTCGTCCCGGCCGGTTACGCAGTCGGATGGATCATCATCGTCGCCCGCTGGGCAGTGAACCTGCCTTTCGCCACCGTGCCGTGGCCAGGCGGGCTCCCGGGATTGGGGTTGCTGCTGCTCGCGGTGGCGATCGCCGTGCCGATCCTGCGACGCAGGGCGTGGAGGGCCGTGGCGGTGACCGTGGCCGGGGCGGTCTTGGCCGCCGTACTGGTGATCCGGCCCATCGTCGGCTCCTGGCCGCCCAAGGGGTGGTTGATGGTGATGTGTGACGTTGGGCAGGGGGACGGGCTCGTCGTGGCGGCGGGACCGGGAAGAGGGATCGTGGTCGACACCGGGCCTGATCCGATCGTCATGGATCGGTGCCTGCGCAGGATCGGCGTCGGTGACGTACCCCTCCTGATCCTCACCCATCCGCACGCCGACCATGTGAACGGCCTCCCCGGCGTACTCCGCGACCGCCGCGTCGGCGCCGTGGTCGTCAGCCCGCAGCCCACGAACGCGCGAGCCATCGCGCATCTCTCGGCCACGCTGGCACGCCGTGGGATACCGCAATGGACGGCCTCACCCGGAACTCGGTGGCGCTTCGGCCCGTCAGAGCTGACCGTGCTGGGTCCTGATCCCACCTTGGGCGAGATGAGCGGGCAGGGGGAGGGTAGCGCGATCAACAACTCCAGCGTGGTCGTCCACGTACGCTGGCGGTCCGGATCCGTTCTGCTCAGCGGTGATCTGGAGACGGAGGCGCAGGATGAGCTGTTGCGCCGGACTGCGGTACGGGCCGACATCCTCAAGACCCCGCACCATGGGTCCAACCGGCAATCCCCGGCCTTCTTGTCGGCTGTCGGCGCACGGGCAGCCTTGATCAGCGTGGGCGCCGACAACGACTACGGCCATCCCGCCTTGTCCACGCTTGCCATCCTGCGTCGGCTGGGAGCCAGCGTCTACCGGACCGACCAGTCCGGCGACCTGGCCATCGTGGAGCGGGAGGGGCGGATGGCAGTGGTTCCCCGCGGCCCATAGTCCCCGTGGCCCGTGGACCTGCACCCGTGGCCCTGCACCCGTGGACCTGCACCCGTGGATCTGCACCCGTGGACCTGCACCCGTGGCTCCCCACCCGTGCTCCCCACCCCGTGGCCCCCCGCCCGTGGCCCGCCAGCCCGTGGCCCCACAGCTCGTTGCCTCCAAAGCCCGTCCCCGCCATGGTGCCCGGAGCGGGCGGTCCCGCCTTGGACCGCAGGGCCTCAGGTGAGCGTGTCCAGAGGCACTTGGTCCGTCTGGTGGGTACAGGCGGCGGCGAACTTCAGCTGCGCGGGTAGGTGTCCGGGGCCTATGGCCGTGAGGGCTGGGGCTGCGCGTGGTCGTTTCCGTTGTGTTCGCGACAGTGCATGCTCCGGATCGGGTCTGAGGGTTGCGGATCGGGTCTGAGGGTTGCGGATCGGGTCTGAGGGCTGTGGATCGGGTCTGAGGGCTGTGGATCGGGTCTGAGGGTTGCGGATCGGGCCTGAGGGTTGCGGGCCGGGTCTGAGGGTTGCGGTGCGGGCCGGAGCCGCGAAGAGCGTCAGGGCCCGGTGGCGTGTACGGGGTGTGCTCCGAGTACCGGGTTGTCGGTGACGCATGGCATGCTGCCTGACATGGCGGGAACCGATCCAGCACCTGTGACCCTGGTCCTCGGTGATGAGGAGCTGCTGGCCGAGCGGGCGGTGAGCAATGTCGTCGCGGCGGCGCGGGCCGGCGACCCGCAAGCCGAGGTGCAAGACCTCATGGGCGGGAAGATCGCGGTCGGTGAGCTGACGCAGCTGACCTCTCCGTCGCTCTTCGGCGATCGTTCCGTGGTGGTGATCCGGTCGGCTCAGGATCTTTCCAAGGACGTCATCACCGAGGTCGTCACCTATGCCAAACAGCCCTCCGACGACACCGTGCTCGTCCTGTCGCACCCGGGCGGGGTGAAGGGGAAGGCGCTGGTCGACGGGGTGAAGAAGGCCGGGGCCACGGTGGTCACGGTCAACAAGGTCACCAAGGCGGGGGAGCGGCTGGACTTCATCAAGGGGGAGTTCAAGCGGGCCGGGCGGGGCATCTCCGGGGACGCGGCTCAGGCGTTGCTCGATGCCGTGGGCAACGACCTGCGGGAGCTGGCGGCGGCGTGCAGCCAGCTGGTGTTCGACACGGAGGACAAGACGATCAGCGCGGCCGCCGTGGCTCGCTATCACAAGGGCCGGGCCGAGGTCACCGGGTTCAACGTGGCCGACTCCGCTGTCGAGGGGCGATTGGCCGACGCGCTGGAGCAACTGCGGTGGGCTCTCGGCACCGGGGTCGCGCCCGTACTGCTGGTGAGTGCACTTGCCGGGGGCCTGCGGTCGCTGGCCAAGGTCGGCAGCGCACCGCGCAACCTCCGAGGCGGACAGTTGGCCAGCCATGTCGGCATGCCGCCGTGGAAGGTCGATCGGGTGAAGCGGCAGCTGAACGGGTGGGGGCCTGAAGGGCTGTCCAGGGCGATCCAGGCTGTGGCGGGTGCGGATGAGCAGGTCAAGGGTGGGGGAGCGGACCCGGCGTACGCGTTGGAGCACGCGGTGCAGGTGATCGTGGCCAGTCGCACGGGGCGGTAGTCGGCGGTCGATGCCCCACCCTGGTCCCGGTAGGTGCCAGGCCGGGGAGGTCCATACGGACTGGCTGTACCGGGACATCGAGGTCAGGCTTGGGCGTCGGCTCGGCGTATGGGGTGGTGCGGTGAACGGGCTGGTCGGGCGTGTGGTCGGCAGCGCGTGTACGGAGGCGGCTTAGGTCGTCGGCTGAGCGTGGGCTGGGGTGCGGGAGCGGACGTTCGCAGGGCACGTCGAACGGTAACCGGGCGGGTGGCAAAAGCGTGGGCGAGTGTCAGGCGATGAGGGGTCGGCCCACGCGTCACGGAACCGCTGGGGAGCGGTGAAGGCCGGCTGGGCCAGGCGGTAGCGGGCCGGGTGCAGGGTTCCGCGTCGCTGGGCTGGCGCGGGTGCAGGGTTCCGGGCGCCGGCTCTGGGCCGCTGGGGGTGGTGAAGGCGGGCTGGGCCAGGCGATGGTGCCGGGTGCCGGGCCGCTGGGCTGGCGGAGGTGCAGGGTTCCGGGCCCCGGTCCTGGGCCGCTGGGTTCGCGCGGCGAGTATCGGGTTCCGGGCGCCGGCTCTGGGCCGCTGGGGGTGGTGAAGGCGGGCTGGGCCAGGCGATGGTGCCGGGTGCCGGGCCGCTGGGCTGGCGGAGGTGCAGGGTTCCGGGCCCCAGTCCTGGGCCGCTGGGCTCGCGCGGCGAGTACCGGGTGTCGGGGCTGCCGGGTTCGCTGGGTGGCTGGTGGCGAGGATAGGCGGCCGGGTGTCGGGGGCGAGGATAGGCAGCTGGATGCCTAGGGGTGGCTGGGGCGGGCCGTGTTGTTCGGTCAGGCGTTGTCGGGACGCGGGTCCGGGGTCAATGGGGCATGGATTTCGCGGCGGTGAGGGGCACTGAGAAGGGAGTCCTCGGGCCAGGCTCAGGCTCATAACCTGGAGGTATGGCTGACAACAGAGAGATTCGCGCTCGGATCCGCGATTTCCTGGTGACTCGTCGCGCCCGCGTGAGTCCCGGCGACGTCGGCATCCCCGGGCGCGACCTGCGGCGCAGGGTGAAGGGGCTGCGCCGGGAGGAGGTTGCTCTGCTGGCGGGCATCAGCGTTGAGTACTACACGCGCCTGGAGCGTGGCGACGCGGCGGGCGCGTCGCCGTCGGTCATCAATGCCGTCGCGCGGGTGCTGCGTCTCGACGACGTCGAGCGTGAGCACCTTGGCCGGCTGTTTCTGGCTTCGAGTGAGGGCGGCGCACCTGTGCGGATCGTGCGGCACGTGCGGCCGCAGGTGCAGTACCTGCTGGACGCGCTCGGTGACGTGCCGGCGTTCGCGCTGAACAAGCGCCTGGACATCGTCGCGGTCAATCTGGTGGGCCGGGCCCTGTACGCGCCGATGTACGACGGTACCCGCGACCCGGTGAACGCCGCCTGGTTCCACTTCCGGAACGAGGCGGCGGCCCGTGCGCTGTGGGTCGACTGGAGTTCTGTCGCTGACAACATCGCCGCGATCCTGCGCGCGGAGCTCGGCGTGCAGCCGCACGATCACGACCTCGCCGACCTCATCGAGGACCTGCTCGACAATGACGAGTTCGCCACCCGATGGGCGTCCCAGAACGTGCATCGCCACTCGAGTGGGATCAAGCCGGTCGACCACCCGGTCGTCGGCCGTATGGACCTGCCGTACGAGAGCCTCTATCTGGCTGCCGACCCGGACCTGTCGATCCTGGTCTTCAACCCCGAGCCCGGCACGGCCGCCTACGATTCGCTGAAACTGCTGGCGCTCTGGGCGCGTGATGACGCGAACGACCAGCACGCGCGGTGGCGTACGGCCCGTAGCGCGTAATCGGGAGCTCTGGGACCGAGGAGGCCAGGTTCCGCGCCGCCACGGTCTGCGCGATGGGCGCGCGTCGCGGGCCGCCACGGTCTGCGCGATGGGCGCGCGTCGAGGGCCGTCGTACGCCTACCGCTACCGCGAGATCGCCACCGGCAGCCCCGGCGCGCGGGGACGGCCGCCTGGCCTGAGTACAGCGATGACGTCAACCGGGACCAGTGGTCCGGCGCGGGGACAGCCGGTCTCAGGAGGACGAGGCCGCAGCTGCGATGATCCGCCACGCGTTCGGTCCTGCGCTGTTCGGTCCTGCTGTTCGGTCCCGCAGTTCGGTCCTGCGTCATCTGGCGCTGGGTCTTGCCGCTCGCCGGTGTGACGCGCTTGAGGGTCACTGACAGTGACTCCCACCGCCGCGAACCCGCCCCTAGCGTGGACAACGCGGAAACGACACGCATGACTATTAAAGGGGAAATATGCAGGCCGCAATCATTCACGGCGACCGAGACGTCCGTCTGGAGAACGTCCCCGACCCGGTCCTGGCGACCGACGGACCGGGCGGCGGGCTGGATGCGATCGTCCGCGTCGTCGCCTCCTGCGTCTGTGGCTCAGACCTGTGGCCCTACCGCGGTATCGACAAGGTCGAGGCACCCCGGCGCATCGGACATGAGTTCGTCGGCGTGGTCGAGGAGGTCGGCGCGAACGTCGAGAATGTTCGGACCGGCGACTTCGTGATCGCGCCGTTCCACATCTGCGACAACACCTGCATCAACTGCCGTAACGGCTGGAGCGTCCACTGCCTCCACGGCGGGTTCTGGGGCAGCGACCCCCGGACCGGGGGCTCCGCGGACGCCGGCCAGGGTGAGCGCGTACGCGTCCCGCTCGCCGACGGCACGCTCGTCGTCGTCCCCGGACGGCCCGACCTCTCGATCATCCCGGGCCTGCTGACGCTGTCCGACGTCATGCCCACCGGCCACCACGCCGCCGTCTCGGGCGGCGTGAGCGAGGGCTCAACCGTCGCCGTGGTCGGCGACGGCGCGGTCGGACTCTGCGCCGTCATCGCGGCCAAACGCCTCGGGGCATCGCGCATCGTCGCTATGTCACGCCACACTGACCGGCAGGAACTCGCACGCCAATTCGGCGCGACCGACATCGTCCCCGAGCGTGGCGACGCGGGTATTGCCGAACTCAAGGAGATGTTCGACGGAATCGGTCCGGACGCCGTTCTCGAATGCGTCGGCACGAAGGAGTCGATGGACCAGGCACTGCGCTCGGCGCGGCCCGGCGGTCAAGTCGGCTTCGTCGGCGTGCCCTACGGCGGCCCCCTGGAGGCCGGCACGATGTTCAGTTCCAACGTCGGCGTGCGCGGCGGCGTCGCGCCCGTTCGTAGCTACCTCGACGAGCTCCTGCCCGACGTCCTGGACGGCACCATCCAGCCGGGACGCGTGTTCGACGCGGAGATGCCCCTGTCCGACATCACCGCCGCTTACGCCGCGATGGACGAACGCCGCGCGATCAAGGTGCTTCTCCACCCGTAGAGCCGCGCTCGACCTGACTACTTCGCGGCTGGGCGGAGAGGGCGGAAGAACGTTGTGAGCTCCTCCTGCATCAGCGCAGGCTCCTCCAGGGCCAGGAAATGGCCACCGCGGCCGGGTTCGCTCCAGTGGCGCAGGTCGGTGCAGGCGCGTTCGGCGATCGAGCGGGGGATGCCGGACAGGACCGGTTCGTGGCTGAGGGTGATGGCTGTCGGCACCGTGATGGGTGGGCGTGGGGTGTTGTGGGCCCAGTCGTAGTACTGCCTGAACGACGTGCCGATCGAGCCGGTCGCCCAGTACAGCGTCAGGATCGTGAGCAGGGTGTCGCGATCGAAGCGGGACTCCAGGTCGCCGTGGCAGTCGCTCCAATCCCGGTATTTGTCGACTATCCAGGCGGCGAGTCCGGCGGGTGAGTCGATCAGGGCGGCTGCGATGGTGTCGGGCCGGGTTCCCATGATGGCGCTGTAGCCGCCGTCGAGCTCGTCGTACGCCTCCTCGGCCGCCACGAACGCCTGCTCCTCCGCCGACATAGGCGGGTCGTCGAACGACGTGGGGAACGGGGGATGGATCAGGTGGATGCCGATCACCTTCTCCGGGTAGAGCGCGGCCAGCCATTGGGTGGCCCCCCCGCCGATGTCGCCGCCGAAGGCGGCATACCGGTCGTACCCCAGGGTGTCGGTCATCAGCGTGTGCAGCATTCGCGCCATCGCGGCCCGGGTGAGCGGCTCCGGCGGCAGCTCGGAGTAGAGGAAGCCCGGCATGGACGGGATGACGACGTCGAACGCGTCGGCCGGGTCGCCGCCGTGGCGGGCGGGATCGGCGAGGCGGGTCGCCAGGGGGAGCATCTCCAGGAAGCTGCTCGGCCATCCGTGGCAGAGGAGGATGGGCATGGGCGCGGGACCGACTCCGGCGATCCGGACGAAATGCAGGCCCCGCTCGCGGTGGTGCGGCAGCGCGTTGAGCTCGGCCTCCCGGGCGCGGTAGTCGAACTCCTCCGCCCAGTACTTCACCAGTTCCCGCAGGTACGTGGGGTCGGCTCCGGCCTGCCAGGCGTTGGCGCCGGTGCGGTCCGTGAACCTGGTCGCGCGCAGTCGAGCTCGCAGGTCGTCCAGCACGTCGCCGGGTACCTCGATGCGGAACGGCGAAAGAGTCACGCATATCTCCGATCAGCTGAAATGTCCCACCGGCCTACCACCGGTCGGCGATCCGGATCAACCGGATTATCGGCTCAGCGGAGTGAGTCAGGTGAGGGCGGGTTCGTGGATGATGCCGTCGTTGATCTCCAGGACCCGGTCGGCCAGCGTGATCAAGCTGGGGTCGTGGGTGGCGACCAGGGCCGTGACCCCCTCACTCCGTACGACTGCCCGCAGCAGCTCCATGATCTGCCGCCCGGTCTGCGAGTCCAGCTGCCCCGTGGGCTCGTCGGCCACCAGCAGCCGGGGCCGGTTCGCCAGGGACCTGGCGATGGCCACCCGCTGCCGCTGCCCCCCGGACAGCTCGTACGGCCGCTGGTTGGCGTGCTGCTCCAACCCCACCAACGCCAGCAGAAGGCGTACGCGGGCCTCCCGATCCTCCGTCGGTGTCCGGAGCAGCCGCATCGGCACCCCCACGTTCTCCGCCGCGGACAGCACCGGGATCAGCCCGAACGACTGGAACACGAATCCCACCACGTCGCGGCGCAGGGCCAGCAGGCCGTCCTCGGACATGGCGGTGACCTCGTGCCCGGCGACGACCACCCGTCCGGCGTCCGGTTTGTCCAGGCCGCCGATCTGGTTGAGCAGGGTCGTCTTCCCGGACCCCGACCGCCCGCGGACCGCGACGAGCTCGCCCGGGAACACCGAGAACGACACCTCCCGCAGCGCCACGACCTCCTTGGGCCCGGTCCGGTAGACCTTGCGCAGCCCTTCCACCACGACCAGGGGCGAGTCAGTCATCAGAGGGCTCCTCCCGGGCGGGCCACACGCCGATGTGGTCGGATTCGAGCTCGAGGCGCACCCGCCGCTCCATCTCGAGCGCGTTCATGAAGTCGCGCGGCAGCTGCAGCCGCCCGACCCGGTCCAGCACGGCGTACTCCTCGGCGACGATCTGCCCCTCGGCGCCCTCGCGCCGCAGCGTCTCGCTGCTGGTACGCCCGTCGCGAATGCCCACTGTACGGTCCACCTGCTCCGACACCAGCGGGTCGTGCGTCACGACGACCACGGTCACCCCCAGCTCCCTGTTGGCCTTGCGCAGCGCGTCGAACACCTGCTCCGACGTCTCGCTGTCCAGCTCGCCGGTGGGTTCGTCGGCGAGGATGAGCTGCGGGGAGTTGGCGAGCGCGACGGCGATGGCGACCCGCTGCTGCTCGCCGCCCGACATTTCGGGAATCTTGCGGTCTGCGCAGTACCCGACGCCCAGCAGCTCCAGCAGCTCCAGCGCGCGGCCCCCGCGGCGACCGGCCAGCTTCATCGGCAGCTCGACGTTCTCCCTGGCGGAGAGGTACGGCAGCAGGTTCCGCGCGGTCTGCTGCCAGATGAAGCCCACCACGGACCGCCGGTACCGCAGCCGGTCGCGGGCGTTCATCGACAGCAGGTCCATCCCCGCCACCCTGGCCACCCCGGCCGTCGGCACGTCCAGCCCGGACAGCACGTTGAGCAGGGTCGACTTGCCCGACCCCGAGGCGCCCACGATGGCCACCAGCTCGCCCTTGTCGATCACCAGGTCGAGCCCCTGCAGCGCGACGACCTCCACGCCCTCGGTCTTGTAGATGCGTACGAGGTTGTCGCACACGATGTGCGCGTCGCCGCCGAACGCGGCCTTCTCCCGCGTGGCCCTGGCTTCCAGCTCGGACAGGGTCGGGTTCATGAGAGATCCCCCACTCGAAGGACGGCGCCGAGGTTGCGGCGGCGGCTGATGGCGGTGTGCGCGTACGCGCCGAGCACGGCGACGGCGGTGAGCCCGCCCGCCAGCAGCACAGGAACGAACAGGTCGAGCGAGTAGTCGCCGACCGGCAGGTCTCCGGCGTACGACGACAGGTCCACGCCGGTCCCGAGCGCGTACGGCAAGCCGAGGCCCAGGCCGAGCCCGACCAGGGCGGTGATGAGGATCATGGGCAGGATCTCCAGCACGGTCAGCCGCTGCGCCTGCCGGTCCGACAGTCCGAGCGTGCGCAGGAACGACACCGCGCTGGCGCGCTCGGCGGCGCCGATCACGAGCGCCAGCACGACGGCGACGAGCGCGTACGAGCCGAGCGCCACTGTCACCACGACCAGCGTCCAGCGCACGGTGCTGGTGAGCGGGTCGTCCTGGATGGCGCTCAGCGCCCCCTCCTGCGACTCCACGGTCGCGGACGGGACCAGCCGCGCCAGCACGTCAGGGGAGACGTCGCCCTTGATCAGCAGGGTGTTCGGGGCGGGCCGGGTCAGCACGCCCAGCGGCACGACCATGAACTTCCCCGAGGTGAAGAAACTGGGCACCGACTCGACCACGCCCCGCGTGGCGAGCTTCACCCGCGACTGCCACCCGATCTCGAACGTCCCCCGTCCCCGCAGCTCCGGGGAGACGAGCGCGCCGTCGGACAGCGGGGGCACGCTGATCGGGGCGCCGTCCAGGATCCGCCGCCACTGCGCCACGTCCACGGCGAGCGCCTCGGCCCGCTCCGCGCCGTACCCGACCTGCACCCGCCCGGTCTGCGCGATCAGCACCTGCTCGACGCCGGGCGTCGCCCGCACGCGGTCGATCGAGGCGGCGGGGATCTCGAAGTCCGACGTCACCTTGATCGGCGCGCCCACCTGCTGCCAGGACGCCAGCCGCTGCGTGTCCGCGATCCCCCCGGAGATCACCGCGGCGAACACCGACACGCCCAGCGCGGGCAGCAGGATCAGCACGGGCAGCACGCCGGCGGAGCGCGCCCTGGCCGCCCTGGTCAGCCCCAGGAACGGCACGGCCGCCCGCCCGCGCGCGGCCAGCCGTACGAACAGCCGCAAGGGGTACGGATAGCAGCGCAAGGTGATCAACGCCGCCGCCAGCGTCAGCCCGACGGGCACCAGGAGCAGGAACGGATCCTGCGAGGCGCCACGGGCCCGCAGCAGGTACGCGCCGACCAGCGCGAGCACCACGACCAGCACCTCCAGCGTGACCCGCCGGGCGGAGGGCCGACCGGCGGACACGTCGTCGCGGCGCTCGTGCAGCGGCGTCCGATGGGCCAGGGCCAGCCGTACCCCGGCGAACCCGACGGCCGCCACGACCACGACCAAGGGCCCCAGGTGCACGATGGGCAGCGCGGGCCCGGGCACCAGGAACGACAGCCCGTACCCGGCCAGCGCGGCGGGCAGCACCGCGACGCCGGTCAGCAGCGCCCCCGTCCCGGCCACCTGCCGCAGCGACCCGCCCCGCGCCCGCGCCAGGGACAGCGTGTGATCGAGCCGGTTGCCCAGCAGCAGCACGACCAGCGCGATCACGCCGAGCGCCACCGCCAGCAGCCCGCCGAGCACCAGGTACATCACGGTCTGCGCGGTGGCCACCTCGGCGAGGAAGTCGCCGAGCAGCTTGGAGAGCCCGGTGTCCAGGTGGTACGGGCTGGCCGTCGACTGGAGCGCGGCCACCCGCCCGAACTCGGCGACCGCCGCCTGGAGGTCGGGCGCGGCCAGCGCGCTCGCGCCACGGGCGTCGATCGGCAGGACCCAGTGGTAGGACAGGTTGCGTCCCTCGCCGCTGAGCACGGTCAGTCCCTCGTCGGGGATCAGCGTCGTGACGTGCTTCTCGAACTCGTCGCTGCCCGGCGTCTCCGTCTTGAGGACCTGCAGGAGGTCGACGTTGTGGGACCAGTAGCGGTCACGGGGGTCCTTGGCCTTGAAGGCGCCGACGATCTTCAGGGCGGCGTAGTCGTTCTCGCCGACCATCTTGGTCTGGCCCACCTTGTAGCCCAGCTCGGGCAGGGCCTCCGCGACGATCCCCACCTCGAAGACCGGGATCGTCGCGCCCTCGTACCGCATGGTCGAGGGCTTGCCGGGCGCCCGCCCCTGGACCCAGTCCACGCGCCGGTCCGCGTCGGAGAGCCAGCCCAGGTTCATGTGGGTATGGCCGCGGGTCCCGGTCACGGGCGTCAAGGTGGTCTTGGCGCTCATGTGGCCCGCGCCGACCGCCAGCGGGCGCAGCGCCGGCGGCAGGATCTGGCGCCAGCGGCGGTCGCGGGCGTCGAACTGGCCGCGTTCGTGCAGGTCTTCCTCGGACGAACGCGACTCCACGGACACCGTCAGGTCGGCCTGCACCGCGGGGGCGGCGACCAGCGAACGGCGCAGCGCCTCGTCGAACGACGCCTGCATCGCCCTGGGCAGCCCCGCGACCAGCAGGCAGGCGCTCAGCGCCAGCACGAAGAGCACGGCCATCGCGCCCAGGTGCACGCGGGCGAGCAGGGCGATCCTCACCGTTCCTCCACGAGTTGCCCGTTTTGCCCGCGCAGGCGGCGGGCCAGCCCGGCCACGATGGCGATCAGCACCGCGGCCACCAGCGCCAGCATCGCCGCGGTGGCCGCCCACGGGATGTCGAGCACCACGCCGGGGGTGACGGCCGAGGCCTGCCCGGTCAGGACGATGTGCGGCACGACCAGCGCGCCGACGACCACGGCGAGCCCGGTGCCCGCGACGAGCGACAGCCCGATGACGAAGGCCTGCTCGACCGCCAGCACCCCGAACACCTGCCGGGAGCTCACCCCGAGCGCCCGCAGGATCGCGAACTCGCCCATGCGCTCCCGGGCCGCGACGGTCGCGTTCACCAGGAAACCGAGCGTCGCGAAGACCAGCGCCGCCGCGAACCCGAGCATCAGCGCCCCCTGCAACCCGCTGGCCAGGGGGTCGTCCCGCAGCTCGGCCGCCAGCCTGCGCTGGTCGAGCGCGGTCACGTCCCATTCGGGCCGCGTCTGGAGCGCCTTCACCGCGGGCGCGGTGTCACCGGCCGCGAGCCACCATTCGGTGGCGGGCCTGGGCAGCTGCGCCGCGGCCAGCTCGTACGTCTGCAGCGTCCCCCAGTCGGCGAGCACGGCCTTCTGCCCCGCGGGGGTGGTCGGCATGCTGTCCACGACGCCCACCACCTTCACCTGGAGCACCCTGCGGTCGATGCTGGCCGGCCCGACCTGGCCGGCGACCAGCTTGAGCGAGGCGGCCAGGTCGGCGGTGAGCACCACCGGCAGCGGTCCGGGCTTCGGCAGCGGCGCGAGGCCGGCGGCCGCGGGCCGCGTCACCTTCATGGACACCGGCGGCGTCGCCACCTCGCGGCCGTCGGCGCTGAGGCCGGTCAGGGTCAGGTTCGCAGGGGTCTGGGGGGTGCCCGCGACGAGGCCGCGCAGCGACAGCGGGTACGTGATCTTCCCGGTACGCCCGGCCAGCGCCCGGAGGTCGACGTCGATCCGGTTCTCACCCTTGCGCAGCACGCCGAGCGACACGTCGCGCCACACGCCGAGCGCGTCGGAGAGCACCAGCCGCAGCGGCAGCTCGCCGTCCGCCTCCGCCCGCAGCGTGAGCGCCGACGGCTGCCCGGGAAGGTCCAGCTTGCCCGCCCGGTCTCCCACCAGCGCCCGCGACATCTCCCCGACCGGTTGCGCGGACAGGTCGGCACGCAGGTGGAACAGCTCGCCGAGCTTGCCCGCGTCCAGGCCGAGCAGCAGCGCGCTCTCGCCGCTCACCTCGGTCTGACCGCGAAATCCCGGCGAGTACGCCGTGACCCCGGGCAGCGCGGTGAACGCCGTCCCGCGCCCGAGCGCCCCCAGCTCCGGCCCGTCAGGGGGACCGGACAGCCGCAGGTCGGCCCCGGCCTGGTGGCGGGCCTGGTCGACCTGCGAGGCCCGCCAGGTGGACGCGGTGGCCATGGACACGATGCCGATCGCGATGGCCATGGTCAGCAGCAGCGCCGGGCCCGCGTACGTGAGCGGCCGCCTGCTCACCTGCCAGGCCCCCAGCGCCGGGGCGAGTGCCGGCCGCCTGGACGTCACCCGCTCGGCCAGCTTCGAGACGCGCGGCACCAGCCGCAGCCCCAGCATGCCGCCCGTGAGCAGGGCCAGGGCCGGCCCGGAGATGATCAGCGGGTCGATGCCGAGCCCGCCCGCGGCCGTCGCGGTCACCGGCGCGCCGTAGCGCTGGAGCTGCCAGATCGCCAGCCCGGCCACGACCAGCAGCGCCAGGTCGGCGCCCGCCCGCTCGATCAGCCCGCGCCCGCCGCCGCGCCCGCGCGCCGCCTGCTCCTCCACGTACGTCCGCCGCGCGCCCGCCAGCGCCGGCAGCACCAGCAGGACGGCCGCGGCCAGGGCCACGCCGAACGACACGAGGAACGTGCCCAGATCGGCCGAGGGCGCCAGCCGTACCCCTGAGGCCCTGATCCAGGGCAGCAGGTTGACCAGCGCGAGCAGCGGCGGGCCCAGGAACGGCGCGACCACCGCGCACGGCACCGCCACCAGCAGCGCCTCGCCGCCCGCCAGCGCGGCCAGCCGCACCGTGCCCGCGCCGCGCGAGCGCAGCAGCGCCACCTCCATGCGGCGGTGGTCGGCGAGCAGGCGGGCGGTGAGCATCAGCGCGTACGCGGCCAGCAACAGCAGCTGCAGCACCGGGATCAGCATCGTGGAGCGCGCCACCAGGGACGCGGTGTCGAGCTGGGTCAGGATCTCGGGCAGGCGGCTGGCGGCCACGCAACTGCCGCAGCCGTCCGCCTTCAGCCGCTCGCCCAGCCGATCGATCGCTCCGGCCAGCGGGCGCAGCTGGGCGGGGGTGAGCGTGCGCAGGTCGGGTACGGCGGTCCAGGTCGCGTTCACGCTGGTGGCGAAGCGGGCGACGAACGTCTCGCGCGGCACCATCAGCGGCCCGTACGTGGTGAACTCGCCGCGCTCCACGCCCCGGCTGAGCAGCTGCTCACCCGCCCACCGCTCGCCGAACGGGTCGTTGAGCTGGAACACGCCCACGACGCGGACCGTGACCGGCCGCGGGTCGAGGCGGCCCTTCGTGGTGAACTCCTGCCCCGCCTTCAGCCCGGTCGCCGAGGCCGCCGACAGCGAGATCGCGGCCTCCACCCGGTCCCCGCCGGCGCGCGGCCAGGAGCCCGAGACGAGCCTGGCGTGCTGGTCGAGCCCG
Organism: Nonomuraea sp. NPDC049625; assembly: GCF_040675285.1. Taxonomy (NCBI): domain Bacteria; kingdom Bacillati; phylum Actinomycetota; class Actinomycetes; order Streptosporangiales; family Streptosporangiaceae; genus Nonomuraea; species Nonomuraea sp. NPDC049625. The sequence goes on along the minus strand of NZ_JBFAOQ010000004.1, from coordinate 632,873 downwards.
TCGTAACTGCCGAACCTGAGCAGCTCGGGCCGCTCCTGGGCGTCCTGGCCCGGCATGACGTAGGAGTCGGAGCGGAAGCTGGTGGTGACGGCGGGCGGGCGTGCGTAGGCCCTGGCGAACTCGGCGCGTACCGACCGGTCGAACTTCGGGAACGTCTCGGCCGTCACGGGGGCGCTGACGGTGGCGGCGGTCTGGCGGTACGAGGCCGTCTCCATCGTCCTGCGGACACCGGCGTCCGCGATGGAGGAGGCGTACATGGTCAGCGCGACCAGCGTGGTCGTGGCCAGGAGGATCGAGCCGAAGGCGGCCAGGAGGAGCAGCGGCTCGCTGAGCGCACGTTTGACGACCAACGGCCCCCGCATGTGTCCCCCTTCGCCCCGTTTTAGTGCACCTTCGGGCAGGTTCGGGCGGCGGGGCAAGGCGATCTTTGGAACGGTGACGCACCCGATACGGGCGTGTGATATCGAAACTGTGACAAAAGGGTGCGAAAACGAGAACGCCGCACCCCCGGAGGGAGTGCGGCGTTTCCTGTGCCAGGCGTTCTGCCTGGCGGCCGACCTACTTGGCGGCGGCCAGCGCCGCGGCCTGCTTGGCGATCGCGGACTTGCGGTTGGCGGCCTGGTTCTTGTGGATGACGCCCTTGCTGACGGCCTTGTCGAGCTGGCGGGCAGCGGCCCGCTGCAGCACGGCGGCCTGCTCGGTGTCGCCCTGCTCGGCGGCCTCGCGGAACTTGCGGACGGCCGTCTTCAGAGAGGACTTGACCGCCTTGTTACGCAGGCGAGCCTTCTCGTTCTGCTTGTTGCGCTTGATCTGGGACTTGATGTTCGCCACGAAGAAGCCTCGGTGAAAGTCTGAGTGATGGATGGGGCGCGCGGGCTCGAGAGAGGGCGCGCCACACGCAGTTGAACAGGATACCAATAACTCAGGTTGGCTCTCAAATCAACGCGTACTTGAGCATCGGCGTTTCGGATGCTCGGCGCTCGCTCGGCGCGGAAACCCTACATTAGCCGATCATCCACCGGGTGGCGTACTCGTGCCAGTCCTCCTCCGTGGCGGCGAAGTCCACGTAGAGGGCCAGGCCGAAGCGCTCGCGGCGGCCGTGCTCCGACAGCGCGAGCCGGGCGCCCTCGGCGGCCATGGCGACGCTCTCGGCGTTGTCGAGCCAGGGCACGCCGTGGTCGTGGTAGGCCGGAGCGCCGATGTAGAGGGCCTTGTCGGCGGGCACCAGGTCCAGGGCCAGCCCGGCCTGGCGGGCGACGTGGCCGCCGTAGAGGGACTGCAGGGGGGTGAAGGAGTCGTACGTCATGACGGCGACCTGGTCCACGCGGTCCACGACCTGCTTGAAGTAGCCCTGGGACCAGTACTTGTCGTGCGACAGCAAAGCCCTGGCGGTCAGGCGCAGGCCCGGGTACGGCTCGATCTGCGGGGTGGAGGTGGACAGCAGGCCGGTGTGCCGGCGGGTGCGTTCCAGCAGCTCCAGGAACTCGGTGTCGCCGTCGCCGATCGGCTCGAAGTTGTAGTGGATGCCGTCGTAGCCCTGTTTCATGATGGCGGCGACGCCGGACAGGACGTTCTCGCGGGACTTGGGGTCGTCGAGGTCGAGGCCGTTCTTGACGGACTGGCCGAGCCAGGCGGAGATGCGGACCGCGGGGAGGCGCTCGCGTAACCACTTCACGAAATTTCCGGCGTTGGGGTATTTGTCTGGGCTTAGGGTGCCGTCCCAGTTGAAAGGGCCGGAGTGGACGTACACGTCCTTGATCCCCGTGGCGCGCAGCCGTACCGCCAGCTGCTCGACGTCGCGCTCCGTGCGGCGGCCGTCCACCCACGCGTGGCCCAGCCAGAGCGCGTCGTTGCCCGTGCTCTTCGCCCAGGCCGCCGGTGCACCGGTAAACTGGAGGCGGAGCGCGGCGGCGAGGAGGCCGACCAGCGCGACCACGATGGCCAAGGCAAGCGTGAGCAGGCGCAGGCCGCGGCGGATGACGGTTCGGGCAGTCACCCGGGCATGTCACCATGAAAGACTGCTTGACCTCAACCCTGTCGAAACGGACTTCGGTGCGCACTCAGCCTGGCCAGACCGACCCCGCGTTGATCCGCAACTTCTGCATCATCGCGCACATCGACCATGGCAAGTCAACCCTTGCCGACCGGATGCTGCAGATCACCGGCGTGGTCGACGACCGCTCCATGCGCGCTCAATACCTCGACAGGATGGACATCGAGCGCGAACGGGGCATCACGATCAAGTCGCAGGCCGTGCGGCTGCCGTGGGACGGTCACGTGCTCAACATGATCGACACGCCCGGCCACGTCGACTTCACCTATGAGGTGTCCAGGTCGCTGCAGGCGTGCGAGGGCGCGATCCTGCTGGTCGACGCGGCCCAGGGCATCGAGGCGCAGACCCTGGCCAACCTCTACCTGGCCATGAACGCCGACCTGCACATCATCCCCGTCCTCAACAAGATCGACCTGCCGGCGGCGCAGCCGGAGAAGTTCGCCGAGGAGCTGGCGGGGCTGATCGGCTGCGACCCGTCCGACGTGCTCCGGGTGTCCGGCAAGACCGGCGAGGGCGTCCGCGAGCTGCTCGACCACGTGGTCCGCGAGATCCCCGCCCCCGTGGGCAACGCCGACGCGGCGGCCCGGGCGCTGATCTTCGACTCCGTCTACGACACCTACCGCGGCGTCGTCACGTACGTGCGGGTCGTGGACGGCCACCTGAGCAAGCGCGAGCGCATCCTCATGATGTCCACCGCCGCCACCCACGAGACGCTCGAGATCGGCGTCATCTCGCCCGAGCCCAAGGTCTCCGAGCGGGGGCTGGGCGTCGGCGAGGTGGGCTACCTGATCACCGGCGTCAAGGACGTACGCCAGTCGCGCGTGGGTGACACGGTCACCTCGTCGGTCAAGCCGGCCCAGGAGATGCTGGCGGGCTACGAGCACCCCAAGCCGATGGTGTTCTCAGGGCTCTATCCGATCGACGGCGACGAATACCCCGAGCTGCGCGAGGCCCTCGACAAGCTGCAGCTCAACGACGCTGCGCTGGTCTACGAGCCGGAGACGTCGGCGGCGCTCGGGTTCGGGTTCCGGGTCGGGTTCCTGGGGCTGCTGCACATGGAGATCGTGCGGGAGCGGCTGGAGCGCGAGTTCGGCCTGTCGCTGATCTCCACGGCGCCCAACGTGGTCTACCGCGTGGTCATGGAGGACGGCAAGGAGCTCACCGTCACCAACCCGTCGGAGTTCCCCACGGGTGGGAAGATCGCGCAGGTCTACGAGCCGGTCACCAAGTCGACGATCCTGGCGCCGTCCGAGTTCATCGGGGCGATCATGGAGATCTGCCAGGGGCGGCGCGGCCAGCTCCTCGGCATGGACTACCTCTCGGAGGACCGGGTCGAGATCCGCTACACGCTGCCGCTGGGCGAGATCATCTTCGACTTCTTCGACCAGCTCAAGTCGCGCACCCGTGGCTACGCCTCGCTCGACTACGAGCCCGCCGGCGAGCAGGAGGCCGAGCTGGTCAAGGTGGACATCCTGCTGCAGGGTGAGCCGGTCGACGCGTTCAGCGCCATCGTCCACAAGGACAAGGCCTACACGTACGGTGTCGACATGGCGAAGAAGCTGCGCGAGCTGATCCCCAGGCAGCAGTTCGAGGTGCCGATCCAGGCCGCCATCGGGGCCCGGGTCATCGCCCGCGAGAACATCCGCGCCATCCGCAAGGACGTCCTGGCCAAGTGCTACGGCGGTGACATCTCCCGTAAGCGGAAGCTGCTGGAGAAGCAGAAGGAAGGCAAGAAGCGGATGAAGATGGTCGGGCGCGTGGAGGTGCCCCAGGAGGCCTTCGTCGCCGCGCTGTCCACCGAGTCGTCCACCGACAAGAAGAAGTAGGGCATTCGGGGTAGGCGACTACCCTGAAAGCATGGAAGTGGTGCAAACCGCGCGCATGGTCCTTTCGCGGGTCACGCTCGACGATCTGACCGCTGTCCATGAGCTTCACTCCGACCCCCGTACCAACGTGTACAACCCCGGGGGCCCCAGCGTTGACCTGGTGTCCAGCCGCGCCATGCTGGACCTGTGGCTCGCCGACTGGGCCGAGCGCGGCATCGGCTACTGGGCCGTGCGCGCGATCGGCGGGTCGGAGGTGATCGGGTTCGGGGGGCTGCGCCGCGCGATCGTCGGCGGGGACGAGGTGCTGAACCTTTACTACCGGTTCCGGCCGTCCGCCTGGGGCCACGGGTACGCGGGAGAGCTCGTGGAGGCGGCCCTGCGGGTCGGCAAGGGGCTCGGGACCGTCGTCGCGGTCATCCAGCCCGACAACCTGGCGTCGCTGAAGGTGGCGGAGCGGGCGGGCATGCGCAGGGACCGGACGATCCCGTACGGGGGCGTCGAGAGCGTCGTGTACGTAGCCTGAGCGCCCTACCCGCGGTTGCGGACCACGTACCCCACCAGCACCAGAGCGCCCGCGACGGCCTGAGCCGCCAGGAAGCCGCCCAGCGGGCCCGGCGGGGACAGCAGCGCGGCAACGGCGGGCAGGCACCCGAGCACCGCCAGGTCCACCCCGGTGAGCGCCCAGCGCAGCGGCCCGGTCGGGATCGCGCCGCCCGGGGTGTCGATGATCGGCATGGAGTGGTCGACCGGACTCCTCCTGGCCATCCGGAGCGCGGCCGCGGCCAGCGCGGGGGCCGCCAGTGGCCCGAACAGCCACCATGCCCCCGGCAGCGCGCCGCCCGCGCTCAGGGCGGCCAGCCCCAGGGTCGCCCACGCACCGCTCAGCAGCATGGGCAGCACCGCGCGGGCCGCGAGCGCCTGGCGGCGGTCCACGCCGAGCAGCCTGGACAGGGCCGGATTGTCGCCGTCCCTGCGCGCCCCCGACACGCTCACCGCCGCCACGGCCAGCGAACCCGCCAGTACTGCCGCCCCGAGCGTCACCGGAGCGCCGCCCGCCTGCGCCAGCACGGCGGGCAACGCGGACATCGCGAACATGGCCCCCAGACGCCCCGGCCTGCGGCCCACCCGGCGCCAGTCGTGCCAGGCCAGCGCGAGAGGCGCGGGCAGCGCTGGCCACCGCCGCGAGCTGAGCTTCCTGGCCCGCCAGTGGTTGTCCTCCGCTATCCAGGTGAGCGCATCGGGGTCGAGGCCGACGGCCGCGTTCGCGACGCGTCCCGCCCGGGTCGAGGCGGTGACGAGAGTACGGGTGGGGATCCGGTCCAGCGACGTCCACGCGTGGCGTACCAGCAGGGCGGAGGAGGCCGCCGCGACGGCCGCGGTGACGGCGACCGCCGACAAGGGAGCGCTCGCGGCGACGGCGAGCACCGTGCGCAGCTGCCCGCTGACGGTCACGACGGCGGCCACCAGCAGCGCGACCGTCGCGGACGTCACCCAGACCTGCCACGACTGGGACGCCTGACCGAGCACCGCCAGGGCCATCCCGCCCGCGGTCGCCGAGACGCCCAGCACCATGGCGCCGAGCAGGCGCCACACGAGCTGGTCGGGGGCGCCCAGCACGGCGACCAGCCCCAGCCCGAGCAGCAGCCCGGCCGCCACCGCCACCGTGAACAGCACCCGGGCGGTGCGTCCGAGCAGGTGCCGCCGGTTCAGCGGCGAGGGCAGCAGCCAGGAGGCGTCGGCGGCGGACAGCATCACGGGTCCCGCCGCGCGGGCCGCGGCCAGGAAACCGGCCAGCGCCAGCGCGAGCAGGGCCGCTCCCGCGCTCACGCGGGCGGGATCAGCCGTTCCGGCCAGCCCTTGGAGCACGGTGGTGAGCGGGTGGCCGAGCACGGCGGCGAGCATCGCCAGCCCGAACCCGGCGACGTACCGATCGAGCAGGCCACCGCGGGCCGGGCCACGCGAGCGGAGATACGCCCGCACCACCCGCACACTGCCTGCGGCCTCGCTCACGCGTCCACCCCCAAGGGGTACGTCGGCTCCGCTCATGCGTCCACCCCCAGGAGGCGCGTCGGCTCCGCTCACGCGTCCACCCCTGACGGTGAGACCTGGCGGGCGCGCCCGGCCAGGTCGTGATCATGCGTGGCCATCACCACGGTGCCTCCCTCGCCCGCGTACTCCTCGAGCAGATCGGCCAGCCGGGCCCGGAAACCGGCGTCCAGGCCGCGTTCCGGCTCGTCGAGCAGCAGCAACGTGCTCGGCCTGAGCAGCGCGGAGGCCAGGGAGAGGCGCTGGCGCTGCCCGGTGGACAGGTTCAGCGGCGGCGCGTCCGCCCGCTCCACCAGCGCGAACACCTCCAGCGCCGCCTCCACCTCCATGCGGGCCTCGGCGTGCACGGCTCCCATGAGCTCCAGGTGCTCGCGGGCGGTGAGCCCCGGATACCAGGCGGGCTCGTCGCCGAGCATCGCCACCCGGCGCCAGAAGGCGGCGTCGTCGGCCGGCGGCTCCCCGAACACCCTGACCTCGCCGGAGGTCGCGGGCTGGAGCCCGGCCAGGCAGCGCAGGAGGGTCGACTTGCCGCTCCCGTTCGGGCCGACGACCGCCACGATCTCGCCCGGTGACACGGTCAGCTCCATGTCTCGCAGCACGGGGTTGCCGCCGAGTTCGACCGTGAGGCCGTGAACGCTGATGATCGAGTCGTACACGGATCCGAGCCTAGCCAGCCGATCGCACAGGCGATGGCGACGATTTTCTGTCGGTGCCATCGCCTACCTTCTATTCCGAACACCAGTGCGACTGGAGGGTGACGTGATTGCTTCTGAGCGATTCGAGCGTGCCGCCGTGTTGGGGGTGGCTGTGGCTGAGGAGGCTCGACGGCTGCTGAGGCTCCACCTGGTTTCGGGAGAGGAGGGAGGCGACGGCACCGTGCTCGTCGATGTGCCCTATCCCGACGCGGTCGTGGTGGCGGCTCTGCTCGACGTGGCGGCGGAGTGTTTCGGCGAACGGGGTGACTCGGTCGAGGAGACCAGGCAGGCGGCGTTGGAGACGTTGTTACAACTGGCCGGGTTCGACGGCGAGTCCCAGCTCAGGCGCGCCTGATCGGCCGGGCTCACTGCGGGCGCGCCACCCCGTGCCGGAAGGCGTAGGAGACGGCCTGGGCTCGGTCCCGCAGGCCCGCCTTGGCGAAGAGGTTGTTGATGTGGGTCTTGACGGTGGCCTCCGAGATGTAGAGGCGGCCGGCGATCTCGGTGTTCGAGAGGCCGTCGGCGATGAGAGCCAGCACCTCGCCCTCGCGCGGGGTCAGCCCGTCGGGGAGGCCGTCACGGACGATGCCAGGAGGAGGAGGGATGGTTCCGGTTGTGGCCGGGGTCTGCCTCGTTGGCGCCGACATGGTGTCCAGGAGGCGGCGCTGGACGGTGGGGTCGAGTTGGGCGTCGCCGCGCTTCACCGTGGCGACGGCCCTGGCGATGTCGTCGGCGTCCGCGTCCTTGGTGAGGAAGCCGCGCGCGCCCGCTCGCAGCGCCGCGAAGACGGACTCGTCGTCGGAGTACGTGGTGAGCACCACGACCTGGGTGTCCGGAAACCGGGCGCGGATGCGGCCGGTGGCCTCCACGCCGTCCATGCGCGGCATGCGCAGGTCCATGAGCACCACGTCGGGCCGCCGCTCCTCGACCAGCCGCAGCGCCGCCTCGCCGTCCCCGGCCGAGCCGACCACCTCGATGTCCGGCAGCAGCCCGAGCAGCAGCACCAGGCCCTCGCGCACCACGGCCTGGTCGTCCACCACTATGACCCTGGTCATCCGGGCGTCCCCGGTCATGCCGGCACCTTCAGGCGCACCTGGAAGCCGCCGTCGTGTTCGCCTGCCGACAGTGTCCCGCCGAGCAGTTCGGCCCGTTCGCGCATGCCCACGAGGCCGTAGCCGCCCCCGGGCGAGCCCTTCTCGGCGGAGGCCGGGTTGGTGATGCGCAGCTCGCACCAGAGCCGGTCGAACTCGAGCTCGACCGTGGCCGGGCTGCCGGGGGCGTGGCGGCGTACGTTCGTGAGGGCTTCCTGGGCGGTGCGCACCAGGGCGAGCTCCGTCTCGGGCGACAGGCGGCGCTCGGGGCCGGAGACACGCAGCGTGCAGGCCTGGTGGGCGGCGCCCTCGAAGTCGTCCGCCAGCGTGCGCAGCGCCACGGGGAGCGCGGGCGGGTCCTCGCGCAGCGCCTGCACCGCGCGCCTGGCCTCATCGAGCCCCGACTTGGCCAGGTCGCGGGCCCGGGTGACCCGGTCGAGCGCTTCGGCCGTGCGCTCCGCGCGCAGCAGCAACTTGGCGCCCTCCAGATGGACGAGCTGGGCCGAGAGGGAGTGGGCGAGGATGTCGTGGATCTCCCTGGAGATCCTGGCCCGTTCCGCGAGCACGGCCTCTCGCGCCTCGGCGGCCCTGGTGGCCTTGCGCTGTCTGGCCGCGTACGAGATCAGGAAGATCAGGCAGGTGCTGAGGATGAGGGGGAGGTCCCGGGCCGGGTTGCCGACGATCACACCCGCCACGACCAGGCCCCCGACGGCCAGCAGGCCGATGGGCAGCGCCTGGCGCAGGGTGAAGCGGGTGACGGCCAGGCTGACGGAGATGAGCAGAGCCCCGATCGCGGCGCCGCCGTCGGTCAGGGTGCTGAGGGCGATGGAGAGGACCACGGCAAGGGCGACTGCGATCAGCGCGACAGGCACCCCGAAAACCCGCAAGGCCCGCAAATCCCCCAACCCTGACCTCGCCGCCAACCCTGACCCCGCCTCCACTTCGGCCCCCACCAGGCCACCACCCGGCATCCTCAGCCTGCTTGACCCAGGCGGTCCTGAAGACATCGGGCCGTCGGGCGTCGGCGACCCCGACGGCATCGGGTTGTCGGGTGCTGTTGGCCTCGATGGTGGCGAACTGGGGGGTGCCGGTGACCCCGACGGTGTCGGATCGCCGGGTGCTGGTGACCCCGACGGTGTCGGATCGCCGGGTGCTGCCGGCCTCGATGATGGCGGGCTGCCGGGTGCTGCTGGCACTGACGGCGTCGGGCTGCTTGACGCTGAGAGCTCTGGCTGCGGTCGGCTGCCTGGCGTCGAGGCCTCGGGCTGCCGTCGGTTGCCCAGCGCGGGTGATGCGGACTGCAGTAGGTTGCTTGGCGCCGGGGCTTCCGGTTGTGGTCGGTTGCCCGGTGCCAGCGCTCCTGGGTCCGTCGGGCTGTCTGGCGCGGACGGCTCTGGTGGGCTGCCCGGCACCGGCACCGGCACCGGCGCTTCTGGCTGCGATGGGCTGGCCGGCGCTGACGGCTGCGTCGGGGAGCCTCCTGCCCGCCGGACCTCCCACTGGCCTTCGGACCGGACCTCCCGCTGGCCTTCGGGCCGCCTCTCCTGCCGGACCTTCCGCTGGCCCTCGGGCCGCGCCTCCAGGCGGCCCTCCTGCCGGGCCGCCCGTGAGACTTCCCGCAGGGCCTCCCGGTGGGTCTCCAGCGGGACCTCCCGTCGGGCTTCCGTCAGGGCCGCCCATGAGTCTTCCCGTGGGGCCTCTCGGTGGGTGTGGCGCTCGCGTAGTGACAGGAACAGGGTGGTGAGCAGGGTGAGGCCCAGTCCGGCGGTCAGGAGGGTGACCGCCAGCCCGATGCCGGTCAGGCCCGGCGCGGGGGTTGCTCCCATCTGGGCCGCGATCAGCAGCGCGATCACCCCGAGCTGCAGCGCGAGGGCGATTCCGTACGGCGCACGCATCACCCCACGACGGTATCCGGTCGCCTGTCCATGCTCGAAAGCGCACGCCCCCTACGAGCGACGACGTACGACTGGGCGCCGATCGTGAGGCCGATGAACAGCATGATCCCGCCGCTGGAGAGATCGAGGCCGAGGGCGCCTCCGGCGAAGTACAGGCCGACGCGGATGGCGACCGAGGCCAGCCACACCAGCATGGTCCAGGCTGTGGCCTTCGACCAGGAGACGCCGGAGTCGTCCAGCCACACCCGTACGGTCGTCCCCCGCCATATGCCCAGGACGACGGCGACGACGGCCTCCACCAGGGCCAGGCCGAGGCTGAGCGCGAGGTGCCGGGGATCGATGACCCCGCCGGATGCGATGCCGACGATGATCATGAAGGCGGCGGTGTAGAGGATGCCCCGCTTGGCGGTGGGACGGGTCTGCATCTGGCGGTAGACCACGAACACCACGGCGAGGGGGACGAGGAGAGAGATCAGTATGGGTTCCACGGGTTTGACCGTAGGGATCGGCACGGCGTACCGGATCAGCCCGAGGGTTGAGTGCGCGGATCTCCACCCTGGGGTGGAGATCGAGGTGAGAGGTAATCGGGTCGCTGGGGGAGCAGGCTCTCGGTTACCGTCCAAGCATGGGCGTTATCTCCGTAAATGTGGGCCAATCGGTCGAGGCTGAGTGGGCGGGGAAGCTGGGGCGTACGGCGATCGACAAGCGGGCGGTCACGCACCGGGTGGCCGTACTGGCCAACGGGCTCGCGGGTGACGAGCGGGCCGACAAGAAGCATCACGGCTCGCCCGACCAAGCCGTCTACTCGTACGCAAGGTCGGACTATGACTGGTGGGAGGGGGAGCTCGGGCGGGAGCTGCGTAACGGGCAGTTCGGCGAGAACCTCACCACGTCCGGCCTCGACGTCACGGGGGCTGTGATCGGTGAGCGGTGGCGGGTGGGCAGCGCCTTGCTGGAGGTGAGCGGGCCCCGGATTCCGTGTGTGGTGTTCCGCAACTGGATGGACGAGCCGGGGTGGGTCAAGCGGTTCACGGCGGCGGGGCGGCCTGGGGCCTACCTGCGGGTGGTCTCACTCGGGGAGCTTGGCGTCGGGGACGAGGTGGAGGTCGTCTCGCGGCCCGAGATCGGGGTGACGGTGGGGGACTGGTTCCGGGCTCGGCACGGGGACGAGGAGGCGCTGCGCCGCATCCTGGCCGTTCCCGGGCACGACACCGAGTGGGACCGCATGGCCGAGCGCCTTTTCAGCGGCCAACGATCTTAGACCGCCTGCTCGTCCGTCCGGCCTGCTCGTCCGTCCGGCCTGCTCGTCCGTCCGGCCTGCTCGTCCGTCCGGCCTGCTCGTCCGTCCGGCCCATCCAAGTGGTCGAGCGGTGGGCGGGCGGGTTGGACGGCGGTCAGGTTGCCTAACCACCCGACCTGCCCACCGACCAACCCGCCCACTCGCCCGTCGGGCTGCCCATCGGTCGGGCCGCTCGCTCATCGGGGCACCCGCTCATTGGGGGAACCGCCTATTCGGGCGTTCGGCCCGTCCGTTCGGG
>NZ_JBFAOQ010000004.1:322134-621631 GCF_040675285.1 Nonomuraea sp. NPDC049625 | reverse complement strand
GGCCGTCCGTTCGGGCCGTCCGTTCGGGCCGTCCGTTCGGGCCGTCCGTTCGGGCCGTCCGTTCGGGCCGTCCGTTCGGGCCGTCCGTTCGGGCCGTCCGTTCGGGCCAACCGCCCGGCCCACTCGGATGGGCAGCCGTCCGGGGCTGCCCATCCGCCTCCTAACCCGACCATTTGGGGTGGGGTCAGTGGAGGATTGAGTACAGGGCTGAGGTGAGGGAGGCGTGAGCGTCGTCTTGGTCGATGGACCACATCATCGAGCCGCCCAGCCCCTTGAGGCGGATGTACGCCGCCTTCTGCAGCAGCACCGCCGGATCGTCGTACGACCAGAACTCGTTCCCGTCATACAGCCACAGGGCCCCGGTCCGCAGGTCCCGGTAGCGCTTGCCGGGCTTGGTGACCAGGTCCTTGTAGTCCTCCGTCCCAGGCCCCCACTTCCCGGCGGCGGGGCCGGTGGCCGGCTTGTAGAGGCCGTCGCCGCCGCCGGTGACCCCCGTCCAGCCCTGCCCGTACGCGGGTACGCCGACCACGATCTTGCGGCCGGGCGCCCCGCGGGACAGGTAGTCGCGTACGGTCTGGTCCACGCTGTACCGCACCGGGTTCGGATCCCGCCGATCGGTAAGGAGGTTGCCGTTGTGCCCGGTCTGCGCCTCCCACGTCCCGTGCAGGTCATACCCCTGGACGGTGGCGAAGTCGAGCGCCCTGAACACCCGCCGCACCTCGAACCCGGCGTCGATCTTGGCGGCCGCGGCCGGGAGGAAGGCCGTGAGCTGAGCGTTTGAGGAGAAGGCGGTGAGCTGCGCCCGCAGTTCCTCCGCGAACAGCGTGAAGTTCCGCCTGTCCTCCGGCCGCACGACGTTCCCCTCGGCGCCGGAGGAGCCCGGCCACTCCCAGTCCAGGTCGATCCCGTCGAACACGCCGGCTCCGGCGCCCGCGGGGAGGTCCGGCAGGTTGCCGCGCAGCCACAGGTCGATGCACGAGCGGGCCAGCGCGGCACGGGACTCGGCGGTGAGGACCGCGTCGGAGAAGTACTTGGAACCGGTCCAGCCGCCCAGCGAGATCATCACCTTGAGCCCCGGGTGCTTGGCCTTGAGCTTGCGGAGCTGGTTGAGGTTGCCGTTCAGGGCCTGGCCGGGAGCGTCGGCCACGCCGTCCACGCTCTGCTCCGCGGGCACGGGCCGCTGCCAGTCCGCCCACGGGTCGGCCGAGTAGCAGGCGCCCCCGGCGTTCACGAACCCGAACGCGTAGTTCAGGTGTGTGAGCTTGGCCGCGGCGCCCGTGGCGTCCACGTCCTTGACGTGGTAGTTGCGCCCGTAGACGCCCCACTGGATGAAGTACGCGACCCGTTTGAAGCCGGTGCGGGCCTCGGCGGGCGCGGAGATCGCCGTACAGCCGAGTAAGAGCGAGAGTGCGAGGAGGATCGTCTTCTTCACGGGGCGACTCCCGAGGGGTGCACTTATAGGAAACTTTCCTAAAAGTAGGGCGACGGCCCGCCGCCGTCAACGATCCGCGCCACCTCCTCGGGGCTCGAGATCACCGCCCACGCGTACGCCGGGTTCGCGAACAGGCCGAGGACCAGGTCCGCCACGTCCTGCCTGCTCGTGGCCGCCAGCAGCAGGGTCACGACGTGCGCGGCCGGCGGCCGCAGGAACGCGTTCGTCCAGTCGGTGACCGGCGCCGCCGCCTCCCACATCCGCTCCGCCGTGGCGCGGCCGAAGGCGGCGTCGTACGGGCCGCCCGCCGCGATGGCGTCGGCCGCGATCCAGGCGCAGGCCGAACCCAGGTTCGCGCCCTGGCCGGTCAGCGGGTCGTTGGTGATCCAGGCGTCGCCGACGGCCAGCGCGATCCGCCCGCCGGGCAGCTCGGCCACCGCCTCGCGGACGACCGGCGTGATCGCCCCTTGCAGCAGGTCGTCCTCACCCAGCAGCTCGAAGCCCCCGTCCACCCGCTCGGCCAGTCGCGGCGCGTGCTCGGCGAGCAGCCCGGCCAGCTCCCCGGCGACCTCGGCCGCGGGCATGCGCGAGAGCGGCTCCAGCGGCCCGCCGGGAACCGCCTCGACCAGCACGCTGGAGACCACGCCGTGCCTGGTCATCATCGGCATGCGGAGGATCTCCCCGCACCCGGGCGAGACGTTGTAGCTGAACATGGGGCCGAGGTCGAGACCGCCGTACAACCCGGCCGTCAGGACGCGCTGCGGCCGGTCGAACGGCGAGCGCACCGGGTCGCGCGGGAACAGCTCCGCCACCGAGCGCCGCCCGGCCGTCACCACCATCAGCTCGTGCTCCCGGGACCATCGATCCACCCGCGCCGCGTCCGGCGGCGCGCCGGTGACGACGACCTCGCCGCCCCGGCCGGTGAAGTCGTCCAGGTACGCGGGCAGCAGCAGCCGGAAGTCGACCGCGTGGAACGGCTCGGAGATCCTGGCCAGGAACTCCAGCGGCGGATCCCCCCTTGATCGAGAGCTCGGCGGATCCCATCAGGCACGCGGGATCCCGGTAGTGCTCGCAGCCCAGCTCCCGCTCCCGTGCCAGGGTGTGCCCCATCCTGCCCACCGTGTTGGGCAGCCGCCCCGAGCGCAGGGAACCGGCGTCCCGCTCGCTGTAGAGCGTGGCCTCGATGCCGAGCTGCTGGAGGCGCAGAGCGAGGGTCAGCCCCGAGATTCCCGCGCCCACGATGCCGATGCCCGCCATGTGCAGCAGTGAACCTCTCGGGGGTTGCAGTTCGATAGCACCCTCGAACAACGGGCAAACTGAAGGGGTGCCATCCACCCTGCCTGACGGCGATCCCGTGCCCACCTCGGGCGAGCTGCCCGACAGCGCCCTGAGGGGCCTCGGCGAGCGTCCGTTCGGCTTCTACGTGCACGTGCCGTTCTGCGTGACCCGCTGCGGCTACTGCGACTTCAACACCTACACCGCCGCCGAGCTGGGCCCCGGCGCCTCGCACCGGGACTACGCGGACACGGTCGTCGAGGAGATCCGCCTCGCGCGCCGCGTCCTGGGCCCGGCCGAGCTGCCGGTGGAGACGGTGTTCTTCGGCGGTGGCACGCCCACGCTGCTCCCCCCGGAAGACCTGGCCAGGATCCTGGCCGCGATCGACTCGGAGTTCGGGTTGAGCGCGGGTGCCGAGGTGACCACGGAGGCCAACCCCGAGTCCGTCGACCCGGCCTACCTCGACAAGCTCCGCCAGGGCGGCTTCAACCGGATCAGCTTCGGCATGCAGAGCGTGGCCGAGCACGTGCTCCAGGTGCTCGACCGCCGGCACACCCCCGGCAGGGCGGCGGCGGCCGTCAAGGAGGCGAGGCAGGCCGGGTTCGAGCACGTCAACCTCGACCTGATCTACAGCACGCCCGGCGAGTCCGACGACGACTGGCGGGCCTCGCTGGCCGCCGCGATCGAGGCCGGGCCCGACCACGTGTCGGCGTACTCGCTGATCGTCGAGGAGGGCACCAGGCTGGCGGCCAGGATCCGGCGCGGCGAGCTGCCCATGCCCGACGACGACGTGGCCGCCGACCGCTACCTGATCGCCGACGAGCTGCTGTCCCAGGCCGGGTTCGACTGGTACGAGGTGTCCAACTGGGCCACGTCCGACCGGGCCCGCTGCCGCCACAACCTGCTCTACTGGACGGGCGGCGACTGGTGGGCCGCCGGGCCCGGCGCCCACAGCCACGTCGGCGGCACCCGCTGGTGGAACGTCAAGCACCCGGCCGCCTACGCCCAGCGGCTGGCCGCGGGCACGTCGCCCGCCCACGCGCGCGAGGTGCTCGGCGACGACGACCGGGCGGCCGAGCGGCTGATGCTGGAGCTGCGGCTTTCGTCCGGCTACCCGCTGGCCGAGGTGGCCCCGGACGCGCGCCCGGCCGTGGCGAGCGCGCTGGCGCGCGGCCTGCTGGAGCCCGGGCCGTTCAGGTCCGGCCTCATGGTGCTCACGCTGCAGGGGCGGCTGCTGGCCGACGCGCTGATCAGGGATCTGCTGGTCTAGGTGATCAGGCGGACGGCGAACGGGTAGCGGTACGGCTCGCCCTTGTTGGTGGCCATGGCGGCCTGGATGTGGAAGATCAGGGACAGGATCCAGACGACCGGCAGCAGGAGCAGGCCGATGAAGATGATCGTCAGGATGCCCGAGATGACGTAGCCGATGAACATCGTGATCTGGAAGTTGAGCGCCTCCGCCGCCTGATCCCTGACGTAGGGGGACTCGTCCTTCTTCATCAGGTAGATGATCAGCGGGCCGACCCAGGAGACCACCAGGCCGAGCAGGTGCGAGAGCATCGCCATGGTGGTGTCGTCGGTGCCCGGGCGGGGGCCGAACCTGCCGGGGACGTACGGCTCGCCGGGCGCGCCGTATCCGTATCCGTAGCCGGGCGGCTGCGGCGCGGAGCCGTAACCAGGCGGGGGAGGGCCGTAACCCTGGGGCTGCTGACCGTAGCCGGGCTGGCCATAACCGGGTTGGCCATAACCGGGTTGTCCGTAGCCGGGCTGGCCGGGACCGGGCTGTCCGTAGCCGGGTTGACCGGGACCGGGCTGTCCGTAGCCGGGTTGACCGTACGCCGGTTGGCCGTAGCCGGGCTGGGACCCTGGCTGCTGCCCGTACCCCGGCTGGCCGTAATGGGGCTCGGAGCCGGGCTGCTGCCCGTAAACGCCAGGCTGTGACCCGGATTGCCGGCCGTATCCGGGCTGCTGGGGGCCGGAGCCCTGGCTGGGCGGGATGCTCGACGGGGGGACGAAGCGGGTGGCGTCGTCGTCCGGCGGCGGCGGTTGCGGCGGGTCCTGGCTCATGATGCCTCCGTAACGAAGTCGATCAGTTCCTCGACCCGGCCGAGCAGTTCCGGCTCCAGGTCTGTGTACGTGGAGACGGCCCCGAGGATCCGCCGCCACGCCTCCGCGGGCTCCATCCGCCAGCCCAGGGCGGCGATGACGCCCTCTTTCCACGGCACTCCGCGCGGCACCGCGGGCCAGGCGGGAATGCGCAGCACGGACGGCTTGACCGCCTGC
The DNA here is from genome assembly GCF_040675285.1 of Nonomuraea sp. NPDC049625. Classification (NCBI taxonomy): domain Bacteria; kingdom Bacillati; phylum Actinomycetota; class Actinomycetes; order Streptosporangiales; family Streptosporangiaceae; genus Nonomuraea; species Nonomuraea sp. NPDC049625. The sequence continues at coordinate 616,641 of NZ_JBFAOQ010000004.1, read as the reverse complement.
CAGATGTCGATGTACGGATGCCCCACGACGAGCACGTCCGGCGAGGTGATCTCGGCGGCGATCCTGCTCTCCTTGGAGCCGGGCACGAGGTGGTCCACCAGCACCCCCAGCCGGCGCTCCGGCTCCGGGCCGAACTCCGCCACGATGGCCGGCAGATGGTCCACGCCCTCCAGGTATTCGACCACGACCCCCTCGACCCGCAGGTCATGGCCCCAGATCTTCTCCACCAGGGCGGCGTCGTGCACGCCCTCCACGTAGATGCGGCTCTCCCGGGCGACCCTCGCCCGCAGCCCCTCCACGGCGATCGAGCCCGACGCGCTGCGCCTGGGCCCCGCGGGGGCCGCCGACGGGCGTACCAGCGTCACGGGCTTGCCCTCCAGCAGGAACGCGGCGGGCGCGAGCGGGAACAGCCGGCGTTTGCCGAACCGGTCTTCGAGCGTGACGGCCTCCTTGTCACAGGCCACCACCGCGCCGCAGAAGCCGCTGTCGGCGTCCTCCACGACGAGGTCCAGCTCGGCCGGCACTTTCGGGATCTTGCCCTTGCCCGGCCGCCGCCAATTCCCCGCCAGCACATCGCCCTCGTACACACGGGGACCGTAGCAAATCACCCGCCGACCGCAAGGCGCTTGCGCGCGCCGCTGCGGCGGACCAGCACGATGATGGTGCCGGCGATGGCGATGAGCAGTCCCGCCCCGGGGATCAGGATGAGCGCCATCACCCCACCGGCGATGCCGCCCGCGGCCGAGGTCAGCTCGCGGCCCACGCCGTAGCGCACGTCGGCCTGCTCCTGGGTGGTGCAGGACAGCTGGTAGTCGCCCCTGGTGGGCGCGTTGATCACGAGGATCTGCTCCCACTTGACGGACCCGGCCGTGACCGTCTGCGTGCCCGTGGTCTTGGCGAGCCTGGCTCCGTTGGTGATCTGGCACTCGTAGTGGACGGCGGTGTCGCTGGAGAGGTAGACGGCGGGTTTGTTCGCCGGGTCGATCGGCACCGTCACGGTTTCGCCGGACGCGAACGTCCTGGTGGGGGCTATGTTGCTGACGCTGCTGACGATGCCCGTGGCGAACAGGACGACGCCTGCGATGGTGCAGACCACGGCGATGCCCCAGACGAGCCCGATCCACCAAAGTCGCGGTTTGATGGCTTTCGAGTCGATTCGTACGGGGAATTGGGGTTGTTGGCCGTACTGTCCGTACTGAGGAGGTGGGCCGTACTGGGGTGGCGGGCCGTACTGAGGCGGAGGCCCGTACTGCGGCGGCGGCCCGTACTGGGGCGGTGGCTGACCGTAGCCAGGCTGAGACCCGGCCTGAGGGCCATAGCCGGGCTGGGACCCGGGCTGAGGGCCGTAACCCGGCTGGGAGCCGGGCTGTGGGCCGTACCCGGGCTGGGAGCCGGGCTGGGGCCCGTACGGCGGAGGCGGGGAGTTGTCGCTCATGTCGGCAAGTGTGGTACTTGCCCCTTGTAAGAAGCTAGGAGCCTGGTTGCGACCTTGTGTTATCGCACCTTGTGGATGAGAGCCGTACACTTGGCACTCAGGAACACAGAGTGCTAGATGGTTGCGTTCCTCGGATGTCAGAGGCAGGAGGTGAGCACGTGCTCGACGATCGGAAGCTGGCGGTGCTCCGCGCCATTGTCGAAGACTACGTGTCCACCAACGAACCGGTGGGCTCCAAGGCGCTCGCCGAGCGCCACAACCTGAAAGTCTCCCCGGCGACGGTCAGGAACGACATGGCCGCGCTGGAGGAGGAGGGCTACATCACCCAACCCCACACCAGCGCCGGCCGCGTGCCGACCGACAAGGGCTATCGGCTGTTCGTCGACCGGCTCTCGCAGGTCAAGCCCCTGTCCGGGGCCGAGCGCAGGGCCATCGAGACGTTCCTGGCCGGTGCGGTCGACCTCGACGACGTGGTCACCCGCACGGTCCGGCTGCTCGCGCAGCTGACCAGGCAGGTGGCGGTGGTGCAATACCCGACGCTGACGCGTTCGACGGTCAGGCACGTCGAGCTGGTGCCGCTGAACGACCGGCGGGTCATGCTCGTGCTGATCACCAACACCGGCCGCGTCGAGCAGCGCGTCATCGAGCTGCCCGAGGTGGTGGAGGACACCCGCATCGCCCACCTGCGCGCGGTCCTCAACGCCTGCCTCGACGGCTGCGGCCTGAGCAACGTGCCCGAGCTGGTCGCCGACCTGCCCGAGCGGCTCCCTCTCGAAGACCGCCCGGTGGTGGCGACGATCCTGTCGGTGCTGCTGGAGACGCTGGTCGAGCGGCACGACGAGAAGATCGTGTTCGCCGGCGCGGCCAACCTCGCGGGCGCCGACTTCTCGATCGGCCTGCGCGACGTGCTCGAGGCGCTGGAGGAGCAGGTCGTGCTCATGAGGCTGCTCGGCGAGACATCCGCAGACACACCGTCCGCGCTCACCGTGCGCATCGGCTCCGAAAACCCCTATCTGCGGGGGACATCCATAGTCGCGACCGGATACGGTTCAGGCGACAACCAACTGGCCCGGCTCGGGGTGTTGGGGCCCACGAGGATGGACTACCCAGTGACGATGGGAGCCGTGCGCGCGGTGGCACGCTACGTCAGCCAGATCCTGGCTGCATCATAAGAGGTCGATAAGTGGCAAACAGCGACTATTACGCCACCCTCGGGGTGCGCCGTGACGCCAGTCAGGACGAGATCAAGAAGGCTTATCGCCGACTTGCCCGCGAGCTGCATCCCGACGTGAACCCCGATCCTGAGACCCAGGAGCGGTTCAAGGAGATCACGCAGGCCTACGAGGTGCTGTCCGACCCGAACAAGCGCCAGATGTACGACCTGGGTGGCGACCCCTTCGGCGGCGCCGGAGCAGGCGCGGGCGCCGGCGGCTTCGGAGCGGGCTTCCCCTTCAGCGACATCATGGACGCGTTCTTCGGCACCGCGGCCGGCGCCAGGGGCCCGCGCTCGCGTGCCCGCAGGGGACGCAACGCCACCATCCGGGTCGAGCTCGACCTGCGCGAGACGGCGTTCGGCACCACGCGTGAGCTGGTCGTCGACACGGCCGTGCTCTGCGAGGTCTGCCACGGGGCCGGCACGGCGCCCGGCACCCACCCCGACACCTGCGACATGTGCAACGGGCGCGGCGAGATCTCCCAGGTCACCCGCTCGTTCCTGGGCCAGGTCATGACCTCGCGGCCCTGCCCGCAGTGCGGCGGTTTCGGCTCCATCATCCGCCACCCCTGCCAGGAGTGCTCCGGCGACGGGCGGGTGCGCACCCGCCGTACGATCAAGGTCCGCATCCCCGCGGGCGTCGAGGACGGCACCCACATCCAGCTCGCCGGCGAGGGCGAGGTCGGCCCCGGCGGCGGCCCGCCCGGAGACCTGTTCCTCGAGATCGTCGAGCGTGCCCACGAGATCTTCGAGCGGCGCGGCGACGACCTCCACTGCACCGTGCAGATCCCGATGACGGCGGCCGCGCTCGGCACCATCCTGGCGGTCGAGACGCTCGACGGCTCGGAGGAGGTCGATGTCCGCCCCGGCACGCAGTCGGGCCAGGTCATCACCATGTTCGGGCGGGGCGTGCAGCGGCTCAACGAGTCCGGCCGCGGCGACCTGCTGATCCACGTCAACGTCGAGACCCCGACCCGCCTCGAGCCCGCGCAGGAGGAGCTGCTGCGCGAGCTGGCCAAGCAGCGGGGCGAGGAGCGGCCGCCGGGCAAGTTCGCCCCCGGCCAGCAGGGCTTCTTCTCGCGGCTGCGCGACGCCTTCAACGGCAGGTGACGTGACCGTCCCGGTGTTCCTGTCGCAGGAGCTGGACGGGCCCGAGCTGACGCTCGGCGGCCCCGAGGGGCGCCACGCGGCCTCCGTGCGGCGCCTTCGGGCCGGCGAGCGGATTGATCTGACGGACGGCGCCGGCGCGGTCGCCGAGTGCGTCGTCCGCGAGGTCCTCAAGGACGCGCTGAGGCTCGACGTGCTGCGCCGCTACGAGGTCGAGCCGCCGCGGCCGCGGCTGGTCGTCGTCCAGGGGCTGCCCAAGGGCGACCGGGGCGAGCTGGCCGTCGAGATGATGACCGAGGCGGGCGTGGACGTCATCGTGCCCTGGGCCGCCTCGCGCAGCATCACCCAGTGGAAGGGCGACAAGGTCGCCAAGGGGCTGCACAAGTGGCGCTCGACGGCTCGTGAGGCGGGCAAGCAGGCCCGCAGGTTCCACCTTCCCGAGGTGACCGAGCCCGCCACCACCGCGCAGGTCGGCAAGCTGCTGGCGGGCGCGGCGCTGGGGCTGGTGCTGCACGAGGAGGCGGCCGAGCCGCTGTCCGGCGTGGCGCTGCCCGCGTCGGGCGACATCGTGGTGATCGTGGGGCCCGAAGGGGGCGTCTCGGACGACGAACTCGCCGGGTTCCGGGCGGCAGGAGCGGTGTCCGTGCTGCTGGGGCCCACGGTGCTGCGTACGTCCACGGCAGGGGTGGCGGCGGCCTCAGTGCTGCTCACGCGTACCGGACGCTGGTAGAGCCTTTCAGGGCGTCGGGTGAGAGGCGTCCACCAACGGGCTGGTCACGTCGGTCGGACTGTCGGTGATGTCGTCGGGCGGGCACTCGTCGGCCGGGCACGTCGTGGGCTGCAGGGTCTCCTCCACCGATGACGACGGCGACGGGGTCGGCGAGACCGTGGGGCAGTCGGACGGCGGCTCGGCCTGCTCGGCCAGGGGCGACGGGCACTCGGTCGTCGTGGGAGTGGGGGTCGGCGAGGGCCTGCTGGTCGATTCGGCCCTCTTCGTGGGCCGGGGCGTCGGGCTCTTCGAGGGGATCTCGGGGATTCCCACCGGGTGCTGGTCGTGGCTGGTCGGCTGCCTGGGCGGCGGCTCCTGGGAGCGGGTGGTGGAGGAGTTGGACGGCACCTTGGAGGTCGTCTCGCTGTCCACCCACTTGGCGGGCTGGTCGATGATCTGCGAGCGCAGGCTGGGAACGGCCATCACGATCGTTCCCGCCACCAGGAGGGCACTGGCGGCGGCCGCGCCCGCTCGCCACCAGAACAGATTGCGGACGCCGCGCCGCTCGATGCGGGTGCGGATGATCTCCAGTCCGTCCGGCGAGGGCACGACCGCGTCCGCCTCCGCGCGGAGCGCACGGCGCAGGAGATCTCCGTGCTCGTCGGGGGGCTGGGTCATGACATTTTCTCCAGAACGGATCGCAAGGCGGCCATGCCACGTGCGGTGTGGCTCTTGACCGCGCCCTTGCTGATGCCCATCGCGTGGGCTATCTCAGCTTCGGACAGATCACCGTAGTACCGCAGAACCAGTGCTTCTCTCTGTCGGGTCGGCAGGGCCCGTAACGCCTCGATGACGGCGGAGCGTTCCAGCTCGCCGATCGCGCCGTTCTCGGCGCTCGGGGCGTCCGGCAGACCCTTGGGAGCGTACTTCTCGACGACCGCGCGGTGACGCAGCACGGAACGGGACCGGTTGACGACGGATTGACGGAGGTAGGCCAGTGCCTTGTCGGGGTCACGCAGCCTGCGCCAGGCGCCATGGATGGCGACGAACGCATCCTGCACGACTTCCTCGGCTGTTGCCATGTCTCGCACCAGCAACACGGCAAGACGCACCAACGACCGAAAATGCGCGCTATAGAGCGCGGTCACGGCCATGTCGGCATCCCACCCGACCGGCACCGCCCCCATCGACCTGTCGGCCAGAAGGGTTTCGGTGGTCACATCAGTGGGACGCGCGGCCTTCCCAGAGGGTTTACGCTCTTCCGGTTCTTGAGGTTTCCCCGGTTCCTTAGGGTGCATTACCCAGTCGTGTCCTCGCCAGGTGGCGCTCGCCCGACCCTGAATCGTCTCTTTTTTTGCTGAAGTGTCGCACACTTACCCTAACCGTGTGGATCTTCCTGCGCACGACGCAGCTGATTACCGATTCGCAACGGGTTCCGTGCGTCGGGGGTCTCGATAAGGTGGCCGGGTGAGCGATTGCCTCTTCTGTCAAATCGTCGCCAAGGAGATTCCCGCCGAGATCGTTTACGAAACCGGCAGGACGCTGGCGTTCCGCGACGTCAACCCGCAGGCCCCGACCCACGTGCTGGTCATCCCGAAGCAGCACCACCGCGACGCCGCGGAGCTCGCCAGGGCCGACGACGGGCTGGCCGACGACGTGCTCAAGACCGCCCACGCCGTGGCCGTGCAGGAGGGCGTGGCCGACGGCGGCTACCGCGTGGTGTTCAACACCGGGCCCGGCGCCGGGCAGACGGTCTTCCACGTGCACGCCCACGTCCTGGGCGGGCGCGGCCTCACCTGGCCCCCCGGCTGATATTGGGGAGAGCAATCGGCCTGGTCCCGGATACCATGGGCTCAGACGAACAACGCAAGAGACCTGGAGGCATCAGGCCGCGGGCCTGCCCATGTCCGAACTACACGAATCCCGACGTACGGCACCTCCCTCGCGCACTCAAGCCAAGGTGCTGATTCCGGACGAATACCCGATGGTCAGCCTCCTGGGCTCCCGCGACGAGCTGCTACGCGTCATCGAGGGTGCCTTCAGGGCCGACATCCACGTACGGGGTAACGAGATCACCGTCACCGGCAGCCCCGACGAGAGCGGCACCGTGGTGCGGCTCTTCGAGGAGCTGGTCGAGGTCCTGCGCAGCGGCGGCGAGCTCACCCCCGACGCGGTCGAGCGGAGCATCGCCATGCTCCGCATGACCTCCGACCGTCCCGCCGAGGTGCTGTCGCTCGACATCCTCTCCTCGCGCGGGCGCACCATCAGGCCGAAGACGGTCAACCAGAAGCGCTACGTCGACGCGATCGACAAGCACACGGTCGTGTTCGGCATCGGCCCCGCCGGCACCGGCAAGACCTATCTCGCGATGGCCAAGGCCGTGCGGGCGCTGCAGGAGAAGCGGGTCAACCGGATCATCCTGACGCGCCCCGCCGTCGAGGCCGGCGAGCGGCTGGGCTTCCTGCCCGGCACCCTGTACGAGAAGATCGACCCCTACCTGCGGCCGCTCTACGACGCCCTGCACGACATGGTCGACCCCGACTCGATCCCCAAGCTGATGGCCGCGGGCACGATCGAGGTCGCGCCGCTGGCGTACATGCGCGGTCGCACGCTCAACGACGCGTTCATCATCCTCGACGAGGCGCAAAACTCCTCGGCCGAGCAGATGAAGATGTTCCTCACCCGGCTCGGATTCAACTCCAAGATCGTGGTGACCGGTGACGTGACGCAGGTCGACCTGCCCGCCGGCACGGTGAGCGGGCTGCGGGTCGTCCAGGAGATCCTCGACGGCATCCCCGACATCCACTTCGCGCGCCTGTCCAGCGCCGACGTGGTCCGGCACAAGCTGGTGAGCGAGATCGTGGACGCGTACGGGCGTTACGACGCCACGCAGGCCGCGCAGGAGCCCAAGAGCATCCAGCACCGGGGGAAGCGGCGACCATGAGCATCGAGATCAACAACGAGTCCGGCGTAGAGGTCGACGAGGAGAAGCTCTCCGCCCTGGCCGCTCACGTGCTCGGCGAGATGGGCATCAACCCGCTCGCCGAGCTGTCCATCGTGGTGGTCGACGAGGACGCCATGGCCGAGCTCCACGAGAAGTGGATGGGCGAGCCGGGCCCGACCGACGTGCTGGCGTTCCCGATGGACGAGCTGCGCCCCGGCGGCGGAGCGCGCGGCGACTCCGAGAGCCCGGCCGACCCGGCGCTCCTCGGCGACGTCGTGCTCTGCCCGCACGTGGCCGCCCGGCAGGCCAAGGAGGCGGGCCACAGCGCGGCCGACGAGCTGGAGCTGCTGTGCACCCACGGCATCCTCCACCTGCTCGGCTACGACCACGCCGAGCCCGAGGAGCACAAGGAGATGTTCGGCCTGCAGGCCCGGCTCCTGGAGTCGTGGCAGGAGGTGCGCAACCCGCAGTGAACGCCTGGTTGCTGTCGGCCATCGCGCTCGTGATCATCGGTGGCCTGATCGCCAGCGCGGAGACGGCACTGACGCGCATCTCAAGGGTGCGCACCGAGGAATACGTGCGTGAGGGCCGGCGGGGCGCGGTGCGCCTGCAGGCCATCGTCAACGACCCGCCCCGCTACCTCAATCTGCTCCTCCTGCTCAGGCTGAGCTGCGAGCTGGTGGCCACGGTCATCGCGACCCTGCTGTTCATCGACCTCATGCACGACCAGGGCTGGGCGTACGTCTGGGCCGCGGTCGTGATGATCGTGGTCAGCTACGTCGTGGTCGGTGTCATGCCGCGTACGCTGGGCCGCCAGCACGCCGAGCCGGTCGCGCTGGCCAGCGCCCCCATCGTCTACGGCCTGACCCGCATCTTCGGCCCGCTGCCCAAGCTGCTCATCCTGCTCGGCAACGCCCTGACCCCCGGCAAGGGGTTCCGCGACGGGCCGTTCACCTCGGAGGCCGAGCTGCGCGAGCTGGTCGACCTGGCCGAGGAGCGCCGGGTGATCGAGCCGGACGAGCGCGAGATGATCCACTCGGTCTTCGAGCTGGGTGACACGCTGGTGCGCGAGGTCATGGTGCCGCGTACCGACATGGTCCACATCGAACGCGGCAAGTCGATCAGCCAGGCCCTGTCGCTGGCGCTGCGCAGCGGGTTCTCCCGCATCCCCGTCGTGGGCGAGAACGAGGACGACGTCATCGGCATCGCCTACCTCAAGGACATCGCCCGCAAGATCCACGAGTCCGGCGAGGGCGGGGGCGAGGACACGGTCGAGTCGATCATGCGGACGGCCGCGTACGTGCCCGAGAGCAAGCCCATCGACCAGCTCATGCGGGAGATGCAGGCGCGCCAGATCCACATCGCCATCGTCATCGACGAGTACGGCGGCACCGCCGGGCTGGTCACGATCGAGGACGTGCTGGAGGAGATCGTCGGCGAGATCACCGACGAGTACGACCAGGAGGCGCCCCGCGTCGAGCCCATGTCAGACGGCGGGATGCGGGTGACGGCCCGGATGCCGGTCGACGAGCTGGGCGAGCTGTTCGACACGGAGATCGAGGTCGACGACGTGGAGACCGTGGGCGGGCTGCTCGCCCACGCTCTGGGCCGGGTGCCCATCGCCGGGTCGCAGGCCGAGGTGGCCGGGCTCATGCTCACCGCCGAGAGCCTGGCGGGCCGCCGCAACCGCATCAGCACGGTGGTGGTCCGCCGTGCCAAGCCCCAGGAGGACGACACCGAACCGGTCGGCGCCGAACACGACTGACCTGTCGCAGGGCGGGTCCGGACGAAGGCGGACGAAAGGTCGCAAGCGTTCTACAAGTCTTCTGCAAGCCGGTCCGGGCACTCTCTAACCACGACATCCAGTGCGGTGGGTGTCAGAGGGGAAAGCATCCGAACGCCGGGTGGGGTTCGCGGCGGGAGGATGTCCCTGGGGGGAACGACGGTGTCCCGGCCGGCTGCCCAGCCGGCTGGGACGCAGGTCGGCGTAAAGGGTGTTCTCGTCCGGAAAACCGGGTGAGGGCACCCTTTTTGCGCATTGGTGGAAGCTCCGGTGGATTGCCGCATTCGTCGGTGGGGGAGGCTGCGATCCAGGGGGAATCATGAAACGCGAGATCATCGCCTGTGCCCTGCTGGCCGGCATTCTGGGGGGTTGCGTCAGCGGGGGGACGGGGAGCGCTCTCGACGCGCAGGCCACCGCGCACCTGCGCGAGGTGCTCAGCAAGGAGCCGCCGTTGCCCGACGGCTTCACGGCCCGGCCCGAGCAGGCGTGGCGGATGCCGTTCGCGCAGGCCGACAGCAACTGCAAGGCCGTGCTCGAGCCCGTCGGAGGGCTGGCGCCGAGGCAGGCGCTGACGGCCGAGGCGGCGGTCAGCTACCGCGGTGACGGGCTGGGGGAGCAGGCGGGGGTGGGGCTGGCCCGGTACGCGGACGGGGAGGCCGAGGAGCACCTCGACGCGCTGGCCGAGGCCCTGGAGTCGTGCCGGGAGGTACGGACGTCCTCCGGCACCGACCTGCGCTCGCAGGAGCTCCCGGTCGAGAACGCGGCCGACGAGACCGTGGGCGCGCGGCTGAGCGGGCGCCTGAACGGCTACCCGTACGCGATGGACGTCGTGCTGTCGCGGGTGGGCGACACGCTGGTCTCGGTCGTGCACACGGGCATGAACGACGTGGACGCGGCCCGTACCAGCGAGGTGGTCGACGCGGTCATCTCCATGACCGGGACCCACTGACAGGAAACCTGCAGTCATGCCCGGTCGAGGCTGCGGGGGCGATCCGCTTGGCGGATTTCTCGTAGCCTTGTTCCCGTGACACTCGATCCTGAAGACAGCAAGATCATCACTCTGGCCCGGGCGGCCCGAGCGCGTAACGAGTCCGCGGAAGGGGCCGCCGTACGCGACGAGACCGGCCGTACGTACTCGGCGACCGACGTGGCGCTGGACGCGCTCACGCTGTCGGCGGTGCAGGTGGCCGTGGCCATGGCGGTCTCCAGCGGCGCGCGGTCCCTGGAGGCCGTGGCGCTGGTGAGCGAGGGCGCGCCGAGCGCCGCCGACGAGGCCGTGGCCGCGGAGCTGGGCGTCAAGGCGCTGCTCGTGGCCGGTCCCGACGGGAAGCTGCGGGGCTGATCATGCCGATGTCGCCATTTTTGGCGAAATTGCGGGAGAAGGTTGGCACCGATCTGCTCATGCTGCCGTCGGCGGCGGGCTTCGTGTTCGACGACGCGGGCAGGCTCCTGGCGGCCCGCCACGGCGACGGCGACCTCTGGGCCGCGCCCGGCGGCGGCATCGACCCTGACGAGCGGCCCGAGGACGCCATCGTCAGGGAGCTGCACGAGGAGCTCGGCATCGACATCGAGGTACGCGGCCTGATCGGCGTGTTCGGCGGCCCCGAGTTCCGCACCGTCTACCCGAACGGCCATCAGGTCGGCTACGTCATCGCCGCCTACGCCTGCGTGATCGCCCCGGGCTCGGCCGGGCCGGAGCCGGACGGGGTCGAGATCACCGACTACCGATGGGTGACCGAGCGGGAGTTCTCGGAGCTGCCGACGACGCCCTGGACCCCGATCGCCGCGCCCCAGGCGTTCGCCTGGTGGCGTGCGCATGCCCGCTGATAGGCCACAATGCAGAATGTGACTTCGCCAGACAACCATCGCGCCGGATTCGCCTGTTTCGTGGGGAGGCCGAACGTCGGCAAGTCCACGCTCATGAACGCCCTGGTCGGCAGCAAGGTGGCGATCACCTCGTCCAAACCGCAGACGACCAGGCGCACCATCAGGGGCATCGTGCACCGGCCCGACGCCCAGCTCGTCATCGTCGACACGCCGGGCCTGCACCGGCCGCGCACGCTGCTCGGCGAGCGGCTCGACAGCCTGGTGCTGTCCACGCTGACCGAGGTCGACGCGATCGGCTTCTGCGTGCCCGCCAACGAGCCGATCGGCAAGGGCGACCGGTTCATCGCCGACAAGCTCGCGGCGGTGAAGAAGACACCGGTCGTGGCGGTCGTGACCAAGTGCGACCTGGCGTCCAAGGAGCAGATCGCGGAGCAGCTGCTGGCGGTGTCGCAGGTGGGGGAGTTCGCCGCGATCGTGCCGGTGTCGGCGCAGTCGGGCGAGCAGCTCGACGTGCTGGCCGACGTGCTGATCGAGCACATGCCCGAGTCGCCGCCGCTCTACGAGGACGGCCAGCTCACCGACGAGCCCGAGCAGGTGCTGGTGGGCGAGCTGATCAGGGAGGCGGCGCTGGAGGGCGTACGCGACGAGCTGCCCCACTCGATCGCCGTGGTCGTCGACGAGATGATGCCCCGGGAGGGGCGTGACGACCTGCTGGACATCTACGCGCACCTGTTCGTGGAGCGGCCCTCGCAGAAGGCGATCGTCATCGGGCACAAGGGCGAGCGGCTGCGCGAGGTGGGCACCAAGGCCCGCAAGCAGATCGAGGCCCTGCTCGGCACCCGCGTCTACCTGGACCTGCGGATCAGCGTGGCCAAGGACTGGCAGCGCGACCCCAAGCAGCTGCGGCGCCTGGGCTTCTACGACTGATCAGCTCAGGGGCGGCGGACCAGCGCTACGACGGATAGCACGACGACCGCCACCGCGCAGCCCATGGCCGCGAACCAGCCGAACTTGATCACCGGCCCGACCGACAGCACCTGGCCCAGGTCGAAGGAGAGCCGGTCGCGGACGCCGCTCCCGTCGGTCATGAAGAGCACCAGCACCGCCACCGCCGCCGCCCCCGGGACGGCGGCCAGGGCGGCGACCCTGGGGCGGGTGAGCAGCCCGGCGATGCCGCAGCCCAGCGCCGCCAGGCCCGCCACCAGCGTGTAGACGCCGAACGTGTCGTCGATGCCGCGGATGTCGTTGGCCAGCCCGCCGCCGATCAGCTCGCTGCGCACCTCGAGCCCGGACCACGGCAGGACGGCGCAGAACACCAGCAGCGCTCCGGCCACCACGACGGCCAGGGCGTAGCCGCGACGGGCCGCCGGTTTGGCGGGGGCGGGCTGGAGGTAATCGGCCACACGATCACTGTAAGCCGGACCCGCGCCTCCCACCACCGAACGCAACGAGGTCGTCACCATCACCGCCAGCGCCGTCATCGGCCGCCGGGGCTGGCGATACGGGGGGCCGCTCTTGTCCTAACGGGTTCGCCTGGTCAGGGCTCCGGGGTGAGGGTGGTGCGTTCGCCCCATTCGAGGCGGGAGCGGAGCTGGACGGCGTCCGCGGCCAGGGCGGACACGAGCGTGCCCCGACCGGCCAGGGGCAGGACGGCGACGCCTTCGGCCACCACCGGCTCCTTGGCGGACGTCGTGAGGAACGTGGTGCCGACGCAGCGGGCAGAGCCGTAGACGGCCGGGGAGGTGTCCACGGCCGGGTCGCCGACGGTGAACTCCTGCCGGAGCACCGGGCGGCCGTCGCACGTCGCGTCGAAGCGGGCGTGGCAACGCCCCGAGACCTCGCCGTGGCGGCCGAAGACGATCTCCTCGCGCCACAGCACCTCGGCGTCCGCCGCCAGCTCGAGGCGTACCAGGAGCCGATGCTCGCACCCGGTGGCGAGCACCGTGGGCTCCGGGGTGAAGCGGAGTGTGGCGCCCGCCCCCACCCGGGCCGTGACCAGCATCTCGGACGTGCCGTCCCCCGGCAGGACCAGGGTGCTGGCGACCGAGCCCAGTTCCAGGGTGGTGCGCGGGGCGACGTCCAGGTCCAGGGAGAGCCGGTCGCCGCCGAGCGGGCCCGCCGCCGTGGAGATGAGATGCACGGTGTACGGCCCCGTCTGGCGCAGCGTCAGCGGCGGCGCCGAGGCCAGCCGGCGGATGAGGGTCCGGCCGTCCGGGGACGAGGCCGTCGCGACGGCGGCGCTCGCCCTCATCCCGCGGCGGCCGGGCCGGGCGCTGGCGGGCATCAGGAGACGGCGGCCGCGTGGGTGTGGGACCAGGCCGTCACCTGCTCGGACACCCAGGAAGCGACCGTGGCGGCGGTGGGCTCCTGCCTGATCGAGGTGAACAGCACCGGCCTGTCACCGCGTACGGCCGCCGCGTCCCGATCCATCACGCCCAGGTCGGCGCCCACCATCGGGGCCAGGTCCGTCTTGTTGACGACCAGCAGGTCCGCCGTCGTCACCCCCGGACCGCCCTTGCGCGGCACCTTGTCGCCGCCCGACACGTCCAGGACGAAGATCTGCCTGTCCGCCAGCCCCCGGCTGAACGTGGCCGTCAGGTTGTCGCCGCCGCTCTCCACGATCACCAGGTCCAGCGGGCCGAAGCGGTGCTCCAGGGTCTCCACGGCGTCGAGGTTCGCGGCGATGTCGTCGCGGATGGCGGTGTGGGGGCAGCAACCGGTCTCGACGGCGAGGATGCGCTCGGGGTCGAGCACACCCGCCCGGCGCAGGAAGTCGGCGTCCTCGGTGGTGTAGATGTCGTTCGTCACCACCCCGAGGGACAGCGACGGGCCCAGCGTCCTGCACAACGCGGCCACCAGGGCCGTCTTGCCGCTCCCTACCGGGCCGCCCACCCCGAGCCGCAGCGCCCGGCCGCGGCCGTCGGGGGCGTGGTGGTGGTCGTCGTGATTGGCACCCATGTCTGGGGATCCTTCCTTAGGAGACGAACAACCTGACCTCGGCGCGCGCGTGCTGCTCGGCCAGGAGGTCAAGGGCTGGGGACGAGTACGCAGGGAGCGCCGCCAACCAGGGGAGCGGGTCTGCCGGGTCCGGGGTCTGGCTCGTGGGGCCGGGGTGGGCGGTCGAGTCGGTGTCCGTCACGGTGGGGTGGGCGGTTGAGTCGGCGTCCGTCACGGCGAGGTGAGCGGTGGAGCGGGCGTTCGTCACGGCGAGGTGGGCTTCGGTGGCGATGGCCGTGAGGTCGGGGGTGAGGTCGGCCAGGAGCCCGTGCACGGCCACCGGGTCGAGGCCCAGGAGCCGCACCGCCGCCGTGGCGGGGCCGCTGATCGCGTGGTACGCCGCCGCCATGGCCGCCTCCCCGGCCGTGGCGCCCGCCGCGTACGCCACCGCTCCGAGGGCGATCGGGTGATGAGGGCTCGGTACGGCTCGCGCCAGCTCATCGAGCACCGGTGACGGCCACATGCGGCGGGCGACCCTGAGGAGGAGCCTGCCCTGGGTCCTGGACGCGTCCCGCTGGGCGGGGGCGGCGGTCCTGGCATCGACCTCGGCGTCGAGCAGCACCCACGGCGCCCCGGCCGCGACCTGACCGACTTCGTCGGCGTCGGCCCCCGCCCCAGTGGTGCTGCTCGCGCTGGTGGGCGGCTGAGGTGGTGGGGTGGTGGCCTGGGTGTGGGCGGCGGCTGTGAGGGTGGCGGCGAGGGCGCCGGTGGTGTGGAGGCGGCCGCGGAGGAAACGCGCCAGTGAGGGCACGTCGGAGACCGCTCCCGACGTGATGGCCTGTTCGGTGCCGCCCGAGTGGGCGTGGCCGCCGGCCGGGAGGCGGGAGTCGGCGAGGAGGAGCAGCGCTGGGTTCATGGCATCAGAAGAGGAAGTAGCGCTGGGCCATGGGAAGGCGGGTGGCGGGGGCCGGTTCGACGAGGTCGCCGTCGATGCGGACCTCGAACGTGTCGGGCGCCACCTCGATCCGGGGCATGGCGTCGTTGAGCGGCATCCAGGACTTGCCGCGCCGTCGTACGTCCGCCACCGGAGCCAGGCGGCGGCGTACGGACAGCCGGTCCGCGAGGCCGGACTCCAGGGCCAGCGGCGCGACGAAGTGGAGCGAGGTGGCGGCGGCGGTCACCGGTGAGGCGCCGAACATGGGACGGGGCAGCACCGGCTGCGGCGTCGGGATGGAGGCGTTGGCGTCGCCCATCTGCGCCCAGGCCACCACGCCGCCCTTGAGGACGAGGTCGGGCTTGACCCCGAAGAACGCCGGGTCCCAGAGGACGAGGTCGGCGAGCTTGCCGCGTTCGACGGAGCCGACCTCGCCGTCCAGCCCGTGGGCGATAGCCGGACAAATCGTATATTTCGCGATGTAGCGGCGGGCTCGCAGGTTGTCCGCGGGCCCGCCGAGCGACCCCCGGCGGCCCTTCATGACGTGCGCCGTCTGCCACGTACGGATGATCGTCTCCCCGATCCGCCCCATCGCCTGCGAGTCCGAGCCGATCATCGAGATCGCCCCCAGATCGTGCAGCACGTCCTCGGCGGCCATCGTCGCCGGCCTGATGCGCGACTCGGCGAAGGCCAGGTCCTCCGGGATCGACGGGTTGAGGTGGTGGCACACCATGAGCATGTCGAGGTGCTCGTCCAGCGTGTTGACGGTGTGCGGCCGGGTGGGGTTGGTGGAGGAGGGCAGGATGTGGGGGTAGGAGGCGACGCGGATGATGTCGGGAGCGTGCCCGCCGCCGGCCCCTTCGGTGTGGTACGCGTGGATCATCCGATCCCCGATGGCCTTCAGCGTCGACTCCACGAACCCCGCCTCGTTCAGCGTGTCCGTGTGCAGCGTCACCTGCACCCCCGAGGCGTCCGCCACGCTCAGGCAGGCGTCGATGGCGGCCGGCGTCGAGCCCCAGTCCTCGTGCAGCTTGAAGCCGGAGGCCCCGGCCTCGAGCTGCTCCGTCAGGCCGTCTGTGGAGACCGTGTTGCCCTTGCCGAGCAGCGCGAAGTTCAGCGGGTACGCGTCCAGCGACTCCAGCATCCGGCCCAGGTACCAGGCGCCGGTGACGGTCGTCGCCTTGGTGCCCTCGACGGGCCCGGTGCCGCCGCCGACGATCGTGGTGACGCCGGAGGCGATCGCCTCGTCGAGGACCTGCGGGCAGATCAGGTGGACGTGCGAGTCGACGCCCCCGGCGGTGAGGATCTTGCCGTTGCCCGCGAGCACCTCCGTGGACGGCCCGATGACCAGGTCGACGCCGTCCATCGTGTCGGGGTTGCCGGCCTTGCCGATGGCGTAGATGCGGCCGTCGCGGATGCCGACGTCGGCCTTGACCACGCCCCAGTGATCGAGGATCACCGCGCCGGTGATGACCAGGTCGGCCGCGCCCTGCGCCCGGGTGGTCCGCGCCTGTCCCATGGACTCGCGGATGACCTTGCCGCCGCCGAACACCGCCTCGTCGCCCGGCCCGGCGGGCCCGATCGACAGGTCCTCGGTGACCTCGATGAACAGGTCGGTGTCGGCCAGCCGGATCTGGTCGCCGACCGTGGGGCCGTAGAGCGCCGCGTACCGGGCGCGCGAGATGTCAGCCATCGAGCGGCCCTGCCCACTCCGGCCGCAGCCCGGGCACGACCCGGTTGCCCGCCAGCGGCACGAGCGTCACGTCGCGCTCGACGCCCGGCTCGAACCTGACCGCCGTTCCCGCCGGCACGTCCAGCCGCATGCCCCAGGCCGCCTTCCTGTCGAACTCCAGCCCCGGGTTGGCGGCCGCGAAGTGGTAGTGCGAGCCCACCTGCACCGGCCGGTCCGCCGTGTTCACCACCCGCAGCGTGCGGCGCTCGCGCCCGGGGTTGAGGGTGTGAGCGCCCTCGGGGTGCACGTACTCGCCCGGGATCACGGGATAGGCCTGTGTACGGTGACCAGCTTCGTGCCGTCGGGGAACGTCGCCTCGATCTGCACGCTCTCCAGCATCTCCGGCACGCCTTCCATGACGTCGGCCCGGCCGAGCACCGACCGTCCGGCCTCCATCAGGTCGGCCACGGAGCGCCCGTCCCTGGCCCCCTCCATGAGGAACGACGCGATGATGGCGGTAGCCTCGGGATGGTTCAGGCGCAGGCCTCTGGCCTGCCGCTCGCGCGCCACCCCGGCGGCGACGTGGATGAGCAGCCGTTCCTGCTCGTGTGAGGTAAGCCGCATGGCCGGACCATAGGAACCGGCGGTTTCGTGGCTGTTGCCGGGGCATGTCGTGTTGGTTTCGCACTGCGACTCAATCCCCATATTTCGGATTAAGTGCATTTGTGAACACTGGGCAAACGCGTCTTAACAACCGCGATCTACTTGGGAAATCTCGCCGAGTCACCTTTCTCCCAGTATCGGTCGGCAGGAAGGAACGGCTGTGCGCATCTCCCGTCCGATTGTCTCCGCCGCTTTGGTGTTGGCCCTCGCGGCCTGCGGATCCGGCGCCAAGCCCGCCGACTCCAAGGAGATCAAGGTGGGCCTTCTCCACTCGCTCAGCGGCACGATGGCGATCAGCGAGGTCACCGTCCGCGACGCCGAACTCCTGGCCATAGAAGAGATCAACAAGGCCGGCGGCGTGCTCGGCAAGCAGCTCGTCCCCGTGGTGGAGGACGGCGCCTCCGACTGGCCCACGTTCGCGGAGAAGGCCACCAAGCTGATCAGGCAGGACAAGGTCGCCACCGTGTTCGGCGGCTGGACCTCGGCCAGCAGGAAGGCCATGCTGCCGGTCTTCGAGCGCCACAAGGCGCTGCTCTGGTATCCGGTGCAGTACGAGGGCCTGGAGAGCTCGCCGTACATCTTCTACACGGGCGCCACCACCAACCAGCAGATCATCCCCGGCCTCGACTACCTGAAGGAGCAGGGCAAGAAGAAGCTGTTCCTGGTGGGCAGCGACTACGTCTTCCCGCGGACCGCGAACAAGATCATCAAGGCGTACGCGGCGGCGAACGGGATGGAGATCCTCGGCGAGGAGTACACGCCACTCGGCCACACCGAATACTCCACGCTGGTCAACAAGGTCATGCAGGCCAAGCCGGACGCCGTCTTCAACACCCTGAACGGCGACAGCAACGTGGCCTTCTTCAAGCAGCTCAAGAGCGCGGGCTCGTCCGCCGACAGCATGCCGGTGCTGTCGGTGAGCATCGCCGAGGAGGAGGTCACCGGCATCGGCGTGGACAACATCGTGGGCCAGCCGGTCGCCTGGAACTACTACCAGACCACCGACACCCCGGCCAACGACGCGTTCGTCAAGGCGTACAAGGCCAAGTACGGGCAGAACAAGGTCACCTCCGACCCCATGGAAGCCGGCTACAACGCGGTCTACCTGTGGGCCGAGGCGGTCAAGAAGGCGGGCAGCACCGAGGTCGAGGCGGTCAAGAAGGCCGCGCCCGGCATCTCGCTCGAACGCCCCGAGGGCCTGGTCACCATCGACGGCGAGAACCAGCACATGTACAAGACCGCCCGCATCGGCATCGTCCAGCCCGACGGCCTGATCAAGCAGGTGTGGGACTCCGGCAAGCCGATCAAGCCGGACCCGTACCTCAAGGGCTACTCCTGGGCCTCCGGCCTGGCGGCGGGGCAGTGATGCCGGCCTTCCTCAACCAGCTCCCCATCGGCCTGTCCATCGGGGCGGTGCTGCTGCTCATCGCGCTCGGGCTGACGTTCACGTTCGGGCAGATGGGCGTGATCAACATGGCGCACGGCGAGTTCATCATGGCGGGCGCGTACACCGCGTTCCTGCTGCAGGACCTGGTGCTCGCGCTGCCGGCGGCGTTCCTGGTGGCGGGGCTCATGGGGCTGATCCTGGAGCGGGCCGCCATCAGGCACTTCTACGGCCGCCCGCTGGACACGCTGCTGCTCACCTGGGGTGTCAGCCTGGTGCTGCAGCAGCTCGCCCGCGACCTGTTCGGCGCGCCGAACGTGCAGGTGCCCGCCCCCTCCTGGCTCGCGGGCGGGGTGGGCATCCTGCCCTACAACCGGCTGTTCATCATGGGGCTCGCGATCGCCGGCGTGGTGGCGGTCTGGCTGTACCTCAACCGCACCGGGCTCGGCCGCCGGACCCAGGCCGTCGTGCAGAACCGGCAGCTCGCCGCGACCAGCGGCATCGACACCGGCCGGGTGGACATGCTGACGTTCTTCATCGGGTCCGGGCTGGCGGGCGTGGCCGGGGTGGCGCTGACGCTGATCGGGCCCGTCGGGCCGGCGCTCGGCACGTACTACATCGTGGACGCGTTCCTCGTCGTCGTGGCGGGCGGGCTCGGGCAGCTGCGCGGCGCCGTGCTGGCCGCGATCGGGCTGGGGCTGCTGAACTCCTACGCCGAGTTCTGGTCGGACGCCTCCCTGGCGAAGGTCATCGTGTTCGCCGTGATCATCGCGTTCCTGCAGGTACGCCCGCAGGGCATGTTCGTGCTCCGGTCGAGGGTGCTCACATGATCAAGAGAAATCTGCCTTTCGCGACCGTGGCCGTGATCGCTCTGGTGGCGGCCCCGCTGCTGCTGGAGCCGTTCCGGCTGGGGCTGCTGGCGAAATACCTCTGCTACGCGATCGTCGCGCTCGGGATCGGGCTGGCCTGGGGGCAGGGCGGCATGCTCACCCTCGGCCAGGGCGTCTTCTTCGGGCTCGGCGGCTACGCCATGGCGATGTACCTCAAGCTCACCGAGGCCGGCGGCGGGCTGCCCGACTTCATGGTGTGGAGCGGGGTGGAGCGGCTGCCCGCGCTGTGGGCGCCGTTCGCCAACCCCATATTCGCCCTCGCCATGGCCGTGCTCGGACCCGTGGCGATCGCGCTGCTGCTGGGCGCGCTGGTGTTCCGGCAGCGGGTACGGGGCGCGTACTTCGCGATCCTCACCCAGGCCCTGGCCGCCGCCCTGGTCATCCTGCTCATCGGCCAGCAGGGCCTGACCGGCGGCACCAACGGCATGACGAACTTCTTCGAGCTGTTCGGCCAGGACCTGGCCGAGGACTCCACGCAGCGGACGCTCTACCTCGTGGTGGCCGTCGTCCTCGGGGTCCTCTACCTCGCCACCCGCCAGCTCGTGAACAGCCGCTACGGCCGGCTCCTCGTCGCCGTCAGGGACGGCGAGGACCGGGTGCGCTTCCTCGGCTACGACCCGGCCCTGGTCAAGACCGTCACCTTCGCCGCCTCGGCGGGCATGGCGGGGCTGGCGGGCGCGCTGTTCGTGCCGGTGGTCGGCATCATCTCGCCCGCGCTGCTCGGCGTCGTGCCCTCGCTGGAGCTGGTCGTCGCGGTGGCGGTCGGCGGGCGGCACGCGCTGGCCGGCGCGGTGCTCGGCGCGGTCGTCATGGGCTACGCCAAGACGGCGTTCAGCGAGCAGTTCGCCGACGGCTGGCTCTACCTGCAGGGCGCGCTGTTCATTCTGGTCATGACGCTCGCCCCGAAGGGGATCGTGGGCCTGGTGGGGAGGTGGCGGCGTGCTCGAACTGCGTGACGTCCAGGTCGTCTTCGACGGCTTCCGGGCGCTCGACGGCGTGGACCTGACCGTGCCCGAGGGCGAGCTGCGCTTCCTGATCGGGCCCAACGGCGCGGGCAAGACCACGCTGATCGACGTGATCACCGGGCTCACCAGGCCGGCGGCGGGGAGCGTGCGGTTCGGCGAGCACGACCTGGTCGGCAGGAAGGAGCACCAGATCGTCCGCCTGGGTGTCGGCCGCACGTTCCAGACGTCGGTCGTGTTCGAGGAGCTGAGCGTGGTCGAGAACCTCGATCTCGCGGCCAGCTTCCGCAAGCCGCTCTGGTCGCTGGCCAGGCGGCGCAAGGGCGTGTCGGAGGCCGTCGAGGAGGCGCTGGCCAGGACCGGACTCGAAGATCTCGCCGAACGTTCGGCCGGTGTTCTCTCGCACGGCCAGCGCCAGTGGCTGGAGATCGGCATGCTGCTGGCGCAGCGCCCCCGGCTGCTGCTCCTGGACGAGCCGGTGGCGGGCATGTCCAGCGACGAACGGGAGCGCACGGGGGAGCTGCTCACCCAGATCGCCGCCGACCACACGGTGATCGTGGTGGAGCACGACATGGAGTTCCTTCGGCGGCACGCCTCGACGGTGACCGTGCTGCACGAGGGCAGGGTGCTCGTGGAGGGGTCGGTCGACGAGGTCAGCGCCGACCCCCGCGTCCAGGAGGTCTACCTGGGGAGGAGGGCCAGCGATGCTGTCGGTGACCGGCCTTGAGTCGGGGTACGGGAGGGCACGCGTACTGTTCGGGGTCTCTCTGGAGGTCGGGCCGGGACAGCTCGTGTGCGTCATGGGACGCAACGGCGTCGGCAAGACCACGCTGCTCAACACCGTCATGGGCGTGATCCCGGCGACGGCCGGCACGGTCACGTTCGACGGCCGCGACATCACCCGGCTGAAACCGCACGAGCGGGTCAGGCTCGGCATGGGGTACGTCCCCCAGGGCCACCAGTGCTTCCCTCAGCTCTCGGTCCTGGGCAACCTGCTGGTCACCATGGAGGCCGCCAAGGTGACCAGGGAGGCCATCGACGAGGCCCTGGACGTGTTCCCCGCGCTCAAGCCGCTGCTCAAACGGAGCGCCGGCCACCTGTCGGGCGGCCAGCAGCAGCAGCTCGCCATGGCCCGGGCCCTGGTCACCAGGCCCAGGATGCTCATACTCGACGAGCCGACCGAGGGCATCCAGCCGTCGATCATCCTGGAGATCGAGGCGGCGATCGAGCGGCTGCACGCCGCAGGGCTGGCCGTGGTGCTGGTGGAGCAGTACCTGGACATCGCGCTGCGGCTGGCCGACACGTTCGTCATCCTCGACGGCGGGCACGTCGTGCGCACCGGGGCCGCCGAGGAGCTGCACCGGGAGGACGTCCGCCGCCTGCTCGCGGTCTAACCCTGGGCCAGCAGGGCGCGGGCGTTGGCGGCGCCCTGGCGGTCGCCGGTCCGCTCGAACACCTCCAGCGCCGCCCCGGCCAGCTCCCGCGCCCGCCCCGCCGCACCCTCGGCCCGGTTCACCCTGGCCAGGGCCAGCAGGGCGTGCGCGTCCAGCAGCCGGTCGCCGAGGCGTACGGCGATGCCCCTCGCCTGCTCGGCGGCGGCCCTGGCGTCCGTTTTGGCGGCCTGCGCCAGGTGCGTCGCGGACAGGTCGAGCAGCGTGTCGGCCTGCCGGTGCCGGTCGCCCAGCTCCTCCAGGTGCTTGACGGCGGCCCGCAGGCGTTCGGCGGCCTCGTCGAGCCGCCCCGCGCGGCGCAGCACGGCCCCGAGCACGCGCTCGGCGTCGGCGGCGTCCCGCTGGTTGTCCGCGCCCTCCAGGCAGGTGCGCAGGGCCCGCTCGGCGTCCTCCAGCCGCCCCTGCTCCAGGTGGACGCGGCCGAGCCGGCGCCTGGTGTGGTTCACCTCGCGGGTCCGGCCCTGCCGCAGGAACATGCCCAGCGCCAGCCGCAGCCGCCCGTGCGCGAGCTCCCACTCCCGCTCGGCCAGGTGCAGGTCGCCCTGGTCCAGCAGGACCAGCGCCTCGCCCCGGTCGTCGCCCGAGCGCCGCGCCGCCTCCAGCGCCCGCGCGGCCACCGCCCGCCAGTCGTCCAGGAACCGGTGGCGCTCCAGGTAGGGAGCCAGCAGGTGCGCCAGCCGCCAGCACCCCTCGTCGAGCCCCGCCGCGTGCAGGTCGGCGACCAGGCTCACCAGGAACGCCCGCTCGGCCGCCAGCCACTCGACCGACTCCCTGATGTCCCTGGTGGCCACGGCCGTGGCCGGATCGCCCGACACCAGCGAGAACCGCGAGGCCCGCACCCTGGCCAGCACCACCTCCGACAGCCGCCCCAGCACGCCCGGCACGGGCTGCTCGCGGGCGAAGAGCCTGGTCAGGTCGTGCAGCCGGTAGCGGACCTGGCCCGCCACGTCCACGCCGTGCGTCTCCAGCAGGCCAGCGTCCACCAGCGCCTCGGCCTGCCCGCCGAGCTGCTCGGTCACCCAGTCGGCGAAGTCGGGGGCCGACAGCGCGCCGAGCCCCCGCAGCGTCAGCCGGGCGGACTCGGGCAGCCCGTCGAAGCCGATCGCGAACACACTGCGCACCGCCTGGTCACCCGCGTGCAGCCGGTCGAGCCGCTCGTGCTCGTCCTCCAGCAGGCCCACCAGGTAGTCGACGGTCCACTCCGGCCGGGCCGCCAGCCGGGAGCCGGCGATGCGCAGCGCGATCGGCAGGCCGCCGCAGAAGCGGGCCAGCCGGGTCATGGCGTCGTCGGCCGGCCGGCCCGAGCCGCTCACCAGCAGGTCGATGGCCTCGCCGGCGCCGAGCACGCCCACCGACAGCCGCCGCGCGCCCGTCAGGCCGCCGAGCGAGGACCGGCTGGTCACGATCGTCGGGCACGAGGTCAGCAGCGGCCGCACCTGCGCCTCACCCGAGGCGTTGTCGAGCAGCACCAGCAGCCTGCGGTTGGCCGTGTAGGTGCGGAAGAGCCTTTCCCGCTGCTCCGGCGACGCCGGGATCGCCTGGGCCGGGCAGCCCAGCCAGCGCAGGAAGTCCTCCAGCACGGCCGACGGGGTGGTCGTCTCGCGCAGGTCGGCGTACAGGATGCCGTCGGGGAAGCTCTCCCGCTCCCGCCAGGCCGCGTGCACGGCCAGCGCCGACTTGCCCGCGCCCGCCTGCCCGTGCACCACGACGTGGCCGCCCACCACCTCGTCGAGCAGCTCGCCCCGGCCGGTGAAGCCGGTCACGTCGGGCGGCAGCAGCACCGGCGGGCCGGCCGAGACGTGCAGCGACACGTCGTCGTGCAGCATGCGGTGGTAGAGCAGCTGCAGCTCGGAGTCGGGCTCGATCGCGAGCCCGCCGTCGAGCTGGTCACGCAGCACCGCGTACGCGGCCAGCGCGTCCACCCGGCGGCCGCTGCGGTAGAGGGCCAGCATGTACTGGCCGCGGAAGCGCTGCCACATCGGATGCTGCCTGGTCAGCCGGCGCAGCTCGGCGAGCAGCTCGCGGTGCCTGCCGGCGTCCAGGTCGGCCTGCACCCGGCGCTCCAGCGCCAGTAATCGCAGCTCCTCCAGCTCCTCGCGCAGCCGCCGCGTCTCGACCCACCGCTCGCCCTCGGGGTCGACGTCCTCCAGGACCTCGCCCCGCCACAGGCTCAGCGCCTCCTCGTAGGCCCCCTTGTCCACCAGCAGCCGGAACCGGTCGACGTCGAGCTGCCCGTCGCCCAGCGCCAGCACGTACGAGCCCGCCACGGTCGTGATCACGTCTTTCCCGACGAGCTGGCGGAGCTGGCCGACGTAGCCGCGCACCAGCGAGTCGGAGCGGTCGCCGTCCTCGCGCGGCCACAGCAGCCTGCGCAGCCGCTCGACCTTGAGCGGGCGCCCGGCGTTCAGCAGGAACATCGCCAGCAGATCGCGGTGCTTCGGCACGGTGGGGGTGCGGTCCTGGCCGTCGCCGTCGAGCACTTTGAGCGGCCCCATGATGCGAAATTCCACGCGACCTTCCTTGGAGGAGGAGACGTCGATCAGAATGGCACAACTGATGGCTGCTCTCACTCCCACCGACCCCCACCGGCTGGGCCGCTACTGGCTGGCCGGGCGGCTCGGCGCCGGCGGCCAGGGTGTGGTGTACGAGGCGTACGGGCCGGACGGCGAGCGGGTCGCGGTCAAGGTGCCCAGGTTCGACAGCGCCGACGCCAGGGCCAGGCTGGCCAAGGAGGCGGCGGCGGCCCGGCGGGTGGCCTCGTTCTGCACGGCCAGGGTGATCGAGGCGCAGGTGGACGTGCCCGCCCCGTACATCGTGAGCGAGTTCGTCCCCGGGCCCAGCCTGCGGCAGGTGGTCGCGGAGTCGGGGCCGTACGAGGGCGACCGGCTGCGCAGGCTGGCCGTCGGGGTGGCGACCGCGCTGACGGCCATCCACCAGGCCGGGATCGTGCACCGGGACCTGAAGCCGGACAACATCATCCTCGGCCCCGACGGGCCACGCGTGATCGACTTCGGGGTGGCCCGCGAGGTCGGGCCGACCACCTCCGGTCCCATCATGGGGACGCCGCAGTACATGTCGCCCGAGGTGTTCCAGGGGCGCGCGGCGACGGCGGCGGCGGACCTGTGGGCGTGGGGGATGGTGGTGCTGTTCGCGGCCCGGGGGAGTGACGCCGTGGAGGCGGGCGATCCGGTGGCGGTCGTCACGCGGGTGCTGAGCTTCAGCCCGGACGCGGGCGGGCTGCCCGAACCGCTCGGGTCGCTCGTCTCGGCGGCCCTCTCCCAGGCGCCCGCCGACCGGCCGCCGGCGAAGACGGTGCTCCTGCGGCTGCTGGGCGAGCCGGACGGGGACGCGCTGGCCGCGGGCGGAGCGCTGGCGGGGGAGCTCAGGAGCGCCGTCGCGGAGCCCGATCTCGGGGCCGTCGCCGAGGAGCTCTACGCCGAGCTGACCGAGGCCGAGCGGGCGAGCGTTCCCGAGGTCCTGCTGCGGATGATCGACGGCGACGAGCTGCGGCCGGTCGGCCGCGACGAGCTCCCGGACACCGGGGCCGTGGACGCCCTGCTCGGCGTCTTCGCCGCCGCGGGCCTCCTCACCCGGAGCGGCACCACGTTCGAGCTGGCCCGGCCGGGGCTCATCCAGGCCTGGCCCCGGCTGCGCGACTGGGTGGCCGCCAACCGCGAGGGCCTGCCCGTGCACCGCCGCCTCGCCGACGCGGCCGCCCAGTGGGACGGCCACGGCAGGAAGCCCGCCGACCTGCTGCACGGCTCCAACCTCGACAGGGCGCTGCGGTGGGCGGCCTCCGAGCGCAGGGACCTCACGCTGGCCAGGCGGGAGAGCGAGTTCCTCGACGCGGGGGCCAGGCAGACCAGGCGGCAGTCCAGGAGGCGGGGCCTGCTGGCGGCGGCCCTGGCCGTGCTGCTGGCGGTCGCGCTTGGCGGGCTCGGGCTGGCCGAATATCTGCGCAGGCAGACCGTGCGCCAGCGCGACGACGCCCTGGCCAGGGAGCTCGCCCTGCGGGCCGCCGATCTGCGGCAGTCTGAGCCGCCGCTGGCGCGGCTGCTCACCGTGGCGGCCTGGCGGCTGAGCCCGTCGCTGCCGGAGACGCGCGGGGCGCTCTACGACTCGCTCTCCCAGCCCGTGACCGACGTCTTCACCGATCCGTACCGCGGCTCCGGCTCCGTGTACGGGCTCGGCCAGGACGGGCGCGCGCTCGTCGCCGTACAGGCCGGTCTGGCCAGGATCTGGGACGTGCCGGCGCACCGGCTGCTCCGGGAGATCGCCGGGGTGGGCACCGGCGTGCGCAAGGCGGCGATCGACCCCGGCGGGCGCACCCTCGCCCTCCAGGACGACCAAGGGGTACGGCTCTGGGACGCCGCCACCGGCCGTCCGCTCGGCGACCGGTTCGGGGTGCCCGCGGGCGAGCTGGGTGAGCTCGAGTTCGACGCGACGGGACGGCTGCTGTCCGTGCCCGTGGGACCGGCCGCCGTCGAGCGCTGGTGGGACATCGGCACCCGCAGGCCCCTCACCACCCCCGGAGGAGCAGGACTGGACGCGGTGAGCCCGGACGGCCGCCTCGGCGTCGTCGCCAGCAGCGTCACCGGCCGCGCCCAGCTCTGGGACCTGCGCGCCGGCAGGCGCCTGGCCGCCCCGCGGCTGCCGCTCCGGGCCGATCTCCTGGAGGCGGAGTTCAGCGCGGACAGCCGGGTCCTGGCGGTCACCGCGAACCGGGCGCCCGGCGAGTCCGCCATCACGATCTACGGCCTCCCCGGGGGCGAGGTGCGGCTGACCGACGTGTCGGGGGACGCGGTCGAGTTCGCGTTCGGCGACCGGTTCGTCGCCACCTGGGCGTGGGGCAAGGAGCTGATGATCCGCCGGTGGCCCGGCGGGGACGTCGTGCTGCGGCGGCAGTCGCCCGCCCCCATCCTCGACCTGCGCTTCGACGGCGACCGGCAGGCGCTGCGGCTGCTGAGTGACGGCGGGGCCGTCTTCACGATGGACGTCTCCATGCTGTTCGACCGGTCGATCGGCGGCGGCGGCGACGACCAGGACCAGGTCCTGCTCGACCCGTCGTCCCGGATCCTGGCGGCCAAGGAGCACGACGCCCTCACCCTGTGGGACACGGCGACGGGACGCCCGCTGGCGGCCCCGATCAGGTGGCGGGGCACGGGCGCGGCCATGGCGTTCAGCCGCGACGGCCGCCGCCTGGCCTTCGTCGAGAACGACACCGTGCACGTCATCCAGGTGCCCCCGGGGGCCGCGGCCCAGGAGTTCCGGATCGCGACCAAGGGTGCGAACGGGGTCGACGCGGTCGCCTTCAGCCCGGACGGCCGCACGCTCGCGCTCTCACCCTGGGGCACCGGCGGCGGCCTGCCCGTGGAGCTGCACGACCTCGAACGCGGGACCTCCAGGACCGCGACGGTCCCGGGAGCGGGGCAGTTGGCCTTCCGCCCGGACGGGCGCCTGCTGCTCGCGGGCACGACACCGAGGCTCATCGACCCCCGGACGGCCGCCGGACGGCCGCCCGCCCCCGGCGCCGGGCAGCTCGAGGGCACCTTCGCCGTCAGCCCCGACGGCAGGCGGGTGGCGTTCTCCGGCCCCGACCGGATCACCGTCTGGGACGGGGACGTCACCACCCGGCTGGCGAGCTTCCCCGCCGTGCCGGACAGCGACGTCGCGCAGCTCGCCTGGTCGCCCGACGGGCGCACGCTGGCCGCGTACGAGAGGGGCGACCGCGTCCGCCTGTGGGACGTGCCGCACAACCACCCGCTGGGCATGATCTTCGACGGTCTCCAGTCGTTCCAGGCGGCCGGGAGCGGCCGGCTGGTGTTCTCACCGGACGGCAGGAGGGTCTACAGCGTCACGCCGGACGGCACTCTGCGCACCCACGAACTCGACGGGGACCGGGTGGCCGGCACCGTCTGCCGGCGTGCCGGACGTGCCCTCACCGCCCAGGAGTGGGCCCGCCACCTGCCCGGCGTCGAGCCCTTCACTCTCTGCCGCTAGGCGGTCCAGGCGCGGGCCGACCGGATGATCTCCTCCAGGTGGTCGCTGTGCGCGCCGCGCCAGTAGACCTGGCCGCACTCGCCGCACCGCCCGTACGCGTCGTAGTTGCGCTCCGTGCCCGCCTCCAGCAGCGGCGCGATCTCCTGCTTGGCGACCGGCCGCAGCTCGCCGTTGCACGCCGTGCACCGCGTCCACGGGCGCAGCGGCGGGGTGAAGCGTTCGAGCAGGTCGCGGAGCTGGTCCGCGGGGCGGGAGCCGCGTACGTACGCGCCCAGCCACAGCGCGCGGCGGCGCAGCAGGCCGCGGTCCTGCGTGAGCAGCACCCGGTGCTCCTCGTTGGCCTGCACCACCAGCGAGGGGTCGTCCATGTCGTTGTGGTAGGCCGTGTCGATGCCGAGCAGCCGCAGCCGCCGAGCCAGCGTGCCCAGGTGCACGTCCAGCAGGAACCGCGGCTCCTCCGGCAGCGGCTGCGGGCGCGGCACCGGCTGGACCTCCACCACGTCACCGGCCACGAGCTGGTACGACGGCGGCACCCCGCGGCCGTCGGCGACCATCGGCCCCACCTCGGTCAGCGGGATGCCGAGCGACTCGACGTGGTGACCCAGCGTCGAGGTGCCGTCCGGCGTCACCCGCTGCCACTCCTGGCGCCGGCTCA
Source organism: Nonomuraea sp. NPDC049625 (assembly GCF_040675285.1). Taxonomy (NCBI): domain Bacteria; kingdom Bacillati; phylum Actinomycetota; class Actinomycetes; order Streptosporangiales; family Streptosporangiaceae; genus Nonomuraea; species Nonomuraea sp. NPDC049625. The sequence continues at coordinate 588,075 of NZ_JBFAOQ010000004.1, read as the reverse complement.
CCGGCAGGAACATCGTCAGCTCTGAGGCGATGAGTAGGCGTGCGTCCCGTTCGCTCACATGTCCATTCTGGTGGACCGGATAACGTAATTTCATGCCGATATCTCGCCGCGCCTTCCTGGGGCTCGCCGCGCTGGCGACCGGGTGCTCGGCCGCCGACGGCAGGCGGGCCGAGTTGCGGCTGGCGACAGGTGTGACGGGCGGGATCTACGAGCAACTCGGCGACGGGCTCGCGCGGGAGCTGCGGCAGGACGGGCTCACGGTGCGGGTGATGAAGACCGCGGCCAGTGTGCAGAACCTGACGATGATGACCGACGGGCGGGCCGACGTGGCGTTCGCGCTGGCCGACAGCGCCGACGACGCCGTCAGGGTGCGCCACCAGCCGGTCTCCGCGCTGGCCAGGGTGTACATGAACTACGTCCACCTGGTGGTGCGGCGGGGCTCCGGCATCGCGGCGGTCAAGGACCTGGCGGGTCGGGCGGTCTCCATCGGGCTGGAGGGCTCGGGCACCGCGGTGACCGCCACCCGCGTGCTGGCCGTGGCCGACCTGGCCGAGCCCGCCGAGGTCAGCAGGCTGGGCCTGGACGAGTCGGTCCAGGCGTTGCGCGACGGCGGGATCGAGGCGTTCTTCTGGTCGGGCGGGGTGCCCACGCCGGTCCTGGCCGCGCTGAAGGACATCGAGCTCGTGCCGCTGGAGCCGCTGGTGACGGTCCTGCGCCGCCGGTTCGGCCCGCTCTACGAGCACGGGCTGGTGCCCGCCGGCGTGTACGGCGTCGGCCGGCCGGTGCCGACCATCGGCACCCCCAGCTACCTGATGTGCCGGGCCACGCTCCCGGACGATCTGGCGTACTCGATCACCGAGACCCTCTTCGGCGCCCGCGACCGCCTCCAGGCCCCGTCGGCGCCCGGCGGGCGGCTCGACATGCGCTACGCCATCGGCACCGGCGTCGTCCCGCTCCACCCGGGCGCCGCCCGCTACTACCGCTACGCCTACGGCTGAGCCCTCAGGCGCAGCTCCACGACCAGACCCTGCGGTACGGCGGGCAGCAGCGCCAGCGTGGCCCCGCACGCCCTGGCCAGCTCGGCGGCGATGGCCAGGCCCAGGCCGCTGCCCACCACGTTCGCGTGGGCCCCGGACCGCCAGAACCGTCCCAGCGCCTCCGCCCGCTCCTCCTCGCCGAGCCCGGGCCCGTCGTCCGCGATCCGCAGCACCCCGTCCTCCAGGGTGACCGTGACGGTGCCGCCTTCGGGCACGAACTTCTGGGCGTTGTCGAGCGCGATGTCCGCGACCCTGGCCGCCGCCTCGGGAACCACCGCCATTTCCGAAATTTCGGTTATGAGGTGGATGCCCTTGGCCGCGTACACCTCCCGCCACGTCCCCAGCCGGGGCGCCAGCGGGATCTCCTTGCCCTCGACGCCAGCGCCCGCCTCCACCTTCGCCAGCGCCAGCAGGTCCTCCACCAGCAGCGCCAGCCGGTCCAGCTCCGCCATCGCCTCCTCGAACTCGGCCGTGCCCTCACCCCGCAGATGCGGCTCCAGGTTCTCCAGCCGCAACCCCAGCACCGTGAGCGGGGTGCGCAGCTCGTGGGAGGCGTCCGCCACGAACGCCCGCTGCCGCTCCATCGCGTTGGAGACCGCGTCCGCCATGGCGTTGAAGCGCTCCTCCAGCCGCCGCAGCTCGGAGGGCCCGGCGCCGGGATGCGCCCGCGCGTCGAGCCTGCCCTGCGCGATGGCCTGCGTGGTCCGGTCGAGCTCGGTGACGGGCCGCAGGATCCAGCGGGCCAGCCGCCTGGCCACCAGCGCCGAGCAGCCCAGCGCCACCAGCGCGCCGACCAGCAGCGCGCCCCACACCAGCGACACGTCCTGCCTGGCCCGGTCGGTGGGGGCCTCCAGCAGCACCACGCCGGACAGCTGCGCGTCCCGGCCCGCGGGCTCGGCCAGCAGCACCGTGGCCGGTCCGAACGGGCTGATCGTGGGCAGCTCCTCCGTCGTGCGGCCGGACAGCGCCAGGCGGGTGGCCTCCCGGTCGTCGGCGTCGAAGCGGCCCGCGGTGGCCAGGACGGAGCCGTCGCGGTCGCGTACGCGTACCGCCGCCCCGTAGAGCTCGGCGTAGCGGTCGATCTCGGCGATCAGCCCCGAGCGGTCGTCCTCCCTGGCCGCCTGGTCGGCCAGCTCCGCGAAGCGGGTGGCGTCGGCGCGGCGGTCGAGGAGCAGGCGGTTCGTGCGGTGGGAGGCGTAGGCGAGGCCCAGCGGCACGGCCAGCGCCGCGATCAGGAAGACGATCAGCGTGGTGAACGTGACCACCAGGCGGGAGTTCACGCCGTCGAGCCCAGCCGGTAGCCGGTGCCGCGCAGCGTCTCCACCAGCCCCGGACGGCCGGTCTTGGAACGCAGGTTGGCCACGTGCACGTCGAGCGAGCGGGACGCCGACAGCAGCGGATCACCCCAGACCTCGTCGAGGATCTCCTCCCGGCCGCGCACCACGCCCGGCTCGCGCGCCAGCATCGCCAGCACGTCGAACTCCCGCCGCGTCAGCGTCACCGGCTCGCCGGCCACCGTGACCTGCCTGGAATCCAGGTCGATGCGGACGTCCCCGACGCTCACCACGTCGTCGCGGGCCGGCATCGGCCTGGTGCCGCGCCGCACCACCGCCTCCATGCGGGCCATCAGCTCCACCGTGCGGAACGGCTTGACCAGGTAGTCGTCGGCCCCGGACCGCAGCCCGCGCAGCACCTCGCGCTCCTCCGTGCGGGCCGTGACCACGATGAGCGGCACCGCCGACACCCGGCGCAGGCGGCGCAGCACGTCGAGGCCGTCCATGTCGGGCAGGCCCAGGTCGAGCAGGACGAAGTCGACGCCCCCCGCCAGGCGGAGGGCGTCGACGGCCAGCCCGGCACGGGTGACCTGATGGCCGTGCCGGGCGAGGGCCGTGGTGAGCGCGGACGCGAGCCGATCGTCGTCCTCGACCAGGAGAACTCGCATACGGTCAGGTTAGACGCGGGCCGCGACCACATCCTCCGAAGCCTGCTCGGCGCGGGAGAGGGCGGCGTCCCTGGTCTCGCGCATGGTGAGGTAGACCACGAGCGACACGGCGGCGCAGGCGGAGACGTACCAGAAGTAGCCGGACTCGATCTTGTTGTTCTTGAACCACAGCGCCACGTACTCGGCGGTGCCGCCGAACAGGGCGTTCGCGATGGCGTAGGGGAGGGCGACGCCGAGCGCGCGCACGTTCGTCGGGAACAGCTCGGCCTTCACCACCGCGTTGATCGAGGTGTAGCCGGTGACGATGATCAGGCCGATCAGCGAGAGCGTGAGCCCGCCGGCGAACCCCGTGACCCCGCCGAGCGCCGTCATCAGCGGCACCGTGCCCAGCATCGACCCGATCCCGAACGTGATCAGCAGCGGCCGCCGCCCGATCCGGTCCGACAGCCCACCGGCCAGCGGCTGCAGGCACATGAAGATGAACAGCGCGCAGAAGCTCACCAGCGTGGCCGTCTCCTTGGGCAGGCCGGCGGTGATGGCGAGGTATTTGGTGAGGTACGTGGTGTAGGTGTAGTAAGCGACCGTGCCGCCCATGGTCAGGGCGATGACCAGCAGCGCCTCCTTCTTGTGGGCGAGCAGCTGCTTGATCGTGCCGCGGCCCTGGTGCTCGACCTCGCGCTCCTCCTCGTCGTACGCCTCCGTCTCCAGGAGGTTGCGGCGCAGGTAGAACACGACCGCGGCGCCCAGGGCGCCGATCACGAACGGGATGCGCCAGCCGTAGGAGTTGAGGGCCTCCGTGGACATCGTGTTCTGCAGGATGATCTGCAGGCCGAGGCCGACGAGCTGGCCGGCGGTCATGGAGACGTACTGGAAGCTCGAGGCGAAGCCGCGCCGGCCGCGCGGGGTGGCCTCGGTGAGGTACGTGGCGCTGGCCGCGTACTCGCCGCCGACCGACAGCCCCTGCAGCAGGCGGGCCACCACCAGCACGACGGCGCCGAAGTAGCCGACCGTCTCGTACGTCGGGGCGATGGCGATCAGCAGGGCGCTGGCCGACATGAGGGTGACGGTGAGCGTGAGAGCCGCCTTGCGGCCCTTCCTGTCGGCGTAGCGGCCGAGCAGCCAGCCGCCGAGCGGGCGCATGAAGAAGCCGACGGCGAAGATGGCCGCGGTGTTGAGCAGCTTCGCCGTGTTGTCGCCCTCAGGGAAGAAGGACGCGGCGAAATAGACGGCGAAGCTGGTGTAGACGAACCAGTCGTACCACTCGACCAGATTGCCGACGGAGCCGCCGATCACTGCCTTCCACGGCACGCGTGCCTTGCTCACGGGTAACCTCCTGGGGGGAGTAGGTGCAGGTCAGAGCCTCTCCGCAGAAGGATGTTCGGACAAGGGCAGGTGGCCGAGATCTAACGTCCGCTTAACATGGGCGCAACCTCGGGCCTGCCCCGGCCCGTCACAATGGCGGGTTGGCCTTCTCGGCCCTCTCCAGCGCCAGATCCGGCCACCACTCGCCGGCCTCCGGGGACACGACGCCGCGCTCGGGGTCCTTCTCCCCGCCCTCCCCGCGCCTGCACCGGCCGCTGGACGAGCCCGCCCGCGCGATCCACAGGTAGGCGTCCACCAGCTCCTCACCCGTGTCGGTCGTGGGCCGGTCGCCGGCGCCCCGGCCCGGCGGGTTGCACCACGTCTGCGGGTCGGGGTACTTCTTCGGCGGCGGGGACCACGAGCCCTGGCCGTTCCTGGCGGTGTCGACCACGAAGTGGGGCATCGTCGCCGGGTCCACCTTCCCGTCCGACGGGCAGTCCTTGGCGCCCGTGGCCCGCTGGACGCTGACGCAGGCCGACAGCGCCTTGCCGTACGCGACGGTCCTCTCCGTGGGGTGGAAGGCCCCCGTGTTGAGGAAGAAGCCGTCCGCCCGGTCGATGCCGGCCTTGATCAGCCGGTCGGCCATGAGCGCGGTGCCCGGGTAGAGATCCTGGCTGCCGTCGAGGTAGACGGCCGTGTTCGGGTTGGCCTTGAGGGTCTGGACGGCCTGGCGGAGGGCGTCGTAGCGCTGCTCCACCGAGCCCCGCGGGTCGCATTCCTCGACTCCGGGGATCTTGACCGTGGCGCCCGGTTCGAGGATCACCACCGCCTTGGCCTGGCCTATCGTGCTCGCTATGCCCTTGATCCACTCCTGGTACGAGGCCAGTTCCGCGGCGGTCGTCGAGCGGCACTCGCTGCCCGGCAAGGAGTTGATCAGGAACACCGGGACGCCGCCTTCCTGCCGGGCCGCGGTGACGGTGGCTTCGACCTCCGGCCTGGCCTCGGGCTGGTTGAGGCGGATGGCATGGGGGACCGCGGCCAGCCTGCTCATGAGCTCGGCGTCCTCGGGGCGGTCCTTCTTCCACTGCTCGGCCTGGCGGGTGGCGGCCGGCTCCGGTGGAGAGTAGAACGTGATCTTGCCTGGGGCTGTGAGCGGGTTCTGGGGCTTGGCCTGGTTGTTGGAGCGGGCGGCTTGGGTGGTGGTCGTCTGGGCGGGGGTGCGGGCGCTCGACGAGGTGCCCAGGGTGCGCCAGGCGACCGCCACGGACGCGCCTCCCACGGCCACGGCGACGGCCGCCGCCGCGGCGAGCACCCTCCTCCGGTTCCCCGCCACCCCGGGGCTGGGAGTCAAGGGGCTGTCGGGCGGCGCCGTCGTCACCTCGGCGTGCTCCGGGTGACCGGTCGCGTTCGTGCCCGTGCCGGTGCTGCCAGTGGATGCCGGAGTACCGCTTGTGTCCGTTTCCGCGCTGGGGGGTGGAGCGCCGCCGGGGTCCGCCACGCTGAGGTGGTCCATCAGGTCCTGGGCCGTGGGGCGTTCGCGCGGGTTCTTCGTCAGCGAGGCGAGCACCAGGTCGCGCAGCGGGCCCGAGAGGCCGTGCAGCTCCGGGGCTTCGTTGACGATGCGCAGGAGGATCGTGGGGACCGAGCCCGAGCCGAACGGCGGCCTGCCGCTCGCCGCGTAGGCGACCGTGCAGCCCCACGAGAAGATGTCCGAGGCCGGGCCGATGGTGGCGCCCGACACCTGCTCGGGCGACATGTACGACGGCGTCCCCACGATCGCGCTGCTCATCTCCGCGTCCATGAGCTGCGCGATGCCGAAGTCGATGACCTTGGGCCCCACCTGGGAGAGCAGCACGTTCGACGGCTTGAGATCGCGGTGCACGACCCCCGCCCCGTGGATGGCGCGCAGGGCCATGGCCATCGCGGCGGCCAGGCCGTCCAGCGCCGAGCCCTTCAGCGGCCCCGACTCGTGGACGGCGTCCCCCAGGCTGGGCCCCTCGACGTACTCGGTGACCAGGTACGCCACGTCCCCCTCGACGTCGGCGTCCAGGACGGGAGCGGTGCAGAAGCGGGCGACCCGCTTGGCGGCGGCCACCTCGCGGGCGAAGCGCCGCCTGAAGTCCGCTTGCGCGTCCATCCTGGCGTGGATGAGCTTGACCGCCACCCGCGTGCCGTCCGGCGCCTGGCCCAGGTAGACGACGCCCATGCCGCCCTCGCCCAGCCGAACCAGGAGCGTGTACGGCCCCACCTGGCGCGGATCCCCGTCCCTCAACGCCTCCAAGGTCATAAAGGGTCAGGTTAGCCTCCCGCCTCCGAACGGCCTACAGCTCCAGCCGCCATTCGTTCCATTCGTCGAGGAGCTCGAAGCCCATGGCCTCGTTGATGGCCAGCATGTGGGCGTTGGAGGTGGCGTTCCAGGTGATGATCCGCTCCAGGTGGGGCTCGTGCTCGCGGAGCCAGAACAGGTTGGCGAGCTTGAGCAGCAGCCCGAGGCGGTGGCCCCGGTGCCCGGCCAGCACGGTCGTGTCCGCCTGGTGTCCCCAGCCGTCCGAGCGGTCGGCGGTGAGGTAGACACGCGTGTATCCGGCGGGGGCTCCGTCGGAGTCGCGGCGGGCGATCATCGAATAGCTGGTGAAGCCGCGCTCCTTGATGCCCTCCTCGCGGTCGCGGAGACGCTCGGAGCTGAAGTCGAAGTCCTCGATGCCGGCGTCGCGCGGGGCGTCGTTCATGCCGTTCATCAGGGTCGAGAGATCGGGGATCAGGCCGGGGTCGGCCGGGCCGGTCCAGCGTTCGAGACGGTAGCCCTCGACGGTGGGGATCATGCGTTCCAGGGTGTCCCAGCCGGCCTTGCGGAGATCCAGCACGCGGCGGGCCTCGGCGACCGCGACCGTCATGCCGTGGGCGAGCGCGAAGCGGGCGCCCACGCCGGTGGTCGGCGTCTCCGTGAGGAGCAGGCTTCTGCCGTGGTGGCGCAATCTCTCCAGCGCATGCTCGAACAGCGCCGAGCCCAGCCCCCGGCCGCGCCGCTCGGGGCGCACGACGAGGGGGAAGATCCAGCCCATGTGCGTGTTGTCGAGCTGGGAGAGCGACAGGGCGTAGCCGCCGACGACCTCGCCGCCCTCGACGACGGCCCACAGCTCGGCCCGGTCGCCCGGCGAGTGCCTGGCGATGTCGTGGCGGAAGTGGGCGAGCGACATCAGAGGGCCAGGGTCGTCGGAGTAGGCCGCCGTGTACGCCTCATGCAGGCCCGTGACCAGGTCGCCCGGCCGGTCGAGATCGATGGGCTGGATCCACATGTGCCCAGCAAATCGCACGGACGACGGCCGGGGCGAGCGAATTTATTGGCTGTAGTTCTCGACCTCGTTGGCGGGGCGGGCGGCGGCGTTGTCGGGGTCTTCGCCCGCGCTCCGCCTGGCCCGGCGCTGCCTGAGCAGGTCCCAGCACTGGTCGAGCGCACTCTCCAGCTGCTTGATGCGCTCGTGCTCCTCGTCCGTGGTCACCTCGCCCGTGGACAGCCGGTTGCGCAGCTCGTGCTCCTCGTCGACCAGGGCACCGATCTTGGTGAGAATTTCGTCGTCCCGCATGCCTGAACTCTAGTCACCGGTCCGGGCCGGCCTCCCGCCCCGGGGCCCGTTTCCCGCCGCACTCCGGCTGAGGGCGACTCGCCCGCCTTCTCAGGATCTGAGATCCGGGGCAGTGCATCGCGAGACGTCTGGTAACGTGCATGGCATGCTGCGTGGGCTGCTTCTTAGCTGCCGCGGCGGGGGCCACTGAGGCCGGCTCCCTCGCCGCGGAGCCAGTCATGCGCGTCGGCCGATTTCTTTCGACCGATGAGGAGCCAGCAGACATGACCACTCAGCAGCCCAGTCCCATGCCGACCCATCGCTATCAGGCGTTCGAACCCATCCGCCTGACCGACCGCACCTGGCCCGACAAGGTCATCACCAAGGCGCCCCGCTGGTGCGCGGTGGACCTGCGGGACGGCAACCAGGCCCTGATCGACCCGATGGACTCCCATCGCAAGCTGCAGATGTTCGAGCTGCTGGTACGCATGGGCTACAAGGAGATCGAGGTCGGCTTCCCGGCCGCCTCGCAGACCGACTTCGACTTCATCCGCCAGATCATCGAAGAGGGCCGCGTCCCCGACGACGTGGTCATCCAGGTGCTGACCCAGGCCAGGCCGGAGCTGATCGAGCGCACCTTCGAGTCCATCGAGGGCGCCAAGCAGGCCATCGTCCACCTGTACAACTCGACCTCCACCCTCCAGCGCCGCGTCGTGTTCGGCCTGGACAAGGACGGCATCACCGCCATCGCCGTCGAGGGCGCCAAGCTGGTCAAGAAGCTCGCCGACGCGAGCGACGTCGACGTCTACTTCCAGTATTCTCCCGAGTCGTTCACCGGCACCGAGCTCGAATACGCCGTCGAGGTGTGCGACGCGGTCAACGACGTGTGGCAGCCCACCCCCGAGCGCAAGGTCATCATCAACCTGCCGGCCACGGTCGAGATGGCCACCCCCAACATCTACGCCGACCAGATCGAGTGGATGCACCGCAACCTCAAGCACCGCGACTCGATCGTCCTGTCGCTGCACCCGCACAACGACCGCGGCAGCGCCGTGGCCGCCGCCGAGCTGGGCTACATGGCGGGCGCCGACCGCATCGAGGGCTGCCTGTTCGGCAACGGCGAGCGCACCGGCAACGTCTGCCTGGTCACCCTGGGCATGAACCTGTTCTCCCAGGGCGTCGACCCCGAGATCGACTTCAGTGACATCGACGAGATCCGCCGCGTCACCGAATACTGCAACCAGCTGCCCGTGCACCCGCGCCACCCGTGGGGCGGCGAGCTGGTCTACACCGCCTTCTCCGGCTCCCACCAGGACGCCATCAAGAAGGGCTTCGAGCACCTCGAGCGCGACGCGGCCGCGGCGGGCGTGCCGGTCGACGCGTTCACCTGGGCGGTGCCGTACCTGCCGATCGACCCGAAGGACATCGGCCGCACCTACGAGGCCGTCATCCGCGTCAACAGCCAGTCGGGCAAGGGCGGCGTCGCGTTCATCATGAAGGCCGACCACCAGCTCGACCTGCCACGCCGGCTGCAGATCGAGTTCTCGAAGGTGGTGCAGGCCCGCACCGACAGCGAGGGCGGCGAGATCAGCCCCACCGCGATGTACGAGATCTTCCGCGACGAATACCTGCCCAACCCGGCCAACCGCTGGGGCCGCCTCAGCCTGATGGCCCACCGCCACGAGTCCACGGTGGACGACAAGGACCGCATCGGCGCCGACGTCCGGGTCGACGGGGAGATCCGCGAGATCGCGGGCGCGGGCAACGGCCCGATCTCGGCCTTCATCGACGCCCTGGCGGGGGTCGGCATCCAGGTGCGCGTGCTCGACTACGTGGAGCACGCGATGAGCGCCGGCTCCGACGCCAAGGCCGCCTCCTACCTGGAGTGCGAGGTCGACGGCCAGGTGCTGTGGGGCGTCGGCGTCGACGCCAACACCACGACGGCCTCGCTCAAGGCCATCATCTCCGCGGTCAACCGCGCCTCGCGCTGACCGCACCGCATCCCATCCACTCGGTACGCCGTCCAAGGGGCCGTCCGTCACTTGGGCGGCGGGCCGAGCAGTGAGACCAGCAGCCCGGTGAACTCCGTCACCGACCAGGGCAGCCGGCGGCCCAGGGCGGTCTGCACCTGGGCCTCCCGCTGGCGGAACACCGGGTGGTCCAGCCGCACGTAGGCGACCCCTTCGCCCGAGCCCTCCCGGTGCAGGTCGCCGAGATCTCCGACGAGCGCGATGCCACCCCCGCAGCGGACGAACTCGTGCAGCGGGCCGAGCCCGTCACAGACCAGCACCGGGCGGACCGTCAGTCCCTCGATCTGCGTGCCGATGTCGAAGAGCTCGCGCTGGCTGGTCCCGGTGGAGGCGAGGGCCAGCGGGTGCTCGCACAGCTCCGCCAGCCCGACCTGATCGCGTCCGGCGAGCTCGTGCCCGAGCGGGACGATCGCGACCACCGGGATCACGACGGCGCACTCCACCCGCACATCGTGCTGCGGCCCCATCGCGTAGGTGACGGCGACGTCGGCGATCCCCTCGATCACCCGGCGGGTGGCCTCCTGCCGGGGGACGACGTCGAGCTGGAACGTCACGTCGGGGTGGTCGCGACGGAAGGCCGCCATCGCCCGCGGGACGATCCGCCGTCCGAACCCCTCCGAACACGCCACCGTGACGTTGCGGACATCGCCTCCGCGCCCGGTCCGCAACTCGTTCACCAGGGCGGACGCCTCGGCCTCGCTGCGGCGGACGTGGGCGAGGAGCCGGGATCCGGCCTCGGTCAGCGCCATCCCGCGCGGATGCCGGACGAACAGGGGCACCCCGCACCCGGACTCCAGCTTGGCGATCTGCCTGCTGATCGCCGAGGGCGCGACGGTCAGCGTACGGGCCGCCTCGGTCACCGACCCCGTCCGGGCCACCTCGAGGAAGTACGAGAGGCCCACCGGCAGGAGTTGCATCGGGATCTCCTGGTAAATGCTTCGGACACACGGGTTTGCCAATAGTAGAACGCTCGTTGCGGCAATCGGCAATGGTCCAAGCCCGTGAACCGTCCTACGCTGCTGACCAGCACAGCGCCCGCGACCCCCCCGGAGGAACCTCTCGTGATCCCAGCAGACCTCATCGAACAGGCGGAGGAGTACGTCGATTCCGGCGCGTTCTTCACCGACCTCGCCGCGATGGTCTCCTACCCGACCGAGAGCACCAAGCCGGGAGCCCGCGTTGCCGTCAAGGCATACCTGGACGAGGTTCTGGCGCCCGCGCTGACCGGCCTGGGGTGCTCCGTGACCGAGCACCCCAACCCCGACCCCGCTGGGGGCCCGTTCCTGGTCGGCACCCGGATCGAGTCCTCCTCGCTGCCGACGCTCCTCTGCTACGGCCACGCCGACGTGGTGGACGGCCACGCGGGCCGGTGGAGCGACGGCCGGGACCCGTGGACGCTGACCGCCGACGGCGACCGCTGGTACGGCCGCGGCTCGGCCGACAACAAGGGTCAGCACCTGATCAACCTCGCCGCGCTGCGCCTGCTGCTCGTCCGGCAGGGGAGGCTCGGGTTCAACCTGATCTTCCTGTTCGAGTCCGGCGAGGAGATCGGCTCGCCGGGACTGGCCGAGTTCGCCGCGGCGCACCGCGAGGAGCTGCGGGCGGACGTCCTGATCGCCTCGGACGGGCCGCGCCTGGACGCGGCGACGCCCACGCTGTTCCTCGGGTCGCGCGGCGGCGTCGACATCGCGCTCGACGTCGATCTGCGCCCCAACACCTACCACTCCGGCAACTGGGGCGGCGTCCTGCGCAACCCCGCCACCACCCTGGCCGGCGCGATCGCGAGCTGCGTCGACGGGCACGGGCGCATCCGGGTGCCCGCCCTGCTGCCGCCGGAGCTCCCGGACGCGGTCCGCGAGGTGCTGGCCGGCGTCACTGTCGCGAACAGCCCCGGCGACCCGGCCCCGGACGAGGGCTGGGGCGACACCGGCCTGACCGCCGCCGAGCGGCTGTACGGCTGGAACACCCTGGAGGTCCTGGCGATGGGGTCGGCCGACATCGACAACCCCGTCAACGCGATCCCCGGCCGGGCCCGCGCGATCCTGCAGCTGCGGTACGTGGCCGGGACCGACGTGAGCGGCGTGGAGCAGGCCGTCGCCGAGCACCTCGCCGCCCACGGCTACCCGATGGTCGGCGTCAGCGTCCTGGGCCACTTCCCGGCCAGCCGTACGGCGCTCGACGACCCGTGGGTGCGGTGGGCCAGGGGATCGCTGGAGCAGGTGACCGGCGGGCCCGTCGCCCTGCTGCCGAACATCGGCGGCTCCCTGCCCAACTTCGTCTTCACCGACGTCCTCGGCCTGCCGACCCTGTGGCTGCCGCACTCGTACCCGGGCTGCCTCCAGCACGCGCCCGACGAGCACCTGCTCGCCGGGATCGCCCGCGAGGGCGTCGTGCTGGCCGCCGCGCTGTTCCACGCTCTCGGCAACCCTTCGGCCGACCACCCGCTCCCCGCCCCCCGCCCGGTCTGACGGACGTCAGCCCCCCACCGGAAGGACCTTCGATGGCCGTCGCCTCCACAGATTCGACCCAGCCCGCGACGCGCGGCTCCGCCGGCCGCGCGATCGCGGCGGCGACCATCGGCAACGCGCTCGAGTGGTTCGACCTCGCCGTGTACGCGCTGATGGCGGCCTACATCGGACAGGCGTTCTTCCCCGCCGACGCGCCCGGCGTGCAGCTGGTGCAGGCATATGCGGTGTTCGGCGTGACGTACCTGATCCGTCCGCTCGGAGGGCTGGTCATCGGCGCGTACGCCGACCGGCACGGGCGCAAGAAGGCCCTGGTGCTGACGATCTGGCTGATGGCCCTCGGCACCCTGCTGATCGTGGTCATGCCCGGCTACGCCACGCTCGGGCTCCTCGCGCCGCTGGGGATCGTGGTCGCGCGGCTGATCCAGGGATTCGCGGCCGGCGGCGAGTTCGGCGCGGCCACCTCGTTCCTGGTCGAGCAGGACGACAGCCGCAAGGGTTTCCTCGGCAGCTTCCAGTTCGCCAGCCAGGGGCTCGCGACCCTGATGTCCTCCGGGTTCGCCGCGGGCCTGACCGCCGTGCTGTCCAAGGAGCAGATGGCGGCCTGGGGCTGGCGGGTGCCGTTCGTGTTCGGGCTGCTGGTCCTTCCGGTCGGCCTCTACATCCGCCGGTACGTCCTGGAGTCGCCGGCGATCACCCCGGAGGCGACGGGCGAGCGTCCCTCGCCGATCCGGGCGGTCTTCCGCGACCACTGGGGCGGCCTGCTGATCGCCGGTGGCGCGCTGGTCATCTCGACCGCGCTCAACTTCATCCTGCAGTACATGCCGACCTTCGGGATCGAGGAGCTGGGCCTGAACGATTCGCTGTCGTTCGTCGCGCTGCTCATCACCGGGGTCACCCTGACCGTCGCGACGCCTTTCGTCGGCCTGCTGGCCGACCGGTTCGGCCGGCTGAAGATCATGATCCCGGCCGCGGTGCTGATCGGCGGGAGCGTCGTCCCGCTGTTCCTCTGGCTCACCGCGTCGCCGTCGTTCCTGACCCTGACGCTCTGCATGACGATCCTCGGCCTGCTGAAGGCCGCCTACTTCGGCGCGCTGCCGTCGGTCATGGCCGACGCGTTCCCGGTGGAGTCGCGCGCGACCGGCCTGTCGTTCAGCTACAACGCGGCGGTCGCGGCCTTCGGCGGGTTCACCCCCGCCATCGCCGCGGCGCTGGTCTCGGGGACCGGCTCGCAGGTGTCGCCGGCGTTCTACCTGCTGGCCGTCTCGTTCCTGAGCATCGCCGCCCTGGCCTGTGCGCTCCGGACCCGCGGCATCCGCTGAGGTCCGATTAGTGAACGTTGCGTTTCTTCGAGTTGAATCGTATGCTCCTTAGAGAACGAGTCGTTCTCTAAGGAGAGACGTCATGGGCGTCGTGCTGTCCGGATTGATGCTGGCGATGCTGCTGGGCGCGCTCGATCAGACGATCATGGCGCCCGCGCTGCCGGCCGTGGCGGGCAGCCTGGGCGGGCTGGACCAGATGCCCGCCGTCGTCAGCGCCTACCTCGCCGCCGCCACCGTGGTCATGCCCGTCTACGGCAAGCTCGGCGACCGGTACGGCCGCAAGCCCACCATGCAGGTCGCCATCGTCGTGTTCGTGACCGGGGCCGTGCTGTGTTCGGTGGCCACGTCGATGCCGCAGTTCATCGCCTTCCGCGCCGTGCAGGGGCTGGGCGGCGGCGGGCTGATGATCGGGGCGCAGGCGATCATCGGCGAGGTGGTGAGCCCGCGCGAGCGGGGCCGCTACCTCGGGCTCATCGGGGCCATGTACGTGGTGGCCGCCGTGGGCGGGCCGCTGATCGGGGGGTTCTTCGTCGACCGGCTGAGCTGGCGGTGGATCTTCGCGATCTACCCGCCGCTCGGGGTGCTGGCGCTGGTCGTGCTGAGCGCCACCCTGCGGCTGCCGAGGCCGAGCGGGCAGGCGGGCCGGGCGCCGCTCGACGTCGCCGGGGCCGTCACGCTGGCCGTCGCCGTGGTCGGGGTGGTCCTGCTGGGGCAGACCGGGAACCCCGTCTATCTCGCCGTGGCGATCGCCGGGGCGCTGGCGTGGCTGGTCAGCGCCCGGTTCGCCAGGGACCCGATCCTGCCGCTGCGGCTGTTCCGCGACCGGGCGTTCGCGGTGCCGGTGTCGATCAGCCTGCTCATCGGGTTCGCGTTGTTCGGGACGATCACGTACATGCCGGCCTACCTGCAGATCGCGCTGCGCTCCAGCGCGACGGGGGCGGGGCTGCTGGTGACGGCGCTGATGGCGGGCGTGCTCGCCACGACCGTCGTGTCCGGGCGGCTGATCACGCGGACCGGGAAGTATCGGCCGTACCCGATCGCGGGCACGGCCGTGGCCGCCGCCGGGCTCGGGCTGATCGGCCTGGCGGGCCGCGACCCGCTCGCGCTGGCCGGCGCGATGCTGGTGACCGGGCTGGGGGTCGGGCTCGTCATGCAGACCATGGTGCTGGCCGCCCAGAACGCCGTGGAGTACGCCGACCTGGGCACCGCCACCTCGTCGGTGACCTTCCTGCGCCAGGTCGGCGCGTCCGCCGGGGTCGCGCTGGTGGGCGCGCTGATCACGCTGAGGTCCGGGATCTCCGCCACGAACCCGTCCGACGTCCCCGACAGCATGCGGGACGCCTTCGCCGCGGCCGTGCCGCCGGTTTTCGCGGCCATGGCGCCGCTGCTGGCCGTGGCGTTCTTCCTCGCGCTGGCGCTGCCGGCGCGTCCGCTCCGCACCACCGCCTACGCCGAGGAGAGATCGTGAAACTCGTCGCACCGCTGGCCGCCTTCGGCCGGGACGACCTGGCCATGGCCGGGGGCAAGGGCGCCAACCTGGGCGAGCTCGTCAGGAACGGCTTCCCCGTCCCGGGCGGCTTCGTCGTCACCACCCACGCCTACGACGTGATCGCCCAGGGGCACGGCACGCGGGCGTACTTCGAGCAGGTCGAGCTGCCCGACGAGCTGAGGGAGGCCGTCGCCGGCGCGTACGGCGCCCTTGGCGGCGGGCCCGTGGCCGTGCGCTCCAGCGCCACCGCCGAGGACCTGCCGGGGGCCGCGTTCGCCGGCCAGCAGGACACGTACCTGAACGTCGTGGGCGAGCAGGCCGTGCTCGACGCCGTACGCCGCTGCTGGGGCTCGCTCTGGACCGACCGCGCCGTCGCCTACCGCGCCCGGCTCGGCATCGACGACTCCGAGGTGCGGATCGCGGTCGTGGTGCAGAGCATGGTCGAGGCGGACCTGGCGGGCGTCATGTTCACCGCGAACCCGGTCACCGGCGACCGCGCCCAGCTCGTCGTCGACGCCGGCAGCGGGCTCGGCGAGGCCGTGGTGTCCGGCCTGGTCACGCCCGACCACTACGTGATCTCCGACGCCGGCACGAGCTTCACGCCGGGGCGTCACGAGGTCGTCATCAGGGGCGCGGCGGGCGGGGGAGTCACGCGCGAGACGGGCTCGGCCGCTCAGGAGCGGCTGCCCGACGCGGCGCTCGGGGAGCTGGCCAGGCTGGGGAAGGAGGTCGCCGCGCACTTCGGGCGGCCCCAGGACATCGAGTGGGCGTACGCGGGCGGTCGCGTCCACCTGCTGCAGGCCCGGCCCATGACCGCGCTGCCGCCGCCCCCGGTCGGGAGGCTCAACCCGGCCCAGCGCCGCATCGCCACCATTCTGATGGAGTACCTCCCGGAACGGCCCTATCCGATCGACATGACGACCTGGATCCCGTACGGCCCCGTCGGGCTGATGGCCAGGGTGGTGGCCGGCTTCGGCATAGCCGGCGTGTTCGAGGGGTTCCTGCGGGAGGAGGACGGCGTCGTCTACCAGCTCGTTCCGCGGAGCCCGCGCCCCACCCGGAAGCTGCCGGCCGTCCCGTTCAGCCTGCTGGCCAGGGCCAGGAGGTTCGACCCCGCCCGCTGGACCGAGGACCCGCGCGTGCGCGCCTACCTCGCGGCGGTCAGGGAGCTGGCCGCCCGCGACCTGGCGGAGCTGCCGTGGGCGGAGCTCGTCCGCGTGCCCCGGCAGGCCCTGGACCTGGTGGACCCGGTGGCCGGCCTGCGCGCGGACTACCTGCCCGGCACCGGGCTGGCGCTGCTGCGGCTGCTGGTGGCGGTCAAGCTGCTCGGGCGCGGCCGGCTCTTCGGCGACCTGCTGCACGGGGCGCGTACCCGCACCACCGACGCCAACCAGGCGCTGGAACGGCTGGCCGAGCTGGCCAGGCGGACGGGCGCGCTCGACGGGGGCCCGAGGCCGGCCGAGTTCGAGGAGGGGCTGCGGGCGTTCCTGGCCGAGTACGGCCACCGCGAGACCTCGAGCCCGATCCTCGTCACCACGCCCACCTGGTCCGACGCCCCCGAGACCGTCCTCGACCTGATCAAGGTGCTGGCCGCCGCGCCGCCCGCGCGCAAGGACGGCGACGACGCTCTCGGCCGCCTGCTCCGCCACCCGTGGCTGACAGCCGGCGGCCGCGCCCGGATGCGGCGGCGGGTGGAGGCCGCCCGCGCGGGCGTCGCGTTTCGCGAGGACAGCCATTTCTTCTTCATGATGCCGCAGCCCATCCTGCGCAGATCACTCATGGAGATCGGCCGCCGCCTGCGCGGGCAGGGCGTGCTCGACCGGCCGGAGGACGTCTTCCACCTGCGGCTGCCGGAGCTGGAGGCCATCCGCGACGTGACCGCCATGGCCGGCGCCGACCGGGAACGGCTGCGCGAGGCGGTCCGGGCACGGGCGGCCAAGCGGGAGGAGCTGTCGGGCGTGCGGCTGATCGACCCCGCGGCCGTCTTCCCGGTCCGCGAGACGGGGGACGCGCTGGTCACCGGCTCCCCGGCCAGCGGCGGCGTGACGACCGGGCCGGTGAAGGTGATCAGGGAGCCGGCCGAGTTCGCCAGGCTGGAGAGCGGCGACGTGCTCGTCTGCCCGTACACGAACCCGTCGTGGACGCCCCTGTTCCAGCTGGCGTCGGCCGTGGTCGTGGACGCCGGCGGCGCGGCCTCGCACGCCGCCATCGTCGCCAGGGAGTACGGGATCCCGGCCGTCATGGGCACCGGCAGGGCCACCTCCGTGCTGGTGGACGGCCAGCCGGTGACCGTGAACGGCGACACCGGCCGCGTTACCCGAGCTCTCTAAGATGCCATGGTGACCGACCACCGCAAGCTGCCGCGACGCCGGGGCGAGGCGCTGAACGCCGCGATCTTCCAGGCGACGCTCGACGAGCTGGCCGAGGCCGGCTACGCCGGGCTGACCATGGAGCGCGTCGCCGAGCGGGCCAAGGCCAGCAAGGCGTCGCTCTACCGGCGCTGGCCCACCCGCATCGAGCTGGTGATGGACGCGGTCTACAACTCGCTGCCCACCCCCGGGACCGCGCCCGACACCGGCAACCTGCGCGACGACCTGGTGGCCATGCTCAGGATGACGTCGAAGGCGCTGGCGGGCCCAGCGGGCGAGGCCATGCGCGGGCTGCTCGGCGAGGCGCTGAGCAGCGGGTCCCCGCTGCGCGCCCTGCGCAAGGACTCCCAGAGCACCTCCAGGAGGCTGATGACGGAGGTCGTCGGCCGGGCGGTCGAGCGCGGCGAGGTCGCCCCCGAGGCCGTCACCCCCCGCCGCCTCGACGCCGGTCACGCGCTGCTGCGCCACCACTTCCTCTTCGAGGGCTCGCCCGTCCCCGACGAGCTCGTCGTCGCGATCGTGGACGAGGTGCTGGTGCCGCTGTTCAAGCCGAGCTGAGCGGCGCCGCTCACTCGGCGGCGAGCCCGATCGCCGAAGCCGCCAGCCGCATCGAGTGCTCGAACGCCGCGCGCCTGTTCTCGATCGTGTTGTTGAACTGGCCGAACACCTCGAAGTTGACCCACCCGTACAGCGTGGTCCACGCGGACAGGGCGCGCCAGAGCACGTCGTCGGGCACGCCGGGCATGAGCCCGCGGATCGCCTCCGCCTCCGGCGCCAGCTCGCGCGGGGCCTCGCCGGGAAGGGCCTGGACCGCGCCCGCGGCCCAGGCGTCGGAGACGATCCGGCCCAGCACGGTGACGTCGCGGATCCGGGCCGGGACCGTGTCCTGCGGAGCCTGGTAGCCGGGCACGGGGGAGCCGTAGAGCAGCGCGTACTCGTGCGGGTGCGCCAGCGCCCAGTCGCGTACGGCGTGGCAGGCCGTCATCCACCGGCGCAGGTAGTCGTCCTGCCGGCACTCGGCGTCGGCGCGCTCCACGCTCTCGCCGAGCGCGTTGTAGCCGTCGATGATCAACGCGGTCAGCAGGTCGTCGCGGCTCGGGAAATAGCGGTAGATGGCCGAGGAGACCATGCCCATCTCGCGGGCGACCGCCCGCAGCGACAGGCCGCCGGCGCCGTCGGTGGCGAGCTGGCGACGCGCGATGTCGGTGATCTCCCTGGTGAGCTCGGCCCTGACGCGTTCTCTGGCGGTGCGGCTGGCTGTCATGGATGCAGGCTATCAGAGCGGTGCCAAAAAACGAGAGCACCGCTCTTGACGATCCCTGCTCTTTTGAGAGAGCATTGCTCTCGTAAGCGAATGACAGTTCACGGAGGACCGAAATGCTCGGCACAGTCAAAGGCGCCAACGCCGTCCTGATGTTCTTCCTGGAGCTCGGCGTGCTGGCCTCCGTGGGATACTGGGGCTTCACCTTGAGCGCCGCCTGGTGGATCAAGCTGCTGGCCGGGGTGGGTGCGCCGGCGCTGTTCATCGCCGCGTGGGCATTGTTCGGGGCGGGCGGGGGCGCCAACGCCACGTTCCCCCTCACCGGTCTGGCCCGCGCCGCGCTGGAGATCCTCTGGTTCGGCGGCGGCGCCGTCGCGCTCTACGCCTCCGGCCTGGTGACCCCCGCCGTCGTCTTCTTCGCTGTGTTCGTCGTCAACGCGGTTCTCCGCATCATCTGGAAGCAGGTCTGATCATGGGTAAGCACGTCGTCGTGGGCTCCGGCCAGGTCGGCACGCATGTGGCGAACAAGCTGCTCGCTCAGGGACACGAGGTCGCCGTCGTGACCCGCTCGGGCAGCGGTCCCGAGGGGGCCGTCAAGGTGGCCGCCGACATCTCCGACAAGGCCGGGCTGATCGAGGCGACCAAGGGGGCCGACGTCCTCTACAACTGCGTCAACCCCAAGTACCACCGCTGGCTCACCGACTGGCCGCCGATGGCCGAGTCGTTCCTGGCCGCCGCCGAGGCGAGCGGCGCCGTGTACGTGATGCTCGGCAACCTCTACCCGTACGGGCCCGTGAACGGCCCCATGACCGAGGACCTGCCGCTCGCCTCCGACAACCCCAAGTTCCGGGTGCGGGCGAAGATGTGGCGGGACGCGCTGGCCGCGCACGAGGCGGGCCGGATCAGGACGACCGAGGTGCGCGGCTCCGACTTCTTCGGCCCGGGCGCCAGCGACCAGTCCTACCTGGGCGGCCGGTTCCTCATGCCGCTCAGGGAGGGCAAGACCATCCAGCTGGTCTACCCCCCGGACATGCCGCACAGCTGGACCTACCTGCCCGACGTGGCGGACGCGCTGATCGTGGCCGGCGGCGACGAGCGGGCCTGGGGCCGGCCGTGGCACGTGCCCACCGGCGAGCCGCTGAGCTTCCGCCAGATGGGGGAGCGGATGGCCGCGCTGCTCGGGCGGCCCGCGCCCAAGTTCGCGCAGCTCCCGTGGCCGCTGGTCAGGGTGGCCGGCCTGTTCTCGCCCATGATCGGGGAGCTCGGCCACGTCAGGTACCAGTTCACGCAGCCGTTCGTGCTCGACTCCTCGGCCTTCCAGACCACGTTCGGTGTCGCGCCTACGCCGATCGAAGTGAGCCTCAAGGCTACGCTCGAGGCGTGAAGATAGCCGTGATCGGCCTGGGTGACATCGCGGAGAAGGCCTACCTCCCCGTGCTCGCCGCCCAGCCCTCCCTCGACCTGCACCTCTGCACGCGCAACCAGGCCCGCCTGGATCGGCTCGGCGACACCTACCGGATCGCCGGGCGGTCCACGAGCGTGGACGAGGTGATCAAGGCGGGGGCCGACGCGGCGTTCGTGCACGCGGCCACCGAGGCGCACCCGCAGATCGTGGAGCCCCTGCTCAAGGCCGGGATCCACGTCTATGTCGACAAGCCGATCGCCTACACGCTCCAGGACTCCGAGCGGCTCGTACGGCTCGCGGAGAGCGAGGGGAGGTCGCTGATGGTCGGCTTCAACCGCCGGTACGCGCCCGGATACGCCGGGCTCGCCGCCCATCCCCGGCACCTCGTCCTCATGGAGAAGAACCGCGACAACCAGCCCGACGAGCCGCGCCGGGTGATCTTCGACGACTTCATCCACGTGGTGGACACCCTCAGGTTCCTCGCCCCCGGCCCGGTGACCGGCACCAGGAGCAGGACCCGCGTCAAGGACGGCCTCCTCGAGCACGTCGTCCTGGAGCTGACGGGCGACGGCTTCACCGCCATCGGCGTCATGAACCGGACGAGCGGGGCGAGCGAGGAGACCTGCGAGGCCATGGGCGACGGCGCCAAGCGCCGCGTGGCCAACCTCGGCGACGTCGTCGACTACCGGGGCGGCGAGACGCTCGCCCGTCGCCCCGACTGGGTGCCGGTGGCCAGGCAGCGCGGCATCGAGCAGATCTGCCTCGACTTCCTCGCCGCCGTGCGCGAGGGCCGCCGGATCGCCGCCGACGACGCCCTGGCCACCCACGCGCTCTGCGAGGAGATCGTCAGCCGGGCAGCTTGAGCATCTCCTTGTCGGCCTTGGCCAGCATCCGCCCGAACACGGACTCGCCCAGCCTGGTCAGCACGGTGTACCCCTGGGTGTCGCTCATCGGGCTGGAGGACGACACGACGCCGGCCAGCGCGTCGCCGTACAGGGCGGGACCGCCGCTCCCGCCGGCGGCGGCGTGGCAGTTGCGCGTGATCATCAGCCCGGGCCCCTCGGAGAGGCCCTCGCTCGCGTCGCCCACGCACCGGTACATCTTCGTGCCCGGATAGCCCTTGCCCGCCGGATAGCCGAGCAGTTCGAGCCCGCGCAGCTTCGTGCCCCTGGTGGTGGGCATCGGCCGCACGCCCTTGCCGGTGACGGCCTCCAGCGGGCGCTCGCGGCGCGCCACACCGACCAGGCCGACGTCGTACGGCAGCAGACTCGCCGAGTACGGCTCGGTGCGCCACCTGTCGGGCACCCACACGCGCACGGCCTGCCAGACCCCCAGCTTCGGCTGCCCCTGGTCGTAGCCGGGTAGGAAGGTCACCTGCTGGAGCGAGTGGCCGTTCTGGTAGAGGCAGTGCGCGGCGGTGACCACCAGGCTGCGGCTGCGCGAGCCGATCACCGTGCCCCCGCACAGCACGTTCGTCCGCGTCACGGGGTCGCGGCCGAGCAGGACCCCCGTGAGGCGCCGCGCCCCCGTGTAGGGGCGCGGGACCGGCGCATAGCCCAGGCGGTCGCCGTCGGGGGTCAGGACGCGGGGTACGGGGACGTTACGTTGCGGCACCTCGGCGACGGCGGTGGGGTCGAGCAGGACCAGAGACAGCACCAACCTGAGCACACTCCCACCTTAAGGTGACGATGATCAGTGCTCTGACCTGCAACATCAATCTTTACCTCAACTTGTGTACTGAGAGCCCAGCGCGCGCAGCCGGGCGTGCGCCGACTCGTAGGCGGCCGGGCGGCCCAGATACTCCTTGGGCAGTTTCGCGACCATCGTGTAGTTGGTGTCGCACACGTTGCCGACCGGCGCCTGCCCGGCCTGGCTGACGAGCTGGTAGGCGTCCAGCGTGTCCAGCCCGGTCAGCTCCGACGTCCAGGTGACCAGGTCGTGCTGGCTGATCCGGTACGCGTCCTCCAGCGGCCTGGCCGAACCCGTGGACATCAGGTGCAGGTCGTCCTCCAGCCGCGGCCACGGCGTCGCCACCCCCTTGACCAGCTCGACCGCGACCACGGTGTTCATGGCCGACTCCACGGCGGTGCCGCAGACCTCACCGTGCCCCTGCAACCCGTGGCCGTCGCCGATCGAGAACATCCCGCCCTCGACGTTGACGCCCAGGTAGACGGTGACGCCCGCGCGCAGCTCCGGGGTGTCCATGTTGCCGCCGTGCGCGTCCGGGGTGATCGTCATGCGTGCCTCGTTCGCGGCGGGGGCCACGCCGACCGTGCCGTGCATCGGGTCGAGCGGCAGCGCCACGCTGAAGTCGCTGTTGCGGGCGTGGTAGACGGCCACGCCCCGGTCGAGGTCGATGTCGTACCGCCAGACCCGCTCCTCCAGCGGCGGCTGCAGCATGGCCGTGGTGTGGGTGCCGGTCAGCGCGCCGAAGTGGGGGAACGTCGTCGACACCGCCCAGTCCCTGGCCGGTGTGATCTTCACGAAGTGCAGGGCCAGCGTGTCGCCGGGCTCGGCGCCCTCGACGTGGAAGGGGCCCGTCACCGGGTTCAGGTAGGGGAACTCGCACACCTGCGACGGCAGGTCGTCCACGGTCCGCACGCGGCCGCCGAAGCAGTCCTCGGTGTACAGCTCCAGGATCGTGCCCGGCCGTACCTTGCCGACGGCCGAGCGGCCCCCGAAGGTGTAGCTCAGGTCCTCCGGGGAGGGACGGTAGGAGACGACGTTCATTGAACCTCCGAGGGGAGTACGGGCCGGCGGCCGCGGGCGTACGAGATGCCGAGGACGATGAGGCCGACGGCCAGCCAGATGCCGCCGGCCCACTGTGCGTAGACGCTCTGGTTGAAGACGACGGCCACCAGGACGACGATGCCGACCACGGGCACGACCAGGTGCGCGAGCCAGTTGCGGCTGCGCTGCCTGATGACGTAGTGGACGACGACGGAGACGTGCAGCAGCAGGAACGCGGCCATGGCGCCGAAGTTGACGAGCGAGCTCAGCTCGCCGATGCCGGTCGGCCGCGTGCTCATGTAGACGCCGATGACCAGCGAGAGCGCGGCCACCACGAGGGTCGCGTTGACCGGCACCTTGTGCTTGGGGTCCACCTTCGCGAGGAACGAGGGGAGCTGGCGGTCGCGGCCCATCGCGAACAGCAGGCGCGAGGTCGCCGCCTGCGCGACCAGCGAGTTGGCGAACCCCCACGCGACGGCGGTGGCCACGGCCGTCAGCACCGACAGCCAGTGCCCGCCGGCGAACTCCGCGGTGGTGTAGAACGCGCTGCCCGCCGGGTCGTCGTTCGCGATCAGAGCGTCGCGGCCGGGGGTGAGCAGCGCGGCGACCCAGGTCTGCGCCACGAACAGCACCGCGGCCAGCCCCAGCGCGGCCACCATGGAACGGCCGAGCCGGCGGGCGTCCTCGCGGTTCTCCTCCGCCAGCGTGGAGATGCCGTCGAAGCCGAGGAACGACAGCACGGCCACGGACGCGGCGGCCAGGACCACGCTCCAGCTGAATCCGGCGGAGTCGAAGAACGGGGTGAGCGCGCCGGTCTGCGCCTTGCCCTGGACCAGCGCGATGCCGCCGACCACCAGGAAGATCGCCAGCACCGCGAGCTCGGCCACCAGCATGATCCGGGTGATCCTGGCGGTCATCTGGATGCCGAGGTAGTTCACGACCGTGTTGAGCACGATGAACGCCACCAGCCACAGCCAGACGGGCACCGCGGGCACGAACGAGTTCATGGCCACGCCGGCCACCAGGTAGAGCAGCGAGGGCACGAGCACGTAGTCGAGCAGGATCGCCCATCCGGCGATGAACCCGACGGGGGCGGCGATTCCCCGGCCCGCGTACGTGTAGACCGAGCCGGCCATGGGGAACGCGCGGGCCATCTGCGCATACGACAGCGCCGTGAACGCCATCGCCACCAGGCCGATGACATAGGCGAGCGCCACCATCCCGTGGGAGACGGCGAAGACGTGGCCGAAGATGCCGAACGGGGCGATCGGCACCATGAAGATCAAGCCATAGATCATCAGGTCGGCGAAGCCTAAGGAACGCTGGAGTTCCTGGCGGTAGCCGAACTGCTCGACTGTGCTCATTACGGCTCCTAGCTGCGTGGGGGGCGATTCGCACCCTAGAGCCAAAGCTTTCTACTGAAAAGGTTTCTCTAGAAAGAATCCCAGGCCGTCCGCCCTGCCCAGGTGCACGGGATGGCGTACCTGGCGGTCGAGCAGCGTGAGCGTGCCCCGGGCGCTGGTGATCTCGGTGCCGTCGGCGACCGCGTCGAGCGCGGGCACGGCCAGCGACCCCGCCCGCGCCGCCAGCGCGGCCACCATCGCCACGGCCTCGTAGCAGCCGTGGCCGTGGGCGTTCAGCATGGGGGCGTCCTCGCCGAACCTGGCCGCGTACCGCTCGGCGAAGTCGAGACCGGCGTCGGTGGACAGGTCACGGAAGTAGCCCATGGACGCGTACAGCTCGCCGGTGACGTCCCCGCCGACGCCCAGCAGGCCGTGCTCCTCCAGCGCCCCGCACAGCCGGGCCGCGCCGAGCCCGGCGGCCGCGTACGCCCGGTTGAAGGCCATGAGGTCACTGCCGATCAGGGTCAGCAGGATGGCGTCGGGCCGCGCGTCCGCCACCCGGTCGAGCCGGCTGACGGCCTCGCCGTACGGGACGAAGCTCTCACCCACCACGCTCGCGCCCCGGGCGCGCAGCCGCCCGCGGGCGCTGGCGTGCACCAGGCGCGGCCAGACGTAGTCGTTGCCCAGCAGGTACCAGCGGCGCGCCTTGCGCGCGCCGGCCAGCCACTCGATGCCCGGCGCGAGCTGCCTGCCCGGGGTCTCGCCGAGGAAGTAGACGCCCGGCGCGTGGCCGCCGCCCTCGTACGGCGGCGCGTACACGAACGGCACCCGCCCGGCGATCGCGGCCACGACCTCCACCCGCACGTCGCTCGCGTGGGCGCCCGCGACGGCCTGCACCGTCTCCGAGCCGACCAGCCCGGCCACCTCGGCCGCCACCTGGCGCGCGGGCCGGCCGCCGTCGATGAGCACCAGCTCGACCGGCCTGCCCAGCACGCCGCCGCCGGCGTTGACCTCCTCGGCGGCCAGCACCGCGCAG
The DNA here is from genome assembly GCF_040675285.1 of Nonomuraea sp. NPDC049625. Classification (NCBI taxonomy): domain Bacteria; kingdom Bacillati; phylum Actinomycetota; class Actinomycetes; order Streptosporangiales; family Streptosporangiaceae; genus Nonomuraea; species Nonomuraea sp. NPDC049625. The sequence continues at coordinate 562,781 of NZ_JBFAOQ010000004.1, read as the reverse complement.
TTGATCGCGCACGGGCCCATCAGGCCGAGCACCCCTGACACGGGCACGACCAGGCCGATCCTGATCGACTCCGACGGTATGAGCCGCGCTTCCAACGGATCGACGGTCGCCGCCACGCCGACGAGTATCCTCCGTTCTAGCTCTCCGATGAAAGGACCTTTCTCCATGACCACCTCTGGGCTCGGGTCCTCACTCGCCTACCTGCTGAGCCGTGCGGAGCGCAGTGTCAACCGCGGGCTGGCCGCGGTGCTGGCCGGCGAGGACGTCACGGTCGAGCAGTGGCGCATCATGCGGGCGCTGGCCGACGGGCACGGCGATTCGATGGGCGAGCTGGCGGAGGCGGTGCTGATGCCGCACCCGACGCTGACCAAGGCCATCGACCGGCTGATCGACCGGGCGCTGGTCTACCGCGGGCCGTCCAAGGGTGACCGGCGGCGGGTGGCGGTGTTCGTCTCGGACCGGGGGGCGGAGCTGCTCGCGCGGGTGGACGGGGCGGTGGCCGAGCATCACGGGCTGATCGCGGGGGCGTTCGGGCGGGAGCGCACGGAGCAGCTCATGCGCGACCTGGAGAGGCTGATGGAGGCCCTCGACTACGCGGAGCTCCGCGTCTGACGCCCGGTCCCGCTGGGTGACGCGCTCTTCCCCAACGCCGGGCGCGCCGCCGACGCGGGCTGGGGTCCTTGGAGGGGGCGGGCGCGGTGGGTCGCTGAGTCCGTTGGGAGGGGCTCAGCGTGTGAGCGTTTTCGCGAACAGGGCGGCGTGGGCCTTGATGCGGTCGCGGGCGCGCTCGCGCTGGGCCTCCGTGGCGTTCCCGTGCAGCCACAGCAGCCGGGCGTGGGCGATCGGGGCCAGGAGGGCGTAGGCGAGGTCGTCGGGAGTGCCCAGGTCCGTACGGATCCGCCCCTCCGACTGCCACCGCGCGAACACCTCGGCGAGATGGCCCAGTACGTTCTCGATGCCCACGGAGAGGGTGTCGTCGTGGATCAGGCCGTCACGTGAGACCAGGCTCATGACCTGCCTGGACTGCGGGGTGTCCCACGCGGCCAGCACCCGGGCCGCGAACGACTCGACGAAGGCCGCCGGCTCGTCCGGGGCCTGGTCGAGCGCCACGTCGGCCGCCTGCGGGCCGGCCAGGGACATGGCCGCGTCGTAGATCGCCTGCTTGCTGGCGAAGTGCGCGTAAAGGACGCTCTCGCTCAACCCCACCTCTCTGGCGATGGCCCTGATCGAGGTCCCCGCGTACCCCTTCTGCGCGAACAGGCGCAGTGCGGCGTCCAGGAGCGCGGCCTTGGTGTCGCCTGCCTCGGCCTTGGAAGGACGGCCCGGACGGCGGCCGCTGGTGATGCTGCTCACGAGGACATCCAATCACCTTGAAAAATAATCGCTCGTTCGATTAGTTTAGAGGCACGGAGAGAGATGGGAGCGGAAATGTTCACTTCGCGGATTCCCGAGCGTGAGATCGCCGAGCGGCCGGCCGGTTACGGCGGGCCGAACCTGTCGCCGGTGGGCCTGGAGCTGGTGCCGCACGCGTTCACCGAGGGTGTGTACGCGTTGATGGCGAGCCTCCCGCCGAAGGACAACAACGGGGTGGTGGCCGGGCGGGACGCGGCGCTGGTCGTCGACGCCGGGATCACACCCGAAATTTCGGCAAAAATCCAGGCGATCGCCGCCGACCTGACCGACCGGCCCCTCCGCTACCTGGTCAACACCACGTACCACGGCGATCACAGCTTCGGCAACGCCGCGTTCCCCGACGAGGTCGTCGTCGTCTCGTCCCGGACGAACCGCGACAACATGTCCGACCTCGCGTACGAGAAGCAGACCAGGTCGGCGAACATGTACGGCGATGACGCCCTGCTCGACGCGGTCACCACGTGGCGCCTGCCCGACCTCGTGTTCGACGAGTACGCGGAGATCGACCTCGGCGGGCGCGTGGTCCAGCTGCACCACTTCGGCCCCGGCAACGGTCCGGGTGACACCGTCGTGTACGTACCCGACACCCGCACCGCGTGGACCGGCAACTTCGTCTGTCACGCGGGTACGGCCCACATGCTGCTCCAGGGTGGTCCTGAGCCGTACCTGGGGTCGTTGCGCAGGATGCGCGAGGCTCTGCCCGAGCTGGAGACGATCGTCCCGGGCCACGGCCCGATGGGCGACGGGCCGGCGGCGGTGGACGCCCTCATCGGCTATCTGGAGCGGCTGCACGATGAGGTGCTGGCCAGTGTGCGGGCGGGGCGCAGCCTGGAGGAGACGTACGCGGCCTGCGCCGATCCGTGGGCGGAGGCGCTCGATCCCGGCCTGGCGGCGGCCCTGGCCCGTTATCCGGTGCCGCGGGAACTGGCCGAGCAGGGGATGCTCGCGCTCTGCCGGGACCTCCACCGGCTCAACGTCCTGGCCTCCTACCGCCTCTACGAGCACCAGTAGGCGGGTGCCACGGCTACGTCCGCGCCACCGTCGCAGGGGGGGCTGGGGTTCTTCGGGGAGGGGTGGGCGCGCGGTGGTGGCGCGCCCACCCTGGTTCAGCCGGTGGGACTGAGGTGTGGTTACGGGTAGAGGCCGCGGAGCTGGTGGGCCTCGACGACGCGGCCCACGCCGATGACGTGCGCCGCCTGCCGGAGCGTCAGGCCGCGTTCGGCCGCCACCGACTTCACCTCGGCGAAGGCCTCCAGCATGAGCTCGCGCAGCTTGCGCTCGACCTCCTCGGCGCTCCACGAGTAGGCCTGCAGGTTCTGCACCCACTCGAGGTAGGACACGATCACCCCGCCCGCGTTGGCGAGGATGTCGGGCACCACCGTGGTGCCGTTGGCCGTCAGGATCTCGTCGGCCTCGGGCGTGGTGGGGCCGTTCGCGCCCTCCACGATCAGCCGGGCGCGGATCCGGGGCGCGTTGGCCTCGGTGATCGCGCCTTCGAGGGCCGCCGGGACGAGGATGTCCACGTCCAGCTCCAGCAGCTCGTCATGGGTCAGCGCGTCGGCCTCGCGGAAGCCGCGCACGCCCCCGGCCTCGGCCGCGTACGCGGCCAGGGCGGGGATGTCGAGGCCGCCGCGTGCGTACACGGCTCCCGTGGCGTCGGAGACGGCCACCACCTTGCAACCCGCGTCGGCCAGGAACTGCGCGGCCGGCCCGCCCACCTTGCCGAAGCCCTGCACGGCGACGGTGCTGCCGGCGGGCGAGCGGCCGAGTGCGGCCAGCGCCGCGATCTGCACGCCGCGCGAGGTGGCGGACATGCGTCCGTGCGAGCCGCCCAGCGTCTTCGGCTTGCCGGTGACGACGCCGGGCACCGGGAAGCCGGTGTGGACGCTGTAGGTGTCCATGATCCAGGCCATGGTCTGCGCGTCGGTGCCGACGTCCGGAGCCGGGATGTCCTGCTCAGGGCCGATCAGCGGCATGACCTCGTTGACGTAGCGGCGGGTCATGCGCTCCCGCTCGCGCTCGGTGAGCGTGGACGGATCCACGGCCACGCCGCCCTTGGCGCCGCCGTACGGGATGCCGACCAGTGCGCACTTCCACGTCATCCACATCGCGAGCGCGGTGACCTCGTGGATGTCGGTGTCCGGATGAAAACGGAGCCCGCCCTTGGCGGGTCCTCGCGAGACGTTGTGCTGGACGCGGAAGCCCTGCACGACGTCCAGGCGGCCGTTCTCGCGCCGGATCGGGACCGAGACGGTCAGCGACCGCCGGGGCGTGGCCAGCATCGTGCGGAGCCCGTCGTCGAGTCCGAGCTGCTCGGCGGCCTGGTCGAGTTGGTGGAGTGCGGAGTCGAGGGCCTGACGGCCCGGGGTGATCAGGGCCGGCGTCTTTGACGGCACCATGATGCTCATGGAAGAGAATCCTCCTGCTATGACGCCCTTTTTAAGAGAGAAGCGCCTTTGCCTCCCGCTTTGGGCGTGCTTGTCTCGATCATCCTAAGGCGGAGGGTTTGACCTTGCCTAGCGGTCGATGAAATCCCGAGGTGCTGTGGACCGTGCCACTCTGGCAGGCTTGCGTCCGGTCAGTGTGCTGAATCGTGAATATCTCGGGGAGTGAGATGCCCGCACTCGTGATGGGGCCGATGCTGCGATACGTGGACTCCGTCAGCGCCTCGATCTGGGTGGAGACCGCCGAGCCCTGCACGGTCACCATCGAGGCGGACGGCAGGTCTTACCGGTCGCCTACCTTCACCGTGCACGGTCACCACTACGCGATCGTGGATCTCGTTGAACTCTCCCAGGATATCGGGTCGTATTCGGTGAGGCTCGACGGGGAGCAGGTATGGCCCCTGGCGGGTCGCCCGCCGAGCCGGATCCGGCTGCTGCCCGCCGATGGGCTGCGCAAGCTGGCGTTCGGCTCGTGCCGCACCAGCGTCCCGCATGACGCCACGTACGTCCTCACCCACGGCGACGACGTCCTGCGCGCGTACGGCGAGCACCTCCCCACCGCGGACGACGAGGAGTGGCCGGACCTGCTGGTGCTCCTCGGCGACCAGGTCTACGCCGACAACCCCTCGCCCGCGATGCTCGAATACATCCGCTCCCGCAGGAGCACGGAGCCGCAGGGGGAGATCGCCGACTTCGAGGAGTACGCCGAGCTCTACCGCCTGGCCTGGACCGACGAGGAGATCCGCTGGCTGCTGTCCACCGTCCCGTCCGCGATGATCTTCGACGACCACGACCTGCGTGACGACTGGAACACTTCGCAGCCCTGGCGCGAGCAGATGGCCGCCGTGCCGTGGTGGCCGCGCCGCGTCGTCGCGGGGCTGGGGGCGTACTGGATCTATCAGCACCTCGGCAACCTCTCGCCGGCCGAGCGCGCGGAGGACCCGCTGCTGCGCAAGCTGATGGACGGCGACGGCGGCGCGGCCCTGGACTCGTTCGCGGAGAAGGCCGACGCCGAGCCGAGCAGCAACCGCTGGAGCTACGCCCGCGACCTCGGCAACGCCCGCCTGATCATGGTGGACACCAGGTGCGCCAGGCAGCTCACGCCCGGCGACCGCCGCATGCTCGACCCGGGGGAGTGGGCCTGGCTGGAGGAGCAGGTCGCCGCCCCGGCCGAGCGGCTGATCATCGGCTCGTCGATCCCGTTCCTGCTCCCCGAGGGCGTCCACGGCGTGCAGAACTGGAACGAGGCCCTGTGCGACGGCAAGTGGGGCGGGCCGGCGCGGCGGTGGTCGGAGAAGTTCCGGCAGCGCATCGACCTGGAGCACTGGGCGGCGTTCCGGCGCTCGTTCGAGGACCTGTCCCGGCTGCTGGTGAAGGCCGGCCGGCCCGTGCTGATCCTCTCGGGCGACGTCCACTACTCCTACCTGGCCAAGGCCGGTGCCGGGCAGATCTACCAGATCGTCTGCTCGCCGATCCGCAACCCGCTCAGCCGCCTGCTCCGCTGGGCCAACGTGTTCACCCAGTTCTCGATCGCCACGCTGGTCGGCGGCCTGCTGGCGCGGCTGGCGGGCATCCCGAAGCCGCCGTTCAGGTGGCGGGTCACGAAGGGGCCCTGGTTCCAGAACGCGGTGGCCACGCTGACCCTGCCCGACGAGGTCACCTGGTACGAGTCCGTCGGCGATGCGGTCAGGCCGATCGACTCCGTCCGCCTACGCTGAAGCGCATGCACAAGGATGATTACGCCGCCGCCGTCCCGTTCTACGACCTCTGGCACGAGGACGGGCATGTCCCGATGGTGCGGGAGCTGCTTCCCCTGCTGCTGAAGGGGGTGCGGCGGAGCGTGCTCGAGATCGGCGCGGGCACCGGCCTGATCACCGAGCTGATCGCCAGGGAGACGCCGGCCGAGATCTACGCCCTGGAGCCGTCGCTGGGCATGCGCTCGGTCCTGGTCTCCCGCCTGGCGTCCGACCCCGCGACGCTGCGGCGGGTGACCGTGCTGCCGTATGGGGCGCTCGACGTGGAGGTGGACGAGCCGGTCGAGGCGGTCGTGATGATCTCCGTTCTGCAGAGCTTCGACGCGGAGGAGCGGGCCACGCTGTGGGAGGTGCTGGCCAGGCAGCTGGAGCCGGGCGGGCGGCTGGTGTTCAACTGGCGGGAGCGGTCCGCGCCGGTGCCGGGCGATCTGGAGGTCATGGGGTCGTACCAGGTCGGCCGGCACGAGTACGAGGTGGCCGGGCAGGTGCTGGAGGCCGAGGGGGAGAGCGTCACCACGCGTTTCGTCTACCGGATCAGGCAGCACGGCGTGGCCATCAGCGAGGACGAGGTGGTCCTCACGAACCACTGGCCCGCCCGGGAGCGGCTGGTCTCGGAGCTGGAGAGCGCGGGCTTCACCCCGGAGCCGGCTCCGGAGGGGATGGAGGTGTGGCGCCTCCTCTAGCCGCAAGAAAGGTGGAACCGCCCTCCGGCGTGCGGCCAACAACAGGGTGACCGCATGAGAGAGGACCGGCAGAGTGGTGGGTGTTCAGGATGTGCCTGAGACGCTGGATGACTCGACGCTGATCGGGCATTCGCTGGCCGACCCGGAGAGTTTCGCGGCGCTGTTCGACCGGCACGCCGACGAGATCCACAGGTATGCGGCCCGGCGCCTCGGGACCGAGCTGGCCGACGACGTGACGGGGGAGGTGTTCCTCGTCGCGTTCCGCCGGCGGGCGCGTTACGACCGCTCGTGGCCCGATGCCAGGCCATGGTTGTACGGCATCGCGACCAATGTCGTCGCCCAGCACCGCAGGGCCGAACGGCGGCGCACCGCCGCCATGGCCAAGGTGAACGTGGAGCGCCCCGGCAGCTTCGACGACCGCAGCGCGGATCGGGTGACCGCCGAGCAGCTCCAGCCCAGACTGGCCAGGGCGCTCACCCGGCTCAGCGCGGGCGAGCGCGACCTGCTGCTGCTCGTGGCGTGGGCGGACCTGACGTACGAGGACGCGGCGCTCGCGCTCGGCGTGCCGGTCGGCACCGTCAGGTCCAGGCTCCACAGGCTCCGCGTCAAGGTGCGCAGGGCTCTCGGCGGCACCGATCCCTTCGCAGCAGAGGAGCCCCAGCATGGATGAGGACGAGATCCGCACGTTCGCCGACGGCCGGCCCGCCGTGCCCCCGTACGGGGCCGAGGCGAGGGCCACGGCGCGGGAACGGCTGCTGGTGGAGGCGCGTGGCGGGGGCCGCTTTCGCCTGCCCGGATTCGGCTGGCAGGCCGCGGCCGCGTTCGGGGTCACGGTCGCGCTGGTCGGCGGGGTGGCCGTGGCCCTGACGAACCAGGGCCACGGGAGCACCGGCCCCGCCACGGGGGTGACCCAGTCGGCCGCCGTGTCGTCGTCCGACGAACTGGCTCCCCGTCCCGGCCAGTTCATCCTGATGGAGTCCGACACCATGTACAGGTCGATGTCGGCCGGACAGAGCGGCGAGACCACCCGCCACCTCTACCGGACCCACAGGAAGATCTGGCAGTCGGTGGACGGGAGCGCGAACGGCCTGCTGCTGATCGAGGGCCGCGAGCCCCAGCCGTGGCCGGGCGAGCAGTTGCCGGCGGACGCCAAGAACTGGCAGGGCTCCGACTGGCACGTGCTGCCGGCCTGCCCCTCCCAGCTGGGCGAGAACCGCACCGACTACACCTACCTGAGCACGCTGCCGACGGACGTCGCCGGGATGCGGGCACGCCTCTACAAGATGCCCGCCGTGGCCGCCGAAGCCAAGGGCGACGAGAACGACCGGGCCGCCTTCGACCAGCTGACGGACCTGGTCAGGGAGACGTACCTGCCGAAGGCGCAGCGCGACGCGCTCTTCGAGGCGGCCAAGTCGATCCCAGGCGTGCAGGTGGCCGAGGGGGTGGAGGACTCGTCGGGCCGCAAGGGGGTGGCGCTCGGGCGGGTCGACCCCCAGGGCATCCTCAGGCAGGCCATCTTCGACCCGGCCACGCACGTGTTCATGGGGGAGCGGGAGACGGTCGTGGACGACCGGCTCGCCCGGGCTCCCAAGGGGAGCGTGCTGGCGCTGACCGCCCAGCTCAAGACGTCGGTGGTGGACGTGCTGCCGCAGGCGACGCCGTCGGACAAGGGAGAGGAGGCGGCCTGCGCCCCGTCCAGCGCCGAGCCCGCACCGGGCGAGACGAGCTCGGCCGTGCCGTCGGCGTTGCCGAGCGACGAGGCCGTCACGGAGCCGGTGCCGACCATGACGGCCTCGCTGGAGGCGACGGACGGCCCGACCGCGCCGCCGGAGCCGGCGATCAGCGCGGAGCCGTCGGACGGGCCCGCCGCGCCGCCGACGGTCACCGAGGGGCCGTCGGACGAGCCGGCGCCGGCGACCGCGAAGGCGTCCCCGGCCGGCAAATGACCACCCAGACGGGCAACCGGGCGCCGTTACGGCGCCCGGCCCCGTGAACCGGAGAAGCGTCTCCCTGGACAGGGCCCGGCCACGTGCGGTGGCTGGGCCCTCCCGTGCTCCGCCGTAAAGACCCTGCGAAGCTCAGCCCCGAACGGCGGGTCGGCTTTCTGAAACCGGGTCAGGCGGTGTTGAGCTCGTAGAGCGCGTCGGCGAGCTGGTTGACGGCCCAGATCAGGTCCTCCTCGGAGACCACGATGGGCGGGGCGAGGCGGATCGTGGAGCCGTGGGTGTCCTTGGCGAGGACGCTCCGCGCCATCAGCGCCTTCGACACCTCGCGCCCGGTCGCGAGCTCCGGGTCGATGTCCACGCCGGCCCACAACCCGCGCCCGCGCACCTCCAGGACCCCCTTGCCGATCAGCTCGCGGAGGCGGGCGTGCAGCACCTCACCCAGCTTGGCGGCCCTGGCCTGGAACTCGCCGGTGTTCAGCAGCTCGATGACCGCGATGCCCACCGCGCAGGCCAGCGGGTTGCCGCCGAACGTGGACCCGTGCTGGCCGGGCTGGATGACCCCGAGCACGTCGCGGTTCGCGGCGACGGCCGAGACCGGTACGACGCCGCCGCCGAGCGCCTTGCCCAGGACGTAGACGTCGGGCACGACCCCTTCGTAGTCGCACGCGAACGTCTGCCCGGTGCGCCCCAGCCCCGACTGCACCTCGTCGGCGATCATCAGGATCCCCTGCGCGGTGCAGAGCTCCCGGATCTCGCTCAGGTACCCGTCCGGCGGCACGAGCACCCCGGCCTCGCCCTGGATCGGCTCGACCAGCACCGCGACCGTGTTCGGGTCGACGGCCTGCCTGATCGCCTCGGTGGAGCCGTACGGCACGAGCCGGAAGCCCGGCGTGTAGGGCCCGAAGTTGTCGTGCGCCTCCGGATCGGTGGAGAAGCTCACGATCGTGGTGGTGCGGCCGTGGAAGTTGCCTTCCATCACGATGATGTTCGCCTGGTCGGGCTCGACGCCCTTGACCTCGTAGCCCCATTTGCGGGCCACCTTGATGGCGGTCTCGACGGCCTCGGCGCCGGTGTTCATGGGCAGGATCAGGTCCTTGCCCGTGAGGTCGCCGAGCCCGGCGCAGAACTGCGCGAACTGGTCGTGATAGAACGCGCGGCTGGTCAGGGTCAGGTTGTCGAGCTGGTCGCGGGCGGCCTCGATGATCTTCGGGTGGCCGTGGCCGAAGTTGAGCGAGGAATAGCCGGACAGGCAGTCCAGATATCGTTTGCCCTCCACGTCGGTGACCCAGGCGCCGTGCGCCTCGTGGATCACGACGGGAAGCGGATGGTAGTTGTGCGCGCTACGGCGCTCGCTCATCTCGATGAGCTCTGCGCTGGTGGTCATGGTCAGTTCTCCCCCCTGATCTCCAGTGTGCAGCACTTGGGTCCGCCACCTGCTTTACGCAGCTCCGACAGGTCGACGGGGATGACCTCGTAGCCGCGTCGCTTGAGCTCCAGCTGCAGGTTCGACGCCTCGGCGTTGATGACGACGTTCCTGCCGTCGCTGACGGCGTTCAAACCGAGCACCTCGGCGTCCTCGGCGGTCGCGATCACCGCGTCCGGGAACAGCTTGCGCAGCACCTTCTTGCTGCCCTCGGAGAACGCCTCCGGGTAGTACGCGACGTTGCGCCCGTCGAGCGGGAACAGCGCCGTGTCCAGGTGGTAGAAGCGCGGGTCCACCAGCGTCAGGGAGATCACCGGGCGGCCCAGGAACTCCTGCGCCTCCTGGTGCGCCACCACGTCCGTGCGGAAGCCGGTGCCGGCCAGGATGACGTCGTCGAGCGTGAGGAAGTCGCCCTCGCCCTCGTTGACGTGCAGCGGCTCGCGCGCCGGGTAGCCGCGTTCGGTGAACCACCGCAGGTAGGCGGGGCCTTCGGGGCCGCGCTCGGCGTGGGCGAACCGGGCGCCGTAGACGAGGCCGTCCACGACCAGCGCGCCGTTGGCGGCGAAGACCATGTCGGGCAGCCCCTCGATCGGATCGATCAGGCTGACCCGGTGTCCGAGCTCCTCGTACGCCGCCTTCAGGCCCTCCCACTGCCGGACCGCCAGGTCGCGGTCCGCACCGGCCTCGGGGTCCATCCACGGGTTGATCGCGTACTCGACCGTGAAGTAGTCCGGACGGCACATCAGGAAGTGTTTGGGCATGCAGGTCTCCGTCGAGGTTTATGGGTGGATGTCCTTTTCGAAGGGACGGAGACAGCCTAAGAATGCATGTTTATGCAGGCCAAGTGTTTGGCATTGCGTGTTCGCGCGGGTCTGTTGCGTCTTTCAGAGCTGGGCGGGCGATCCGTTGCGCGGCTCCGGAACGGTGGTGCCGGGAGGCGCGTCCACGAGCCGCGAGAGCACGATGGAGCTCTTGGTCCGCACCACGAACGACTGCGCCGCGATGCGCTCGATCACCCGCTCCACGTGGCGCACGTCCGTGGCCCTGATGTGCAGGAGCGCGTCCGCCTCGCCCGTGATCGTGGCCGCCCCCACCACCTCGGGGAACTTCGCCACGGCCAGCGCGATGTCCGACGGCTTGGTCTTGCCCTGGCAGAACAGCTCCACGTACGCCTCGGTCGTCCAGCCGAGCGCCTGCGGCGCCACCCTCGCGCTGAACCCGGTGATCGCCCCCGTCTCGCGCAGCCGGTCCACCCGGCGCTTGACCGCCGACGCGCTCAGCCCCACCTGGTGTCCGATGTCCGCGAAGGTCGCGCGGGCGTCCTCGACGAGCGCCGCGATGATGTCACGATCGAGCCGATCCAGTTCCACGCGCTCTGTATACCGCCTGGCCAGGCTGGCGCGCGACGAGCGGCGCGCGGGAGACTAAGCGGGCAAACAGTCATCGGAGGGTTCCGCCAAAATGAGCACCGCAAGCTTCCCCGAGGGTTTCGTGTGGGGAGTCTCTACCTCGGCCTTTCAAATCGAGGGCGCCACGTCCGCCGGCGGCCGGGGGCCGTCCATCTGGGACGTCTTTTCCGCCGACCGCGCCGAGGCCTGCGACCATTACCACCGTTATCCCGAAGACGTGCGGTTGATGAAAGACCTGGGAATGGCCGCCTACCGGTTCTCGGTGAGCTGGCCACGGATTTTCCCCGACGCCTCGGGCAAGGTGAACGAGGCCGGCCTCGACTTTTACGACCGGCTGCTCGACGAGCTTCTCGCGGCCGGCATCACGCCTTATGCGACCCTTTATCACTGGGATCTGCCGCAGGCGGTGGAGGAGCTCGGCGGCTGGCCGTCCCGCGACACCGCCGGCCGTTTCGCGGATTACGCCGCCGCCGTGCACGGCCGGCTCGGTGACCGGGTCGACACCTGGTTCACGCTGAACGAGCCCTGGGTGGCGGCCTTCCTGGGATACGGCGACGGGAGCCACGCGCCGGGCCGGAAATCGGCCGCCGAGGCGTTCAGGAGCGCCCACTACATGATGCTCGCGCACGGGCTGGCCGCGCAGGCCCTGCGCTCAGGCGGGGCGGCCCGGGTGGGGACGGTGCTCAACATCTCGCCTGTCCTGACGCCCGCCCAGGTCAGCGACTTCGGCAGGCAGCTGTCGGAGGAGGACGCCGAGTCCGTGGCCAGGATCGACGCCCTGGCCAACCGGCAGTTCCTGGAGCCGATGCTGCGCGGCTCGTACCCCGCCGAGATCCTGCCCATCATCGAGCGCAACGGCGGCCTCGACCACATTCGCGACGGCGACCTCGACATCATCGCCCAGCCCCTCGACCTGCTCGGCATCAATTACTACTCGCCTTCCGTGGTGCAGGCCCAGCCCAGCGAGCCCGCCGCCTCGGCCTATCCGGGAAGCGAGGGCGTGCTGTTCTGCACGATTCCGACGGCGGTCACCGCGATGGGCTGGCCGATCGTGCCCAATTGCCTTTCACTGGTGCTGCGGCGCCTTTCTGCGGAATATCCGGAGCTCGACCTGATGGTCACCGAGAACGGCGCCGACTTCGTCGACGTGGTGACCGGCGACGGCATTCACGACGTCGAACGCATCAGTTTCGTCGAGGAGCATCTGCGGGCCCTGCTGTCGGCCGTCGAGGACGGCGCCCGCGTTCGCGGATATCTCGTCTGGACCCTGCTCGACAACTTCGAATGGACCGAGGGCTACCAGCGGAAGTTCGGCCTCGTGCACGTCGATTTCGCCACCCAGAAACGGCGGCCGAAGGACAGCGCGCTGTGGTACCGCGACGTCATCCGGCGCAACGGCCTCACCGAGACCCGGCCCAAGCGGCCCACCCTGGAGACCGTGGCCGCCCGCTCCGGCGTCTCCCGCGCCACCGTCTCGCGCGTGGTCAACGGCGAGGCTTCGGTGAGCCCCGAGGTCCGCACGGCGGTGATGCGGGCCGTCAAGGAGCTCGGCTACGTGCCCAACGCCGCCGCCCGCAGCCTGGTCACCCGGCGGACCAACGCCATCGCCCTCGTCCTGTCCGTCCCCAGGCAGGGGGACGCGCTGACGGCCGCCGTCGTGCAGTACGTCACCAGCATGCTGGAGGGCGCCGGCAAGCAGATCACGCTCATGCTGGCCGACACGGCCGAGAGCCACCGGCGCATCGTCCAGCAGGCGGAGGCCCGGTTGGTGGACGGCGTCGTGCTGCTGCCGCCCGACCGGGGAGACACGCTGGCCGAGCGGCTCTCGCGTACGGACGTGCCGATCGTGCTCCTCGGCAAGCCGGCCGTCGCCTCGCTGGTGCCGTACGTGGACGTGGACAACGCCGGCGGCGCGGCCGCCGCCACCGAGCACCTCCTCGCGAGCGGACGCCGCCGCATCGGCATGATCTGCGGCCCGATGGACCTGGTCGCCGTCCAGGACCGGCTGTCCGGGCACCGGGCGGCGCTGCAGCGGGCGGGCGCGCAGCCGTTACTGGCCCTCGCCGACCTCACCCGCGCCTCGGGCGCGGCGGCGGCCCGGCAGCTCCTCGGCGACGAGCCGGCGCTGGACGCCGTGTTCGCCGCCACCGACCAGCTCGCCATCGGAGCGCTGCAGGCCGCGCGCGAGCTGGGCCGCCGGGTGCCCGAGGACCTGGCGATCGTGGGCTTCGACGACATCGACGCCGCCTCGGCCACCACGCCGGGGCTGACCACCGTGCGGGTTCCGCTGGCGGAGCAGGCGCTGGCGGTCGCGCGGCTGCTGCTGTCGCGGCTGGAGGGCCGCCACACCACCTCCGCCGTGCTGCCGACCCGGCTCGTGGTCAGGGAGTCGAGCTGAGCCCTCGCACCGGTACGGGAGTCAGGAGCGGGTGCGGCGGTGGAGGACGATGCGTTCGGCCCAGCTGGCCGCCTCCGGGTCCTTGAGGCCCTCCACCACGCCTCCCAGGTACGCCGTGGCCAGGCTGTCGAAGCCGCTGTCGAGCTGGCGCAGCCGGCCGGCCCTGCGCCGGTCCACCGCCTGAAGGTATTGGGCGATGCTCTCGGCGTATCCGGCGTCCCGCTGGTAGGCGGCCTGGGCGGCGGCGCAGGCGCGGGCCTCGGCGTCACGCTTGGCCCGCAGCTCCCGTAACCGCTGGTCGTTGGGGTTGTGCATGCGCCGCCCCAGGTCGGCGGCGATCAGGGCGGTGGCGATCAGGAGGGCCAGGAGCAGGATCATGGTGGGCAACTGGCTGACCCCCTCAGAGGTCGGCCCGATGTCCTGGCCGTCCACGACCAGCGGCTTGACCAGGGCGTCCCGGCGCAGGACGGCCACGGCGACAATGAGGCCGAGCCAGACGAGCGCCACCCCGGCCAGCAGCCACCGCCCCTTCGCCGGGCTGCCGTGCTCCTGCCACGACCGGAACGCGCGACCGTACATGTGCGGCGCCACCAGCATGATCAGAGCGGCACCGGCGGCGAGCAGCGCGGTCATCGCCACGCTGTCGCCCCAGTTGAGGATGACCTGGTAGAGGATGGGCACCTCGACGATCAGCAGGAGCAGCAGGAGGAGCGCGGCGGGCAGCCAGCGGCGGACGACCGGCCAGCGGCTGCCCGAGATCGCGATGGAGCTGGGCCGCCCGTCGCCCGGCCGGCGGCTCGGCTGCTCCAGCTCGGTGACCTGGCGCTGGCTGTCGTCCAGCGCCTTGCGCGCCTCCCCGAAGGCCCGCTGCGACTCGGCGAGACCGATCTTCTGCGACTCGAACTCGGCGCGGGCCCGCTGGATCTCCTGCTCGGTACGGTCCTCGATCTCGGCCAGCTCGGCCAGCCGCTCGTCCTCCAGCTCGTGGAAGCGCGGCACGCTGCCGGTCTGGAGCGTGAGCGTGTCGATCTGGCCGTCGGCCGCGTGCCCGCGGCCGAGCTCGCGCTCCTCGTGGCGGCGCCGCGCCCAGTCGGGCAGGTGGTAGAGGTCGCCGTCGTACGCCACGGCAGGCGTGATGCGGGTGACCTGGCCAGGCTCGACGTCGTCGTCCTGCTTCCGGCGAATGAAGCGCATCAGGCCTCCTACCGCGGGTCCTGCTTTCGATTGTGCGTCACCGGGTCCCGGGAGCGGGGGGATGTCAAAATGACGGTGTGAGCGAATTGCCGGTGATCGACGTCTCGCCCCTGCTCGCCGCCGACCCCACCGCCCCCGCCGCCGCTGATCCTGCCGATGCCGCCGCCGCTGGCCCCGCCAAGCGTGCCGTGGCGGAGGCGATCGGCGAGGCGTGCCGGGACAGCGGCTTCTTCTACGTCTCCGGCCACGGCGTGCCGCCGGACCTCCCGCGCCGGCTCGACGCCGCGAGCAGGCGCTTCTTCGCCCTGCCCGAAGAGGTCAAGGCCGAGATCTCCATGGAACGGGGAGGCAAGGCCTGGCGCGGCTTCTTCCCGGTCGGCGGCGAGCTGACCTCGGGGCGGCCCGACCTGAAGGAGGGCATCTACTTCGGCGCCGAGGAGCCGCCGGGCCCGCTGCCGCTGCACGGCCCGAACCTGTTCCCCGCCCAGGTGCCCGAGCTCCGCGACGCCGTGCTCGACCATCTCGGCTCGATGACCGCGCTCGCCCAGGCCGTCATGTCGGGGATCGCCCTGAGCCTCGGCCTGGACGAGGACTACTTCCGTTCCGGCTACACCGCCCAGCCAACCGTGCTTTTCCGGATATTTCATTATCCGCCCGCCCCGCCGGACGACCCCGACACCTGGGGCGTCGGCGAGCACACCGACTACGGCCTGCTGACCCTCCTCCTCCAGGACGCCAACGGCGGCCTCCAGGTACGCACCCCGCGCGGCTGGATCGAGGCCCCGCCCCTGGAGAACACCTTCGTCTGCAACATCGGCGACATGCTCGACAAGCTCACCGGCGGCCACTACCGCTCGACCCCGCACCGGGTGCGCAACCGCAGCGGCAACGAGCGCCTGAGCTTCCCGTTCTTCTTCGACCCAGGCTGGGACAGCGAGGTACCGCCGCTGCCGTACGCCCCCGGCCATCGCTGGGACGGCCAGGTCGACTTCACCGGCACCTACGGCGAGTACCTGCTGTCCAAGGTCTCCAAGGTCTTCCCGCGCCTCTTCGAGAAGCTCTGAGGGCCTCAGCTGGTCGAGAACGTGAACCAGTTGACGTTGACGAAGTCCGCGGGCTGACCGCTGCTGAAGGTCAGGTACACGGTGTGCGTGCCGGTCACGCCCGAGATGTTGGCCGGCACCGTACGCCAGCTCTGCCACCCGCCCGTGTTGGCGAGGGCGAAGTCCCCGATGGGAGCGGCGGTGGGGCTGTCCAGCCGGACCTGCACCAGCCCGCTCACCCCGGCCGCGGCCCCGGACGCCACCCTGGCCCTGAACTGGCGGGCGGCCTCCGTCCCGAAGTTCACGCCGTCGAACCGGAGCCAGTCGCCGTTGGCGATCGCCCCGACGTTCTGGCCGCCGCCGGTGTCCGTGGTGGTCTCGACGATGGTGCCCGACTGCCCCTGGTACTGCTCGGCCTGGATCGTCGAACGGGCGTCCACGCCGCCGGGCGGGTTCGTCGGAGGGGTGCCGCTGCCGCTCTGCCACACCGCCACGTAGTCGACCAGCATCGGCCGCCCCGGCACGGTCGCCGCCGTGGGCGTCTGGCCGCCGAGCGCGTTGGGGAAGGCCCCGCCCATGGCCACGTTGAGCAGCAGGAAGTAGCCCGCGTGCCCCGTCATGTTGGACCAGGTCGCCGCGTCGAACTGCGACTGGCTCACGCTGTGGAACTGCTGCCCGTCCACGTACCACCGCAGCTGGTTGGGGCTGACGCTGCGGTCCCACTCGAAGCGGTAGCTGTGGAAGGCCGCCTGGCACGTCGATCCGGGGCAGGCGCGGTTGGCGCCGAGGCCGGTCGTCTCCTGGCACGGCCCGCCCGGGTTGACGCCGCAGTGGAGCACGCCCCAGACGGCGTTGATGCCGTTGACGTTCTCCATGATGTCGAACTCGCCGATGCCCGGCCAGTTCCAGTAATTGCCCCGGTACGGCGCCCCGAGCGCCCAGAACGCCGGCCAGTAGCCCAGCGCGGCGTCGCCGGTCACGTTCGGCATCTGGATGCGCCCCTCGATGCGCAGGATCCGGCCGTCGGCGGGCTTGAAGTCGGCCCGCCGGGTCTCGATGCGCGCCGAGGTCCACTCGCCCGAGCCGCTGCGCTGCGGCGTGATGCGGAGGTTGCCCCCGCCGTCGAGGCTGAGGTTGGAGGTGCTGGACGTGTAGTTCTGGATCTCTCCGGTGCCCCAGTTGGCCGGGCCGCCGGGGTAGGCGTGCCCCGTGTCGACGATCCAGTTGGTGGACGAGGGCAGCGTGTTGGCGGCGCCGTCGAAGTCGTCCGACCAGACGAGCGACCAGCCGGACGGGGTGGGCGGGACGGCGGCCGAGGCGCTGACGGCCACGTTGACGAGCAGGCCGCTGAGCGCCGCGAGCGCCACGGCCACCGCCGCCAGTCGGCGCCGGTGCCGGAGGGCTGTTGTCATCGTTGCTCCATGGGGGGTGGGGGGCCTGATGGGAGAGAGCGCTCTCTGGGCCGATGTCAACACAGTCTTTACCTGCTGTCAACGTTGCGTACCCGGAGGGAGCGCGCTCTCCTAGAGCAGATCCACCGTGCTCGCGCCGGACGCCTCGAAGGCCTCACTCCAGAAGCCTTCGAGCAGCGGGAACCGGTCGGGGCTCGACGTCTTCTCCCGCAGGAAGCCGTGCACGACCACCGAGTACCCGGTCAGGTCGGGCAGCAGCCGCGCGTCCCGCAGTTCCTTGATCTTCTGCTTGCGCGCGCCCTCGTTCAGGTCCAGCTTGTTGATGTTCAGGTCGCCCCGGTTGTTGATCAGGTCGCTGAACACGATGAGCCGGTGCGGCTTGTCCGGCTGCCGCTGCGCGCCGAGCTGCTTGGCCGCGTACCGCAGTGCTCCCAGCACGTCGGAGCCCTCGCCCTCCGCCGGGCAGTCGAACAGCTTCACCGCCCTCGGCACCACCTCCGTGATCCGGTGCGCCCTGACGCGATCCTCGACCACGGGGTTGTCGTTGGGGTTCTCGGCCTGGGTGGCGGCGATGGAGACCGGGTCCTGGCGGCAGGTGCTGCTCTCCGAGCTGCCCGTGACGGCCGCGAACCCGATCCAGTCGCACCCCTGGGCGAAGGCGGGCAGCTTGGAGGTGACGTCGTTCCTGGAGGTGGCGGGGTCGGCGTAGCTGGTCGAGTCCACGATCACGCCGCAGACCGCCTTGGCCTCCGTCCCGCACGCCGCCACGGTGCCGGCCACCAGCAGGATCACCCCCAGCACCGCCCCAACCCCACGCGCCCTCGCCACCGCCTCCGGCCTGCACGCCTCCGACGCCGCCCCAACCTCACGCGCCACCGCCTCCGGCCTGCACGCCTCCGACGCCGCGACGGGGTCGGGCGCTCCTCGTGCCGCCACCGGCCTGCGCGCCGGGATGCCCCGTTCCCGAGCCTCGTCGTCGTCGCCGTCACGCTCCTCGGCCCTCACGTGCCCTCCTGCTCACTCCCTGAAGCGCGATCGTCCCCGGCGTCCCTCGCGTCGCGGTCCTCCGGGACGCCGGGATCGCCGGGATCGGCGGGCGGCGGCGGCGAGAGCTGGCGGCGCGCCCCTCCCGGCAGCTCGCGGGGCATCACCTCGGCGTGCCACACCTCGATGCGGTCCTCGACCTCGCGCAGGATCCGCGCGATCTCCTCCCGCCCGGAGACCGCCGTGACGGTCTCACCCGTGGCGCCCATCGCGATGACCTCGCCCTTCCATAAGGACGGGATCTCCTCCCTGCGCGGATGGGCCCCCAGTACCCCGCCCTTGTACGCGGCGATGAGCTGCTCGGCCCTGGCGTGCACCGCCTCCACCTCGTGGTCGCGTTCGATCAGCGCGCTCTCCCACTCCTGGGTGAGGTGCTCGATGCGGGCCCTGGCCCGCTGCACGCCGACGTTCGCTTCCTCGACCACGGCCCGCCGCCGCGCCTCCGCCCGCCGCGCTCTCGCCTCCGCGATCGAGATGAACGCGTCCGGCTGCTGCTCGTCGACTTCGTCAGAGACGTGACCGTTGGCGAGGGCCGGCTCCGGGTGGGTGTCACTCCTGGCCAGCTCCTGCAAGATCACCTCGCGCGCCCCCAGCGCCCGCCCCAGGATCGCGGTACGGGTGGCCGCCAGTCGCCGATCGACCTCGGTGACCTGCTCACGGGCCAGGGCCCGGACCTCGGTGACGTAGGCGGGCTGGAACTCCGGATCGGTGAACTCGCCCAAAGGATGCTCCCGGGCGTCCCGCATCCCCCGCCGACGCGCTTCCTCCCGCTCGGCCGGCGGATCGCCCCGCTTGAACAGCCGCGACAAGAACGCCATCCGCGTCTCCAGGCTTCAGCTGGACCCGTGTCCCTGCCCCCAGGCTAAACGGCCACTATCCGGAATGGCGGCGATGTCACCGTCACACGCATCGCTCGTGGCCCGAGAATGAGAGCTTCTTAACTTACAGTAAAGACTTGACCTCCTACGGTTATAGTCGGCGCCGTGCAGGGCTGTAGGCGGCAGGCTGGACCGGCACGTCACCGAAGAAGTCGAACGGGTCCTCGGGTTCAACGGCGAGCTGCTGGAGCTGCTTCCGGAGATCCACGTCGACCCGGGGCCCCGATTGGTTCCGCGACTGGCCCGGCATCGAGGCGGCCGCCCACACCATCCGGGCATACCAGCTCGCGCTCATCCCGGGGCTCCTCCAGACGGAGCGGTACGCCGCGACCCTCTTCAAGGGCGAGCCAGGAGTGATTCCCGAGCAGGTGGACATGGCTGTGCGGGCGCGGCTCAAGCGGCAGGAGATCCTTACCCGGCCGACTCCGCCGATGCACTCTGTGCTGCTGGACGAGACCGTCCTGCTCCGTCCGATAGGAGGAGCGGAGGTCATGAGCGAGCAACTCGCGCATCTGTTGTCGATGGCGGCGCACCCCCGCATCACGGTGCGCATCGTGCCTCTGGCGGCAGGCGTCACTGCGGGTCTGCTGGGGTCATTCGTGCTCGCGCAGGTGGAGCGCTCCGCCGATGCCGCGTACCTGGAGGCGGCGGAGACCGGAGAGGTGACCAGACAAGAAGAGAGGGTTCGGGCAATCAGCGAGCGATGGGACGCGCTCAGTCACGTGGCGCAGCCCACGTTCGTCAGCGAGCAGATCATTCGTGAGGTGATGGAGCGCTATGCCGAGCAGTGAAGAGCTGAGGTACGCCAAGTGGCGCAAGGCGCGTGCGTCGGACAAGGAGCAGGGCGCCTGCCGGTTGACCACGCCATCGGCCCACGTGGGGCCGCGACAGAGGGAAGGTGCGGAACCCTCCTGGGCGCTTCCCGATCGGCTGGAGGCCGACCAAGGCGACGAGCGCGCGCACCTGCTCGACAGTCATCTCAGGATGGAGCTCGCGGGCCGCATTCTCCGCAGTCCACAGTTCGGCAGGCAGGTCGAGAGCCATGCCTCCATGATGCCTGCCCCGGGCGCCAGTAGGGCGGCGCCCAGGGAAACCCGGCAAAGGCTCGTTGTGCCGCCGCACGACGACGGGATCAGCGTGCGGAGGGGAGCCACTCCGGCCGCAGGTCGGCGAGCTCGAACATGCCAGACCCGTGTTCGGCCAGTAGCTCGGCCACTTGCTCGGGCTTCAGATCGATCGACGCGATCCCCGCAGCCGAAAGCGGTACCTCCTGCACGAGGTACTCGCCTCTGGCCGGCTCGGCAAACTCCGGGCCTGTCCGCTTCGCCGGATCCCAGGACTCGATGGTGGCAAGGAAGAAGAGCTGACGTTCGTCTGCACCGTCGATCACGTGGATCAGCGAGTGGATACGCGCCTCGCCCGCCAGTTCCTCGCGTATCTCCCGCAGCAGCGCCTCCTCCAGGCTGGCATCGCTGTCCTCCACGCCACCTCCGGGAAGCACCCAGTACGGCGCCATTGCGGGCCGCACCCGTTTAATGGTCAACACGCCGTTGCCCGGCGTGACGAGAACGCCCCGAACGCGTGTCTTCATGATCGTCCTTCCGATCGGGCTGGCTGTATGCCGTTCACCGCCACCGGGCCGGGCTCGACGCGGGCGAGGCCCTCCAGCAGGATGCGCTCGCACAGCACCTGGGCCAGTAACGCCAGACAGAACGCCCGGTCCGCCTGAGCCATGGCAGTGAGAGGCAGGACGCCCAGGATACGCAGCACCAGCCATGGGCGGAGGGCGCTCAGCGGATCGTCGCCGGCCGCGACGAGTGCACCAAGGTCGCCGTGCAGGCGCCGCGTCAGGGTGGCGATTGCCGCGTGGCGTCCCGCGCCCACCTGCAGGTTGCCGCTGACCTCCAGTCGGCCTTGTCCGGTGCGCAAGTGGGTCAGCGCTGGGGGCCATGCCGGGCCGGGCGTGCGGACGGTCCGCCAGTAGGTCAGCGGCTTGTACCTCGGCACGAGCCAGCCGCCCATTGCCAGGAGGTACCACAACAGGATGGCCGCCTCTCCGGGCAAGGCATTGCGGCCGGCGTGTTCGCAGTCCAGCCAGCACAACGGGGCGGCGAGGTTCGGCTCAGTCGGGTCGCCTTGAGTGAGCGCCGTAGCTGTCACCGTGGCCGGGGCCAGTTGCTCGCGGAGCTGGGCGAACAGGCGGAGGAAGTCGATGTCGACGGTCGACTCGCCGGTGACGACGGTCAGCGGGGGCTCCGCACCGTACCAGCGGTCCAGCCGTCCGCCTGGGCGTAGCCGTTCGGCATACAGGCCGGGGCGGCACGAGCCGATCGGAGCTGGTTCGCCGGTGCGCTCGGCAGCCAGCAGGATGCTGTCACAGGCCGCGTCCATGAGGGCGGTGACGGCGGGAACCTGGCGGGGGTCGGCGTCGGCGCGGGTGATGAGGTCGGCAAGGAGAGCGGTGCAGCGGCCGTCGGCGAACACGTCCTGATAGATCAGGGTGTGCCGGCCGTCGGGGTCGACGGTGGTGCCGAGAAGGACGGCGGCCGGAAGATGGCCGCGTACTGCCGCATGGCCGCGCGCCTCAGCTTGGGCCAGCGCCGCCGGCATGTTCTTGCGGAAGGTGCCGTCATCGTGGTGGTGGAAGTTGCCGGGCGCGTCCTGGATCATCGCGGTCATACTGCCGATTCCAGGCTGGCCAGCCACCACGCCAGCACCTGTTCGGCCATCGCGGTGACCTGCTCGGCCGCGCCGAACCGCGGGTCGGATGGGGCCTCGGGCAGGTCGCTGGCGAGTTTGGCGAACGCGACCAGGGCGTCGCTGTCGGCGGCGTGCAGCTCCCCCTCGCACCGCAGCACGATCTTCGCCAGCAGCGCGGCCACCTTGTACACCGCGCGCACGTCGATGGGTTCGCGCAGAAGGAGCCGCCGCAGGTCCATAGCCGCCGTCGCTCCGTCCCGCCAGGTGCGCGCCGTCACGGTGGCCGCGTCCGGATGCGGCACGGTGAACCCGGGGGCGGCCCAGATCGCGGGGAGCGCGCCGTCGGCGATCTGGGCGAGCGTGTACAGCAGGCGGGACGTGAGCGCGCCGGCCTGGCATTCAGCGGGAGCGAGCACGGTCAGCCCCAGCTTGACGCCAGCGAGGCGCCCACGGGCCTGCCGGAGAGCCGCGCCGATGGCGGGCAGTGCCGGCGGGTCGGCCACGATGAGCACGTCCAGGTCGGACCAGCCGTCCAGATACTTTCCGCGGGCACCAGAGCCGGTGATCGCGATCAGGCGGACTGTGTCGTCTGGCCGGGTGAGTGCGGCCACCGTGTAGTCGAGGAAGCCGGTGAGGTGATCGGGCAGGCCGAGCTCGGCCGGGAGCACCACCCGCGGGGAGCGGCGTGGCCAGAGTCGATCGCGTATCAGCCGGTCCAGGGCGTGCCCGAGTTCGGTGGCCGACCGGTTGTTGTCGATCACGTGCTGGGCGATGTCGCGGACGCGGTCGGCGCCGCGGGCGCGTTTGATGCGGTCGCGTTCGGTAACGTCGTCTGGGCCGAGGGTGCCGCGCGTGGCGCGCACAGTCGGGTCGGCGTCGAGGTAGACCGTGGTGAGGCTGTCGCCGAGGAGCTTGCGCAGTTCGGTGGCCAGGTCGTGGCTGTGGAGGCTTTCGATGCTGAACGTCTGCTGGTAGTGGTGGGCGTGCGCGTAGGCGTCGAGTTCCTGCGCCAGCAGTTCGGCTTGCTCGGCGATGGGGAGGGCGTAGATGTCGGTGAGCCGGTGGCGGGCGGCGGCGAGGTCGAGCAGGTAGCCGATCTTCAGGCGGGTGACGCCGTGCTCGTGCTGGAGATGGCGGCCTGCGGTGGACTTGCCGCATTCCGACAGGCCGCCGAGCGCGATGATCCACCGATCATTGATCGTGGGTGCCAGGACGGCCGGGCGGGTGAGCGTGGCACAGATGTCTGCGTGCACGGCGAGAATGGGGCGTTCACCGGCCACGATTGCGTCGCTCGGGGGGAGTTTGGCGAGGTGCTCGTTGAGGGCGTGCTGGTAGCGGCGGTAGACGGGGGTGATCGCGGGCTCCCGTGACAGTGCCATCCGGGCGCCTTCGCGGGGGGCGGCGTGGTGCAGAAGCAGGATTTCGTGCTCGGCTTGCTGGGCGTGGGCGATGGCCGACGCGTAAGGGGCGAGCAGGAGGTGAGCGCGCTCGGCGGCGAGTTCGGTGCGCGTGTGGTCGCGGACGGCGATAGTGGCAGCGACAGAGGCCACGAGCATGGTCATGCCGCGGTCGATGAGGATCAGGGGGGCGGGCGGACCGCTCTGGGCGGCGGCGGAGCGGGCGAGGTAGGAGCAGGCCAGCACGTCTGCGACCTCTTCGATCGGCGCGGTGCCGAACCACCAATCGGGCAGGCCGTTGCGTTTGGCGTGCTGCCAGCGGCGGTCGTAGTCGTCCAGCGGGCCGAGGCTGCGGGCGCCGGTCCGGTGTTGCAGGAGGCGGGCGTGTGTGGTCTTGCCGACGTTGTCGGGCCCACTCAGGGCCACGACTGCAAGGTGGCCGGGGGTGAAGCCGCCAGTCGGCTCGGACTGGCCGATTGGGTACGCGCCGAGCGGCACGGCTGCGCCGGATCTGAGGACGTGCATGGTGTCGGCCCTCCGTTGCTGGGTGATTGAGTGCCGCCACACTCCGCTGAGCCGATGGCAGGCATCAATGCCGCCCTGACCGGAACATTGCCTCGGCGGCAATGTTCGTTCCGTCCTCGTGGCGTTACGGTCTGCACAGGATGGGCGCGCTGGAGGTCGCCATGGCCATGAGCCGAGCACGACGGGCAGAGCTGCAGCGCCGTGCCCGGGAAACCCGTCTGGACTGCCAGCGCCGCGCTGCTCCCGCAGAGCAGATCGCGCAGGAGATTCTGACCGCCGTACCGGAGCTGCGGCCTCTGGAGGCGTACCGGCTGGCCTACGGCTGGTCGCGGCCGACGGCGCTGGAGGCCCTCGCCGCCCTGTACCGCGCGGCCGGCCTGCCCGAGCCGCCGACGACACCGGCGATGCTGTGCCGGTGGGAGCACGGCACCGCAACGCCCAGCCCGGAGTACGCCGCGGCACTGTGCCGCCTGTATCGAGTACCACCCGAGCGGCTGGGGCTTCGGCCTGACCTGCACGCCATATCGGCGTGTGGCCACTGCATCCGCAGGCGGCCGGAAATTACAGTTAGTGAGCAAGACGATACAGGGGGAGATCCGATGCGGCGACGCACACTACTGGCCGCGGTGGGACTGAGCATTCCCATCCAGCTGATCCAGAAAGTGGATGACGTGCTCGCCGTACCGCTCGAGCCGGAGGCCCCGACAGATCAAACGGAGATCACGCAGCGGCTCCAGGTGGCGCGGCGCCAGTACGACACGAGTGCGCTGTCCGCGCTGGTGGCAGGACTGCCGACCCTGCTCACTGCGGCACGGGACATGGCGGAGCGATCGGGTACGCCTGGCGGTTGGGCGCTGCTGGCCTCCTGCTATGACCTGGCGACGGACACGATGAACAAGGTCGGGAGGCCGGCGACGGCCCGGCTCACCGCCGATCGCGCCGTGCTGTATGCGGACCGCTCGGAGGACCCAGTGGCGATGGGCGCCAGTGCGCGCGCGCTCGGCATGGTGTTGCGGACGGAGGGCCGCCATCAGACAGCCGCCGCCGTGATCCAGCGGGCCATAGACCGGCTCGACGCAGCCGGGCTGCGCACGCCGACGCAGGCCAACACCTACATGCGGCTGGTGTGCGCCTCGGCATACACGGCGAGCTGGGCCGGTGACAGGGCCAGTGCGCTGGACCAGGTGGGGGACGCGCATCGGGCCGCCGACCGTCTCGCACGCGTCGCCGGCCGCCCGGGGGCCGGCCGGGCGTTCGTCCGCCTGTACGAGGTGGACATCCACTACGCACTGAAGGACACAGGCGCAGCGCTACGCGTGGGGCGCGGCCTGCATCCGGGCATGTTCCCTACGCCCGAACGACGCGGACGGCTGCACACGGACATGGCCCGCGTCTGGTGGCAGGCAGGTCAGCCGGAGGAGACCGTCGCCGCGTTGCTGACTGCGCACAAGGAAGCGCCGGCCGAGGTCCGAGATCGACCGTCTATCCGAGCGATTGCTGACAACCTCGCCGCGCATCATCCGCGAGTGCCTGGAGTACGGCAACTCACTGCCGCCGTACGTGCGTAGCCTTGCCGCACCCCATCTCGGAGCAGGGGTCTCAGTCGGGTTGCCGTTCAGCGGTGTTGCGTCCTGGCCGACGGGTGGCCGGAGGCGGGTTGGTCTGGTGGGCGTCAGTCGGCCCACCGCCTCGTCGGTCAAGGGGTGGGCTGCGTGATGGCGCCGTAGGCGCGGGGGTTGCGCCGGAAGGCGCCTCCATAAGAACGCCTGAGCCCCGAGCGCGAAGCGCTCCCTCGGGAGGCCCTTTGTGCTCGGGGCGGGCGTCGGCAAGCCGGGCCGCGTGTGGGGTCAGCCCTTGTCGGCCTCGCCGGTGGCCTGTTCGAGCTGGTCCTCGGGGGAGGCCTCGAGGTCCTGCTCGGCGTCGGCGCCCGCCTGGGCGGAGGCCTTGTCGAGGCGGACCCAGCTCGTCACGCTCTCCACCGCGAACAGCACGAAGAGGTACGCCGTAAGCACCGCCAGCACCGGCGTCAGGATGCCGAGCGCGGCGCCCAGGCCGATGACCAGCAGGCGCAGCTCCCAGCCCAGCCCCGCGTGGAACACCCAGGCGGGCGGCCAGATGCTCTGCCGGGTCCGGTAGACGGTGTCGTACGTGTGGTAACCCACGACGTAGACGAGCACGAACAGCAGCCACTTGGGCGCGCCCGCGGCCAGGCCGATCGAGATCACGGCGAGGAACTCGGTGCCGCGCAGCAGCGGCGGGGTGAGCCAGTCGAAGCGGCCCAGATGGTCGCGCGGCGTGGTCGGCAGCACGAGCAGCAGCGTGGTCGCGACGGGCAGGAGCAGGATCGGGCCGCCCTGGTCGAGCAGGCCGGTGACCAGGAAGGCCAGCACGGCCAGGAGGGCCACGAGCGTGGCGGGCACGGGCGGCAGGCCCTTGCCGAGCTTGCCGGCGAGGGCGTGGGCGAGCGGGCCGTCGTCACGGTAGGCGAGCAGGCGGGCGGTCTGGATGCGACGGCGTTCCTCGTCGGGGTCCGGCGTGGGGGTGGCCATGGCCTGCGGTTGGGTGATCATACGAGCGACCTCATGAGGCGTCCGGTGAGCGTGTAGGCGGCGGCGACGGAGCCCCAGATCACCAGGGTGATGAAGGTGATCCGGGCGTCGAAGAGGGCGGCGGTGATCGCGATGGCCGCGAACCGCTCGCCGATGGGGAAGACGATCATCTTGCGGGCCCAGTGGACGGCGCGGAACTTGCCGGCCTTGGTCCACATCTTGAGCACGCCTCGCAGACCCTGGCTGCGCTCGACCTTGCGGCGCGTGAGGGCCTGACGCAGGTCGCGGTCGTCGGGCGCGTCCAGTGCCAGCGTGGGCAGCGGGGACGGGGCTTTGCGGCGGTTGGAGACGCCGAAGGAGAAGTCGAGCAGGTGGCGTACGGACTGCAGGCCGATCGCGGCCAGCGCCAGGATCCAGATGTCGTCGCTGTTGCCCGAGACGACCCAGCCGACGGCGAGCCCGGCGAAGACCACATATTCCTTGAACCGGTCGAACGTGGCGTCCAGCCAGGCCCCCAGCACGCCGAACTTACGTGCGTAGCGGGCGACCTGCCCGTCCACGCAGTCGAACACGAACGCGAAGTAGATCAGCACACCGCCCAGCACCATCCACGGCCGGTCGCCGGTGGCGAAGCAGGCTGCGGCGGCCACGCCGAGCGTGATCGAGATCAGCGTCACCTGGTTGGGCGTCAGCCCGCGCCGTGCCGCCCAGCGGGCGATGAAGCGGGAGTAGGTGGAGACGAAGTACGTGGTGAAGAAGCCGTCGGCGCCCTTGACCGCGTTGTTGAGCCTGGCCCGGTCCTCGTTCATGCCGGCCATCTCGGTGCCGGCCTCGTTGACCTCTTCCTGGGTCGTGACCCGGCGGTAGAACAGGTCGCGCCGGCCCCTGATGCCGACCGACACGCCGTTGCGCACCAGGCCGAACACGATCAGCTGCAGCAGGTCGTCGTCCTCGCCGAACGTGTCGGCCATCGCGGCCAGCTCGCGGCAGGTCTGCGCCAGCATGGGCGCGTTGCGCGCGCTCAGGTGCAGCGGGCCGAGCAGGATGGCGTTGGGCCTGGTCACGGCGTGGCGCGCGGTGCCCACCGAGACCACGCGCGACTTGCCGACGCGCGAGCGGATGGGCAGCCCTTCGAGGCGGCCGAGGCCGATCTCGGGCTCTGCCTCGTCGATCGGGACGATGTCCTCCTGCGGCTCCTCCTCTGTCACCTCCGGCCGGGGCTCTTTGGCGACGAGCGCCAGCGCGCCGCGCTTGGCCTTGGTGATCTGGTAGATCAGCTCGTCGTGGATGACAGAGTTTTCCGGGATGATGAAGAGGTTCTCCGTCGCGGTCTCCGCGACGTCGGCCAGCGCGCGCAGGGCGGCGGCCACGTCGCCTGACTCGATCGTGGCGAGCCGCGGATCCAGGGAAGTGAGCTGGCTGCGCAGGCGCTCGGCCACGGTGGGCGTGCCGGGCAGCGCGGCCAGCCTCAGGCCGGTCGGAGAGGTGTCGGGGCCGGGCGAGGCGCCCAGCAGGACCACGCGGGTCATGACTCCCTTTCGAGGCGGTAGCGGGGGGTTGAACAACGGGTAATCCGGGGACAGACGTCAAAGTCTAGTGAGGGTGACGTAAAGTCGCGTCACCAGAGCATGCCCGTAACGTCGCTTCGGTGCGGCCGTAAGATGTCCGAGTGAGTCTCTACCGTGACGAAGGCGTAGTTCTACGCACACAGAAGCTCGGTGAGGCCGACCGCATCGTCACCATCCTGGCGAAGCGCACCGGCAAGATCAGGGCCGTGGCGAGGGGCGTGCGCCGCACGAAGTCCCGCTTCGGCGCCAGGCTGGAGCCGTTCACGCATGTCGACCTGCAGCTCCATGTCGGCCGTACGCTCGACGTCGTCACGCAGGCAGAGACGATCAGACCCTACGGCGAGACGCTGGCGGCCGACTATCCCCGCTACACCGCGGGCAGCGCGATGCTGGAGACCGCCGACCGGCTGACGCACGGGGAGAAGGAGCCGGCGCTGCGGCAGTTCCTGCTGCTGGTGGGCGGGCTGCGCACGCTGGCCGAACGCGTCCACGAGGCCCGGCTGGTCCTGGACGCGTACTTCCTGCGCTCGCTGGCCGTGGCCGGATACGCCCCCGCGCTCGACGCGTGCGCCAAGTGCCAGGCACCGGCGATCAGGGCGTTCGCCATCGTCGCGGGGGGCGTGGTGTGCGGGGCGTGCCGCCCGGCCGGCTCGGCCGTGCCCGCCGGGGAGACGATCGGGCTCATGACGGCGCTGCTGCGTGGCGACTGGGCCACCGCCGACGCCTCGGAGTCGCGCCACCGGAGTGAGTGCAGCGGGCTCGTTGCCGCATATCTGCAATGGCACCTCGAACACGGAATACGCTCTCTCCGACACGTCGAAAGGGAGCCTGTGTGAACGTACGACCTCCGACCCCGCATCCGTCGGGCGCGACGCCCCCGCCGATCCCGCGCGACCTGGTGCCCAAGCACGTCGCGATCATCATGGACGGCAACGGCCGCTGGGCCAAGTCTCGTGGCCTGCCCCGCATCGAGGGGCACAAAGCGGGCGAATCCTCGCTGTTCGACGTCATCGAGGGGGCGCTCGAGCTGGGCATCCCCTATCTGAGCGCGTTCGCGTTCTCCACGGAGAACTGGCGGCGCTCGCCCGACGAGGTCCGCTTCCTCATGGGGTTCAACCGCGACGTGATCCGGCGGCGGCGCGACGAGCTCAACGCCATGGGCGTGCGCGTCCGGTGGGCGGGCAAGCCGGGGCGGCTGTGGAAGAGCGTCATCTCGGAGTTGCAGGCGGCCGAGGAGATGACGGTCGGCAACAGCAAGCTGACGTTGCAGTTCTGCGTCAACTACGGCGGGCAGGCCGAGATCGTGGAGGCGGCGGTCAGGCTGGCCGAGGACATCGCGGCCGGGCGGGTCAAGCCGTCCAAGGTCAACGAGAAGGTGTTCGCGCGTTACCTGGACGAGCCGGAGATCCCCGAGGTGGATCTGTTCGTGCGGTCGTCGGGGGAGCAGCGCTTCTCGAACTTCCTGCTGTGGCAGTCGGCCTACGCCGAGATGGTCTTCCTCGACCGGCTGTGGCCCGACTTCGACCGCAGGGATCTGTGGGAGGCCTGCGAGGTCTTCGCGAAGCGCGACAGGCGCTACGGCGGGGCGCTCCCCAACCCGGTCTGACCGGCCCCAACCTCTCGATCGGGGCCCAGGGCTGGCTGTCGCCTATACGCGGGTATAGCCTGCTGTTCGTCGGAACAGTTGGCTGTACTCGTGAGTAGGAGCTGATGCCGAATGGCTGACGCACGACAAGGCCGGGCCGGCGCCCTGGCAGGCACCGGCCACCTCGTCCGCCTGGCGCTGCGCCGCGAGCGGGGCATCGCGCCCTGGTGGATCCTCCTGATCGTGGCCCTGGCCCTGGCGCTGGTGTCCTACGTCAACCGGGCCATGGGCACGTACGAGCTGAAGCTCACCTATGTCGAACTCGCCACCAGGAACGTCTTCCTGCGCGCGCTCGGCGGCGGCCTCATCGAGCCGCGGCTGGAGGTGATCGCGACGTGGCGCAGCGGCGGGTTCCTGTACGTGGCGAGCGCGCTCGCGGCCCTCATGTCGGTCATCCGCCACACGCGCAGGGAGGAGGACGAGGGGAGGGCCGAGCTGGTCCGCTCCGGCATGGTGAGCCGCCACGCGCCGCTGACCGCCGCCCTGCTGGTAGCCAGCGGGATCAGCCTGGCCGGCGGGGTGCTGACCGGGGCCGTGCTCGTCGGGCTCGGGTTCGAGCCCGTCGGGACCGTCGCCTACGGGGCCGCGATCACGGTCGCGGGCTGGGTGTTCGGCGCCGTCGCGGCAGTGGCCGCGCAGCTCGCGCGCAGCGCCCGCACGGCCACCGCGATCAGCCTGGCCGCGCTCGGCGCCGCCTACGTGATGCGTTACGCCGGTGACGCGACCGGACAGTACTGGCTGAAGGCGCTGTCGCCGATCGGCTGGAGCCACCTGGTGCGGGCGTACCAGGACGAGCGGTGGTGGCTGCTCGGGGTGTCGGTGCTGGTCAGCGTGGCCCTGTGCGCGGTCGCGTACCGGCTGCTCGGCCGCCGCGACCTCGGTGAGGGCCTGCTGCCCGAGCGCCTGGGCCGGGAGTCGGCGCCGGAGCTGCGTGGCCCGATCAGCCTGGCCTGGCGGCTGCACCGCGCTCTGCTGGTCAAGTGGGCGGCCGGGGTCGCGTGCTTCGCCGTGGCCGGAGCCGGGCTCAGCCCGCTCGCCCAGGACCTGCTCTCGCGGCCGAGCATCGTGGTGCGGAGCATCACGAGCCTCCTCGGCGTGTCCGACACGGGCACGGCGCTGGGCGCGTACTCGTGGTACCTGATCCTCGTCATCGCGTACGCCGTCGCGCTCTACCCGGTGCTCATGACGTTGCGGCTGCGTTCGGAGGAGACCTCGGGCCGCGCGGAGACCGTACAGTCCACCCCGATGACCCGCCTGCGCTGGGCGGCCGGCCACCTGGTCGTGACCGGGCTCGGCACGGCGGCGCTGATGGCCGTCGCCGGGCTCGTGTTCGGCACGCTGTACTCGCTGCTCGTCGGCGATCTCGCCCGCGACCTGCCCCGCTTCCTGGCGGGGGCGCTGAGCGCCGTGCCGGCGGCCTGGTGCGTGGGGGCGGTCTGCGTGCTCGCGTACGGGCTGGTGCCGAGGGCGAGCGTGGCGATCTCCTGGATCGTCTGGCTCCTGACCGCCGGGCTCGGCAAGATCGTCAGCCCCCTGTACGGGCTGTGGCACGGGACCCCGCTGGAGCCGTTCCACTACATCCCCAACCCGATGCTCGGAACTTCCTTCGACGTTCGTCCCGCCCTCGCGCTGACGGCCCTCACGGCGCTGCTCCTCGGCGGCGCCCTCGCGGCTCTTCGCCGCCGCGACTTCGGGTGATTGGTCTAGCATGTCGTCCCATTCGACAAGATCGGAGGGCGGATGGGCGGCCATTCCATCGAGGTGCGGTCCGACGTGGTGATCAAGCGATACCGGTCGTCGGACTACGGTGAGCCCGAACGCGAATGGCGTGCCCTGGAGCTGCTGGGCGAACACGATCCCGGCCTGGCCCCGGCGCCGGTGACCGCCGAGCTGGAGGCCGACCCGCCGACCGTGGTGATGACCCGCCTGGACGGCACGACGGTACGCGGGGAGATCGCGGGGAAACTCGTCGATGCCCTGGCCGGGGCCATCACCGGCGTCCAGCGCTCGGTCCCGTCCCGGCTGCTCGACCGGATGCCGGCGCGTGCCGGGCACCCGGTCTATCTCCTGCGGAAGGTACGCGACTGGGCGGCGGCGGCCACGCCCGAACCCGCGACCGCCGAAGCCCTCCGCGCGGCCACGGACTGGGTGTCCGGGCCGAGCCTGGAGGCGATGTTCGCGCAGCCGGGCACCCCGGTGTTCGGCACCGGCGACGGGAACCTGGCCAACTACCTGTGGGACGGCACCAGGGTCCGGGTCATCGACTTCGAGTACTCCGGGCTCAGCGACCGCGCGTTCGAGCTGGCCGAGGTCACCGAGCACATCTCGGTCTGGGAGAACGATCCGGCCGGGCTGACCGCCGTGCTCGACCGGTTCGAGCTGACCGCCGAGGAGGCGGCCAGGCTCACGGAGTGCCGGCGGCTGCTCGCGCTGTTCTGGCTGCTGCGCTGCCGCCGGGAGATCCGGCCCGCGCAGGCGGACCGGATGCTGGCCCTGCTGTAGGACTTCTGTTGATCAAGGGGTGCTTTTGATCAAAGGGTGCTTACCACGTCCGCCAGCCGGTCCACCTGGCCCGGATCGCCGCCGTAGCAGTAGAGCATGACCTCCTCCACGCCGAGGTCCGCATACTGCGCGACGCACTCGCGGATCTGCCCGGGCGTGGTGAGCATCCCGGCGACCATCCGGTCCGCCCTGCCGGTGAACTCGTAATAGGCGCCCATCGCCGTACGGGCCTCGGTGACGACGTCCTCGGAGCCGAGCGCCACGTTCACCTGGGCGACGACGCGGGGCTCGCCGGACCGCCCGGCTTCCCGCCAGAACCGCCGGACCGTGTCGATGAGCCCGCCGGCCCACGACGGCGCGGCGGCGGCGAGGAACCCGTCTCCCCAGCGCGCGACCCGCGCCAGGGCGGCCGGCTGGAAGCCGCCGAACAGCACCTCTGGCCCGCCCGGCCGGGCGGGGAGCGGCCCGATCATGCCGGCGCCGTCACCGTACGGCTCGCCGGACCACAGCCGCCGCATGACGGCCATCTGCTCGTCGAGCCGCCGTCCCCGGGTACGGAGGTCGGTGCCCGCGACCAGGTGATCGTCCTCGCGACCGCCCACGCCGAGCCCCAGCACCAGCCGCCCGCCGGACATCCGGTCCAGGGTCGCGGCCTGCTTGGCCAGCAGGGCGGGCTCGCGCAGCGGTGCGAGCAGCACTTCGGTCTGCACGCGTACGCGGGTGGTGGCCCCGGCGACGAGGGCGAGGGCGATCAGCGGTTCGGGGTTGTCGTAGACGAGCCGGTCGAGGAGACCGAGGGTGGTGAAGGGGCCGGCATCAGCGCGCCTGGCCCAGTCGAGCAGGGCCGCGGGGTCGCTGATGGGCAGGCCAAGACCGACGTTCATGAGGTACCTCCGTGAAGGGGTATGCGGAATCGATGCCGCCCCTCCAGGACCTCCACGACGGGGGAGGCAGGGCTCCCGTTCTGCGGCGCGCTTCTGGGGAGCTCCTGATCAGAGTGATCCTCACTGTAGAGCAACCTCACCGCCCGAACAAAGCCGCACCCACCCGCGCTCACCCGCTCACCCACCCGCGCTCACCCGCTCACCCACCCGCGCTCAGTCGTGATCGCTCTCGGCCGTGGCGGCCAGACCCGACTGGACCTCCTGCCCATGGCGGCCTTCAACCTGGGCGCCCCAGTCCCAGAGCGCCTGGAGGACGGGCCCGAGGCGGCGCCCGTGCGGGGTGAGCCGATAGTGCGTACGGGGCGGCCATCCGGACCTCCGGCGACGTTCGAGCACCCCGGCCTCGGCGAGCTGCGCCAGCCGATCGGACAGCACCTTGTCCGACAACTCGGGCAGCGCCTGCCGGAGCTCCGTGAACCCACGCTCACCCCGCAGCAACTCGCGGATCACGAGCGTCGTCCACCGCCCGCGCAGCGCCGCGAGCGCGATCTCCACCGGACACGACGGATCCGGCTCGGTGACCTCGGCCCGAGGATCATCGGGCAGACCGGGATGGCCAACCGTTTGGTGAGTCACGAGGGAGCCTCCTAGCTTTTCCGCATCCACCCGATTTCTACCTGCCGGAAGGACGTGCAACTGCGATGCGCCAACTCGCCGAACGCCCCGAGGACGTGCCTGCCGTGTTCGCCGACCGCTTCAACACCGGCGACCCGGCGGCCGTGGCCGAGGTCTACGAGAGCGGAGCGGTCTTCGTACCCGAGCCCGGCTCCCCGCTGACGGGCCCGCAGGCCCAAGCCGCCAACGCCCGCTTCATGGCCCTGGGACTGCCGATCACGGTCCGGCCGCGGCACGTCTACACCGCGGGCGACACGGCCCTGCTGATCGTGGACTGGGCCATCGACGGTGTGGACCGGGACGGGCAGCAGGTCCACATCGAGGGCACCGCCACCGACGTCGCCCGCCGCGGAAGGGACGGGCGCTGGCGGTACGCCATCGACAACCCTTTCGGCGTGCGCTCGACAATCGATGGCTGAGGCTGATTTGCGTGGGTCGGCCGAAACGCCGACGCCTCGGTGATCAAAGACGCGTTTGATTCGGCGGGATACGAAGGTTGCGACCCCTCATCCGCATGAGCTGCAGAAGGCTGAAGCCGTCGCCGCGACTGCAGCAGCCGTCGGTGATCCCCTCACTGATCAGATCGGCCGTATCCCGGGTCGTGATCCCGATAGGACGCGCATACTCCTGTGCGTCGCGGTCGTCGGTGATCCAGTATGAGCCGACATATTCCGCCCAGTTGTGAATCACATGGCAAGTCTGCGCTTCACCCAGATGTTTCAACGGCTCGTGCCGGGTGCCGCCGAAAACTGCAC
Source organism: Nonomuraea sp. NPDC049625 (assembly GCF_040675285.1). Classification (NCBI taxonomy): domain Bacteria; kingdom Bacillati; phylum Actinomycetota; class Actinomycetes; order Streptosporangiales; family Streptosporangiaceae; genus Nonomuraea; species Nonomuraea sp. NPDC049625. The sequence continues at coordinate 528,540 of NZ_JBFAOQ010000004.1, read as the reverse complement.
GCCTGATCCGCTCGACTTGATCGACTTCGAGGGGATCATCGATCTCAATGGGCTCGCCGAGCCATCCGTCGACGGCAATCTTGCAGCACCGTGTTGTCGGGAAACCAATACCAGCTCATGACTCGGGGGGAGAGTCCTCTCTCATGTCGCTGATGGCCGCACGCAACGTATCGGTGGCAACGCCGATCAGATTCGCGTACGGCCGCAGCGTGGCCTTCCCGTCGGCGTAAGCCTGGAAGGTCGTACGAACGAGAGGAGCGGGAATTCGCGACCGCGAGGTCTGCTGGATCCATTCGCCGAGCGACTCGACGGCGTTCGCCTTCCTTGCGGCCTCCCAGGCTGTCAATCCTCTGAAGGAATTGCACTGTCTCTTGTCGATCAGATGGAGATTGAACAGCTTCCACGCGAGAGTGCTGGGCGAGACCCACAGCTCGCACGCCAGCAGGGCGAACGCCTCGAGCGACCAGGTGATGCCATGAGTTTTCTCGCGCAGCATCTCGGCGGGCAGGAGCAGCTCCGCCGCGAACGTGTTCGCGCGTTTCTCGGAAGGCTTGCTCTTGTGTTCCGTGTCGTGAATATCCGCATCGACGTGGAGCCCTTGGTCGTCTCCCGCGAGGAGGTGCCCAAGCTCGTGGGCGATGGTGAACCTCTGGCGAGCAGGCACTTCCGAAGTGCCCACCACGATCAGCGAGCTGTGGTCGTCGGACCACGACAAGCCGTCGAAGCCGTCAGCCAGGCGATGAACTCGCACATCGACGCCAAAGGCTGCTTCAACCGCACCAGCCAGGTCCCTGCAGCGCCACAGGGCGATCCCCTTCTGCGCCGCGTGCGTTGTAGCGAGAGCGGCGAGATCCCGCCCTTGATCCATACATGACGCGGACATTCTGGTGAGTGCGAATCGCGGCACTTCTTGGTGATATCCAAGGAATGCGAGGTCTGCCCGCAACTGTGCGAGTCGCTCGGCTTCGCGGATCGCCGAGTCCGCGGACTTGAGGGGGACCGTGGCCGTCCGTGCGGCTGTCGCGGGCGTGACTGGGTCTGTCCTGAGCAGCCAATCGACGGATACGCCGCACAGGTCGGCGATTCTGGCGAGATCCAGCGATGTGAATCTTCGAACACCCGACAACGACTTGGACATCTTTGGGGCATCAAGCCCTGCCTTGACGGCGAATTCGGCTTGGGTCAGGCCGCTTTCCGCTATCAGTTGACGTACTCGTGCTGTCGCGTCCCCGGCCATGGATGAATCCTATGTTCTAGTTGCGAAAATCGCAATGCAGGGCGAGGTCGAGGGCGGGGATGTGATCAACAATATGCCCAGTCTTCCCGAGGCTGAGGTGTAGGTCCTGCTGTGCCCTTCGGGACGCCGTTATCGAGGCTCGGTGCGGTAATCGGGGTCGCGTCCGAGGGGTGCGGGGACCGGCAGGGCCCCGCCTGGGGGTGTGGGGGCTTGCCCCCACAGGGCGCTGCCCGAGTGCTCCATCGCGCGTAGCGCGCCTCAGTGCGAGGACCGAGCTTTTCTTCCGGGGTTCCCCGATTCTCCCGGGCTCCCGAGCTCCCCCCGGGAGCCCTGGGCTTTCCGCGGGGTTAGGCGCGGCGGCGGGCGCGGTAGGCGGCCACGTGCATGCGGTTGCCGCACGTGCGGCTGTCGCAGTAGACGCGGGACCGGTTGCGGGACTCGTCGACGAAGACGCGGTCGCAGTCCGGGGCCGAGCAGGTGCGCAGGCGTTCGACCTCGCCCTCCACCAGCAGGTGGGCCAGGGCGACGCCGCAGTCGGCCGCCACGTGCTCCGCCAGGGTGGAGTCCGCGGCGAAATAGTGCATGTGCAGCGGGTGGCCGTCGTGCTCGGTCAGCCGGGGGGTGATGCGCGTCTCGGCGAGCAGGACGTTCAGGGTGCGGACCGCCGTGGGCTGGTCCGGGGAGATGAAGACGCGGTAGAACACCTCTCGTACCATCCGCACCTGGCCCAGGTCGCGGGGCGTCAGCTTGGTGACGCCGCTGATCTGGCGGGACTCCACGAACGCCTGCAATTCGGCCAGGCCCGGCAGGCCCTCGTCGCCCCCGGTGGAGGGCGAGGTGTTGACCAGCTCGACAACGGTGGCCAAAGAATGCACCATGTCATGGCCAAACGGCATGTTGACTCCTGTCCGCGCCGGGTTCTAGCGTGGTCGCACTGTATCTCCTGCATGGCCGTACGGGGGTTTCTATGAGTGCACATCGCCGTATCGTGCTGATCGCGATCGTCGGTGCGCTGATCATCTCCACCTCCGCCCCCTTGGTTCGGCTCTCAGGTGTATCGCCTGCCACGTCCGCGTTGTTCCGTTGCGCGTACGCCGTGCCGCCCATGATCGTGCTGGCCTGGCTGGAGCGGCGCAGGCTGGGGCCGCTGCCGTGGAAAGGGGTGGTGCTGGCCTGGCTGGCGGGCGTGGTGTTCGCGCTCGACCTGCTGTTCTGGCATCACGCGATCGACTACGTGGGCGCGGGGCTGGCCACCGTGCTGGGGAATCTGCAGGTGTTCCTGGTGGCGTTCGCGGCCTGGGCGCTGTTCGGGGAGCGGCCGTCGTCCCGGTTGATGGTCGCGACGCCGATCGTGTTCGCGGGGGTGGTGCTCATCTCCGGGGTGTTCGACAGCGCCGCCTACGGGCGCGATCCGATCATGGGGGTGCTGGCCGGGGTCGCCACGTCCATCTCGTACGCGGCGTTCCTGCTGCTCATGAAGGCCGGGCCGGCGCGGGCCGTGGGGCCGCTGGCACACGCCACGGTGGTCGCCACCGTGGCCATCGCCCTGCTGAGCCCGCTCTTCGGGGGTGCCGACCTCATGCCGAGCTGGCCGGCGCACGGGTGGCTGCTGCTGCTCGCGCTGGGGCCGCAGGTGCTGGGGTGGTCGCTGATCACGTTCTCGCTGCCGCGCCAGCCGGCCGCGCTCACCGCGTTGCTGCTGCTCGTCCAGCCCATGACGACCGTCGCGCTGTCCGCGGTGGTGCTGGGCGAGCGGCCGTCGGCGTTGCAGCTCGCCGGGTGCGCGGTGATCGTCCTCGGAGTCCTGTACGGCTCCCGCACCCGCACCCGCTCGCCGCAGCCCGGCGAGACACGCCGGATAGAGCCGCGCGAGCAGCAGGTGCCGAAGGCCGGTTGACGCCGGTCAGCCCTTGGAGCAGGCGGCGCAGGTGCCGAAGACCTCGACCGTGTGGGTGATCTCGGTGAAGCCGTGCTCGCCGCCCACCGCCTCGGCCCACCGCTCGACCGCGGGACCGGCCACCTCCACCGTGTGGCCGCAGCGGCGGCAGACCAGGTGGTGGTGATGGACGTCGCTGGCGCACGCCCGGTAGACGGACTCGCCCTCGTCCGTACGCAGCACGTCGACCTGCCCGCCGTCGGCCAGCGCCTGCAGGGCGCGGTAGACGGTGGTCAGGCCGATCTTCGCCCCGTGCAGGCGCATCTCGGCATAGACGTCCTGCGCGCTGCGGAACCCCTCGCTCCTGCGGAGGGTGTCGTGCACGGCGTCGCGTCTCGTCGTCATGCGACCTCCTCCACGCGCATCTTCGGTCGCTCGCTCACTGTCGACTCCTGGGTACGGCCTCGGCGTACGAATTTACCGACACCGAGGGCCAGGACGAAGCCGGCGAGAGCAAGAAGCACGATCGCCGCGCCGGGAGGCACCTTGGCCGAGTAGGTGGAGGCGAGCAGGCCGCCCACCGAGGCGAGCACCCCGAACAGCATGGCCAGCCCCATCGTCGTGCGGAAACCCCGGGTGAGCTGCTGGCTGGTGGCCACCGGGATCACCATCAGCGCGCTGACCAGCAGCAGGCCCACCACGCGCATCGCGATCACGACGGTGAGCGCGGCGGTGACCGCGATCAGCAGGCTGAGGAAGCGGACCGGCAGGCCGCTCGCCCTGGCCATCTCCTCGTCCTGGCAGAGCACGAACAGCTCCCTGCCGAAGACCACGACCACGCCGATCACGGCCACGGCCAGCGCGGCGATGACCCAGATGTCCTGGACCGTGACGCTGGCGATGGCGCCGAACAGGTAGGAGTTCAGCTTGGCGTTGCTGCCGCCCGGCGCGATGCCCATGAGCATGACGCCGCCCGCGATCCCGCCGTAGAACAGCAGTGCCAGCGCCACGTCGCCGCTGGTCCGCCCGCGCGCCCTGACCAGCTCGATGGCCACCGCCCCGACGACGGAGACGATCACGGCGGTGAGCACGGGCGTGGTGCCGGTCAGGAAGCCGAGGGCGACGCCGGTCAGCGCCACGTGACCGATGCCGTCACCCAGCAGCGCCAGCCTGCGCTGCACGATGAACGTCCCCACGGCGGGCGCGCACAGGCCCACCAGCAGCGCGGCCACCAGGGCGAGCTGGAAGAGCTGCTCCTGGAGCAGATCCATGATCATCGCGGTTCCCTCCGTCGGCGGCCGTTCACGGCGCCTCCCCCTGCCAGCCGGTCAACGGCCCCGCGGCCGGCGTGGCCGCGTGCGGATGCTGATGTTCGTGGCCCGGCCGGGCGCAGTCGCCCTCCGGGCGCGGCGGCCTGCCGTCGTGCGCGACGCGGCCCTCGCGGATCACCACGCCGCGCGTGATGATCGGCTCCAGCGGCCCCAGCTCGTGCGCGACCAGCACCACCGTCTTGCCGTCGCGCACCAGCCCGGCCAGCGTGTCGGCCAGCAACTGCTGCGTGTCGGCGTCCACGCCCGCCGTCGGCTCGTCCATCACGTACGTGTCCGGCTCCCCGGCCAGCGCCCGGGCGATGAGCACCCGCTGCTGCTGGCCGCCGGACAGCGACTGGACGGGGTCGTTCGCGCGGTCGGCCAGCCGGACGGCCTCCAGCGCGCCGGCCACGGCGGCCTTGTCGGCCGGGCTGGTCCTGCGCAGGCGGCTCTGCCTGGCGATCCGGCCCGAGGCCACGACCTCGCGTACGGTGGCGGGCACGCCACCCCCGACCTGGAGCCGCTGCGGCACGTAGCCGATGCGCCACCAGTCGCGGAACCTGCCCGGCGGGGACCCGTACATCAGCGTCGAGCCGCCGGTGAGCGGCGTGAGGCCGAGCAGTGCGCGGACCAGCGTCGACTTGCCCGAGCCGTTGGCCCCCAGGAGGGCGACGACCTCCCCTGGGCAGACGGTCAGGTCGATCCCCCGGAGGACGGGCTTGCCATCGAAGGAGACCCGGCCGTCGGTCATCGCGAAGGCCGTTTCGCTCATGCCGTACACCCCAGTGCTGTTTGTAGGGTTTTGAGGTTATCGCGCATGGCCGACAGGTAATCGCCGGAGGGCCGGCTCTCCAGCGGGTCGAGCACGGCGGTCTTCGCGCCCACCTCGTTCGCGAGCACCTCGGCCACCTTGGGGCTGACCAGGGACTCGGTGAAGATCGTGGTCACGCCCTCGGCCTTGGCCAGCTTGGCCACCTCGGAGATGCGCGCGGGCGACGGCTCGGTCTCGGGGTCGAGCGTGATGCCGACCTGCTTGAGTTTGTAACGGTCCGCCAGGTAGCCGAACGCCTCGTGCGCCGTGACCAGCGACTTGGTCCTGCACGTGCTCAGGCCCTTGGCGAACTCCTGGTCGAGCGTTCCAAGCGCGCCCGCCGTCTTGGCGGCGCGGTCCTTGTACGCCTGCGCGTGCGCCGGGTCGGCGGCGGCCAGGCGCTCGCCGAGCTTGGTGGCGATGGTGGCCAGGCGGGTGGGGTCCAGCCAGAGGTGCGGGTCGTACGAGACCTCGTGGCCGTGCTCCTCCTCGCCCTCCTCGTGCCCGCTCGCGGGCAGGGTCGTTACGGCCGTGGCGGCGTCGAAGCTCTTGTCGGCGTCGACCGCGTCGTCCACGGCGGGCTGCACGCCCTTGATGTAGACCGTGAGCGCCGCCTTCTGGATCTCGGTCACCTGCTGGATGCTGAGCTCGAGGTCGTGCGGCTCGACGCCGGGGGCGGTCAGGACGGTCACGTGCGCGTCGGATCCCCCCACCTGCTCGGTCAGCCATTGGAGCGGATAGAACGCGGCGACCACCTCCGGCCTGCCCCCTGCGGCGGTCTCGGCGGAGCCGGATCCGCAGGCGGCGGTGGTGAGGAGGGTGGCCCCGGCCAGCAATCCGACGGCGTACGACCGGGAAAATCCTGACATCATGTGAGTCAGTATGCGCCAAAATGAAAATGGTTGTCAAAATCCCCGGATCGCAGCGACCGAGCCCGCCTCCGCGAAGCGGAGGCAATAAGCAGGGAGGGGATGCCGGACGGCGGCTGGGGGCCAGGGCGCCGTGCGGCATCCCGCCATCACCCCGGTGAGTGTGCGCCGGCCGAGCCATAGCCGGCGCTCGGGGTGATGCTCAGGCGGCGCTCGCCCGTATAGACGTTCATCGAGTCCCCGCGCAGGAACCCGATGAGCGTCAGCCCCTCCTCCGCGGCCAGTTCGACCGCGAGCGACGACGGCGCCGAGACAGCGGCGAGCACCGGGATGCCCCCCATGACCGCTTTCTGCACCAGCTCGAACGAGGCCCGGCCCGACACCATCAGGACGGTCCCGCGCAAAGGGAGCCGGTCGTTGCGCAGGGCCCAGCCGAGCAGCTTGTCCACCGCGTTGTGCCGGCCCACGTCCTCGCGCACGCACAGCGGCTCGCCGTCGGACGTGAACAGGCCGGCCGCGTGCAGGCCCCCGGTCCGGTCGAACACCCGCTGGGCCGCGCGCAGCCGGTCCGGCAGGGCGGCGACGGTCGGCTGCGCCAGCTCGACCGGGTCGTCTCCGGCGCTCCAGCGAGCCACCGTGCGTACCGCCTCCAGCGACGCCTTGCCGCAGACGCCGCAGGAGGACGTGGTGTAGAAGTTGCGCGGCGCGGGCGCCGTCACGCCGGGCGCCAGCCGCACGTCGAGCACGTTGTACGTGTTCCCGCCGTCCACCGTCGCGCCCGCGCAGTAGCGGATCGTGGCGATGTCGTCGGCCGCGCCCACGGCCCCCTCGCTGACCAGGAACCCGGCGGCCAGGTCGAAGTCGTCGCCGGGCGTGCGCATGGTGACCGTCAGCGGCGTCCCGTCGAGGCGGATCTCCAGCGGCTCCTCGGCGGCCAGCGAGTCGACCTTGGGGATGCGGGCGGTGTCCTTGACCCGCAGGATCCGCCGTTTCACCGCGACCCTAGACACGAGCGCTCCCCTCGGCCCGGATGAGCGCCCTAGACATAGCCGTACCCGAAGCGGCCCTTGACGCAGAGGTTGCCCTTGGTCACCGGGTTGTCGTGCGGCGAGCTCACCTTGACGATCTTGTTGTCCTGCACGTGCAGGGTCAGGTTGCAGCCGACCCCGCAGTAGCTGCAGACCGTCGTGGTCTCGCTCTGCCGCGACTCGTCCCAGGTGCCCTCGGCCCGCATGTCGAACTCGGTCTTGAACGACAGCGCGCCCGTCGGGCACACCTCCACGCAGTTGCCGCAGTAGACGCAGGCCGAGTCGGTGAGCGGCGCCTCGAACTCCGTGGAGATCGTCGCGTCGAACCCGCGGCCCGCGACGGCGATGGCGAAGGTGTTCTGCCACTGGTCGCCGCAGGCGTCCACGCACTTGTAGCACAGGATGCACTTGCTGTAGTCGCGCACGTAGAGGTCGTTGTCCACCTTGGCGGGCTGCTCGACCGTGGCCGCGTCGTCGCCGAACCGCGTGGGGTCGGCGCCGTACTCCTCGGCCCACTCGGCGGCGCGAGGGGTGGTCGACATGTCCACGGAGGAGCCGAGCAGCTCCAGCACCACCTTGCGGCTCTGCCGGGCCCGGTCGGTGTCGGTGCCGACCTTCATGCCGGCCTCGGCCTTGCGGGAGCAGGCGGGCGCCAGCGTCCTGGCGCCCTCCACTTCCACGACGCAGACGCGGCAGGCGTTCTTCGGGGTCAGCGTGTCGCCGTAGCAGAGGGTGGGGATGTCCTTGCCCGCCGCGTGGCAGGCGTCGAGGATCGTCGAGCCCTCCGGCACCCGTACGTCCTCGCCGTCGATCTGGACGTCGATGAGCCGCCGGGGCGGCTGGAGCGGGATCATTTGAACACTCCCAGACGGTCGATGGCCGATTCGACGGCGTTCCAGGCGGTCTGTCCGAGGCCGCAGATCGAGGCGTCCCGCATGGTCTGGCCGACCTCGCGCAGCAGCACGAGATCGTCGTCGGAGACCCGGCGTGAGAGCCGGTGCAGGGCCTCCTCCTGCCGTACGGTGCCGACCCGGCAGGGCACGCACTGGCCGCAGGACTCGTCGCGGAAGAACTCCGCGATGCGCAGCAGCAGGCGTTTCATGTCCACGGTGTCGTCGATGACGAGCACCACGCCGGAGCCGAGCGTCGCCCCCGCGTTCCTGGTGCCCTCGAAGGTGAGCGGGATGTCCAGGTCGGTGACGAACGCGCCGGCCGCGCCGCCGAGCAGCACCGCCTTCGTCGTGCCGGTGGTGCCGGTCATGTCCAGGAGCTCGCGCAACGTCGTCCCGAACGTGAGCTCGTACACTCCGGGCCGCTCGACCGCGCCCGAGACGCAGAACAGCTTGGGCTCGGCCGCCGTGTACGCCCGGGCGCCGCGCTCCAGGATCGGCAGCACGTTGACCAGCGTCTCGACGTTGTTGACCACGGTCGGCTTGCCGAACAGCCCCTTCTCCACGGGGAACGGCGGCTTGCTGCGCGGCTCGCCGCGCTGCCCCTCGATGGAGTTGAAGATCGCGGTCTCCTCGCCGCAGATGTACGCGCCCGCGCCCCTGCGCAGCTCGATGTCGAACGACAGGCCCTTGCCGAGGATGTCGTCGCCGAGCAGGCCCCGCGCGCGGGCGGTCGCGATGGCGTGCTGGAGCCGCGCGGTCGCCCTGGGGTATTCGCCCCTGATGTAGAGGTATCCCTTGGCGCAGCCGGTGGCGTAGGCGGCGATCGTCATCGCCTCCACCAGCGCGTACGGGTCGCCCTCCATGATCACGCGATCCTTGAACGTGCCCGGCTCGCTCTCGTCGGCGTTGCAGACCAGGTAGTGCGGGTGGTCGGGCTGGCGCGCGGTGGCGTCCCACTTGCGGCCGGTCGGGAACGCGGCGCCGCCCCTGCCGACCAGCCCCGACTCCAGGACCTCCCGGATGACCCCGGCGGGCCCCAGCTCGAACGCCCTCCTGAGCGCGCTGTAGCCGCCGGCCGCCCGGTAGTCGTCCAGGCTCGCGGGATCGGTCGTGCCGACCCTCCTGAGCAGGGTCAGCCCGTCCTGCCCGGACTGCGGCACGGCCGCCGCCACCGGGGCGTCACCGGCGACGTCGAGGCTGGGGGTGGTGCCGTTGGGGGTGGGGGAGTCCAGGGTCAGGGAGGCGTTCGCGGGCGCGTACACCTGGGCCTTGGGAGGCGTGCCCGCCTCCAGGGCGAGCGCGGCGGGGGCCCGCTCGCACAGGCCCAGGCAGGGGCTCTCGTGCCACGCCTTGCCGGGCGGGCCGAGCCGCTCCTCCACCCGCCTGCGTACGTCCTCGCCGCCCTTGGCCTGGCAGGCCAGGTCGGTGCAGACGTGCAGCACCCGCTTCGGCCGCGGCTCCATGGAGAACAGCGAGTAGAACGTCGCCACCCCGTACGCCTCGGCGGGCGGCACGGTCAGGCGGCGGCAGATGTAGTCGAGCGCGCCCTCGCTGATCCACCCGACCCGGTCGTTGACCGCGTGCAGCGCGGGCAGCAGCATGTCGCGCTGCGACTCGGCGCGGGCGGCCACCCGCAGGTCGGCCTCGGTCCTCCCGCCGCCGTCCCACGCCGACGCGGGCGGCCCGAGCAGGGCGTCGACGGCCGCGCGCTCCTCGTCGGACGGCTCTGCGCCACGGAACCTCAGATCCATCTGATCACCCGGCCTTCACGAGCTTCTCGACGCGTACGGCCGCCGCCTTGAACTCGGCGGTGCCCGCGATCGGGCAGGTGGCCTCGATGGTGAGCGAGTTGGTGTCCACCTCGTCCGGGAAGTGCATGGTCATGAACACCAGCCCCGGCCGCAGGGCGGGGTCGATGAAGACCGGCGCGACCACCGACCCGCGCCGCGAGGTGATCCGCACCTCCTCGCCCGCGACGACGCCGAGCCGGTCGGCGTCCTCGGGGCAGAGCTCCACCGTCTCGCCCCGGCGCAGGGGAGAGGCGAACCCGGAGGACTGCACGCCCGTGTTGTACGAGTCGAGCCGCCGCCCGGTCGTCAACCGCAGCGGATACTCCTCGTCCAGCAGGTCCACCGGCGGCGAATGGCGCAGCACCGCGAACGGAGCCGGCACGCCCCGCCTGACCGGGTCGCTCTCCCACAGCCTGCCGTGCAGGTAGGGCGGCTCCAGCGAGTCCTCCGACGGGCAGGGCCACTGGATGCCCTGCAGGTCGGCCAGCCGCTGGTAGGTCATGCCGTGGTGCTGGGGCGACATGGCGCGCAGCTCGTTCCAGACCTCCTCGGCGCCGTCGTAGTGCCAGTCGTGGCCCAGCCTGCGCGCCAGCTCGCACATGATCCAGATGTCGTCGCGCGCCTCGCCCGGCGGATCGAGGGCCTTGCGCACCCGCTGGACCCGGCGCTCGCTGTTGGTGAACGTGCCGTCCGCCTCGCACCAGGCGGCGCTGGCAGGCAGCACGACGTCGGCCATCTGGGCGGTCTTGGTGAGGAAGATGTCCTGCACGACCAGGTGGTCGAGCATGGACAGGCGCTTGATGCAGGCCAGGGAGTCGGCCTCGGACTGCACGGGGTTCTCACCGATGAGATAGCAGGTGGTCACCTCGCCGTCGGCCATGGCCTCCAGCATCTGGGTGAGGTTGAGTCCGTAGCGGGGCTGGATCTCCCTGCCCCACGCGCTCTCGAAACGCGCCCTGATGCCGGGGTCGAGGATGTCCTGGAAGCCGGGCAGCCGGTTGGGGATGGCGCCCATGTCGCCGCCGCCCTGCACGTTGTTCTGGCCGCGCAGCGGCGACAGGCCGGAGCCGTAGCGGCCGACGTGGCCGGTGAGCAGGGACAGGTTGATCAGGGCCCGTACGTTGTCCGTCGCGTTGTGGTGCTCGGTGATGCCGAGCGTCCAGCACAGCTGGGCGCGGTCGGCGCGGGCGTAGGCGTGGGCCAGCTCGCGGATGGCGTGCGCGGGCACGCCGGTGACCTGCTCGGCGACGGGCAGCGTCCAGGGCTCGACCGACTCCTTGAACTCCTCGAACCCGACCGTGGCCCGCTCGATGAACGCCTCGTTGTGCAGCCCGGCCTGGATGATCTCCCTGGCCACCGCGTGGGCGAGGGGGATGTCCGTGCCCACGTTCAGCCCCAGCCACAGGTCGGCCCACTGGGCGGTGCCGGTGCGGCGCGGGTCCACCGCGAACATCCGCGCGCCGTTGTGGATGCCCTTCAGCACGTGCTGGAAGAAGATGGGGTGGGCGTTACGCGCCGCCGAACCCCACATCACGATCACATCGGTGTCCTCCACCTCCTGGTAGGAGGACGTGCCGCCACCACTGCCGAACACCGCCGACAGCCCCGCCACGCTCGGCGCGTGGCAGGTGCGGTTGCAGGAGTCCACGTTGTTGGTGCCGATCACCACGCGGGTGAACTTCTGCCCGACGTAGTTCATCTCGTTGGTGGAACGGGCGCACGACAACATGGCGAAGCAGTCGGGCCCATGCGCGGCGAGGTTGCGGCGGAAGCCCTCCGCCGCCCGCTCCAGGGCCTCCTCCCAGGTCGCCCTGCGCAGCACGCCGTTCTCACGCACCAGTGGATGGGTCAGGCGGTCATAGCTCATGATCCCTCCATTCTGTATACAGGCTACGGTATTCCCCGTTAGACCGCGCGGACAAGGTTGGCGTTGAGGAGGTCGCTCACCGCGTGGATGGCACGCAGCGTCGGCACCTCGGCGCCGGTGAGGTCGGCCAGCTCGACCACCGCCGCGAGCAGCACGTCCAGCTCCAGCGGCTTGCCCTTCTCCAGGTCCTGCAGCGTGGAGGTCTTGTGCTCGCCCGCCTTCTCCGCCCCCTTCAGGCGGCGCTCGATGGAGATCCCCGGATCGCAGCCGACCCGCCCGGCCACCTCGACGGTCTCCCGCATCATGGCCACGACCAGCTCCCTGGCGCCGTCGTGGCGGCAGATCCCGGCCATCGTCGCCCTGGCCAGCGCGCTGATCGGGTTGAAGGCGATGTTGCCCATGAGCTTGACCCACACGTCTTTGCGCAGGTCGCGCTCCACCGGGCACTTGAGCCCGCCGGCTATCGCGGCCTGGCTGAAGGCGGCGCACCGCTCGGTCAGCTCGCCGTCCGGCTCGCCGATGGAGAAGCGGGTGCCCTCAAGATGGCGGATCACGCCGGGCCGCTCGATCTCGGTGGCGGCGTACACGACGCAGCCGACGGCACGGTGCAGGGGCAGCGCGGTCGTGACCGCGCCGCCCGGGTCGACGCTCTCGATGCGGTAGCCCTCGTAGGGGCCCTTGAGCCCGTGGAAGTACCACCACGGGATGCCGTTCTGCGCGGCGATGATGCTCGTGGCCTCGTGCAGGAGCGGCCTGATCATGGGGCCCGCGGAGGCGTAGCTGTTCGCCTTGAGGCCCAGGAAGACGTGGTCCACCGGGCCGACCTGGGTGGTGTCGTCGGTGGCATGGGGATGGGCGGTGAAGTCGCCTCTGGGGGTGAGCACCCGCACACCGGCGCGCCGGATCGCCTGCAGGTGCTCGCCTCTCGCGATGAGGTGCACCTCGACTCCCGCCCGGTGGAGGGCGGCCCCCACGTATGCGCCGATGGCGCCGGCGCCAAGAACAGCGACCTTCATGCTGCGCTCCGTTCTCGCGTCGGATTTGCATTCGGTATACAGTATGGAAAAACGTGGGTCAAGGAGCATGCCTGTGACCGTTCTTCGGCATGATCTAGTGATGGAATCGACGACCTGGGTGACCGCGCGGGCCCTCGCGAAGGGGGCCGCGACGCCCCTCGAACCCGCGTCCGTGCTGCTCGCCGACGCTCTCGGCGGCCGCCTCGCCGCGCCGTTGACGGCTCTGGTGGCGGTGCCCGGGGTGGACGTTTCGGCGATGGACGGCTACGCGGTGGCCGGTGCCGGCCCGTGGCGGGTGGTCGGCCGGGTTCTGGCCGGTGGCGCCTGCTACGGGAAGGAGCTGCGGCCGGGGGAGGCGGTCGAGATCGCCACCGGCGCGCCGACGCCCGCGGGGGCGTCGGCGGTGCTGCCGTACGAGCAGGCCGCGGTGGACGGGGCGCGGGTGAACGGCGCCGCCGAGCTCGGGCGGCACATCCGGCGGCGGGGCGAGGACATCGCCGAGGGCGCGGTCGTGCTGGGCGCGGGCGCGGTGGTGACCCCGGTGGCGCTCGGGCTGGCCGCCGCGCTGGGCCACGACGAGCTGCCGGTACGGCCCCGCCCGCAGGTCGCGGTGCTGATCACCGGGGACGAGGTCGTGCACGAGGGCCTGCCCGCGCCGGGCCGGGTGCGCGACGCCATCGGCCCGTTCCTGCCGGGGCTGGTGGCGTGGGCCGGCGGCCGGGTGGCGAGCACCGACGTGCTGCCCGACGGCCGGGAAGCGCTCCACGCCGCACTCAAGACCGGGGCGGCGGACGTCCTCGTCGTGTGCGGCGCGTCGTCCAAGGGGCCCGCCGACCACCTCAGGGCCGTGCTCGGCGACCTCGGCGCCGACGTGATCGTCGACGGCGTCGCCGTGCGGCCCGGGCATCCGCAGCTCCTGGCCCGGCTGCCCGGAGGGTCGCTGGTCGTCGGCCTGCCGGGAAACCCGTTCGCGGCCCTCGGCGCGGCCCTCACGCTGCTCGCACCCATCCTGCGAGAACTGGCCGGGATCCCCGTCCGCACGGAGACGTCGGCGCTGGCCGGAGCGGTGCGGGCGCACCCGCGCGACACGCGGCTCGTGCCGGTCCGGAGGTCGGGCCGGGGCGCGGTGCCGGTGGGGCACGACCGGCCGGGTTCGCTGTGGGGGGCGGCGCTGGCCGACGCGCTGGCCGTCGTCCCTCCGGGGTGGGCCGGTGAGCAGGTCGAGCTGATCGAGTTGCCCCCGGGGGGCTAGACAGGCCGAACGGGAGGGAGTAACCATTGCGGTCATACGGTATGCAGTATGCGGAAGACAGCCGACGCCGGAAAGGGTGGCATGATGTCGGAAACGATCTCTGGTGGTCATCTCGTAGCCAAGGCACTCAAGGCCGAGGGTGTGGACGTGATCTACACGCTCTGCGGCGGCCACATCATCGATATCTATGACGGCTGCGTCGATGAGGGCATCGAGGTCATCGACGTACGCCACGAGCAGGTGGCGGCACACGCGGCCGACGGGTACGCGCGCATCACCGGCAAGCCCGGCTGCGCGGTGGTCACCGCCGGGCCGGGCACGACCGACGCGGTCACGGGCGTGGCTAACGCCTTCCGCGCGGAGAGCCCCATGTTGCTCATCGGCGGCCAGGGAGCGCTGAGCCAGCACAAGATGGGCTCGCTGCAGGACCTGCCGCACGTGGACATGATGAGCCCGATCACCAAGTTCGCGGCCACGGTGCCGAGCACGGAGCGGGTGGCGGACATCGTGTCGATGGCCTTCCGCGAGTGCTACCACGGCGCTCCGGGCCCGTCGTTCCTGGAGATCCCGCGCGACGTGCTCGACGCGAAGGTCCCCCTGGAGAAGGCGCGCATCCCCAAGACCGGGCACTACCGGGCCTCGACCCGCCAGCAGGGCGACCCCGAGGCGATCGAGCGGCTGGCCGACATGCTGGCGCACGCGGAGAAGCCGTGCATCCTGCTCGGGAGCCAGGTGTGGACGTGCCGGGCCACGGACGCCGCGATCGACTTCGTCCGGGCCCTGAACGTGCCCGCGTACATGAACGGCTCGGGCCGCGGCACGCTCCCGCCCGGCGACCCGCACCACTTCCAGCTCAGCCGCAGGTACGCCTTCACCAACGCCGACCTGATCATCATCGTCGGCACCCCGTTCGACTTCCGGATGGGCTACGGCAAGCGCCTGTCGCCGACCGCCGCCGTGGTCCAGATCGACCTCGACTACCGCACGGTCGGCAAGAACCGCGACATCGACCTGGGGATCGTCGGCGACGCCGGCCTCGTCCTCGCGGCGGCGGCCCAGGCCGCCAGCGGCCGCATCGAGAACGCGGTCACCAAGCGCAAGGAGTGGATGGACGAGCTGCGCGCGGTGGAGACCCAGGCGTACGAGAAGCGCCTGCCCCGCCAGCTCTCCAGCGCCCAGCCCATCGACCCCTACCGCCTGGTCCACGAGATCAACGAGTTCCTCACCGAGGACACGATCTACATCGGCGACGGCGGCGACATCGTCACCTTCTCCGGCCAGGTCGTGCAGCCCAAGTCGCCCGGCCACTGGATGGACCCGGGACCGCTCGGCACGCTCGGCGTCGGCATGGCGTTCGCGATGGCGGCCAAGCAGGCGCGGCGCGACAAGGAGGTGCTCTGCCTGTTCGGCGACGGCGCCTTCAGCCTGACCGGCTGGGACTTCGAGACCATGGTCCGCTTCGACCTGCCGTTCATCGGGGTCATCGGCAACAACTCGTCCATGAACCAGATCAGGTACGGCCAGGCCGCCAAGTACGGCGAGGACCGCGCCCGTGTCGGCAACACCCTCGGCGACATCCGCTACGGCGACTTCGCCAAGCTGCTCGGCGGCCACGGCGAGGAGGTGCGCGACCCGGCCGAGATCCGCCCCGCGCTGGAGCGGGCCCGGGAGTCGGGCAAGCCCTCCCTGATCAACGTGTGGGTCGATCCAGAGGTCTACGCCCCCGGAACCATGAACCAGACGATGTACAAGTAGGGGAGCTCCAACATGAAGGCTCTCGAAGGTGTCCGCGTCCTCGACATGACCCACGTCCAGTCGGGCCCGTCCTGCACCCAGCTGCTCGCCTGGCTGGGCGCGGACGTCGTCAAGCTGGAGGCCCCGACCGGCGACATCACCCGGCAGCAGCTCCGCGATCTCCCGGACGTCGACAGCCTCTATTTCACGATGCTCAACTGCAACAAGCGCAGCATCACCCTCAACATGAAGAGCGAGCGCGGCAAGGAGATCTTCACCGACCTGGTGAGGAGCGCCGACATCCTGGTCGAGAACTTCGGCCCGGGCGCGGTCGACCGCATGGGCTTCACCTGGGACCGCCTCCAGGAGCTCAACCCGCGCCTGATCTACGCCTCGATCAAGGGCTTCGGCACCGGCAGGTACGCCAAGTTCAAGGCGTACGAGGTGATCGCCCAGGCCATGGGCGGCTCGATGACCTCCACCGGCTTCGAGGAGGGCCCGCCGCTGGCCACCGGGGCGCAGATCGGCGACTCGGGCACCGGCATCCACGCGGTCGCCGGCATCCTGGCCGCCCTCTACCAGCGCCAGCAGACCGGCCGCGGGCAGCGCGTACAGGTGGCCATGCAGCACGCCGTGCTGAACCTGTGCCGCGTCAAGCTCCGCGACCAGCAGCGCCTGGCGCACGGCCCGCTGCGCGAGTACCCGAACAAGACGTTCGGCGACGAGGTGCCCCGCTCGGGCAACGCCAGCGGCGGCGGCCAGCCCGGCTGGGCGGTGCGCTGCGCGCCCGGCGGACCCAACGACTACATCTACGTGATCGTGCAGCCGGTCGGCTGGAAGCCCATCTCGAACATCATCGGCCGCCCCGAGCTGGCCGAGGACCCCGAGTGGGCGACGCCCGAGGCGCGGCTGCCGAAGCTGGACAAGATGTTCCAGCTCATCGAGGAGTGGACGATCCGCCACGACAAGTGGACGGTCCTCGACCGGCTCAACGCCGAGAACATCCCGTGCGGGCCGATCCTGTCCACCAAGGAGCTGGTCCAGGACGAGAGCCTGCGCGAGGAGGGCATCGTCGTCACGGTCGACCACCCGGAGCGCGGCGAGTTCGTGACCGTCGGCAGCCCGCTGCAGCTGTCGGACTCCCCGGTCGACGTCCGCACCCCGCCCCTGCTCGGCGAGCACAACCAGGAGATCTACGGCGAGCTCGGCGTCAGCGCGGACGAGCTGGCCCAACTGAAGACGAACGGAGTCATCTAGTGGTCAGGGAAGTCATCGAGAAGGCGCTCGCCGAGGGCCGCACGGCCCTGACCGCCCCCGAGGGGCGCAAGATCTGCGAGGAGTACGGCATCGCCACCCCGGGCGAGGGCCTGGCCACCTCGGCCGACGAGGCGGTCTCCATCGCCGAGCGCATCGGCCTCCCGGTCGTCCTGAAGATCGTCTCCCCGGACATCCTGCACAAGACGGACGCGGGCGGCGTGCTGGTCGGCCTGAAGAGCGCGGAGGAGGTCCGCGCGGGCTACGACACGATCCTCGCCAACGCCCGCGCGTACAACGCCGACGCCGCCATCGACGGCGTCCAGGTGCAGCAGCTCGTCGGCGGCGGCCACGAGGTCATCGTCGGCGCCGTCACCGATCCCACGTTCGGCAAGGTCATCGCGTTCGGGCTGGGCGGCGTTCTGGTCGAGGTGCTCAAGGATGTGACCTTCCGGCTCGCCCCCGTCTCGGGAGAAGATGCGCTTGGGATGCTGGACGACATCAGGGCGGCAGAAGTGCTCCGTGGTGCCCGGGGGGCCGAGCCCGCCGACCGCCAGGCGCTGGCGGAGCTGATCGAGCGTGTCGGCCGGCTGGTCTCCGACTTCCCCGAGATCGTCGAGGTGGACCTCAACCCCGTCTTCGCCGACGCGAACGGCGCGGTCGCCGCCGACGTGCGCATCCTCATCGGCGACAAGCCCGCCGAGGTCGCCCGCCTGTCGCGGGAGGAGATCCTCCGGCAGATGACGCGGATCTTCAAGCCGCGCTCGGTGGCCGTGATCGGCGCCTCCGCCGAGACCGGCAAGATCGGCAACTCGGTCATGCGCAACCTCATCAACGGCGGCTACCAGGGGCAGATCTTCCCGATCAACCCCAAGGCCGACGAGATCATGGGGCTGACCGCGTACAAGAGCATCTCGGACGTGCCCGGCGACGTGGACGTGGCCGTGTTCGCGATCCCCGCCAAGTTCGTGGCGCCGGCGCTGGAGGAGACCGGGCGCAAGGGCGTGGCGGGCGCGATCATGATCCCGTCGGGGTTCGCCGAGACGGGGAACGTCGAGGGGCAGAAGGAGATCGTCGAGATCGCGCGCAGGCACGGCGTGCGCATGCTCGGACCCAACATCTACGGCTACTACTACACGCCGGAGAACCTCTGCGCGACGTTCTGCACCCCGTACGACGTCAAGGGCAGCGTGGCGCTGACCTCGCAGAGCGGCGGCATCGGCATGGCCATCCTGGGCTTCAGCCGCACCACCAAGATGGGCGTCTCGGCCATCGTCGGCGTCGGCAACAAGGCCGACGTGGACGAGGACGACCTGCTGACCTTCTTCGAGCAGGACGACAACACCAAGGCCGTCGCCATGCACCTGGAGGACCTCAAGGACGGCCGCGGCTTCGTCGAGGCCGCGCGCCGGGTCGTCAGGCAGAAGCCGGTCATCGTGCTCAAGGCCGGCCGCACCGCGATGGGCGCGCGGGCGGCGGGCTCGCACACGGGCGCGCTGGCGGGCGACGACAAGGTCTACGACGACATCCTGCGGCAGGCCGGGGTCGTGCGCGCGCCGGGCCTCAACGACATGCTCGAATACGCCCGCGCGCTGCCGATCCTGCCCGCGCCCAAGGGCGAGAACGTCGTCATCATCACCGGGGCGGGCGGCTCCGGCGTGCTGCTGTCGGACGCCATCGTGGACGCCGGCCTGACGCTCATGGACATCCCGCCCGACCTGGACGCGGCCTTCCGCGCCTACATCCCGCCGTTCGGCGCGGCGGGCAACCCCATCGACATCACCGGCGGCGAACCCCCCTCGACCTACGAGAACACGGTCCGCCTCGGCCTGGCCGACGAGCGCATCCACGCGCTCGTCCTGGGCTACTGGCACACGATCGTGACGCCGCCGATGGTCTTCGCCGAGCTCATCGCCCGCGTCGTGGCGGAGGAGCGGGCGAAGGGCAACGTCAAGCCGGTCGTCGCGTCGCTCGCCGGCGACACCGAGGTAGAGGAGGCCAGCGAGTACCTGTTCGAGCACGGCGTGGTCGCGTACCCGTACACGACGGAGAAGCCCGTGGCGGTCCTCGGCGCGAAATACCGCTGGGCCAGGGCTGCCGGCTTGTTGCGCTAAGAGCCGAGCGCAACAAGCCGGGTGAGGGGGCTAATCGGGGCGCACGAGGAAGCAACAACCCCCCAGGAGGTCCGTAGGTGGACACATCGAAAACACCACCGGCGACGGCCACGCCGCCGGTCGAGGACGAACGAGTATGGAAAGCGGGCCGGCTCGCGCCGATGCCCATCAGGAAGCTGCCCGACGCGCCTCCGTCGGTGCACATTCTCGGGCCGACGGTCTTCCTCGTCGCGCTGGGCGTGGGCATGGGCGAGTCGTACATGTGGCCCAGGCTGGTGCTGCTGTTCGGGCCCGAGATCAGGTGGCTGTTCCTGATCGGCGTCACGCTGCAGGCCTTCGTGATGCTGGAGATGGCACGCTACGCCATGGCGACGGGGGAGAGCATCTTCTCCGGCGCGGCCCGGGTGTTCAAGCCGCTGATGTGGTTCTTCTTCATCGTGGCCATCGCCGTCTACATCTGGCCGGGACACCTGTCGGCCGGGGCGGCGGCGTTCGAGGAGATCACCGGCATCCCGTGGATGGTGACCGCCATCGTCGGGCTCGTCCTGGTCGGCGTGGTGTTCAGCCTGGCCAAGGTGATCTACAACGTGCTGGAGAACGTGCTGTCGCTGCTCATCGGCACACTCGTGATCGGCACGGCGGTGGTCGCGGCCATGGTCGGCTCCTGGGGCGACGTGGCCTCCACGCTCTCGGGCATGTTCTCCTTCGGTTACTTCCCGTCGGAGGCCATGTCGGCGGCCTGGTTCCCCGTCATCGTGGGGGCGTGCGCCTTCGCCGGACCCTCCGGCATGCAGCAGATGTGGTACACGCTGCACCTGCGTGACTCCGGGGCCGGCATGGGCGCGCACATCCCGCAGATCCGCGGGCTGCGGCACGCGGGACAGCAAGAGGAGATGCCCGCGCGCGGGTTCATGTTCGACACCGAGGACCCGGCCGAGATGGCCAAGTGGAAGGGATGGCGGCGCTGGGTCACGTTCGACGCGCTGCTGCTGTTCTGGGGCGTCACCATGCTGGTGACGATCTCGTTCACGGTGATCGCGCAGTCCGCCGTGCGGCTCAACCCGGGCGTGCGGGAGGTCATCCAGGGTGACGACCGCGAGGTGGCGCTCACCGCGATGGCCAACGCCGTCTCCCACGCGGGCAGCTCGGTGCTCGGGGCGGTGTTCCTCGGGTTCATCGCGCTGATCGGCCTGAACGCCACCCTGGGGCTGTTCGACTCCTTCTCCCGGGGCCAGGCTGACATGACGTACCACTTCGTGCCCGGGGCGAAGAAGCTGGGCATGTCGCGCCTGTACGGGGTCTTCCTCTGGGGCGTGATCATTTTCGGCATCCTGATCCTGCTGTTCGGACCGGCCGACGGGCCGAGCGGGATCCTGGACACGCTGGCGTTCCTGTCGACGTTCGCGATGGGGGCGTACTGCGTGACCCTGCTCCTGGTGAACAACCGCATGCTGCCCAAACCGATCCGGCCCAAGTGGTGGACGAACGTCATCATCGGCTTCGGTGCGGTGTTCTACCTGGGGATGCTGTTCTACAGTCTGTTCGCCTTCGGCGTGGTCGTGGGCTGATGGACGGACGGCACAGCCTCGAACTCGCCCTGCCAGGGGCGTCGATCGGAGCCGTCGCCGGAGCCATGGCCGGTGGGCTGACCCTGTTCGCGGGGCAGCCCACCGGGATGGCCGCGCTGTCGGCCCTGTCGCTCGCCGTGCCGCTCGCCCTCTTCGGCGGCCTGTACGGCGTGCTGCTCGGCCACGGCGTGTTCCGTCCGGGGACCTTCGGGCCGGTCGGCCTGTACTGGGTGGCGGCCTTCCCCGTGTCCCGGCTCACGCAGGAGAGCCTGGTCGGGATCGGCCTGGCCGACGGAGTGCTGCCGTTCCTGGCGTACCAGGCGATGGTGAGCCTCGGCTTCGCGATCGGCTTCGTCTGGCTGCACGAGCGGATCATGCCGTACTGGCTGATCCGCCGTGCCGCCGCCAACCCGCTGGCCAAGGACCTGCTCGGCGTCTACGTCCGGCACGCCGGGATGTTGCGCGCACGGAAGGGGGCCCGCCGGTGAACCTGCCGCCCTGGATCTGGCTGGCCACGATCGCCGGCTTCGCGGTCGTGCTCGCCGTGGACTTCTGGCTCGTCGCCAGGAGGCCGCACGAGCCGTCCATGAAGGAGTGCGTGGCCTGGGTCTCGTTCTACGTCGCCCTGGCCGCGGCCTTCGGCGTGGGACTCCTGCTGCTGTCGGGCCCCGCGCACGGCGGGGAGTTCTTCGCCGGCTGGATCACCGAGTACTCGCTCAGCGTGGACAACCTCTTCGTCTTCCTACTGATCATGAGCCGCTTCCAGGTGCCGCGCGAGTACCGCCAGAAGGTGCTGCTCATCGGCATCATCCTGGCGCTGGGGATGCGCGGCGCGTTCATCGCGGCCGGCGCGGGCGCGGTGGCCAGGTTCGACTGGCTCTTCTACGTCTTCGGCGCCTTCCTCGTCTACACGGCGTGGAAGCTCATGGGCGGCGAGGACGACGAGGCGGAGTTCTCCGAGAACGTCGCCCTGCGCGCGGTGCGCCGGGTGCTCCCGACCACGGACACCTATCACGGCGCCCGGCTCACCGTGCACCTCGGCCGCAGGATGGTCACCCCGATGCTGATCGTCATGGTCGCCATCGGGACCACCGACCTGCTCTTCGCGCTCGACTCCATCCCGGCCATCTTCGGCCTCACCAAGGAGCCGTACCTGGTCTTCACCGCCAACGCCTTCGCCCTCATGGGGCTGCGCCAGCTCTTCTTCCTCATCGGCGGGCTGCTCGACCGGCTCGTCTACCTGAGCAAGGGGTTGTCGGTGGTGCTGGCCTTCATCGGCGTGAAGCTGATCCTCGAGGCCCTGCACCACGACGGCGTGTCGTGGGCGCCGGAGATCCCGATCCTGGTCTCCCTCGGCGTCATCGTCGGCACCCTAGCCGTCACCACGGTGCTGAGCCTCATCAAGTCGGCCCGCGACGCGAGGGCGTCCGCCGCGGCCTCGGAGGGGGTGGAGCCCGAGCCCGTGGAACGCTGACCACGCCGCGGCATCGGGGCGATCGTCCCTGCCGCGGCTCCTCAGTGACGCGGACAGTTGGGTACGTCGTGCTCCGCGGCCGCCCACTCGCGCAGGTAGCGGTCCGCTTCGTCGGCGGAGTAGTGCTTCTTGAGAGCTGTGCTCAGACCCAGGCCGATCACCCGGCCGTCCGCTGCCTGGCCCGCGGGATCACCGAGGAGAAAGCGGATGAACGCCTTCATGGTCACGCACCTCCATTCGTCCGGCTCCATCCTCTACCCGAGGTGTTTCGGAGCATGCGGTCTCTTGTGAACGGCAGATCAACCCGGCTGCCGCGTCCGGCGCCGCCGCACCGGCTTGGGCGCCGGCTGGACGGGCTCCTGCTCGCGCTGAGCCATGTACGAGGCGCGGGTGTGCTCGGTGTGCTCGCGCATGATCTTGGCCGCGCGCCGCTCGTCGCCCGCCTCGATGGCGTCGATCAGCGAGGTGTGCTCCTCCCACGAGGCCATGCCGCGCTGGCGGGCCACCGGCGTGTGGTACCACCGCACCCGCCTGGCGACCTGGCTGGCCAGCTCGGAGAGGACCTTGTTGCCCGACAGGGCGGTCACCAGGGCGTGCAGCTCGGAGTTGGTCGCCACGGCGGAGTCGACGTCGTCGGCCTCCACCGCCGCGATGCCCCGCGCGCACAGGGCGCGCAGCCGCTTGACGCCGTCCTCGCCCGCCTGCTTGGCGGCGAGCCTGGCGGACTCGGTCTCCAGCAGCGTGCGCACGGCCAGCAGCTGGTCGGCCTCCTCCACGGTCGGGACGTGCACGAACGCGCCCTGGCCGGGGAACAGGTCGACCCAGCCCTCGCCGCTGAGCTGCTGCAGCGCCTCGCGGACCGGCTGCCTGGACACGCCGAGCAGCTCGGCCAGCTCGCTCTCCACGAGGTGCTGGCCCGGCTTGAGCTGCCCGGAGACGATGAGCTCCTGGATAGCCTCGATAACGCTCTCGCGGAGCGTGGCTGGGCGGGGAATCTTGGTGGCCGCCGCCTGACCGGCCTGATCCGACAGCAACATGGTCACGTCTCCAGGGCTGCGTTACGGTTTTTCGTCGACTGCCTACAGCATACCGTCCAAGGATCTCTCCTGGCCGTGAGCCTCATCACAGGCGCCCCGGTGATGGAGGGCGGCGCCCGTGACCGGCGGGGCGGGTGGGTGTCACAAGGGGATGGTGGCCGGGAGGCCGGGGATGCGGAGGCGGGGGATGGCCAGGGCCGGAAGGGCGGCGAGAGCGGCGGCGACGGCGAGCGCGGGCACAGGCGCGCTCAGGGCGAGCAGGGCCAGGGCGGCGGCCCCCGCTCCGGCCAGGGCCTTGGCGCTGTAGACGACGGCGTGGATCTCGCCCGCCCGCTCGACCCCGAAGAACTCCCGCACCAGGCTGGCGAGCAGCGGGTAGAACGCCCCGCCCCCGAGCCCGGCCGCCACGGCCCCGAACCACAACAGCGGCCCTCCGGCCGGCACGGGCCCGGCGCCGGGTGGCGTGGTGGCGAGGGCGATGGCGAGGAGCACCTGGCCGGTGGCGAGGGCGGTCAGGACGGCGGCGAGCACGCGGCGCCGGCCGTACAGCTCCGAGCAGCGCATCGCCACCGACCGGCTGGCCCCGTTCAGCGCCACCAGGACGGCCAGCGCGCCCCACGACCCGGTCCCCGCGATCACGATCACGTCGAAGACCGACACCGCGCCCGCGCACGTCAGGATCAGGGCCAGCGCCGGCAGCGTACGCGTGCGCAGCGCCTGCGCCGGCCCGAACTGCCGGGCCGCCTCCGGCGTCGTGCGCAGCCGCGCCGCGTCGAGCGCGTGCGAGCGCGGGTCCACGTCCGCGGGCCACCACAGCGCGGGAGGCAGCCGCAGGTGCCGGGCCGCGGTCCCGATGACCGCCAGCGCGACGACCGCCGCGACCAGGAACGCGATGGACGTGGCGGCCGGCGCGATCCCGGCCCAGACGAGCAGGGGCACCGCGCCGTAGCCGAAGGCGCCGGTGATCAGCCCGACCCGGGCGGCGGGCCGTTCCGGGTACCAGGAGGAGACGACCTCGCCGCAGACCCCGTAGACCAGGCCCGCGCCCAGCCCGCCGAGGAGTGCGTACCCCACGAAGGCGCCCGGGGTGCTCAGCGGGAGCGCCGCCGCGGCGAGGCCGGCGAAGCTCAGGGCGGCTCCCGCGGCCAGGCTGGTACGGACGCCGAGGCGGCCCCGCCGTACCAGGTGGAGCGCGGGCAGGGCGCCCGCGGCCTGGCAGGCGATCCAGACGGCCAGGAGGGTGAGCCCGGTGGCCTCCTTGGCGAGGAGGGCGGCGTAGCCGTACTGGAGCGGGCTGATCGCCGCCATGGCCCCCCAGGCCAGCCAGAACATGCGCGTGCGGTCGGCGGGGACGGGTCCGGGGAGGTACGAACGCCCGCGCCAGTCTCTAACTGCATTCTCCATACTGTATGGAATATCCAGTAGACGAGAGACTGTCGAGACCCTAGACGAGGGTTTTTCCATACGGTATACCGTCTACAAAGGAGGCTCGAATGGACCTGTACGAGTATCAGGCGAAGGAGCTCTTCGGGCGTCACGGGATCCCGGTCCCGGCCGGCAGGATCGCGGCCACCCCGGCGGAGGCCCGCGCGATAGCGGCCGAGCTGAACGCGCCCGTCGTCATCAAGGCCCAGGTGAAGACCGGCGGACGCGGCAAGGCGGGCGGGATCAGGACGGCGGCCGGGCCGGTCACCGCCGAGGCCGAGGCCGAGCACGTGATCGGGATGGACATCAAGGGGCACGTCGCGCGCAGCGTGCTGGTCGAGGCGGCGACCGTCCCGTTCGAGGAGTACTACGCGGCTTTCCTTGTCGACCGGGCTGAGGGCGGTTTCCTGGCGATGGTGTCCGGCCGGGGAGGCATGGAGATCGAGGAGCTGGCCGCCACCGACCCCGACGCCCTGGTGCGGCTGCCGGTCGACCCGGTGACGGGCGTGGACGCGGACGCCGCGCGCCTGCTGGCGGCCAAGGCGGGGCTGCCCGAGCAGGCGGCCGAGGTGCTGGAGAAGCTGTGGCGGGTCCTGGTCGCGGAGGATGCCCTGCTGGTCGAGGTGAACCCGCTGATCTGCACCACCGACCAGCGCATCGTGGCCCTCGACGGCAAGGTCACCCTGGACGACAACTCCGCGTTCCGGCACGCCTGGGAGTACGGGGAGGCCACCGGCAGCCTGGAGGACCGCGCCCGGGCCAAGGGGCTGAACTACGTCAAGCTCGACGGCCGGGTGGGCGTGATCGGCAACGGCGCCGGGCTGGTCATGAGCACGCTCGACGTGGTCGCCGGGGCCGGGGCCGCCCCCGCGAACTTCCTGGACATCGGCGGAGGCGCGTCCGCCAAGATCATGGCCGACGGACTGGAGATCATCCTGGCCGACCCCGACGTGCGCTCGGTGCTGGTCAACGTCTTCGGCGGCATCACCGCCTGCGACGCGGTGGCCAGCGGCATCGTCACCGCGCTCGAGCTCCTCGGCGAGCGCGGCCTGGCCAGGCCCATCGTCGTACGCCTGGACGGCAACAACGCCGAGGTGGGCCGGCGCATCCTGAGCGACGCCCGGCACCCGGCGGTCCGGCAGGTCTCCACCATGGACGGCGCCGCCGAGATGGCGGCCAGACTCGCGGCAGGTGCGTGATGGCGATCTTTCTGACCAAGGACAGCCGGGTGCTCGTGCAGGGCATGACCGGCGCGGAGGGCACCAGGCACACGGCCCGCATGCTGGCCGCGGGCACCGACGTCGTGGCCGGGGTGACACCCGGCAAGGGCGGCCGGTCCGTGGACTTCGGCGAGCGCTCGGTGCCCGTGTTCGGGTCCGTGGCCGAGGCCATGGGGGAGACCGGGGCCGACGTCTCCGTGGTGTTCGTCCCGCCGCGCTTCACCGGCCCGGCCGTGGAGGAGGCGGTCGAGGCCGGGATGCCCCTGTGCGTGGTGATCACCGAGGGCGTCCCCGTGCACGACGCGGTGCGCTTCCGCGCACTCGCGCACGGTCGCACCCGGATCATCGGCCCCAACTGCCCGGGGCTCATCAGCCCGGGGCAGTCCTCGGCCGGGATCATCCCCGCCGACATCACCTCCGCCGGGCGCATCGGGCTGGTGTCGAAGTCGGGCACGCTGACGTACCAGCTCATGTACGAGCTGCGCGACCTCGGCTTCTCCACCGCCGTCGGCATCGGCGGCGACCCGGTCGTCGGGACCACCCACATCGACTGCCTCCAGGCGTTCCAGGACGATCCCGGCACGGACGCCATCGTCATGATCGGCGAGATCGGCGGCGACGCCGAGGAGCGGGCCGCCGCCTACATCGCCGCGAACGTCAGCAAGCCCGTGGTCGCCTATGTGGCCGGGTTCACCGCGCCGGAGGGCAAGACGATGGGGCACGCGGGCGCGATCGTGTCCGGCTCGTCGGGCACCGCCCAGGCCAAGAAGGAGGCGCTGGAGGCGGCCGGGGTCCGGGTCGGGCGCACCCCGTCGGAGACCGCCCGCCTCATGCGCTCAGCCCTGAGCCGGCGGGGTGCGGCGTGAGATTCGCCGTCAACCTGTCCATTCTCTTCACGGAGCTGCCGCTGCTGGAGCGGCCCGCGGCGGCGGCCAAGGCCGGGTTCGACGCGGTCGAGCTGTGGTGGCCGTTCGGCGTCCCCGACCCCGCGGGCGCCGAGGTGGCGGCGCTGCGGCAGGCGATCGAGGACGCCGGGGTGCGCCTGACCGGCCTCAACTTCGACGCGGGCGACATGGCCGCCGGCGAGCGCGGCCTGCTGGCCAGGCCGGACGGCTCCGCCCGGTTCCGGGCCAACATCGACGTGGCGGTCCGGCTGGCGGGCGAGCTCGGCTGCGGCGTGCTCAACGCCCTGTACGGCAACGATCCCGGCACCGACCGGGCCCTGGCCGTGGCGAACCTGCGCGGGGCGGCCGACGCGGCGGCCTCGATCGGCGCGACCGTGGTGGTCGAAGCCCTCAACTCCCACGAGAACCCGAAATATCCGATCACGTCGTCGCGGGCGGCGTTCGAGCTGATCGACGAGGTCGACCGGGAGAACGTGGCCTTCCTGGCCGACCTCTACCACCTGCACCGGATGGGCGAGGACGTGCTGGAGCTCATCGACCGGCACAGCGCCAGGTTCGGCCACGTGCAGATCGCCGACGACCCCGGCAGGGGACACCCCGGCAGCGGCCGCATGCCGTACGACGAGATCTTCGTCCGGCTGGCGGCGGCGGGCTACCGAGGCCACGTCGGCCTGGAGTACCGGCACCAGGGGCCGGGCGCGTTCGACTGGAGGCAGGCGTGAACATCGGGTTCGTCGGTTTGGGGATCATGGGCAGCCCGATGGCGGCCAACCTCCTCAAGGCCGGACATGTCGTGACCGGTTATGACGTGAGCGCCGAGCGGGTCGAACAGCTCGTCGGCCTGGGCGGCAAGGGCGCCTCCGGCGTGGTCGACGCGGTCGGCGGCGCCGAGGTGGTGATCACGATGCTGCCCGACTCGCCGCAGGTGGAGGAGGTCGCGCCGCTGATCGTCGAGTACGGCCGCCCGAACCTGCTCTACATCGACATGAGCACCATCAAGCCCGAGACCTCCCGCTGGGTCGCCGGGCAGGCGGCGGCCGCCGGCGTACGGGCGGTGGACGCCCCCGTCAGCGGCGGCGAGCGCGGCGCGATCGACGGCACCCTGTCGATCATGGTGGGCGGGGTGGCCGAGGACGTCGAGGCGGCCCGGCCCGTCCTGGGCACCCTGGGCACGACCGTCGTGCACGTCGGCCCGGCCGGCGCGGGACAGACCGTCAAGGCGGCCAACCAGCTCGTCGTCGGCGGCATCTACGGGCTCGTGGCGGAGGCGATCGTGCTGCTCGAAGCCTCCGGCGTGGACCCCCTGGCGGGGCTGGACGTGCTCGCGGGCGGCCTGGCGGGCTCCAGGATCCTGGAGCTCAAGCGGCACACCATGGTCCGGCGGGAGTTCAACCCCGGCTTCCGGATCGACCTGCACCACAAGGACATGGGCATCGCCGTCGCCGCCGCCCGCGAGGCCGGGGTCAGCCTGCCGCTCACCGGGCAGGTCGCCCAGCTCGTGGCCGCGGCCAGGGCACAGGGCCACGGCTCGCTCGACCACTCCGCCCTCCTGAAGGTCGTGGAAAGGCTCAACGGATGAAGAGGATTCCGTGTATGGAGGCCGTGGTGGCGGTGCTGGAGTCGGAGGGGGTGGACACCGTCTTCGGCATCCCGGGCGCGGCCATCCTGCCGCTCTACGCCGCGCTCCAGCACAGCTCGATCAGGCACGTCACCGTACGCCACGAGGAGGGCGGCACCCACGCGGCCGACGGCTGGTCCAGGGTGACCGGGAACGTCGGCGTCTGCATCGGCACCTCCGGCCCCGCCGGCACGAACATGATCACCGGCCTCTACACCGCCCTGGCCGACTCGATCCCCATGATCTGCGTCACCGGCCAGGCGGTCTCCTCCAAGCTGCACCAGGAGGCGTTCCAGGCGGTGGACATCGTGGAGATCGCCCGGCCGGTGACCAAGTGGGCGGTGCAGCTCAAGGAGCCGGCGCAGGCGCCGTGGGTGTTCAGGGAGGCGTTCAGGATCGCGCGGTCGGGGCGGCCCGGCCCGGTGCTCATCGACCTGCCGGTGGACGTGCAGCGCGGGACCTGCCTGTACGACCGGGAGCTGGACGCGCCGCTGCCCGTCGAGGAGCCCGCGCCGCTGCCCGGAGCCGTGCGCAAGGCCGTGGACCTGCTGGCCGAGGCCAGGCGGCCGATCATCCTGGCCGGCGGCGGCGTGATCATCGCGGACGCGTCCGACCAGCTGCGCGCGCTGGCCGAGCACCTCCAGGTGCCCGTGCAGGTGACGCTCATGGGCAAGGGCGCCTTCCCCGAGGACCACCCGCTGTTCGCGGGCATGGCGGGCATCCAGACCCAGACGCGGTGGGGCAACGCCGCGTTCCTGGAGAGCGACCTGGTGCTGGCCATCGGGGCCCGCTTCGGCGACCGGCACACCGGCGACCTCGACGTCTATCGCCGGGGCCGCACGTTCGTGCACGTGGACATCGAGCCCACGCAGATCGGCCGGGTCTTCGAACCGGATCTCGGGATCGTCGGGCACGCCCGGCCGGTGCTCGGGGAGCTGCTGCACGAGGCGCGCCGCCGGGGCGGGCCGCGTCAGCCGGGCAAGTGGGTGCGGAAGGTCGCCGACCTGCGCAGGACGATGGCCCGCCGCGACGACTTCGACGACGTGCCGATCAAGCCGCCCAGGGTGTTCAGGGAGATCAACGAGTATTTCGGCAGGGACACCACGTTCGTCACCGCCATCGGGCTCTACCAGATCTGGTCGGGCCAGTTCCAGACGACCTACCTGCCGCGCCGCTACCTGGTGTGCGGCCAGGCCGGGCCGCTGGGCTGGGAGGTGCCCGCGGCGATGGGCGTCAAGTGCGCGCATCCGGAGCGGCAGGTCGTGGCGGTGGTGGGCGACTACTCCTTCCAGTTCCTCATGGAGGAGGTGGCGGTGGCCGCCCAGTACCGGATCCCGTTCGTCATCGTCATGATCAACAACGAGTACCTGGGCCTCATCAGGCAGGCCGAGATCCCGTACGACATGAACTACGCCGTGGACCTGCACTACGGAGAAGGCGGCATCGACCATGTCAAGGCCATGGAGGCGTTCGGCTGCCCGGCGCGCCGGGTGGAGCTGCCGGGCGACATCCGGGACGCGCTGGCCTGGGCGACGGCGGAGTCGGCGCGGGAGCGGCTGCCGGTGCTGGTGGAGGTGATGGTGGAGCGCGAGGCCAACGCCGCCATGGGTCCGTCGCTGGAGGCGATCAAGGAGTTCGAGCCGCTGCCCGAGCTCATCACCGCCGACTGGTCCGACTGAGGAGGAACGCATGCGGATCAAGCCGGGTACGGCCTGGCGGGACGCCTACGAACGGTGCTGTTCGGCGGCCCCCGAGGCATTCCACGACGACCGGGTGCTCAACCACTGGGGCGGCATCTGGCACCGCGACGGGCGCCCCGTGCCCGGCTTCTCGCCGCTGGACGGCACCGCCATCGCGGGCCTGCCCCGGATCGACCGGGCGGGCGCGGGACGGGCGGTGGCGGGCGCGGTGGAGGAGCACCGGCGCTGGCGGCACCTGCCGCTCGCCGAGCGCAAGGCGATGGTGTCGGCCGCCGTCGAGTCGATGGCCGCCCACCGCGACCTGCTGGCCCTGCTGCTGGTCTGGGAGATCGGCAAGCCGTGGAAGACGGCCTGCGCGGACGTGGACCGCTGCCTGGACGGCGTGCGCTGGTACGTGGCCGAGATCGACCGCATGGTCGCCGGGCGGATGCCGCTGCCCGGGCCCGTCAGCAACATCGCGAGCTGGAACTACCCGATGAGCGTGCTCATGCACGCCATGCTCGTGCAGGCGCTGGCCGGCAACGCGGTGATCGCCAAGACCCCCACGGACGGCGGCCTGTGCTGCCTGACGCTCGCCTGCGCGCTGGCGGTGCGCGAGGGGCTGCCGTTCACGCTGGTGAGCGGGGGAGGGGCGGAGCTGTCGCCGGTGCTGGCCGGCGGGCGGGCGCTGGGCAGCGTGTCGTTCGTGGGCGGCCGGGACGCGGGGGCCAAGGTGGCGACCTCGCTGGCCGACCTCGGGCGGCGGCACGTGCTGGAGCAGGAGGGGCTGAACTGCTGGGGCGTGTGGGAGTACGGCGACTGGGAATTGCTCACGAGGCAGATCCGGGCGTCGTTCGACTACGGCAAGCAGCGGTGCACGGCCTATCCGCGGTTCGTGGTGCGGCGGTCGCTGTTCCACGAGTTCCTGGGGGCGTACCTGGCGGCGGTGGGGTCGCTGCGGTTCGGTCATCCGCTCGCGGTGGCCGATCCCGGCGATCCGCTGCCGGAGCTGGACTTCGGGCCGCTGATCAACGCCTCCAAGGCCAAGGAACTGGCCGATCAGGTGGACGAGGCGGTGGCCAGGGGCGGGGTGCCGGTGCATCGGGCGTCGCTCGACGCCGGACATTTCCTGCCGGGGCAGGATATTTCGGCGTATTTGGCGCCGACAGCGCTCCTCAACCCGCCCCGCTCCTCACCCCTCTTCCACGCCGAGCCGTTCGGGCCCGTGGACACCATCGTGCTGGTGGACACGGAGGCCGAGCTGCTGGCCGCCATGAACGCCAGCAACGGCGCCCTGGTGGCCACGCTGTCGTGCGACGAGGAGGAGACGTTCCACCGGCTGGCGCCGGAGGTGCGGGCGTTCAAGGTGGGGCACAACCGGCCGCGCTCGCGCGGCGACCGGGAGGAGCTGTTCGGCGGGCTCGGGGCGTCCTGGCGCGGCGCGTTCGTCGGCGGCGAGCTGCTGGTGCGGGCCTCCACCGTGTCCTCCACCGTGTCCTCCACCGCGTCCTCCATCGGGGGCCCGGACGGCGAGCGCCTGCCGGGCAACTTCCCGCACTACACCCTGTTGCCTTAGGGGGCGATGAGGCCGAAGCGGGTCGCCGCCAGGAGCACGAGGAAGGTCAGCATGGCGACCCGCATCACCTTTCCGCCGATCCCCAGCGACGGCCACGACAGGTACGCCAGCCAGCCGATGAAGGCGATCGCCGGCAGCACGGCCACGCCGCCCAGCGGGTTGGCCACGGCGAACCCGGCCAGCAGCAGGACCACCAGCACCGTCGGCGCCGTCCATCGGGGCACCTGCGTGAACAGGTAGGTCATCGGCACGGCGCTGCGCCGCTCGACGGCCTTGCGCAGGCCGGTCGCGCCCGGCGTGAAGAACTGCTCGCCCTTGGGAAGCGGGCGCTTGCTGTCTGGGGCCACACCCAGAGCCTACGGGAGACAGGCGGGAGGCAGGGCGCCGAGCGGGCGGGCCGCCTGACCGGGTCGGCGCATCAGACGGGCGTAACGCGTTTAATCTGGTCGGGTGCTCGCCGTGATCCGATACACCGTTCCAGAGTCCCAGTCCCAAGATTTCGTCAAGCAGGGCCACACCATCCTTGACACGTTCGCCGCCCAGCCGGGCTACCAGCGGGGCAGGCTGGCCCGTTCGGTCGATGAGCCCAACCTGTGGGCCCTGGTCACGGAGTGGGAGGGTGCCGGTTTCTACCGCAGAGCGCTCTCCGCCGCCCGGATGGTGATGTATCCACTGATGATTCTCATGGTCAACGAACCCAGTGCGTTCGAGGACGTTTACACGCAGGAAGGCGCTTAACGATTACTGGCGCGCGAGAGGGTCCGTGCGTCCCCTAAGCTGGGATCTCACCAATTTCACTCGCCGACCTCCAGCCGGAAAGAGAATCAACCAAAATGGCACGACGCACCGACGTCATGGACACCATCGTCAGCCTCGCCAAACGCCGCGGGCTCGTCTACCCGTCGAGCGAGATCTACGGCGGACTGCGCGCGTCGTGGGACTACGGTCCACTGGGTGTCGAGCTCAAGAACAACGTCAAGCGGCAGTGGTGGCTGTCGATGGTCCAGTCGCGCGACGACGTGGTGGGCCTCGACTCCAGCGTGGTGCTGGCCCCCGAGGTGTGGCGGGCCAGCGGTCACGTCGAGACCTTCACCGACCCGCTGACCGAGTGCCTCTCCTGCCACAAGCGCTTCCGCGCCGATCACCTGATCGAGGCGTACGAGGAGAAGAACGGCAAGGAGCCCGAGGGCGGCCTGGCCGACATCACCTGCCCCAACTGCGGCAACAAGGGCACCTTCACCGAGCCCAGGCAGTTCAGCGGCCTGCTCAAGACCTACCTCGGCCCGGTCGAGGACGAGTCGGGCCTGGCCTACCTGCGCCCCGAGACCGCGCAGGGCATCTTCATCAACTACCTCAACGTGCAGCAGTCGGCGCGCAAGAAGATCCCGTTCGGCATCGGCCAGATCGGCAAGTCGTTCCGCAACGAGATCACGCCGGGCAACTTCATCTTCCGCACCCGCGAGTTCGAGCAGATGGAGATGGAGTTCTTCGTCAAGCCGGGCACGGACGAGGAGTGGCACCAGTTCTGGATCGACGAGCGCTACCGCTGGTACTCCGACCTGGGCATCAACAAGGACAACCTGCGCCTTTACGAGCACCCGAAGGAGAAGCTGTCCCACTACTCCAAGCGCACCGTCGACATCGAGTACCGCTTCAACTTCACCGGCTCCGAGTGGGGTGAGCTCGAAGGCGTCGCCAACCGCACCGACTTCGACCTGACCGCCCACTCCAAGGCGTCGGGCACCGACCTGAGCTTCTTCGAGCAGGACACGGGGGAGCGCTACGTCCCCTACGTCATCGAGCCCGCGGCCGGTGTCGACCGCGCCACGCTGACGTTCCTGCTGGACGCCTACAGCGAGGACGAGGCCCCCAACGCCAAGGGCGTCATGGAGAAGCGCACGGTCATGCGGCTCGACCACCGGCTCGCGCCGGTCAAGGCCGCGGTGCTGCCGCTCTCGCGCAACGCCGACCTGTCGCCGAAGGCCCGTGACCTGGCCGCGCAGCTGCGCCGCCGGTGGAACGTCGAGTTCGACGACGCGGGCGCCATCGGCCGCCGCTACCGGCGCCAGGACGAGATCGGCACGCCGTTCTGCATCACGGTCGACTTCGACACGCTCGAGGACCACGCGGTGACCATCCGCGAGCGCGACTCGATGGCCCAGGAGCGCATCTCCATCGACGGCGTCGAGTCCTACCTGCGCCAGCACCTGAACGATTAATTTCGTCCAGCGCTCGTCTCACGGGCCGCCCGCCGTTCTTACGGCGGGCGGCCCGTTGCGCGTTCACCACCACGGTCTTTTACGGCTGCGCACGGTGGGCCCCACCCGCCGCACCGGGCCGAGGGCCCTCCAGGGTGACGCTTCTCCGCCTCACCGCCGCGCCACCGTGACGCGCGCAAGCTTGACCGGCGGATGGGGCCTCCCTACGAATCCGGACGTGCCCTGGATTACATAGTTCGAAATTTGACCACATGTGGCCGTCTTGATTGACAAGCCCCCTGGCAGACACGGACATTGCGGGCATCCCTAGCAGCCATTCGGGGGCTGATTTCTCGGAGGCGCGATGAAGCGCGCGTTAATCATGTTCGCTGGCACTCTCCTGTTACTCGGTTCGTTCACCATCCCGCCCGCGTCGGCGGTGCCCAAGCCCGCTCCGGGCCCCGACGGCGTGTTCGTCTACACCGGCGAGCTCACCGCGGACCAGGTGGCCAAGCTCGTCGCGGCCGGTGTGGACCGCGAGGAGATGCGGATCGTCAAGCGGGCGAACGGCAAGGTCACCATCGAGGTGGTCCTCGCCGCCGCGCTGGCCGGCACGCTCGCCAAGCAGGGCGTCACCCTGAAGGCCCAGACCGCCGACAAGGCGCGGCTGGCACAGAAGGGCGACGGGGTGTTCAAGAGATACGCGGGCGCCGGCGGCATCCGCGAGGAGATCATCGCCGCGGCCGACGCCAAGCCCGGCATCGCCAAGGTCGTCAACCTCGGCAACAGCCTCAACGGCACGCCGATCACCGCGATCAAGGTGACCAAGGACGCCCGCAAGCTCGCCGACGGCAAGCGCCCGGCCATGCTGTACATGGCCGCCCAGCACGCCCGCGAGTGGATCACACCCGAGATGGTGCGGCGGCTGCTGCACCACTTCCTCGACGGCTACGGCGGCAACGCCGAGCTCACCAAGCTCGTGAACACCACCGAGCTGTGGTTCATGCCGGTGGCCAACCCCGACGGCTACGACTACACCTTCACCCCCGACAACCGGCTGTGGCGCAAGAACCTGCGGGACAACGACGGCGACGGCCAGCTCACCAGCGCCGACGGCGTCGACCTCAACCGCAACTTCGCCTACAAGTGGGGCTACGACAACGAGGGCTCGTCGAACATCCTCGCCAGCCAGACCTACCGCGGCAAGTCGGCGCAGTCGGAGCCGGAGACCGTGGCGCTGGACAACCTGACCAAGCGGGTGCACTTCACGTACCTGCTGAACTACCACTCCGCCGCCATGCTGCTGCTGTACGGGGTCGGCTGGCAGCAGGCCACGCGATCGCCCGACGACCTGATCTTCGAGGCCATGCTCGGCGACGACGCCCACCCGGCCGTACCCGGCTACGACCCCGACATCGGAGCGGAGCTCTACACCACCAACGGCGAGCTGGACGGGCACATGACCAACGTGCGGAAGGTCATGTCCATCACGCCGGAGATGTCCACCTGCGAGGACGCCGTCGAGCGGAACCCCAACGACGAGTGGACGCTCGACGACTGCGCCGGCGGGCAGGGCTTCACCTTCCCCGACAGCGAGGCGCTGATCCAGGACGAGTTCCTCAAGAACGTCCCGCTGGCGCTGGCCGCGGCCAAGACCGTGCACACGCCGGACACCCCGGTCTCCGTGGTCGGGCGCACGGTGCCCGACTTCGCGCCGGACTCCTTCAGCGTCTCGTACGGCGACCCGCAGCCGGTGGCGGTCACCGCCCGCCGGTCGCTGCTGGGCAAGGTGCTGCGCTTCCGCGTCAACGGCGGCCCGGCGCAGACCAGGCCGCTGTCGGAATGGCAGGGCGGCAAGCGGTACGGCGACGAGAACGACCTGTTCTTCGCCGAGTACCGCGGCACCGTGAGCGGCGCGAAACCGGGCGACAAGGTCGAGGTCTGGTTCCAGGGCTTCAAGCAGGGCACCGGGCTCGTCTCCAGCTCGCACTTCACCTACACCCTGGCCAAGGACTCCGCGGCCAAGGTCCTGATCGTCGCCAACGAGGACTACACCGGCTTCAACCCGGACTACCCGCCCTCCGTGACGGCGCCCAAGCACACCACGACGTACAAGAAGGCCCTCCAGGCCGCCGGGTACGCCTCCGAGACCTGGGACGTGGACGCGCAGGGCGTGCCGGACCACCTGGGCGTGCTGTCGCACTTCAAGGGCGTCGTGTGGGAGCTGGGCGACAACCGGCTGTCGATGGACCAGCAGGACCTGGTCACCGTGACCCCGCTCGGCGACCTGCCCGACGCGGACGTCAAGCGGTCGCAGCAGGACCTGACCGTCTCCATCCGCGACTACCTCAACGAAGGGGGCAAGCTCCTCTACACCGGCGAGACGGCCGCGTACTACGGCATTCTCGACACGATCGTCGGAGGCATCTACTACGGCATCGACGGCGACCCGGACGGCGACTGCGTGGTCACCACGATCCAGGGCCTGTTCGACGAGTGCCTGCTGCTGGCCGACGACTTCACCCAGTACTACATGGGCGTCGGCGGGCGCATCGCCCGCAACTCCCCGACCGGCTTCGCCGGCAAGGGCCCGCTGGCCGGGACGGGCGGCACGTTCGGCGGTCCGGCCACGGTGGACAACCCGCTGGACGAGGCGGGGGTGCTGCAGCCCATGGGCACGGACCTGCCGAGGTTCACGGGCACTCCGGCGGCCGGCTACACGCTCGGCGCGGGTGGTCCGTTCGACCCGATCGAGGGCCAGTGGTACGTCAGGGGGCCGCACGCGGACGACTCGTACATGCGGCTGACCAGGACGGTCAACCTGGCAACCGTGACGGCGGCGCAGCAGCCGAGGCTGGGCTTCCAGCTGTCCTTCGACACCGAGCCCGGCTATGACAACGTCATCGTCGAGGCCCACACGGTCGGCCAGGACAACTGGACCACGCTGCCCGACCTCAACGGCGGCACCGACAGCGCCGTGCCGTCGGAGTGCGAGGCCGGCTTCTACCTGGGCGAGCACCCGTGGCTGGGGCACTACCTGACCGGCGGCAACTCCTGCACGGCCAGCGGCACCAGCGGCTCCTGGAACCGGTTCACCGGTGACTCCGGCGGCTGGAAGCAGGTCGCCTTCGACCTGTCCGCCTACGCGGGCCGGCAGGTCGAGGTGTCGATCAGCTACGTGACCGACCCGAGCACGGGCGGCGTGGGCGTGTTCGTGGACGACACGCGGGTCACCACCACCGGCGGCACCCTCGACTCCGAGGGCTTCGAGACCGGCCT
This sequence comes from Nonomuraea sp. NPDC049625, assembly GCF_040675285.1. Classification (NCBI taxonomy): domain Bacteria; kingdom Bacillati; phylum Actinomycetota; class Actinomycetes; order Streptosporangiales; family Streptosporangiaceae; genus Nonomuraea; species Nonomuraea sp. NPDC049625. Next base: position 491,510 of record NZ_JBFAOQ010000004.1, on the reverse strand, counting down.
CGGCCCCTGGGCCATGCCCGGTCCGCCGGCGGGCAGCCCCACCGGCGGCGGCGACTTCGCCCGCGCGCAGGCGGACACCACGGCCGCCGTCTCCACCAAGGACACGGTGCTGCTGGGGTTCGGGCTGGAGCAGCTCGCCAACGACAACGAGCGGAACGCGACGATCAAGAAGGTGATGAAGTACCTGATCGGCTGATCTCCTCCTGACGGACGGCCACCCGGTTGCGGGTGGCCGTCCTTTTTCGCGGTGGGGACCGAAAGATCATGTAAAGACGGGGGTTACGCGGGTTTTCGCGGTCGCTTGATGACATGCGTCCTATGCGTACATCACGTTTCGCTCTTGTGCTGCTGGCCGCGGGCGCCGTGCTCATGACGGGAAGCGCCGCGTTCGCCGATCCCGATCCGTCCGCGCTGGAGCTGCGGGTGGTCGTGGACGACTGCTACCACTCGGTGGTTCAGCCATGACCGACCCCGCGCTGCTCGAACGGGCGTTGTTCGAGGTCAAGCGGGTGATCGTGGGTCAGGACCGCATGGTCGAGCGGCTGCTCGTGGCGGTGCTCGCCAAGGGCCACTGCCTGCTGGAAGGCGTGCCCGGCATCGCCAAGACGCTGGCCGCCGAGACCATGGCCACCGTGGTCGGCGGCACGTTCGCCCGCATCCAGTTCACACCCGACCTGGTGCCCGCCGACATCGTCGGGACCAGGATCTACCGGCCGTCGACCGAGACCTTCGACATCGAGCTCGGCCCGGTCATGGTCAACCTGCTGCTCGCCGACGAGATCAACCGGGCCCCCGCGAAGGTGCAGTCGGCGCTGCTGGAGATCATGGCCGAGCGGCAGGTCAGCATCGGCGGGGTCTCGCACGAGGTGCCGAGGCCGTTCCTGGTGCTGGCCACCCAGAACCCGATCGAGTCCGAGGGCGTCTACCACCTGCCCGAGGCGCAGCGGGACCGCTTCCTCATGAAGATCGACGTGGACTATCCCAGCGAGTCGGAGGAGCTGGCGATCGTCTACCGCATGAGCGTGGACCCGCCCGTCCCGCACGCCGTGCTGGACCCCGCTCAGGTCGTCGCGCTCCAGCGGCGGGCCGAGGAGGTCTTCGTGCACCACGCCGTGGCCGAGTACGCCGTCCGCCTCGTCTACGCCACCCGCGATCCCGACCGGTTCGGGGTGGAGGACGTGCGCCGGCTGCTGGCGTTCGGGGCGAGCCCCAGGGCCACGCTCGGCCTGCTGGCGGCCGGGCGGGCGCTGGCCCTGATGCGGGGGCGCGACTACGTGCTGCCGGAGGACGTGCGCGACCTGGCGCACGACGTCATGGCGCACCGGCTCGTGCTCTCCTTCGACGCGCTGGCCGACGGGGTGGCGCCCAGGCAGGTCGTGGACCGGGTGCTGGCGGCCGTCCCGCTGCCCGTCATCGCCCCCCAACAGCAGTCACAGCTGAACGAAGCCGTGGCATGAGGCCGTACCTGATGGCCGAGCCCGCGCTGCGCCGGCTCGAGCTGACGATCACCAGGAGACTGGATGGACTGCTGCAGGGGGAGCATCTGGGACTGGTCCCGGGGCCGGGGAGCGAGCCGGCGGAGACCCGGCCGTACCAGGCGGGCGACGACGTGCGGCGGATGGACTGGAACGTCACCGCCCGCACCAACGAGCCCCATGTCCGGGACCTGGTCGCCGACCGCGAGCTGGAGATCTGGGCGCTGCTCGACGCCACCGCCAGCATGGACTTCGGCACCGCGGCCATGGAGAAGCGGGAGCTGGCCGTGTCGGCGCTGGCGGCGGTCGGCTTCCTCACCCAGCGGACCGGCAACCGGATCGGCACCCACCTGCTGCACGGCGGCGGCGTCAGGACGCTGCCCGCCAGGACGGGCCGGCCGCACCTGATGGCGCTGCTGCAGGCGGCGTTCGCGCTGCCCCGCACCCCACCCGGGGTGGCCGAGCCGCTGCTGGGCGTGGCCGCCGACCAGCTCGGCCGGGTGGTACGGCGCCGCGGCCTGGTCGTGGTCGTGTCGGACTTCCTCGACGCGCCCGAGACCTGGGAGCTGCCGCTGCGCAAGCTCACCGCCAGGCACCAGGTGCTGGCCGTGGAGGTGCTCGACCCGCGCGAGCTGACGCTGCCCGACGTCGGGATCCTGACGCTGGTCGACCCGGAGACGGGGCGGCGGCGCGAGGTCGCCACGGGGAGCGCGCGGCTGCGCCGCAGGTACGCGGAGGCGGCGGCGGAGCAGCGCGATGCCGTCGCGCAGGCGCTGCGCCGGGCCGGGGCGACCCATCTGCGGTTGCGCACGGACCGGGACTGGGTGCGCGACCTGGTCCGGCACGTCATGAGGCAGCGCCGCCTGGCCGTCCTGGCGCGCCCCGCCGGGGGAGGAGGTGATGCGGCGTGACGCTGATCGCGCCCCTGTGGTTGCTGCTGCTCGTCCCCGTGGCCGCGCTGGCCCTGGCGTACGTGGTCATGGCCTTGCGGAGCAGGACCGCGTACGCCGTCAGGTTCACCAACCTCGACCTGCTCGACAAGGTCGCCCCGAGGCGGCCGGGCTGGCGCAGGCACGTTCCGGCGGCGGCGCTGCTGCTGATGTTCGCGCTGCTCGTGATCGGTTTCGCCCGGCCGACGGCCGAGGTGCGGGTGCCGAGGGAGCGGGCGACGATCATGGTGGCGTTCGACGTGTCGGCGTCCATGAGCGCCACCGATGTCCAGCCCAACCGGTTCGAGGCGGCCAAGCAGGCGGCCAGGCAGTTCGTGGCGGGCCTGCCCGAGCGGTTCAACCTGGGCCTGGTGTCGTTCTCCTCGTCGGCGTCCGTCGCCGTGCCGCCGACCACGGACCGGCAGGCGGTGCTGAGCGCGCTCGACCGGCTCAGCACCGCCTCAGGCACTGCCATCGGCGAGGCGGTCTACTCCTCGCTGGACGCCATCGCCGCGCTCGACTCGCAGGAGGAGAGGCCGCCCGCGCACATCGTGCTGCTGTCCGACGGCTCCAACACCACGGGCCGCACGGTCGGTGACGCGGCCGCGGCGGCCTCCGGGAGGGGCGTGCCGGTCACGACCATCGCGTACGGCACGGCGGACGGCACGATCGACATCTCGGGACGCGAGATCCCGGTGCCGGTGGACGCCCCGGCGCTGCGCGGGCTGGCCGAGGCGGCCGGCGGCGGCTTCTACGAGGCGGCCAGCGGCGACGAGCTGCAGGCGGTCTACGAGGACATCGGCACGTCGGTCGGCTACCGGACCGAGCGGCAGGAGGTATGGATGTGGTTCGTGGCGGCGGGGATGGCCTTCGCGCTGATCGCGGCGGTGACGTCGATGTTGTGGTTCTCGAGGCTGCCATGAGAGGTCTGGGCAGCCCGCGCGGGCCGGAGTTCGTCACCCCGACCGTCGTGGCCACCTTGCCGCAGGATCCGCCGCAGAAGGGGGCTCCACCCAAGGGACGTCTGCTGGTGGCCGCCGCGCTCGTCGCGGCGCTCACCGGGGCGGCGGCGGGTGTGGCGGGGGCGCGGCTCTCCGAAGGGTCCGAGCCGGCCCCCGCCGCCGCCCTCCCCAGGGTGGCGCCCGCGCCGTCGGCCGGCCTCAGCGGGCTGAGCGCGACGGCGGCCCGGGTGCTGCCCAGCGTGGTCTCGGTGGAGACGGGCGGCGGGGGCGGCTCGGGGTTCGTGGTGGACGGCCGCGGCCACATCCTCACCAACGCGCACGTGATCAGGGGCAGCGACCGGGCGACCGTCGTGCTGAACGACGGCCGCCGGATCAGCGCCCGCGTGATCGGCGAGGACGACGACGAGGACCTGGCCGTGCTGGAGGTGGACTATCCCCGGGAGCTCACGCCCGCCACCCTCGGCAGGTCCGGAGATCTGGCCGTCGGCGACCAGGTGCTCGCGATCGGCTCCCCGCTGGGCCTGTCGGGCACGGTCACCGCCGGCATCGTGAGCGCTCTGGACCGGGAGGTACGGTTGGGCTCGGCACGCCGTACGGCCGTGCAGACGGACGCGTCCATCAACCCCGGCAACTCGGGCGGCCCGCTGGTCAACGCCCGGGGTGAGGTCGTCGGGGTGAACACGGCGATCGCGTCCGGGCGGGGTGGCGGCAACATCGGCATCGGGTTCGCCATCCCCATCGACCGGGCGGCGCCGATCGCGGAACGAATCATCCGAAACTAGGGTGCGGGGCATGCGACTGCTTGTGGTGGAAGACGAGGAGGACCTGGTCGACGCGTTGCGCGTCGGCCTCGTCCGTGCCGGATACGCGGTGGACGTCGCCTACGACGCGCCTTCCGCGCATGAGAAGTTGCAGGTGAACTCGTACGATCTGGTCCTGCTCGACCTCAACCTGCCCGGCGGGGACGGGTTCCAGCTGTGCCGCAGCGTGCGCGCGGCCGGGCAGGGCGCGCGGATCATCATGGTGACCGCCCGCGACCGCCTGGACGACCGGGTGCGCGGGCTCGACGAGGGGGCCGACGACTACCTGGTCAAGCCGTTCGCGTTCCCCGAACTGCTGGCGCGGGTGCGGGCCCTGCTGCGCAGGGACTCCGGCGCCGGCACGTCGGTGCTGGAGGTGGGCGGGCTGCGGATCGACACCGCCAGGCTGGAGGTGTCGCTGCACGGCAGGTCGCTGGCGCTCACCCCCAAGGAGTACGGGGTGCTGCACTACCTCATGCGCCGCCCCGGATACGTGGTCTCCTCCGAGGAACTGCTGGAACACGTCTGGGACGAGCACGCCGACCCGTTCACCAGCACCGTGCGCGTCACGGTCGGCAACCTGCGCCGCAAGCTGCAGGAAGAGGGCCTGATCGAGACCGTGATCAGCCGGGGCTACCGGCTCAGGGAACCGGCGTGATCCACACCATCCGCTTCCGGCTCACGGTCCTCTACTCGGGACTGCTCTTCGTGCTGGCCGCGCTCGTGCTCGGCGGCACCTACTTCGCCGTCTCCAAGACCACCGACCAGCGCCCGATCACGACGGAGTTCGCCAAGACCTACAGCGGCACCACCTTCCTCGGCAAGCGCGAGGTGGTCTTCGTCGAGGAGGTCGAGAACGCGGTCAACGTCCGGACGATGGCCACGCTGCGCGACTATTCGCTGATCACGCTGGCCGGCCTCTACGTCGCCAGCCTGGGCATCGGCTGGGTGCTGGCGGGCCGCGTGCTGCGGCCGGTCAGGTCGATCACGCGTACGACGGAGGAGATCCAGGCCACCGACCTCAAGCGGCGCATCAAGCTGAACGGGCCGCGCGACGAGCTCAAGGACCTGGCCGACACCATCGACACCATGCTGGACCGGCTGGAGGAGGCGTTCAGGGCGCAGCGCCAGCTCATCGACGACGCCTCCCACGAGCTGCGCAGCCCGCTGACGATCATCCGGGCGAACGTGGACGCCGTGCTCGCCGCCCCCGAGGCCAGCGACGAGGAGCGGGCCAGGGCCGTGGCCATCGTGGACCGCGCCACCACCCGCATGACCAGGCTCGTCGAGGACCTGCTGGCCAGCGCCAGGCGGCAGGGCGGCGCGTTCGCCGACGCCGATCTCGACCTGGCCAGGATGGTGGGCGAGGCGTGCGAGGAGTACGCGGCCCCGGCCGCCGCCCGCGACCTGACGCTCACCCGGGAGCTGGGATCGGGCCTGGAGGCGACCGGCGACGCCGACGCGCTGCGCCGCGCCGTGGCGAACCTGCTCTCCAACGCCGTGCGCCTCTCGCCGCCCGGCGGGGCGATCCGGGTCGCGGCGGGCAGGTCCGAGGGCTGGCTGTGGGTGGCGGTTCGCGACGACGGCCCCGGGATCGAGGCGGCCGACCAGGCGCGGGTGTTCGACCGGTTCTGGCGCGGCGAGTCCAGCCGCCGCGACCGCCACACGGGCCTCGGCCTGGCCATCGTCCGCCAGATCGTGGAGTCGCACGGAGGGCGGGTGGCGGTGTTCTCGCGGCTGGGGGAGGGGGCCACGTTCGTGCTCTGGCTGCCGCCGCGGGACGGCGTCCCCGGCGCGCCGCCCGATCACAACCCTCTCTAGCCGGCGCGCCTGCGGCAGACCGCCCGGGTGACCAGGAACGCCGGCACCGGCACCACGAACACGGCCACCCGCAGCCCGAGCACGATCATCGCGTAGGTGTCGTGCGGCACGGTGAGCAGCGCGTGCGGGGCTTGGGGCGGCTGCGGGAAGCCCGGCGCGGAGTGCATCGGCGGTGCCGCCTCCGAGAACCACGTTCCCGCCCACAACACGGTGAAGAACGCGATGACCGCGATGCCCAGCGCCGTGCGCACCGGGGCCTGCGAGGGCCGGTCGAGCAGGTGGTGATGGTCGCCGTCGCCGGTGAAACGCCGCTCGAGGAACGGATAGAGCAGCAGGATCCCGAAGAAGACCGTCAGGATCAGCGGCGGGATCCAGAGCCCGGGCTGCAGGACGTACCCGCCGACCGTGATCTCCCACGGCGGGACGAGCCGCTGCGCGCCGTCCAGCACCCCGAAGTACCAGAACGGCTGCGCCGACGGGACGTAACCGCCCGCGCTGTACGCGCCGTGCTCCCACACCGGGTTGACCCGGACGAACGTGGCCAGCGCCGCGATGGCCCCCATCGTGAACAGCGCCGTCGCGCCGTTCTTGACCGCGAAGTAGGGGAAGAACGGGCCGCCGCTGACCCGGCCTTCCGCATCTGCTGGGGCCCGGCGACGCTCGGTGTGCTTCTGCCGCCAGGTCAGGATCAACGCGTGCAGCGGCACCACCGCCATCAGGATCCCCGGCACCAGCAGCACGTGGGTGACGAAGACGCGCGGCAGGACCTGCCCGGGGAACTCGCCGTCGAAGGCGAACGCCGACAGGTACGTGCCCACCACCGGGATCGACAGCAGCAGCCCCTGAGCCTGCCGCAGCCCGGCCATCGCGAGCTGGTCGCCGGGCAGCGAGACGCCCAGGAACGACTCGAACAGCACCAGCCCGAACAGCACCACCCCGAGCATCCACGTCAGCTCGCGCGGCCGCCGGAACGCGCCGGTGAAGAAGACGCGGCACAGGTGGGCCACGATCGCCAGCACGAACACCGTCGCCGACCAGTGGTGGAGCTGCCGCATCAGCAGCCCGCCCCGCACGTCCAGGCTGATCTCCGTCGCGGACGCGAAGGCCACGTCGGGGTTGGGCTTGTAGAACAGCGTGAGGAACGTGCCCGTCAGCACCAGCAGCGCGAACGAGTAGAGCGCCAGCTCGCCCAGCAGGAACGACCAGTGGCTCGGGAACAGCTTGCGCAGCTGGGGGCGGAGCCAGCGGGCGAAGGGCAGGCGATCATCGAGGTAGATCGCCGAATCGACGGCCGTTTTTGCGGTTCCCGCGATGATACGGGCGCGTCGCTTGGGCTTGGTAGGAGTGGCCATGGGGGCCTCCTGGTGGGGGTGTGATCCGATTCTGCACCCATACGCCACCTTTCTCAAGAATTGGTTTAAACCAATTGGTCTAATCCAATTTCCGACCCTCTAGAACTATAATTGGATTAGACCTTTGATGGGGCCTTGACCAGCACAAACGATGACTTATCCGAGGAGTGCAGTTTCATCATCAATTTCGCCGGTAGAGTCCGGGCAGAGGCGTTGATTGGAGCGTGTGGTGGCCAAGTACGTTTACGACTTCACCGAGGGCAACAGGAATCTCAAGGATCTTCTTGGCGGCAAGGGAGCGAACCTTGCCGAAATGACCAACCTCGGGCTCCCCGTTCCCCCCGGATTCACGATCACCACCGACGCCTGCCGTCACTACCTGGCGGCGGGCGTCGTACCGGACGGCCTCGAGCGGGAGGTCGCCGCGCACCTCGACGCGCTCGAGAAGCAGATGGGCCGGCGGCTCGGGCAGGCCGACGACCCGCTGCTGGTGAGCGTGCGCTCCGGGGCGAAGTTCTCCATGCCGGGCATGATGGAGACCGTTCTCAACATCGGGCTCAACGACGAGTCGGTGCACGGCCTGGCCAAGCAGGCGGGCGGCAACGACCGCTTCGCGTGGGACTCCTACCGGCGGCTCATCCAGATGTTCGGCAAGACGGTGCTCGGGATCGACGGCGACCTGTTCGAGCACGCGCTCGACGCGCTGAAGGGCAAGCGCCAGGACACCGACCTCGACGCGGGCGAGCTGCAGGGGCTCGTGGAGACGTTCAAGGGCATCGTCCACGAGCAGACCGGCAAGGACTTCCCCACCGACCCGCGCGAGCAGATGCGCCTGGCCGTCATGGCGGTCTTCGACTCCTGGAACGCTCCCCGGGCCATCCTCTACCGCCGCCAGGAACGCATCCCCGCCGACCTCGGCACCGCCGTGAACATCGTGGCCATGGTCTTCGGCAACGTCGGCAACGACTCCGGCACCGGCGTCGCCTTCACCCGCGACCCGGGGACCGGCAGGCAGGGCATCTACGGCGACTACCTGCAGAACGCCCAGGGCGAGGACGTGGTGGCCGGCATCCGCAACACGATCCCGCTGGAGGAGCTCGAGCGCATCGACAAGCGCTCGTACGACGAGCTGCTCGGGATCATGGAGACCCTCGAGAACCACTACCGGGACCTGTGCGACATCGAGTTCACGATCGAGCGTGGCAAGCTGTGGATGCTGCAGACGCGGGTCGGCAAGCGCACGGCGGCGGCCGCGTTCTGCATCGCCACCCAGCTCGTGGACCAGGGCCTGATCACGATCGACGAGGCCGTCACCCGCGTCACCGGCGACCAGCTGGCGCAGCTCATGTTCCCCCGCTTCGACGGCGGCGCGGACAAGAAGAGGATCGCCAAGGGCATGAACGCCTCGCCCGGCGCGGCCGTGGGCAAGGTCGTCTTCACCTCCGCGCGGGCCGTGGAGCTGTCGGAGCGGGGTGAGGACGTCATCCTCGTCCGCCGCGAGACCAACCCCGACGACCTGGCCGGCATGATCGCCGCCAAGGGCATCCTGACCAGCAGGGGCGGCAAGACCTCGCACGCCGCCGTGGTGGCCAGGGGCATGGGGAAGACGTGCGTGTGCGGGGCCGAGGAGCTGGAGGTCTCGACGCGCGAAGGCCGCTTCACCGCGCCCGGCGGGGTGGTGGTGTCGGAGGGCGACGTCATCTCGATCGATGGAACGTCCGGGGAGATCTACCTGGGCGAGGTGCCGGTCGTGGACTCGGCCGTGGTCGAGTACTTCGAGGGAGCCGAGCCGGAGGACGAGCTGGTCAAGGCCGTGGACCGGATCATGCGCCACGCGGACTCGGTCCGGCGGCTGGGCGTGCGGGCGAACGCGGACACCCCGGACGACGCGGCGCGGGCCCGCCGGTTCGGGGGGCAGGGGATCGGGCTGTGCCGGACGGAGCACATGTTCCTGGGCGAGCGCAGGCAGCTCGTGGAGGACCTGGTCCTGGCGTCGACGGACGAGGCCCGCCAGACGGCCCTGGACGCGCTGGAGCCGCTCCAGAAGGCCGACTTCACCGAGATATTTCGGGCTATGGACGGAAATCCCGTCACAATTCGGTTGATCGACCCGCCGCTCCACGAGTTCCTTCCCGACATCGTGGATCTGTCGGTCAAGGTCGCCACGGACGAGGCCACGGACAAGGACCGCAAGCTCCTGGCGGCGGTGAAGCGCCTCCACGAGCAGAACCCGATGCTCGGCCTCCGCGGCGTCCGCCTCGGACTGGTGATCCCGGGCCTGTTCGCCATGCAGGTGAGGGCCATCGCCCAGGCGGCCAAGGAGGTGCCGGGCGCGCGGCCGGAGATCATGATCCCGCTGGTGGCGGCCGTACAGGAGCTGGAGTCGGTACGCGAGGAGGCGGCGAAGATCCTCGCGGAGAGCGGCGTGGAGGCCCTGATCGGCACCATGATCGAAGTCCCCAGGGCGGCCCTGACCGCGGCCCAGATCGCGGAGGCGGCGGAGTTCTTCTCCTTCGGCACCAACGACCTGACCCAGATGGCCTGGGGCTTCTCGCGGGACGACGTGGAGTCGGCGTTCTTCTCCCGCTACCTCGACCTGGGCATCTTCGGCGTATCCCCGTTCGAGACCCTGGACCGGGAGGGCGTCGGACGCCTGATCAAGATCGCGGTCGAGGAGGGCCGCTCGACCCGCCCGGACCTGCACCTGGGCATCTGCGGCGAACACGGCGGCGACCCCGACTCCGTCCACTTCTGCCACGACGTGGGCCTGGACTACGTCTCCTGCTCCCCGTTCCGCATCCCGATAGCCCGCCTGGAAGCCGGCCGCGCCGCCCTGACCGACTCAGACTCCGACACCCGCTAACCTCCACCCGCCGGCACCCACCCGCGTGACCTGGTTGCCGGGTGGACCCGCTCGCCGGCACCCCACCCGTTGCGTGGTCACCGGGTGGGCCCGCTGGACCGCTCGCTTCGCTCGCCAGCACCCGCCCGTTGCGTGGTCACCGGGTGGCCCTGCTGGATCCCGCCCCGAGCGGTCCTCGCTGACGCTCGGGCGTGCCGATGGGGGCTCGAGGCTTCGCCCCGAGCCCCGGGGGCGAGAGCCACGTTTCACAAGGATGTGTCGTGGGCCGCGCAGCGATCGACCAAGGAGCAGTTGGCCATTTCGCGAGCACGCTATGCCATGGATGTCACCAGGAAGTCCTGAGCGTCACGCCGGCGGCCGGGTGAGTTTGGCGGCCACGGCGTCGAGGACCCAGTCCAGGCCGGTCGCGAAGGACACCTCGGCGTCCACCTCCGTGCCGTCGTGCACGGCCTTGGACAGCGCCGGGAAGCGGCCCGTGGCCAGCATCCTCCTCACATGCGGGCCGGAGGCGCGCTGCCAGTCGCGCTTGGACAGGCCCGTGGCGCGCTCGGCCCGCAGGTTCGCGATCTCGCGCCTGAGCGCGCCGGTGAAGTAGGCGCTGACGGTCTCCACGGCGCGCATGACGGTGTCGAGGTCGGCGAGGCCGTCGAGGGCGGCCAGCGTGGCCTCGGTCACGGCGAGGGCGTTCGGGCCCAGGGTCGGACGGCCGCCGAGCAGGTCGGCCAGCCATTCGTGGCGGAGGGTGGCCTGCCTGGTGAGGTGGGCGCGGATGCGCAGCACCTCCCGCCAGTCGCCGGGCTGCTCCTTGGGGAGGATCTCGGCGTAGACCTCGTCCACCATGAGGTCGAACAGCTCCTCTTTGGTGGAGATGTATCCGTACAGCCGCATCGGGCCGACGTCCAGCCGGGCGGCTACCTTGCGCAACGACACCGCCTCCAGCCCGCCCTCGTCGGCCAGCGCGACGGCGGCGGCAACGATCCGCTCCCGGTCGAGCGGCGCGGGGCGAGTCGGCGGCTCCGGCCGGTCCCACACAGTCATGGGTTACATCGTACTGTTGCGATACACCGTAAAAGATAAATACAGTATATCGCCATGAGACACCGTATCGCTGTGATTGGGGGCGGCCCTGCCGGCCTTACCTTCGCCCGCGTCCTGCACCGCCACGATCACCCCGTCACCGTCCTCGAACGCGATCCCGCCCCCGACGCCCGTCCCCCGGGCGGCATGCTGGACCTGCACGAAGGGCTGGGCCAGCTTGCGATGAGCAAGGCGGGGCTGCTGGCGGAGTTCCAGGCGCTGTCCCGTCCCGAGGGGCAGGCCATGCGCATCCTGGACACGGACGGGACCGTCCTCCGCGACTGGCAACCCCGTCCGGGGGACCTGGCCAATCCCGAGATCGACCGCGGGCAACTCCGTGACCTGCTGCTCGGCTCCCTGGACGTTCAGTGGGGGCGGGGCGTGACCGAGGTGGTGCCGGAGACCCGGGATGGCGTGCTGGTCCATTTCGCGGACGGGCGGCAGGAGACGTTCGACCTCGTGGTCGGCGCGGACGGCGCCTGGTCCCGGGTCCGCCCGGCAGTCTCGTCCGCGACGCCGCACTACACCGGCATCACCTCGGTCGAGACCTCCCTGGACGACGTCGACACCCGCCACCCCGACCTCGCCCGGCTGGTCGGCGACGGTTCCATGGCTGTGTACGGCGTGAACCGCTCCCTCGTCGCCCAGCGCAACAGCGGCGGCCACGTCAAGGTGTACGCCCGGTTCCGCGCGCCGCTGGACTGGCACACGAACGTGGACCGGCATATGGGCCTGGACGCAGGCCTGGACCTGGCTGACGTCGAGGCCGTGCGATCAAGCCTGCTGGCCATGTTCGACGGCTGGGCCGCTCCCGTCCTCGGCCTCCTCCGCCACGGCACCGCTTTCGTCCACCGCCCCCTCTACGTCCTGCCCGTGTCCCACACCTGGGCCCACGTCCCCGGGGTGACGCTCCTGGGCGACGCCGCCCACCTGATGCCCCCATTGGGGGCAGGCGCGAACCTCGCGATGCTGGAAGGCGCCGAACTCGCCGAGTCCGTCGTCGCCGCCCCCGGCCCTGGCGATCTGGACGAGGCCGTCCGCGCCTTCGAGGAACAGATGTGGGCACGGGCCGGCAGGTGGGCGGAGATCACGACGGCCGGTCTGGAACGCCTCGTGAGCCCGGACCCCGCCGAAGCCCTCGCCGTCTTCGACGAAGTCCAGCCATCCTGACCGCCGAGCGCGAGGGGCTACCGGCTGATCGTCGTCGCCGAGGTGGTCCTGATCGCCGGCGGCCTTGAAGTGTCACGGCTGCCGCATGTGCCCGGACAGGCCAACGTCGTGTGAATCGCCTTCGTGGTCGGTGTGACCGGTGGCCTGGCCTCTGTCATGCTGCCGTGCCCGCACGGCATCCAGCCCGTACGGGTACGGCACCTGGGAAGGGGAAGCGGTTCATCCGCCCGGACCCCGTGGTGGCGCGGGGCGGCGTTCCGGGCGTCGGCCGTGACGTGGCTCAGGGGAGGTGGGCGGCCCGGGCGTCATGCTCGGTGGCGTCCGGCGACACTGAGCCCTTTGAGCCATGGCCGTCACCGGCTGAGCCGCCCCACCGCGCTGCCCAGCGCATACACATGGCGCCCGTCCTCACTGGCAGCCAGCTCCATGATGTCCCGCACATCGCTCGGCCGTTCTCTGGTCCAGCGTTCCTCGGTCAAATGCCACAACGCAGCACGTGAACATCAGCCGTAGCCGATCGTCCCCGAGCTCCGGATCGGCCGCGGGCGGGACGGGGCAGGCGGCCAGCTCCCGCAGTTTGGCGGTGCCCACGGCGGCGCGGCGGAGCCGGTCGATCGCCTTGTCGCGGGCGGTCGTGGTGAGCCAGACGCCCGGTTCCGGTGGGATCCCGTCCGCCGGCCACCGCTGGAGCGCCTGGCGCGAAGGCGTCCTGCGCACTCCTCCGCCAGGTCCCAGTCACCGGTCACCCGGATGAGCGTCGCGACGATCTGGCCCCATTCCTCCCGGAACAGGCCCTCGATCGTCGCCTCGACGGTCAAGGCTGCACGGCTCGCAGCTCGATCGTGCCGTGGCGGGCCACGGGATGCGTAGGGGCGGCCTCGACGGCCTCCTCGCGGGAGGCGCACTCGATCAGGCTGAACCCGGCCACGACCTCCTTGGACTCGACGAAGGGACCGTCGGTGAGGAGGACCTCGCCGTCGCGTACCCGGACCGTCGTGGCGTCCGCCGGAGGCTCCAGGCCACCGCTCTGGATCAGCTTGTCGCCCTTGGCCTTGCAGTCGTCCAGGAACCCGGGGTCGGCCGGCATCTCCTCGTAGGCCTTGCTGTCTCCGCATATCAGCAGCAACTACTTCGCCTGACCGATCGTGTTCGTCAGCGCGTCAGCGCGGTGCCCAGGCGGCGGATCACCTCGGCCTCGCCGGGGTCGGCGTCGTCGCCGGACGGCGCGTGTTCGGTGATGGCTGCCCCGACGACGTCGTCCACCTGGGAGACGAGGTCGATCAGCCGCTGCGGCCGCACGCCGTCCGGCTCCGGGTAGCAGGTCGAGCCGAAGGCGGTGGGCTCCAGGACGTCGAGGTCGACGTGTACGTACACGGGGCCCCGCAGATCGTCGAGCACGCGCTCCAGGTCGTTCACGCCGTACCTGCGCAGGCCGGTCTTCTCGAGGTACTCGTGCTCGGACACGTCGCCCGCCCGCTCCCCGGCGATGATCAACTGGTGCGGTCGCAGCGGATGCTCCGGCGTGAGGCCGGTCGGGCCGTCCCCGAGCAGCGCGCGCACCACCATCCCGTGGAAGGCGCCCGACGGCAGGGTCTGCGGGCTGTAGACGTCCGGGTGCGCGTCGATCCACAGCACCGTCAGAGCGTCCCCGTAGCGGGCGTGGGCGGCGTCGATCGGCGCGATGTCGACCGCGCAGTCGCCGCCGACGGTGATCACCCGGTCGTCGATGCCGGCCAGTGCCTCGCGCGTCAGCCGCTGGTTCTCCACGAGCACGTCGTACGCGCGAACCCCGGCGGCCCTGTCCCCGTCGGCCTCGAGCACCGGCACGGTCACCACCGCGTCGGCCGGGACGAGCGCGGCGGCGCGGCGGGCCCCGGCCATCAGCCGCGGCGCGCTGCCGGACGCCGAGCCTTGCCATTGCGGTACGCAGAGCACAGTGGTCATGCGGCGACGATACGGGGCGCCCGGATCACAGGACCAGATCGTTTCATGAGGTCTCCAGGAGGTCCAGGTCCGGGGGGACGAGGGTGGTCGACTCCACCAGGCCTCTGAGGAGGTTGTGCAGGAGGTTGTTGTCGTACGGGCGGCCTTCCGACCGGTCGTGGCGCAGCGGGTACGGGAAGCCGGCGGCGTGGAGGCGGTGCCGCACGGCCTCGATCCGGTCCTCGACGATGCCCGCCCGCCATTTCTCCCCGGGCCGCAGGTAGGCCAGCCGGGCCTCGGCCTGGTTGTACGTCAACGGGCGCGGAGCCTCCTCGTACAGCAGGTAGCGCTCGCCCAGCACCACCAGGAGCAGGCGTTCCGTCTCGCTGAGGCCCCAGATCTTCGGCGGGGTGGTCGCGGCCGCGTGCAGGTCGGCCTGGATGTCGCCGTAGGCGCCCGTGACGTAGAGCTCCACCAGGTGCTGGCGGTAGCCGGAGCCCCTGATGAACAGCGGGGTGTAGCCCGGCGCCAGCGGGACGGGGTCGGTGGAGCTGTGCATCAGCTGGCCGCGCGGCAGGCGGACGAGCTGCTGGCCCAGGTTGCGCAGCCACCACCGGCTGTCCTCGTACGTCACCTCGGCGTGCAGGCGGCTCACCGACTGGTCGTCCGCGCCCACCCGCAGGTCGACGTTCGGGCGCTGGTCGCGGCCGAAGCGGACATGACGGCCCGGGCGTGGCGCGACCCTGATGCCGCCCATGATGGTGCGGGCGTGCAGCGTGCCCGGGACGGCCGGGTCCACGCCGTGGGCGAGGCTGTGGGGAGCGCTCATCTCTGTTCGCCTCCTCGGTGCTTGTCGGACGCAGCCGTATGGTGCCCCAACCTCTCCGGGACCCTCCCCGGGAACGTGACGTCAGGCGCCGCGCAGCTCGGCGGTGGCCGAGCGGGCGAGCGCGGTGGCCATCCCGCACAGCCGGTCCATGGGGCGCGAGCCGCCGATCACGAGGAGTACCTCCTCGACCGCCGTCCGGCCGTCCTGATCGGTGTACGGACGGAACACCACCTCGACCTCGCAGGTCCACTCCTCCCGGTCCGGCCGGACGAAGGCGCGGTAGCCGTTGATCCGGGTGGCCGTCCCGTCCTCGGCGGTGGGCGGCTGGTCGCGGTCGAAGTCCAGGTCCACCCAGGTGTCACTGGTGGTGCTGTCCCACTCGCAGTCCCACCCGCCGAACCCGACGTCCGGGCCGGCGGCGTCGATGCCCGGGACGGCCTCCAGGGCCTTGCCGGACAGCAGCGAGCAGGCGTCCCGCTGCGCCAGCGACGTGGCGGGGAGCGGCGGGGTACGGCGTTCGAGCGGGCCCCGGCCGAGCGCCCGCGCCGCGACGGTGGCGGCGGCGTCGGCGATCTCGCAGAGCCCGGCCTTGCCCTCGTCGCCCTCCCACTTGGCCCGGACTTTCACGATGACGTCGTCCACGCCGGGCAGGACGAGCGTCCGCGAGCACTCGTCGCTCTCGGCGGGGTCGTCGGCCACCGTGATGCCGCCCACGGTCCGCGCCACCCCGAGCTGCTCGGGAGGCGGGTCGTGGTTGAGGTCCACCACGACGTCCACGACTCCGCCGCCCGGCGGGGACACTCTGACGTCGCACCGGTCGAAGTTCCCGTAGTCGCGGTCGAGCTCGGTCTTCCCGAACCGGTCGAGCGCGGTGGCGTCGGTCATGGCGCAGGGGTCGGCCGTGCGGGGGTCGCCGATCAAGAGGTCCCCCGCCTGCGCAGGGGTGGCGGGGGCCACCGAGGCTCTGGGCGGCGGTGTGCCGCGTTCTCCGAGGACGGACCCGGCGGCGATCAGCACCGCCGCGGCGGCCACCGCCGCCACGAGGAGCGGAAACCGCCGCCGTGCGGGGACCGGCGGCGGCGTTCCGGTGATCTCGGCCAGCCGTTTCCGTACGTCCTCGATCTCCGGCCGCTCCCGGAGGTCCAGCCGCAGCATCTCCCGCAGCAGCCCGTCCAGCGGTCCCACGTCCGCCGTCAGCGAGACGTCCGAATGCGCGGCCCGCCACGCCACGATGTCGGCGTCCGACTCCGTGTCGCCGGCTCCCCGGCGCGGCGGACGCCCGGCGACCAGCGCGTAGAGGGTGGCCCCGAGGGAGAACACGTCGGACCTGGGGTCGGGCTGCCCCCTGATGACCTCGGGGGCGGCGTAGGCGACGGTGTAGCTGATGGCGCCGTTCGGGGTGATCGTGTCGCGGCCCCCGACCCGGTACGCGGCGCCGAAGTCGGCCAGCTTCACGACGCCGTCATCGGCGGCGACGATGTTGGCCGGTTTCACGTCGAGATGCACGATGCGCTCGGCGTGCATGGCGGCCAGCGCGTCCGCGATCTGCGCGCCGACGTGCGCCGCCCGCTCCGGTGACATGGTCCGGCCGTCCAGGCTCCCGCCGGGCACGTGCTCCATCACGAGCCAGAACGTGCCCGTCTCCGGGTCGTCCACCGTGTCGTGCAGGGTGACCACATGCCGGTGGTTGAACGCGGCCAGGGCCCGCGCCTCGGCGCGCAACCGGCTGGACCCGGGGTTGTCGGACAGCAGACGTTTGACCACGACCTCCCGGTTGAGGCCCAGGTCCAGGGCCAGCCAGACCTCGGCCGCGGCGCCGCCGCCCAGGCAGGTGACCAGCTGGTAACGCCCGCCGATCGCCGTGCTCCCCGGCACCCCGATCCCCCCTCGCCGGTGTTTGGCGCGATGGTTCCGAATTTACTGGGTGATCGGGGAGATACGCAGCGTTTTGGCGGCGCTTCTGACGGCGTTCCCTCACCCGGCGCGCGGGCCGGATGTCAGCGCCGCCCACCTCGGCGGTGACTTCCATGGAAACCCTTGCCGCATCCGGATCGTAGTCGTACCGTCACGGATAGCGTTTCCCGAGATATGGAGGTGGAGCTGTGGGGAGGCACGAATGCGGGCATCCTTTCGCGAACGGGGAGGTGTGATGTTCACGCACATCGCGTGGCGGCTCGACGCGATGATCGCGGCGATCACCGACCACCGCCCGCCCCTCACCCGGCCGATCGAGCAGGCGCTGCGGGCGGTCCCGCGCCACTGGTTCGTGCCGCCGGCGGGGGAGTCGCCCGAGCGCGACGGGGGGAGCGCGCCGATCGACCGGGAGGCCGACCCGCCGGCCTGGTGGGACGCCGTTTACGCCGGGCGCCCGATCGTCGCCGCCGACGGGTGCTCCTGTCCCGCGCCCAGCGCGGTCGCCGACCTGCTGGAGCTGCTCGGACCGGCGCCGGGCCAGAGGGTGCTGGAGGTGGGCACGCGTACGGGGTGGACTGCCGCCCTGCTGTGCCGGCTGGTCGGGCAGTCGGGGAGTGTGACCTCCATCGAGGCGGATCCCACTGTGGCCGAGCAGGCCGCCAAGAACCTGGCCGCCGCGGGAGCGCTCCCGCACCTGGTCGTGGGCGACGGCGCGGCGGGGTGGGCCGAGCGGGCGCCGTACGACGGGGTGCACGCGACGTACGCCGTGCGGACCGTGCCGTACGCCTGGATCGCGCAGACCAGGCCGGGCGGGGTGGTGGTCGCGCCGTACGGCGACGGGCACGCCCTGCGGCTCGTGGTCGGGCCGGACGGCACGGCCGACGGCCGGTTCTCCCCGCTCACGACCATGACGTGGACGCGGCGCGACACCCCGCCGGGCGCCGTCCTGGCCGAGGACGTCCTGGCCGAGCCGGGTGACGCCCGCCGGACGTGGGCGGACTGGGGCGAGCCGGAGCGGGAGCGGTTCGGCGTGACGATCACGCCCGACGGGCAGCGGGTCTGGCTGGACAGCCCCGAGCGAGTGATCGGCTGACCCGCTGAAATTCGGTTGACCCCGCGCGGAGCCCGTCAGAAGGATGCGGGGGGTGCAGATCGAGTTCACGAGATTCTCCCCGGACGACGTCGAAGCGCTCGTCGGCTTCCTCACCGGGCACGAATGGCCCTTTCACGCGGGCGTCCAGGACCCCGAGACCGTGCGCGAGCGCGCCGCGGACGGCCTCTACGACGACGAGGAGTCCAGGACGTTCTGGGTGCTCGCCGATGGGGAGCGCGCGGGCCTGGTCCGGCTGCAGGACCTCGCCGACGACACCCCCCTGTTCGACCTGCGGATCGGGCGGGAATGGCGGGGCCGGGGCCTCGGCGCCGCGGCGGTCGCCTGGCTGACCGGCTACCTGTTCACCGAACTCCCGCGCGTCAACCGGATCGAGGGCACGACCCGCCAGGACAACCACGCGATGCGGGCGGTCTTCCGCAAGAGCGGGTACGCCAAGGAGTCGCACTACCGGGAGTCGTGGCCGGGCCTGGACGGCACGGTCCACGACGCCGTCGGCTACGCGATCCTGCGCCGCGACTGGCTCTCCGGCACGGTGACGCCCCCCGACTGGGACGACGAACCCCGCTGACCTCGCTGCGCCTGGCCGGGGACCGGCCAGGCGCGAGGGTCAGGAGGTCTTGCGGGGGCGGTGGCGGGTGACGGCGCGCGTGTGTGCCTCGGTCAGGAGGGGGCGGGCCTGCTCGCCCGGGTTCACGATGGCGATCCAGCCCTGGGTCGCGTACTTGGGGTGGGGGAGGACGCGGTCCTCGGCCGTGTAGTCGACCTCGGCGTCGTCGCCGGCGAGCCGCTGGAGGGTGGCGCGCCCGACGGCGATGTTGAGCCGGAACACGCCCGTCCTGTTCAGGTCGGAGAAGGTGTCCCAATCCGGGTAGTCCTTGATGACGATCGTGGCGAACGGCTGCCGGGGATGGGTCTCCAGGGTGCCTTCCGGGTCGTAGAAGAAGAACGTGTCGCCCCAGGCCATCTCGGGGGCCTCGCTGTTCTCCTCGATGGTCTGGGTCACGACTCCGGGGAAACCGGACACGAACTCGATGATTTCGCTCTCAGTCATACCTTCAAGTGTTTCATTGCACTGCCCTGTGAGACTTTGCGTGCTGAACAGGCCATCGACCGCGTGAAAGCCTCAAACCGCTGACCTATGCGACAGGCTGGAGACCATGTCCGAGACACACCTCCCCGGGGGTTTCGTCAACGCGGTCGTCCGCGTCGGCGACACCGTCCGCCGCACGCCCGGACAGCGGGCCGCGTACGTGCACGAGCTGCTGCGCCTCTTCGAGCGGAGCGGATGGGCGGCCGCGCCCCGGTTCCTGGGCCTCGACGAGCGCGGTCGGGAGATCCTGAGCTTCATGGACGGCCACGTGGCCTGGGAGGACGTCCAGCCGGACGGCGTCGCCTCGGACGAGAGCCTGGCGCGGGCCGCGGAGCTGGTGCGGGAGTTCCACGACCTGACCGCCGGCACCTCACTGGCCGGGGAGGAGGAGGTGGTCTGCCACAACGACCTGTCTCCCCGGAACACCGTCTACCGGGGCGAGGAGCCGCGGCCGGTGGCGTTCATCGACTGGGACATGGCGGGGCCGGGACGGCGCGTTCACGACGTGGCGCACGTCTGCTGGCAGTACGCGGGCCTGGGCCCGCTGATCGCCGACCCGGCCGACGCGGCCCGGCGGGTGCGGCTGATCTGCGACGCCTACGGGCTGCGGGAGCGCGGCGAGGTGGTCGAGACGATCCTCTGGTGGCAGGACCGATGCCGGCGCGGCATCGAGCGGGATGCCGCGCAGGGGCTGGCGTACGCGATCAGGCTGCGCGAGCAGGGGGCGGTGGCGCAGGTGCGCGCCTGCCACGACTGGGTCGCCGAGCACCGCGCCGGATTCGAGCGGGCAATGCGCTAGACCGAGGGGGTCGCGGCCTCGGCGGGCTGCCCGGGGGAGGGCTCCTCGATCGGGACGTAGTCGTGGCGCATGCCGTGGTCCCCCAGCCACCGCCGGAGCCCGGAGACGGCCTCCGGATTGGCCGACACCTGGGCCGCGTACTCCGACAGCGCCACCTCCTCCCCGTCGTCGAACAGCAGCCGCGCCGGCCCCGACCACGACAGCGTCCACTTGGCCTCGCCGAGCTGGATCAGCACCGCCTCCAGCGCCTGCCCCAGCACCCCGGCGAGCAGGGTCTCCGACGCGTTCCAGCCCTGCTCGCGCAGGACGGCCTCCAGCTCCGCCTGCCGGCCCCGGGCGATCGCCTCGAAGGCGGCGTCCAGGTACGGCCGCGCGGCCCCCATCACCCGCTGGCCGGCGACCGCCAGGTCGTGGAGGGCGTCGGCGTTGCGGCCCGCGTACATGGCGTGCGACACCAGCTCCTCCCACGACACCGGCCGCAGCCCGGTCAGCGCCTCCGGCGTCCACATGGACTGCTCCACGGCCTGCACCGCCACGTTCGCGTCGCGCAGCAGCGTCAGGGCCGAGCGGGGGTCGGGGACGTGCGGCGGCTCCGGCAGGTGCTCGATGGCGGCCAGGCGCTCGGTCAGGCTCGGATGGGAGTCGTACGGCGAGACCTCCTGCGGCTCCTCTCCCAGCTTGGCGATCTCGGCCTGCCGGTCGGAGTCGCTCATGAGCGCGTGGAAGCCCCCGAACACCGAGAGGGGCCTGGTGCCGCCCGCGCCGGTGAGCGACAGGTAGTTGGCGACGTAGAGGTCCCAGCCGGTCGCGGTGGTCTGGATCTTCTGCAGCGCCCCGGCCATGGCCTGCCGCCCGCCGATCGCGACCGCGAACTGGTCGGCCTCCAGCTCCTGCTTGCGCGAGACGGCCTGCGAGACCCGCAGGTAGAACTTGGCGTACCAGGTGAACAGGCGCTGGACGAACGGGTGGTTGCGCAGCCCCTGGACGGTGGCGAGGAGCGAGACCCGCCCCCGGTAGACCGGCGCGCCCAGCCGCGTGTGAGCGCCGCTGTAGTGGCCCAGCTCGTGCCCGAGCACCGCGCGCAGCTCGTCCACCGTCAGCGTCTGCAGCAGCGGCAGCCCGATGAACATCCGCCGCCGCGTCGCCTTCATCCCCAGCCAGCGCGTGTCCTCGGAAACGGCCGCGTTCACCTCCGCCACCAGCCGGATCTCGTCCGGCGGCGCCGTGCGCACGCGCTGGGCGAGCTCCTCGACCGTCTGCCAGAGCGCGGGCTCGTGCTCGCGCCCGATCGGCACGCCCGGTTGCTCGCCGCCCTGGCGGCGGCTCACCACGAACAGGGCCTGTACGAGCGCGCCGGCGACCAGGGTGAGGATGATCGCGAGCTTGAGGGTGTTCGCGTGGAAGTCCACGAGGAGCAGGACATCGAAGAAGATGGCGGCCACCAGGAAGAGGCCGACCAGAACGTAGAAGCCGGCGAGCAGGATGAAGGCCAGCACTGCTCGGAACGCTGTCGTCATGGGGTGAGGGCTCCCGGGGAAGGGGTTCTCGCGAGGCTCGACCTTAGCGGAGACCGGAAACTGGATAAAATCACCTAAGCAATGCCGTACTACGATGACCATGATCAGGAGCGTTGGGTTCCGGAACCTCCCGGCAATCCCGAACGCTCCGCATTCGAGCGCGACCGCGCCCGCGTGCTGCACAGTGCCGCCCTGCGCAGGCTGGCCGCGAAAACGCAGGTCGTGGGCCCTGCCGAGTCCCTCGGCGGCGGCCAGCACATCCCGCGCACGAGGCTCACGCACTCCCTCGAATGCGGTCAGGTCGGCAGGGAGATGGGCGCCACGCTCGGCGTCGATCCCGACCTGGTGGAGACCGCGTGCCTGGCGCACGACCTGGGGCACCCACCTTTCGGCCACAACGGGGAGATGGCGCTCAACGCGCTGTCGGCCTCGTGCGGCGGTTTCGAGGGCAACGCGCAGAGCCTGCGCCTGCTCACCAGGCTGGAGGCCAAGGTCCTCACGGAGGACGGCCGCAGCGCCGGGCTCAACCTGACGCGGGCGGCGCTCGACGCTTCCATCAAATATCCCTGGACATGCGAAAAATCCGCAAAATTCGGCGTATATGACGATGATCTACCCGTGTTCCGCTGGATCCGGGACGGCGCGCCGGACGGGCGGGTGAGCTTCGAGGCGCAGATCATGGACTGGGCCGACGACGTCGCCTACTCCGTACACGACCTCGAGGACGCGCTCCACTCCGGCCACGTCACCCCCGAGGCGCTGCGCTCGCCCATCGAGCGCACGCTGGTGTGCGAGACCACCCGCACCTGGTACGCCCCCAACGCCGACCTCGGCGAGCTGGAGGAGATCTTCGCCAAGCTGATCACCGACCCGCTCTGGCCGCGCCGCTTCGAGGCCACGCTCGCCGACCTGGCGGGGCTCAAAGCCCTCACGAGCGGCCTCATCGGCCGCTTCTGCCGCTCGGCCCAGACCGCCACCAAGGAGGTGTACGGCTCCCGCCACCGCGCCGACCTCGTCGTGCCCCACGCCACCCGCCTGGAGTGCGCCCTGCTCAAGGGCGTCACCGCCCACTACGTCATGGCCACCAGGGACCACAACGCCAACCAGGCCAGGCAGCGCGAGCTCATCACCGAACTGGCCTCGATGATCACGCTGGGCGCTCCGGGCACGCTGGAGCCCGCCTTCAGGCCCGCGTACCTGGGCGCCGCCGACGACGCGGCCCGCGTCCGCGTGGTGATCGACCAGATCGCCTCGCTCACCGACACCTCCGCCGTGGCGTGGCACCGCAGGCTCTCCCGCTGACCAAGTTTCCCCATGATCCGGTACACCCGGCTTTCCCCATGACCGTCGCAGGCGGATACTGCGCCCATGGCCACATATGTGATCGTCGGTGCCGGACTCGCGGGGGCCAAGGCCGCGGAGACGTTGCGCGAGGAAGGCTTCGACGGCGAGATCGTGCTCATCGGCGCGGAGAACGAACGGCCCTACGAACGACCGCCCCTGTCCAAGGACTACCTCCAGGGCAAGAGCGAACGAGAGAGCATCTTCGTCCACGGCCCGGAGTGGTACGCGGACAACGCCGTCGATCTGCGGCTCGGCACGCGCGTCACGCGCATCGAGCTCGACAACCACCTGGTCAGGCTCGGCGACGGGTCGCGCCGGCGGTACGACAAGCTGCTCATCGCCACCGGCGCCACGCCGCGACGCCTGCCGGGGCCCGCGTACTATCTGCGGACCGTCCACGACAGCGAGGCGCTCAAAGAGCGCCTGGCGAGCGCGGGCAGCGTGCTCATCGTCGGCGCCTCCTGGATCGGGCTGGAGACCGCGGCGGCCGCCCGCGCGGCCGGCTGCGAGGTCACCGTCGTCGAGCCCGAGCCCACCGCGCTCAACCGGCCGCTCGGCAACGAGCTCGGCGACCTGTTCGCCCGCCTGCACGTCAGCAAGGGCGTGGACCTGCGCTTCGGCACCGCCGCCGCCGAGATCACCGAGACGGGCGTGCGGCTCAGCTCGGGCGAGCGGCTCGCCGCCGACTTCGTCGTCGTCGGCATCGGCGCCGCGCCCGAGGTCGGGCTCGCCCGTGACGCCGGGCTCGACGTCGGCCAGGGCATCCACACCGATGCCGCGCTGCGCACCTCGCACCCCGACGTGTTCGCCGCCGGCGACGTGGCCGAGCCCCTCCACCCCCTGTACGGGCGCCGCCTGCGCGTCGAACACTGGGCCAACGCCCTGCACGGCGGCCCCGCCGCCGCCCGGTCCATGCTCGGCCAGGACGTGGTCTACGACCGGATCCCGTACTTCTACACCGACCAGTACGAGCTGGGCATGGAGTTCTCCGGCGACATCGAGGGCTACGACGAGATCGTCTACCGCGGCGAGCCGGAGAGCCTGGAGTTCATCGCGTACTGGCTGCGCGAGGGACGCGTGATCGCCGGCATGAACGTCAACGTCTGGGACGTCGTGGACGAGATCCAGGAGCTCATCAGGTCACGCGTCATTGTTGATCAAAAGGAGCTATCGACGGGGTGACGGTGATCACGCCGTCGTCGGTGCGCTTCGGCTTCGGGCCCTGGGTCTTGCCGGCCTGCGGGACCTTCTTCGACCCGCACTGCACGGCGCAGCCCGGCGTCTCGCCCAGCTTGCCGCGCAACGCCAGCGTCTCCTCCCTGGGCGAGTACGTGCGGTTGCCGGTCGCCCAGGCGTCGAGGTAGTCCCAGGGCTTGACCATGCCCCTGCGTACCCACCAGAAGGCCGGGCCCGTCTTCCACGAGATCGCGAAGTAGAGGTTGGGCCCGGTTTCGCGGGCGTTGCCCGTCCGGCCCACCCGCCCGAGCAGCTGGCCCGCCTTGACCGGGACGCCCGGCCGGACGCCGTCGGCGATCGTGTCGAGGTGACCGCCGAGGTAACGCACGCCGTCCTCGCCGATGATCGTGACGAACCTGCCCTCGCGGGCGGCCCCCGCGTCGGTGGACGAGCTCCACTTGTCCTGGAGGTTCACCTCGTCCACGACGCCGCCGATCGGGGCCACGAACGCGCACCCCTGCGGCGCCCAGATCGTCGTCTTGGGCAGTACGAGGAGCTGGCGCTGGTAGGTCGTCTTGCAGCCCTTGACCGGGAAGGTGTACTCGTACTTCGACATCTTCGGCGGCGGCACCTTCACCGGGTCGTCGCCCTTGGGCGGCTGCTCGGCCGCCTGGTGCTCGGCCTCCGGCTCCGCCGATTCGCCGGGCTGCGCGGCGGCCGGCGGGCTCGTGGCCGGCGGGGTCGACGGCGAGGTCGCGTTGACCCCCGCCAGGCCGGTGGCCTGGGAGCAGGCGCCGGTCAGCAACAGGGCGGCCGTGACGGCCGCCCATCGTCCGAGATGCCCCGTGCGCATGATCTCCACCCGTGTCACCGTTTCCACCGACAACCTTTACCTTTGTAGCCGACCGGGAGCTCCCGCAGAGCCGGTTTCCCTCTTTAGCAACCGACAGGTAATGCGCGCCTACCCGTACCGGGCCCGGAGGGGCGGAACCGTCGGTGGGGCGGAATAGACTCACCGGCGTGGCTGGCCGGATCCGTGATGTCGACATCGCGCTCGTACGTGAGCGTTCACCCATCGCCGACGTGATCGGCGAACACATCCAGTTGCGCAACGCAGGGGGCGGCAACCTCAAGGGCCTGTGCCCCTTCCACGACGAGAAGAGCCCGTCCTTCAACGTCACCCCCGAGCGCGGGATGTACTTCTGCTTCGGCTGCTCCGAGGGCGGCGACGTGATCACGTTCGTCGAGAAGATCGAGCACCTGTCGTTCGGCGAGGCGGTCGAGCGGCTGGCGCAGCGGGCCGGGATCACGCTGCAGTACGAGCAGGGCGGCTACGTCCCCAGGCGCGACCACGGCGAGCGGGCCCGGCTGATCGAGGCGCACAAGGCGGCGGCGGAGTTCTACGCGGACAAGCTGCTTGTGCCCGACGCGGCGCCCGGGCGGAGGTTCCTGTCGGAGCGGGGCTTCGAGCGGGCCGACGCCGAGCTGTTCGGGGTGGGCTACGCGCCGGCCGAATGGGAGGCGCTGACGCGGCATCTGCTGGGGCGCGGGTTCACCGCCGAGGAGATCGTCAAGGGCGGGCTGGCCAAGGAGGGCCGGCGGGGGCCCATCGACCGCTTCAGAGGGCGGCTGATCTGGCCTATCAGGGACGCCACGGGCGATGTGATCGGATTCGGCGCGCGGAAGTTGCTCGATTCCGATGATGGTCCGAAATATCTGAATACGCCTGACTCGCCGCTTTACAAGAAGAGCCAGGTGCTTTATGGGATTGATCTCGCCAAACGGGAGATCTCCAAGCGCGCCCAGGCGGTGATCGTCGAAGGCTATACCGATGTGATGGCCTGCCATCTGGCCGGAGTGCCGACGGCGGTGGCCACCTGCGGCACGTCGTTCGGCGAGGAGCACATCAAGATCCTGCGCAGATTCCTGCTCGACCAGGCCGAATTCCGGGGCGAGGTGATCTTCACCTTCGACGGCGACGCGGCCGGGCAGAAGGCGGCGCTGCGGGCGTTCGCCGACGAGCAGAAGTTCGTCACCCAGACCTACGTCGCGGTGCAGCCCGACGGGCTCGACCCGTGCGACCTGCGGGTCAAGCAGGGCGACGCGGCCGTGCGGGACCTCATCGCGAGCCGGGAGCCGCTCTTCCAGTTCGCGATCAGGAGCACGATCTCCCGCTACGACCTGCGCAGCAACGAAGGCAAGATCGCCGCGCTCGACGCCGCCGCGCCGATCGTGGCCGGGATCAAGGACGTCGGGCTGCGCAAGCGCTACGCCATCGACCTCGACCGGTGGCTGGGGTTCATGGACGAGCGGTTCGTGATGCAGCGCATCGCCGAGGTGGGCGGGGCGCAGCAGGGCCGCCCGAGGCGCGCGCCCCAGGCGGCGCCCGTCGACCCGAGCGTGCGGGTGGAGGGGGAGTTGCTCAAGCTCGCGGTGCAGCGCCCGGCGCTGCTCGGGCCCCGCTTCGACGCGCTCGACCCGCAGGCGTTCACGGCTCCCGACCACGTGACGCTGCACAAGGTCATCCTCGCCGCGGGCGGCGTGGCCGCCGGCTCCTACGGCGGCCGCGAGTGGGTCGACCGGCTGCTGGAGCACGCGCACGAGGAGGGGGCGCGGGGGCTGGTGACCCGCTTCGCGGTGGAGCCCATCCAGGCGGACGCGCACGCCGAGGAACGCTACGCCGGCGCCATGCTGGCGGCCATCGAGGCCATCGCGGTCGACCGGGCCATCGCGCAGGCGAAGTCGCGGATGCAGCGGCTCAATCCGGTGGAGGAGCAGCAGGAGTACAACAAGCTGTTCGGGGAGCTGGTGGCGCTGGAGCAACAGCGCCGCGTCCTCCGCGACCGCGCCGCCGGCAGCTGACCCCCGCCCCCGACGGCCACGCCCGCACGCCGCCCTGGGCCCCGGCCCGCGGGCCACGTGCCCTGCGCCGCCTGCCCGGCGTGATGGGTTTGTGATCAACCTTTGCGGCGGCGAAGCGGTCTAAACCGGCGTGAGAGTCAAGATCACGTCGGCCCTGGGGGCGCTGGCGGCCGTGGCGATGGTGGCGGGCGCGGCCGGCACGGCGGAGGCGGGGGCGGCCAAGAGCTCGCCGGTCCGGGCCGCACATCTGCCCAACTGCGGCGCTGACTACTTCATCCCGTGCAAGAAGGCCCCCTGGTACCTCTACCTGCGCGACGGCCGCTGGGTGAAGTTCCCCGCCGCCGCCCGGTACGCCACCGAGGCCGACGGGACGCGGGCCGACGAGGTGGAGGACGATCCGGCGCCGTTCGAGGTCAGCGGTGACGGCGGCACCGTCGCCTACGTCAGGGCCCGCGACGGCCGGGTGGTCGTCGAGCGGTGGCCCGGCGGCAAGGCGACCGTGCTGCCCGCCTACGGCAAGGGCGTGGGCACCAAGTACGTCGACCTGTTCCTGTCGCCCGACGGCCGCCGCCTGCTGGTCGGCTTCGCGGAGGCGGCGAAGCCGCGGGCGCCGATGGTGGTCGACGTGGTGACCGGCCAGACGGTCAGGACGCTCCCGGCGACCGACGTGCCGAAGGGGTTCGGCGCCGACGGTGACGAGGTGCTCGCGACCAGGGCGAAGGACGACAACACGATCGAGGTGCTCGCGTATCCGCTGGACGGCGAGCCGGTCGCCGACACGCCGCCCCAGGAGGTCGTGTCCAGGGACTCCGAGTTCGTGCTGGCGGCCGACGGCCACACGCTCCTGGTGCGGCCGCCCACGGCGGGCAAGCAGCCTGAGCGGGTGCGGACGTACGACCTGCTGGCCCGCGCCTGGGCGGGCAAGGGCAGACCGATCAAGGCGACGCAGGGCACCTCGAGCCTGGCCTGGGGGCCGGGCGGGCGGCTGGAGCTTCGCCGCGTCGTCGGTTCCGACGAGGAGTTGCGGCGGACCACCCGGGTCTACGCGCTCGACCCCGAGACGGGGGCCACCAAGCAGGTGGACAAGTACACGATCCACGCGGGGGTGCCGAAGTGAGAGTGAGTCACCTTGCCGTCGCGGCCGCCCTGCTGGCGCCGTTCGCGATCACGCCGGCCGCGGGGGCCGCGAGCGACCCGATCCGCTACGCGGCACCGCTCAAGGGCAGGACGCTCCAGGTCGTGCTCCGCAGCGGCGCCACGCGCACGCTGAAGGCGCTGGGGGAGGGCAACAGGCCGGTCGCGGTGAGCGCCGACGGGGCCCGGATGGCCTACTTCAGGGCGGCGGACAGAGCCCTCGTCACCTACCCCTCCGGCAAGCGCGTGGGATCGATCAAGCAGCCCAGGAACGAGGTGGGCGTGGACGAGACGACGCTGATGCTGTCGCCGGACGGCCGACGGCTGGCCTATTTCGACAACGACGGCTCCCACCGGGGCCGCGTGTTCGACGCCGTCACCGGCAAGAAGATCGGCTCGCTGCCGGCCCCCCTCAACTGGAACCCGGCCGGGTTCAGCGGCGACGGCGGTGAGATGCTGCTGGTCCGGAGCGGCTCGACGACCGACCTGGCCGTCACGGACCTGCGCGGGCGCGTGCTCCGCCGCGACACCCCGCCCCAGATCGTGGGCTTCAACCTGCCCGCGTGGGACGGCGACGGCAAGGTCGTGGCGCTGGCCGCCGACGGGCGCAGGATCGCCGTGTACGTGCCGGGCCAGGCCCCGGGCCTGGTGGTGTACGACCTGGCGAGCAGGCAGGTGAGCGAGAAGATCACCGTCCAGAAGCCGGCGGCCGCCACCTGGACGGGGGAGCGGGAGGTGACGCTCCGCGTGGACGGCGGCGGCCGGACACGGCTGGTCCGGATCGACGTGGACAGCGGCGCGAGCCAGGTCGCGGACGACTACCGAACCCCTGTGAAGCGGGCATACCACGCGGGCGGTTGATAACAGTTCGGCCGCGATGACAAGCGGGATATCAGGGCGGTTGACCAGGGAAAGCCCGGGAGCCTGGCGCGGTCCAATGCAGCGACAAAGAGGATGGCCGACGACTTCCAGGCAGCGAAAGAGTTGCGTCCGCCGGAGGGTGTCGCCGGGCGCCGGGAATCCAGACCGCGTAATTGACTTTACTTTCCTGATCAAACTCCGGCTAAACCTTTAAGTGATCTCAATTCGGTAAGGACGTTAGTCTTACCTTCGGTGACAAAAATGGGTCTGCCATTTGATGGAACCAATACTGCAGACTGTCTCCCGTGGGTGCATCGGTGCTGCCAAGCAGTCCGCCATCGGTAGATCAGGTGGCGGACCTCGTCGCGAAGGGAAGAGAGCGCGGGAGCGTAACCGTCGATGACGTCGCAGCCGCGCTTGACCGATCCGAGTTGCCGTCCGACGCGCTGGAACGCGTCGTGCGCATGCTCGCCGAGAACGGCGTGGAGGTCCTCGAGCCCCAGGGCGACGAGGAGGCCACCCGCGCCGATGAGGAAGACGTTGGCAAGCGGGCGCCGACCAGCGATCTGGTCCGTATTTATCTACGGGAGATCGGCCGTGTGCCTTTGCTGACCGCAGAGGAGGAGGTGGAGCTCGCCAAGTCGATCGAAGCCGGTCTGTTCGCCGAGGACAAGCTGGGCAGCGGGGTCTCGCGCCTGGCCTTCCCGGAGTTCAGGGAGCTCGTCTGGCAGGGCACCCGGGCCAAGCAGCGGCTCATCGAGGCCAACCTCAGGCTCGTGGTGTCGATCGCCAAGCGGTACGTGGGCCGCGGCATGCTGTTCCTGGACCTGATCCAGGAGGGCAACCTCGGGCTCATCCGGGCGGTCGAGAAGTTCGACTACACGAAGGGCTACAAGTTCTCCACCTACGCCACCTGGTGGATCAGGCAGGCGATCACGAGGGCCATCGCCGACCAGGCGCGGACGATCCGCATTCCCGTGCACATGGTGGAGACCATCAACAAGCTCGTGCGCGTGCAGCGCCAGCTCCACCAGGACCTCGGCCGCGAGCCGATTCCCGAGGAGATCGCCAAGGAGATGGACCTCCCTGTCGATCGCGTGGTGGAGATCCAGCGCATCGCCCAGGAGCCGGTGTCACTGCAGTCGCCGATCGGTGAGGAGGACTCCGACCTCGGAGACTTCATCGAGGACGCCGACGCCGTCGTGCCCATGGAGGCCGCGGCCTTCATCATGCTGCAGGACCAGCTCGACGACATCCTGGCCACGCTGTCCGACCGCGAGCAGCGCATCATCCAGCTCCGCTTCGGCCTCGCCGACGGTCATCCGCGCACGCTGGAGGAGGTGGGCAGGGAGTTCGGGGTCACGCGGGAGCGCATCCGGCAGATCGAGTCGAAGACCCTGGCCAAGCTCCGGCACCCGACGCGGGCGCAGATGCTGAGGGACTATCTGGACTGATCCGGAGGGATCCCAAGGGAACGGGCCCGGGCCTCGCAGCCCGGGCCCTTCCCATGTCCGCGGCCGTCAGGAGCAGCCCTCGAACTGCGGCACCGCGACCGTCGACAGGTCCAGCCCCGACTTGCCGAACCACCGGTGCAGCAGCCGCGCGGTCGTCCCGTCCTGGTACATGTCGGTGATCGCCCGGTTGACCGCCTCGCACCCGGCCACGTCGCTCCTGCGCATGCCCACCCCGGTGCGCTGCTCGTTGAACTGCGCGTTGGCCAGCTTCAGCCCCGTCCCGTCCTGGTTGGCCAGCCCCGCCAGGATGACGTCGTTGGTGGTGACCGCGTCGACCTGCTTGCTCTTCAGCGCCGTCAGGCACGCCTTGTAGTCGTCGAACGGCACCAGCTGCGCCGGCACCTCGCGCTCCTCCACGACCCGCTGGGCCGCGTTCGAGCCTTTGACCGCGCAGATCTTGCGGCCCTTGAGCTCGCGCACGTTCTTGATCGTCTCGTCGGGCCGCTGCAGGATGTCCTGGTAGGAGACGTGGTACGGCCCCGCGAACAGCACGTCCTTCTTGCGCTCCTGGTCGATCGTGAACGTGGCCAGCACCAGGTCGGCCTTGCCGTCCGTCAGCACCTTCGCCCGGTCGGCGGCCAGCACGGGGATGTAGGAGGCCTGCTTGTGCAGCTTGCGCGCGATGTAGGCGGCCACGTCCACGTCGAAGCCCTCGAACCCGCCGTCCGGGCGGCGGAACCCGACCGACGGCAGGTCGGGCCGTACCGCGATGACGATCTTGTCCTTGTCCAGGACCGATTCCTGCCCGTCCGTCCCGCAGCCCGCGACGACCGTCGCGAACAGGGCCAGCACCGCTGCCAACGCCCGCTTCACCGGTACTCCTTGAGTCGTGGCCACACCCCTGCGATCACCAGCAGTCCGATCGCGCCGATGGCGAACGGCAGCAGCCGCCACAGGTTGTCCAGCGAGCCTTCGCCGGTCGCGATCGCCCGCGTGAACACGGCCTGGTGCCCGGCGGACAGCGACACCAGCGCGCGGTCATAGGCGTCGAACGCCTGGCTCACCGGCCCGAGCCGCTCGGCGACCGCCTCGTTGGTCCTGCCGCCCGCCACCAGCTCGCGGAACTTCCCGTCGGCGGCCTGGAAACTTCGGTACGCCTCCATCGCCTGGTCGCCCTGCCTGCCGACGAGCTCGGGCCCCAGCAGGCCGAGGACGTCGTCGTCACCCTTGGCGACCTGGTCGTGGTAGGTTCGCAGGTTGCCCGCCTTGAGGTAGACGACCGACATCGCCTTGTCCAGGAACGTGTGCTCGTAGGTGTCGGCCCACTCCTTGTCGAGCAGGTAGCGGCTCTGGTCGCCCTGCATGCTGTTGCTGATCGAGCGCGCCTTGGCCAGCGTCAGCACCGAGTCGAACCCGGCCGACTTCGCCGTGCGCAACGCGTTCTCGTCCTGCGCGAGCACGGTCAGCCCGGAGATCAGCGCGACCGCGGTCGTCACGGTGGCGACCAGCAGCGCCGGACCGAACACCCGGCGGAAGCGCCGCGCGAGGAAGACCTGCAGCCAGATCAGGCAGCCCAGCGCGAGCAGCCCGGCCACCACCACGGCGGCCCGCAGCAGGGGCACCATGACGGCCTTCTCGTCATAGGTGGCGCGCACGATCGTGCCGCTCTCCAAGGTCAGGTTGTACGCCTGGGGCAGCAGCTCGACCCGCATCAGCTTGGTGGCCTCGCGGTAGGTGAGCACCACGTCCTGGGGAGGCGGCCCCGGCGCGTGCTTGGACCGCTCGTCCAGCAGCAGCGCCTGGCCGGTCAGCCGTTCGTAGCGGCCCAGCCGGTCGAGCACCGCGTGGACCGTCGCCTGCTCCGCCTTGGTGTCGGCCAGCGACAGCGCCTGCATCAGCGCCTCGTTGGCCCTGGACCGCGCCGCCTCGTAGCGGTCGAGCGCCTGCGCCCGCTGCGGCGCGTACTGGTCGCCCATGACCAGCACGTTGGCCACCTGCGCGTCCATGTCGCTCAGCGCCAGATAGAGATCGGCGGTGGCGACCACCTGCGGCCCCGCGTCGCGCCCGATGACCTGCAGGCCATCGCGGGCGGTCATGCTGCCGACCGCGAGCGCCCCGAAGAGCAGCGCCAGCGAGGCGACGGTGATGCCGGTGATGACCCGGATCCTGCCGGGCACGCTCCGGCGCGCCGGCGGCGGGCCGCCCGCCGCCGGCACCGCGGGGGCCTGGGGCGCCTGGGGCTGTGCGAGGGTCACGGCGTGCCCTCCCTGATGGTGATGACGGTCCACGCGCCCAGGTGGATCCGGTCGCCCGCGCCGACCCTGACCGGCACGTTGACCTTGACGGGCTTGCCGTTCACCTGGGTGCCGTTGGAGGAGCCCGGGTCGACCAGCATCCACGAGCCGTCCGGCTGCGCCAGCAGCACGGCGTGCAGGTGGGAGACGCCCGGGTCCTCGGGCGGTCCGGTCAGGTCGATCTCGGGGGCCACGTTCCTGGCCCTGCTGCGCCGCCCGATGCGTACCTGCTCGCCCATCAGCGCGAACGAGCGCTCGGGGCAGTACGGCGGGAACGCCATCGCCGCCGCGTCGGGCCCGCCCTCGGCGACGACCTTCTCGTAGTAGGTCCGGTCGGCCGCCGTGACGGCCTCGAACCGCACCCCGCTCACGGGGACCGCGACGGGCGCGCTGCCGCCGGTGAAGTCGTGCCCGCACACCTCGCAGAACTGCCCGGCGCGCGGCGTCTGGCAGACCGGGCACGCCTCCACCGACGGGCCCGGAGCCTGGGGCTGGGGCGCGGCCGCGGGCGCGCCCCCCATCTGCGCGCCGCAGACGTCGCAGTAGTCGTCGGCGCCTGACGGATGCCCCTGCGGACAGGTGGCCATCAGTTTCCTTCCTTGCGCAGCCGGCTGGTACGGACGGAGCCGGTGTCGAGCTCGAGCTCGTCGGCCTTGTCCACGTTCCTGCGCAGCCTGGCCGTGCCGGTGGCCGGATCGACCTCGACCACCTTCTCCAGCAGCCTGGCCGTGTCCTCGCGGCCCGACTGGGCGGCCAGCTGCTGGGCCTTGGCCAGGCGGGCGGTCGCGGTGTCGACGTCCCCCATGGCGCGGGCGCTGAGGCCGTCCTGGATGAGCTCGTGCAGCTCGGCCTGGCCGGTGTAGTGGGCGACCTTGCCGTTGATCCGGGTGGACTGCGCCAGGTCGTCGGTCCACTGGGCGAGCACGTTCCCGCTGGCCAGGACCTCCTGGGTGTCGGGGCGTACGAGCTTGACCCAGCCGGCCCTGATCTCGTGCCCGATCTGCCCCGGCGGCACCTCCACGCAGATGTGGTACTCGCGCTCCTCCGTGCCCCAGGAGCCGGTCGGGTAGTCGCCGGTCAGCGGGTTCACGTCGGTGCGCTTGCCGGTCAGGTCGAGCAGCGTGGGGGAGACCTGCTTGACGAACTTCAGCGTCGCGGTCTGCGGCACCCACACCCGCAGCGACAGCTCGGCCACGGTCTTGCTCATCGACGTCTGCGTCAGCCTGCGGAAGAACTCCGACAGATCCCCTTGGTTGCGTACGTAGTCGAACGAGCCGAGCATGGCCTCCGCGACCTTCCGCAGCTCGGCGGGCACCCAGTCCTCGCCGATCCCCAGGGAGTCGCACACGAACTTGCCGCTCCAGCCCGCCAGCACGGAGGCGAACACCTCGGGCCGCTCGTTGTTCTGGCCGTCGGTCATCAGCAGCGCGTGCCGGATCGCCGACGGGTGCGCCGAGAGGAGATGCCCGGCCAGCTTCAGCCACTCGCCCATGGCGGTGCCGCCGTGCGCGCTCAACCGGCTGATCGCCCGCTCGGCCTCGGCCCTGGTGGCCGGGCTCGACCTGACCAGGTTGGCGTTGCCGCCGGGGTAGACGACCTTGGCCCGCTCGGTGCCGGCGACCACCGCGAAATACACCCCGTCGCGCAGGGTGTGGACGGCGGTCGTGGCCGCCTGCCTGGCCTCGCGGATCTTGCTGCCGCTCATCGAGCCGGACGTGTCAATGATGATCACTTCGGCGGCCTCGGCGGCGACGGACTGCGTGGTGACGCCGCCGGTGGAGCTGACCGTGAGGATGGCGTGCACGTCGCGGCCGTCGGTGGAGAGGTACTTGTTCTGGTCGATCGTCAAGGTGAAGGTCGGCTGCTCACCCATGCGTCACTCCTAGGGGGATCAAGGCGATGGTCACGTTGTCCTGGCCGCCGGAGTCGAGCGCGTGGCGCAGCATCTCGCGGGCCATGTCGATGGGGGTTCCGGAGCTGGGGAAGGCGTAGCCGTCCAGATAGCGCCACAGGCCGTCGCTGCAGACGAGCAGCAGGCCGGGCTCCTCCGGGGTGAGGGTGCGTACGTGGAGCGGGACGTCGACGGCGTCGGCGCCCAGCCAGCCGGTGATCTCGCCGGTCTCGATCGCGTCGTCCACGGTCAGCATGACGCCGGGCCGGCCTGCCGGGCCCGGCAGCCAGTAGGCCCGGGTGTCGCCGGCCCAGCCGAGCGTGATCCGGCCCCGCTCGACCACGGCGGCGATGTACGTGCAGGCGGGAGCGTCGTCCACGGACGTGGCGAGCTTGGTCACCGCGCGCCCGGCCAGCTCGAACGCCTCCTCCTGCCCCAGCCCCCTGGCCAGCGCGGCCGAGGCGGTCTCGACGGCCACCGCGGACGCCTCGTCGGCCCTGGGCGAGCTGCCCACGCCGTCGCAGACCACGGTCACGATCGCGTCGCCGGACGTCAGCAGCGCCACCGCGTCCTCGTTGCGGCTGCGGCGCAGGCCCTTGTCGGTCACGGCCGCCGCGCCGCCGTCGATCACGGTCTCCGCGTGGTCCCTGTCGGTGGGCTGGCGCAGGCCGCACCGCTCGCAGTAGCCCTCGGCATCCACGGCCGCCGCGCCGCACGACGCGCAGGTCGGCGCACCCAGGGTGTGCCCGCACGCCTCGCAGTAGATGTCACCCGCGAGCACGGGCGCCTCACACACGGGACAACCAGCCATCAGAACCACGTCCTAGGTCGAATGGCGTTCGCCTGGTCGATGAGGGCGTGGCGCTCCTGGCGGGACTCGGCCGCGACGGCCAGCTTGCGGAAGATCGACTCCAGCCGCCGGCGCAGCCCCTGCTCGGTGAACGGCGCCTCGGCCAGTCGTGCGCCCTTCGGTGGCGAGCCGTTCTCGAGCCAGGTCAGCGCCGAGGTGAGCAGCTCGGCGGTGAGCACGTCGCGGCGGCGCGGGTCGAGGTCGGCCTGTTTGGCCAGCCGGTCGGCCGAGCCCACCAGGTCGTCCGTGGTGAGCCTGCTCAGGTCGGCCCCCCGTACGACGGAGACGGCCAGCGCCACCTGCGCCCGCGCCCGGTGCACCGAATGGGTGGGCACCTCGTCGAGCACGCTCATCCGGCCCGACCTGGCCAGCCCGAACACCGCGCTCACGTACGAGTGGTCGGTCCGCCACACGGCCTCGTACCAGCCGGCGGCGGGCTTGCCCGCGCACTCCAGCGCGAACGCCAGCGCCAGCTTCGGCGCCAGCTCGCCGGGCAGCGCCGACAGGCACGCGTCGAACATCGCGACGGCCTCCTCCGGCCGTCCCGTGGTCAGGTGGAGCACCCCGCGGTACCAGGTCACCCGCCAGTCGCGGGGCAGCTCGATGTCCAGCTCGTTCAGCGCGACGGGGGCCTCGGCCGCGGCCCCCTCGGCCAGCAGCCTGGCCCGCATCAGCTTCGTCTCGGGGGTCTTGGGCAGCGCGGCGAGCTGGTCCATCAGCTCCTTGCCGTCGCTGCCCAGCAGCCCGGCCAGCGCGCCCGCCGCCGCGTCGGCGGGGTCGACCAGCGGCACCGGCAGCGCCTGCGCGACGGCCACCGGGTCGAGCGGCCCGAACACCACGTCGCTCTCCTCCGCCAGCGCCGTGCCCACGGCGCCGCGCTCGGGCCCGAACATCGGCGAGGGCGCCGGGTACGGGACCTTGTCCTCGATGGCGCTGACCTCCCGCAGCACCCCGACGAGCTGCTCCTCCATCTCCTCCGCGCTCTGGAACCTGTCGGCGGGATTGACGGCGGTGGCCTTGCGCAGCAGCCGGGTGAACGACGGGTGCCCGCAGTCCTCGGGCAGCGGGGTGGCCACGCCGTTCGCGTACGGGGAGAAGCCCGGGATCGCCAGCACCGCCAGCGTCCTGGCCACGGTGTAGAGGTCGGCGGTGGCGGCGGCGGCGTGGGTCTCCACCTCGGGGCCGTGGTAGCCGGGCGTGGCCCAGCCCGAGCCCGGCGGCGCGCCGATGGGCAGCACCGCGCCCAGGTCGATGAGCTTGAGCCGCTTGCCGACCCTGATCACGTTGGCCGGTTTGAGGTCGCAGTAGACCATGCCGTGCTCGTGCAGGTAGGCGAACGCCTGCAGGATCTCCCGGCCGTACATGAGGGCCTCGCGCAGCGGCACCGGGCCCTGGCGGCGCAGCTCGTGCAGCGACTGGCCGCCGACGTACTCCATGACGATGTAGCCGAAGCCGCCGGAGCGCTGGAAGTTGAGGATCTTGACGATGTTGGGGTGGTCGACCGTGGTGAGGAACTTCCGCTCGGCCTCCGCCGCCGCCAGCGCCTCGGCGTCGTTGGTGTTGAGCAGGCCCTTGAGCACGACCCACATGCCGTCGAGGTTCTCGTCGGAGGCCAGGTAGATCCAGCCGAGCCCGCCGTGCGCCAGGCAGCCCAGCACCCGGTACTGGTCCGCCACCAGGTCGGCCTTGTCCAGCTTGGGGGTGAACGAGAACTGCGTGCGGCAGTGCGGGCAGAACCCGTCCGTCAGCCCCGGCCGGCCCTCCCTGGAGCGCCCGACCTCCTGCCCGCACGCCGGGTTGGCGCAGAACCGCTTGTTCTCGGGCACCACGGGGTCGGCCATCACGGCGGTGGCCGGGTCGCGGTAGGGCACCGACGGCAGGTCGGCGATGGTGGCCAGCACGCCGGGCCGCGACCTGCCGCTGCTCACCGGAGAGGTGACCGACCGGCTCACCGGCTGTGTCTGGACCGAAACGGGCCCAGAAACGGGCACAGAAGCGGGCGGCGGCGCCGGCGTGCTCGCCGAGTGGCCGCACAGGTCGCAGTAGCCGTCCTCGATCGTGCCCGTGCAGCCCGGCTGCGCGCAGCGGGTCATGGCTTACCTCCGTGGATCGCGCGCTGGTACGTCTCGACGGCCGCCGCCGCCCTCGTCAGGTCGCAGGGCGCGGTCCACAGCAGCACGCGCGCCCGTTCGAACAGCTCGGAGGCCGCCGGGTCCTCCGCCAGGCCCTTGCGCACCGCCATCACCTGGCAGGCGCCGAGCCGCCCGCGCAGCTCGTCACGCCTGCTGACCAGGCCGTAGAGCGCCTTGGCCGTGGTCTGCGACTGCTCGGCGGCCTTGCGGGCCTCTTCCTCCAGCGCCGCCAGCCGCTTGGCCCGCAGCACCCAGGTGTCGGCCGAGGCGTCGAGCGCATCCAGCTCGGCGGCCAGGGACTCGGCCCGGCCGCGCGGCTGGGCCTGCGGCGGCAGGGCGATCTTCACGACGACCGCGCCGTGGGCCAGCCTGGCCTCGCTCTCGGCCGCCCGTACCCGGTCGAGCGCGGCCACGAGGTCCTCCCGCCGCCTGGCGAACTCGTCCTTGACGGTGAGCGCCAGCTCCAGCTCCGCGCGGGAGCCGGCCAGCAGCCGGGTCAGCCGGTCGAGGTCCGGCTCCGCGGACGGGCCCAGCGGGTCTTCGAGCACCGAGCCGCGCAGCCGCTTCAGCTCGGCCTCCTGCGCGGTCAGGTCGGCGCCCTCGCCCAACTGGCGTTCGAGGTCGCGGATGTGGCGCAGGTCGCTGTCGGCGCCGTCGAGGCGGGGCAGCACGGCGTTCCACACCGCGTCGATGTCGTTGAGCGCGGAGGTGACCTCGCGGAAGGCGGCGTCCATCCGGGTCAGGGTCTGGTCGAGGGTCAGCCGCTCGTCCTTCTGGGGGAGCAGCGAGCGCTGCTCGACGGGCTTGGCGGTGGCCCGCAGCACCACGGACGGGCCCGCCAGCAGCTCCGTCAGCCGGCTCAGCTGTTCGGGGGTCAGCCTGGCGCGCGTGGCCCTCATCTGCTCCGCGTCACGCAGCACCCCCCGGTACGCGTCGTTCAGAGACCACAGCGTGGCCAGCGACTCCTGCGCCGCGGCCCATCTCCGCTGTGTCTCCCCGCGTAAGGAGGCTCCCTTGAGCAGCTGATAGGTGGTGTGGGATTCGAGATCGAGCAGGTCGCCGGAGACGCGGTCGCGTTCGTCGGCTCGAGCGCGCAGTGCGTGCTCGACGCCCTCCCTGCTCATAGGTGGTCCCAGGCTCATCACGCTCCCCGTGAAGCAGGCCTCCCCCGAACCCTTGCTCCTACCGGCACAACGGGGGGATCGGCCGGTTGGTTCCAAGAGTAGGGGTGACCCTGACTTGTCCCTGATTCAACCCTGCATCGCCTGCAATTCGCTTAAAGGATCTTTTACCGTTGCAGGCATGGGACGAATTCTGCTGATCATCGCGGCCGTCGTGGCCGCACTCGTACTTCTCGGGCCCCTTGTGGGCTTCGCGCTCACGCTGCTCAAGTGGGGACTGATCATCGGTGCCGTGGCGTTCGGCGCCATGCTCCTGTCGAAGTGGGTCAAGAGGACATAGCGTCTTGGGGTTTCCCCAGGCATAGTTGTGTGATGGAGGCGCGGCCGGCGGTCGACGATGCCGCGCTCGGGCGCGAGGCACTGGCCGTGCTCGAGGCGAACTGGACAGGCACGGGCACCGTGCCCGCGCCAGGTCTCTATCCGCACCAATGGAGCTGGGACTCCGCGTTCGTCGTCATCGGTCTGGCCAGGCACCGGCCGGACCGGGCCCGCGACGAGCTGCTCAGCCTGCTGCGGGGGCAGTGGGCGACCGGGATGGTGCCGCACATCGTCTTCCACACGCGCGAGGCGTACTTCCCGGGGCCGTCCGTGTGGCGCTCGCAGGAGCACGAGGCCGCGCCACGCGTGCTCACCTCGGGGCTCACCTCTCCGCCGCTGCACGCGCTGGCGCTGTGGTGGTTCTACCGGCACACCGGCGACGTCGCGTTCGTCAGGAAGGCGTACCCGGCGCTGGTGGCCCAGCACGCCTACCTCTCCTCGGCCCGCGATCTCGGCGGCGCGGGCCTGGCGGCGATCGTGCACCCCTGGGAGTCGGGCATGGACGACAGCCCCTCCTGGGACGAGCCCCTGAACGCGCTGCCCGCGATCAGGTACGGCTACCGCCACGTGGAGCTCGAGCAGCGCCACCCCGACAGCGACCACGACCGCTACGTCTGGCTGGCCATGCGCTACCGGGACGCCGGATACCGGGCCGAATACCTGCGGGACGAGCATCCGTTCGCGATCGAGGACCCGATGTTCAACGGGATCTGGCTGGCCTCCTGCCAGGCCCTGGCCGAGCTGGCGCCGCTGGCGGGCGCCGACCCCGTACCGCACGCCGAGCAGGCCGACCGCATCAGGCAGGCCATGCTCGACCGCCTGTGGGACGGGTGCTTCTACGCCCGCGACCTGCGGACCGACCGGCTGATCCGGGTCTGCACGGTGGGCGGGTTCGGGCCGCTGCTGGATCCCGGGTTGCCCAGCGACCACCTGCACGCGGCGGTGGAGGTGCTGGAGTCGGCCAGGTTCATGGGGGCCACCGGCTATCCGGTGCCGAGCTGCGAGATCCGGGCCCCTCAGTTCGACCGTACGCGCTACTGGCGCGGCCCCTCCTGGGTGAACACCAACTGGCTGCTGCGCAGGGCCGCGGCCGTGCACTCGCTCGACCAGCTCGGCCAGCAGCTCGCCAACGGCACCCTGCGGCTGGTCCGGCAGGCCGGGTTCCGGGAGTGCTTCGACCCCTTCGACGGCAGCGGGCGCGGGTGCAGGGACTTCTCGTGGAGCGCGGCGCTCACCCTCGATCTGCTCGCCGATAACGTGGAGGAATGAGCATTTTCCGCCGCCTGCCCGCCGACGTGCGCAAGTCCCTGGCCACCGAGCCCGGGGAGCGGGTGCTGACGTTCGCCGCCGGGGCGGTCTCCGGCTATGTGGTGGCCACGAACCTCGCCCTCTACCTGACGGACGGGACGCGGGTGCCGTACGAGATGGTCGACAAGGCGTCGTGGGACGACGACGGGGTGCGGATCCTCACCACGGACGGCACGCGACACGCCGAGCGGATCACCGACCCGCGGATGCTGCCCGAGACCGTGCGGGAGCGCGTCAACTCCACGATCGTGGTCAACAAGCACGTGAAACTGCCGGGGAGGGGCGGCGTGCGGCTGGTGGCCAGGCGCCGGCCCGGCGGTGAGGTGCGCGGCTGGACCTTCGTCTTCGACGACGGCCTCGACCCCGAGGACCCGGGCCTGCGCGCGCAGGCCGAACAGGCCCTGGAAGGGCTGCGGCGGAGCATGGGCGTGTGACGCCCATGCTCCGCCCTGCTCTACCGGATCAGTAAGGGATGCCGCTCTCGCGGGCCTTCTTGTCCACGATGTCCTCTTCAGGCCAGCCCGTGCCCGTGTCGGGGTGGTGGTTGTCGGCACTGAGGAACGGGATGCGGTGCTGCAACGTCGCCCCCACCTTCGACTTGGCCACCCCGGCCAGCCTCGACGCCTGCGCGCCCACCACCCCGGCGACCTCCTGCACCCTGGGGCTGTCGGCGACGCGCTGGGCCGTCCGCTTGATCTGTTCGTACCGCTCACGCCCGGCCCGGCTGCCCAGCACGTAGCCGATCGCCAGACCCACAGCGAATGTCACTCGATAACGCATTTTGCACCTCCGCTGTCTCCGGGCCTACCCCGCTTACGATGCGACACGCACTCCAGGAGTGCGCTAATCTATTCCTGCGCACGACGGAGGGGCCGACAGCCCCGAGGAAATGCGCAGACGCACGATCCCGCGTAGCTCAACGGCAGAGCAGCCGGCTGTTAACCGGCAGGTTATAGGTTCGAGTCCTATCGCGGGAGCTTCGATTGCACAACGCAGGCCCTCTTCCTTGATCAAGGACGAGGGCCTGAGTCGTTCCGGAAGCCACTCCTGGTCTGGCGTCGACAGACGGTCTACGAGGCCGGCGAGGGCTCCACCGAGCCCTCGCCGTCACTCAAGATCGAGACGAAGGAGCGTCGATGTTCCCGATGTCGTCCGAGCTCATCGACTGCATTGAGGGCGACCCTGGATCAGGTCAGGTGTCCACTCATAGCTCATAGCGGTACCAACACCGCGGATCCCCGTTCTCGTACAGCCACAGCGTCCCATCTCTGCCGATCTTCCCCCGTGCCCAGCCGGTCGGGTGCCGGTCGTCCGGCAGCAGCAGGCGCTCACGGCCCGTCTTGGTGATGGCCCCGGCCTGTTGGCGGGCCCTGCGGATCTCCCAGCGGAAGCCGCCGCCCGCTCGGCGCTGATCGAGGAAGCCGAGCTCGGTGCCTGAGACGGCCAAGCCGTGGCCCCGTGTGATGGAGTTCGGTGTGATGTTCCGGACGCCGCCAGCGTCGATCTCGATCAGCGGGAAGTCGGTGTAGGGGCACGCATGGACCAGGTCACGGCCGACGTTCAGCGCATAGCAGTCGCACCAGACAACGTCTGGAGTGTGGGACGGCGCCATCCAGGGTGGTCCGCCGTCGCTGTCCCAGCGTGCCAAACCGATCATTAAACCGTAGGAGCGGGTGCCGTCGGGGTTGGGGAACCAGTAGTTCGACTCGTCGAAGTAGCTGATCCAGATGTTGCCCTGGGCATCCGTCATGAGCTGCTCGATGCCGTCACCGGCGTAGAAGGCCGAGCAGGTCTGCCCGTTTCCGTCGATCACCCGGACGTTGTCGGTGAGGTGAAGTCGGGCCTCGGGAACCGGCTCCCAGTAGTGCTCACGGTCGATGCCCACAGGCTCACAGCGGCCGGCGGCCAGCACGATGCCATCGGCGAGGGTGTCGATGTGGGTGAACCACAGGTCGAGATCCGTCAGCGGAATCTCACTGATCTCGGCTCCGTCGCAGATGACGGCCGTCGCGTCATAGCGCGGAGGCGGCCGTAGGCCGGAGAAGCGCGGGATGGGGGTGAAGTCTTGGGCGGGGTCGGCGACCAGGGCGGCCAGTCGGCCACGATGGTCAATGGTCGAGGCCAGGACCTCATAACGGGCGTAGCGATCGGGAAGGGTCGCATGCAGCCCAAGCCGGCGGTCAGCGACCATAAGCCTTTCTCGTTGTCATCCATCGATGATCGCATACAAAAGGCAGGACGGGATGCTGCTCCGTCTCCCGGATGATGAGTATGAAGTCGCCGGCGCTCTGGGCGGCCGACATGTTCGTATTCGATCACGTTCCGGCCGCCGTGGCGGAGTTATGACCGGCTGAAGGCCGAGATCCTCGCCGAGGCGTAGGGACGGGCGATTTCCTGGCCGGGTCACGTCCAGCGGGATCCTGTCACCCGACCAGCTCAAAGGCCGTTTCCGAGGCGGACGTGGTCAGGAGGGGCGTTTGGCGAGGATGCCGGTCAGCGCCCAGCCGAGGCCGACGATGACGCCGCCGACGATGGCGACGACGCCGACCCCGCCGGTCTGGAGCAGTGCGAGCAGGGCGATCACCAGCCCGTAGATCACGGTCAGGGCGAGCATCAGGCGGGGATATGTCTTCTGGGTCATATGCACACGATCGCGTGGCGCAGGACAGGGGTCTGTCCCCCGATCGGTGGACAGGCTCCCGGTAAAATGTCGATCATGGGCAGTCCCGTGGACGCGCGGGCGGAGAACGCCTGGTTGCGTTCCTATCCCTTCTGGGACGCGTACTTCGCGATCGTGCTGATCGCGACCATCATCACCATCGTGGTGGACGACGGGGCGCCGGTCGCCATCATCCTGCTGCTCCTGATCGCCATCTCGTACGCGCTGTGGGGCCGCAAGGCCGTGCGGGCGCCGGTCGCGCCCACCAAGGAGGGCTGGTGGCACGCCGCCGCGATGCTCGTCCTGTTCACCGCGGCCAACCTGCTCGCGTCGCAGTCCGCCGTCGCGCTGTCGGCGTTGATCCCCATGACGTTCATGGCGCTGCGGCGGGCGCGGGCCGTGGCCGTGACGGTGGCCATGTTCACCGGACCCGCGATCCAGCTCATGGCGGAGAACGGCTCGCACCCGCTGCTGATCGCGGTGGCGATCGTTCTCGGACTGTCGGCCAGTACGCTGCTGGGGGTGTTCATCGACCGGCTCGGGCGGCAGAACACCGAGCGGGCTCGGCTGATCGCGGAGCTCGACCGCACCCGGGAGGAGCTGGCCGAGGTGAGCAAGGAGGCCGGGATGCTGGCCGAACGCGAGCGGCTGGCCGGTGACATCCACGACACGCTGGCCCAGGGGTTCGCGAGCATCATGATGCTGCTGCAGGCCGCGGGGGACGGGCACGACCCGTACGTGCGGCGCGCCATGGAGACCGCCAAGGAGAACCTGTCCGAGACCCGGGCGCTCATCGCCGCCCTGGCGCCGCCCGCGCTGGAGGGAGCCTCGCTGGAGGAGGCGCTGGGGCGGCTGGCCAAGGGGTTCGAGCTGCCCGTGGAGGTGAGCGTCGCCGGGACCGCCGACGCACCCGCCCTCGTGGCGGAGACGCTGGTGCGGGCCGCCCAGGAAGGGCTGGCCAACGTACGCAAGCACGCCCGCGCCCGCTCCGTACGGCTGGCCCTCGAACACGTGCCGGGCCCGGCCGTACGGATGTCGATCTCCGACGACGGGCGCGGCTTCGCCCCCTCGACCGGCGGCGACGGGTACGGCCTGCGCG
This sequence comes from Nonomuraea sp. NPDC049625, assembly GCF_040675285.1. Taxonomy (NCBI): domain Bacteria; kingdom Bacillati; phylum Actinomycetota; class Actinomycetes; order Streptosporangiales; family Streptosporangiaceae; genus Nonomuraea; species Nonomuraea sp. NPDC049625. Next base: position 447,312 of record NZ_JBFAOQ010000004.1, on the reverse strand, counting down.
CGATGCGCAACCGGGTGACCCGGCTCGGCGGCACCGTCCGGATCACCGGCTCGCCCGGCCAGGGGACCACGCTCGTGGTGGAGCTGCCATGCTCAGGGTGATGATCGTCGACGACCATCCGATCGTCCGCGAAGGGCTGCGCGGGATGCTGCAGGCCGAGCCGGACCTGGAGGTGGTCGGCGAGGCCGGGTCGGGGGACGAGGCCGTGGTCGTCGTGCCCCGGCTGCGGCCCGACGTGATCCTCATGGACCTGCGCATGCCGGGCGGTGACGGGGTCAGCGCCATCGAACGGCTGGGGCCCGGCCACCGGGTCATCGTGCTGACGACGTACGAGGACGACGGGGAGATCCTTCGGGCCGTCTCCGCGGGCGCGGCCGGATACCTGCTGAAGGACGTGTCACGGGCGGACCTGGCGTCGGCCGTGCGGGCGGCGGCGGGCGGCCGGACGGTGCTCTCGCCGTCGGTCGCCGCGCGGCTGGCCGGGCGGCGGCCCGCCGTGCCCGTGCTGTCGGAACGGGAGCGAGAGGTCCTGGAGCTGGTGGGCCAGGGGCTCACGAACGGGGAGATCGGCCGGCGGCTGTTCATCGGGGAGGCGACGGTCAAGACGTACCTGCTGCGGGTGTACGGCAAGCTGGGCGTCTCCGACCGCACCTCGGCCGTCCTGGCAGCCCTGGACCTCGGCCTCGTCCGCCGCCACCCCTGAGCCCGTCCCCAGGCTGTTGGCTCCCTTCCGGCCCCGACGGCCCCTTAGCCCCCGGCCCGGAGGTGACTGCTTGCGCGTCGGCCTCGGGTGGGGCGTGCCTTCCCCTTTCCTCGAAGGACCGCAACCATGGATGGTGGGGCGTCCGACGCTGTATTGGGTGGCCAGGTCGGCCAGGGACGCCTCGCCTGCGCCGGCCGGGTGTTCCGGTTGAGGATCGCCTCCCGTGCGAGATGCGTCCGTGGGCGCTACCGCAGTTGGTCGCGGCGGCGGGTCAGGGAGGCGGTCTCGGCGGTGTTGCCGGCCAGTTCGATGGCTTTGTCGTAGGCCGCGCGCGACTCCCGGCCACGGCCCAGCCGGCGCAGCAGGTCGGCGCGGGTGGCGTGGTAGGCGTGATAGCCGGCCAACCTGGGCTCAAGACGGTCGACTGCCGCCAGCGCCACCTCCGGCCCGTCGAGCTCGGCCACGGCGATGGCCCGGTTGAGGGCGATGATCGGCGAGGGGTCGAGGCGGACGAGCTGGTCATAGAGGGCGAGGACCTGCGACCAGTCGGTGTCGCGCATGTCGCGGGCGGAGGTGTGCACGGCGTTGATCGCCGCGAGGATCTGGTAGCGACCCGGAGCCACCCCGGCGGCGGCAGCGGCGAGGCGCTCGCGCACCAGCCGGTGACCCTCGGCGATCAGCGCCGCGTCCCAGGCCCCTCGGTCCTGCTCGCCGAGGGCCACCAGTTCGCCGCCGGCCGAGACCCGGGCGGGGCGGCGGGCCTCGGTGAGGAGCATCAGCGCCAGCAGTCCGGCCACTTCACCGTCGTCCGGCAGGAGCGCACGGATCAGGCGGGTGAGCCGGATCGCCTCGGCGGTCAGCTCGTGCCGTACGGGGTCGGTGTCGGGACTGGTGGCCAGGTAGCCCTCGTTGAAGACGAGGTAGAGGACGGCGAGGACGCCGGAGACGCGCGCCGGGAGATCCTCCGCCGAAGGCACCCGATAGGGGATGCGCGCCGCCTTGATCTTGGCCTTCGCGCGGGTGATCCGCTGCCCCATGGCGCTCTCGGCCACCAGGAAGGCGCGGGCGATCTCGGGCATGGTCAGGCCGGCGACCATGCGCAGCGTCAGCGCCACGCGGGTCTCCATCGCCAGCGCCGGGTGACAGCAGGTGAAGATCAGCCGGAGCCGGTCGTCGTCGATGACGCCGACAGGCTCGGGCCGGTCGTCGTCGTACACCATCTGAGCCTCCTTGTGCTTGTCGTCGCGTTTGTTCTCGCGCCGGATCCGGTCGATGGCCTTGCGGTTGGCGGTGGTGGTCAGCCAGGCGCCGGGGTTGGGGGGCACGCCGTCGGCCGGCCACCGCTGGACGGCGGTCGCGAACGCCTCGGCGGCCGCCTCCTCGGCGATGTCGAGGTCGCCGAAGCGCCTGGTCAGAGAGGCGACCACCCGGGCCCACTCCTCATGGTGAGCCTGGGTGATCGCCTCGCGGACGTCGATCCTGTTCACTGGAACGGCCGCACCTCGACCTTGCGGTTGCAGGCCTTCGACCCCTCGGCTGCCAGCTTGAGCGCCACGTCGAGGTCGGGGGCCTCGATGATCCAGAAGCCGGCGAGGTACTCCTTGGACTCCAGAAAGGGCCCGTCGGTGACCATCGCCTCCCCACCCCGGTTGTCGATGACGGTGGCCGTGTCGGGCGAGGCGAGGCCGCCGGCGAAGACCCAGTGGCCGTCGGTCTGGAGCCGGTCGTTGAACACGTCGATCGCAGCGTCCTCGTCCGGGGTGGCGAGGCCGGCCTGGTCGTGGATCACGGAAATCAGGTACTGCATCTGAGGATCATCTCCTGTGGTGTCAAGACAGTGCCGGTCAGGGACTTCAGACGCTTGCATACTGCGGGCGCCCGGCGGGCCGGTAGACCTGGGTCGTCACGCCCTTGGAGTCGCCCCGCGATTCGACCAGGTCGAGCGCACGATCCGGGCCGGTCTCCGGGAACAATCGCGTGGCCGCCGCGAGGTCACCGCGGAGAACGGTCGTGTCCTCCCAGCGTGGCGCGGCGAGCGTGGGCGCGCTCGAATCCGTTCCTGCGGTCCTTATCCGACGCACCGCCGTTTCCCTGCACGTCACGGTCGTCAGCTTCATGATCGCGGTTCCTTCCACCTCGGCGCCGCACCCTTGCGGGCGGCCTCACCCCTGCTACGAACACCACCGCCCCGATCCGACACCGCCTCCCGAATTCCTTTGAAGAACTTTCAGCCATCCGACAGCGCGGCTGCGCCCCACTTCCTCGACCCCGGATGAGGCGTACCTGAAGATCACTTCGGGTGCCTTAAGCCCTCCTTCAGGTGCGCCGCGCCACCCTCGGGCTGTCTCATCGAATCGGGGAAGGAGACCCCAATGTTCAAGCGACGCGCCGCCGTCGTCCTCACTGCCGTCACCCTCGGGCTCGCCGGCATGGCCGGGTCCGCGCTGGCCGACGACGGGCCGATCGAGGTGCGCGGCGAAGGGCTGGTCAGGGTCCACGGCGAGCCGGACCTCCCGGCCGGCCCGCTCACGTGCTGGCTGACCGACGGCAAGGTCGTCAAGTTCTCCAAGGCCCGGGTGGCCGAGCTTGTGGACGAGGAGTACATCGAGCCGGCCCAGCCCGTGACCGTGGACGGCGTGACGACCCTGCCCGCGGACCGGCTGTCGATCAGCGTCCCGGCCGGGGAGCTGCCGTACAAGGTCAAGGCCGGCAAGCGCTGGCACCGCAGCCGCGTCGTCCACCTCACGTGCGTGTGGAGGGACTACGCGAGCCGTTAGTCGCTGAGTGCGCCCCGGAGCCTTCCGGGGCGCACTCATTTCATGGTTTGGCGGGACAAAGCTGAGAGCGGCTGGTAAGGATGGGTTACCGGTCCTCTGGGCCGGGAGCCGCGGGCAGGTCGACGGGGGCGAGGAGAGGGCGCCGCCACCAGGACGTGTCGCCGACCCGGAATCGGCGGGGCGATCCGATGACGGAGAAGTGCTGATTGCCGCGTGCGTACCTGGATTACGAGCCTGCGCCCCTTCGATGCTCTGACCGTGCAGGCAGTGCTTGAGCGAACCACCGACTTCCGCGAGGCGGAGCGTTTCATCAGGCTCTTCCACGCCGAGAACCCCCAGGCCGGAGGCCTGCACGCCCGGCTGCGCGACGTCTCCAGAGACGTGGCCCGCCACGGGACCTACACCCACACGTACGAGGAGCTGGAGTTCGGTGCCCGGGTGGCCTGGCGCAACAGCAACCGGTGCATCGGACGGCTCTACTGGCGTTCGCTGAAGGTGCGCGACCGCAGGCAGGTGACCACGGCCGAGGGGGTCGCCCTGGAGTGCGTCGAGCACCTGCGGGTGGCCACCGGGAACGGCAGGATCAGGCCCACGGTGACCGTCCTGCCGCCCGACACCCCGGCGCTGCCCGGCCCCCGGATCCTGAACGACCAGCTCATCCGGTACGCGGGCCACCGCACCCGGGGAGGCCGCATCGTGGGGGACCCGCACAACGCGGAGCTCACGGACCTGGCCAAGGCGCTGGGCTGGCAGGGCAGGTCCGGGCGGTTCGACGTGCTGCCGGTGATCATCCAGCCGAGCCTGGGCGATCCGTTGCTGTGCAACCTGCCGGGTGACGTCGTGCTGGAGGTGCCGCTGGTGCATCCGGAGTATCAGTGGTTCGAGGAGTTGGGCCTGCGTTGGCATGCCGTTCCGGCTATTTCCGACATGTGTCTGGAGATCGGCGGCATCTGCTACCCGTGCGCGCCCTTCAACGGCTGGTACATGGGCACCGAGATCGGCGCCCGCAACTTCGCGGACGCCGACAGGTACGACCAGCTCAAGGTCGTCGCGGAGCGGCTCGGGCTGGACACCTCGACCGAGCGGACCCTGTGGCGGGACCACGCGCTGGTGGAGCTGAACGTGGCGGTGCTGCACTCGTTCGAGCGGGAGGGGGTCACGATGACCGATCACCACACCGAGTCGCGCCGGTTCCTCACCCACCTGTCGCGCGAGGAGAAAGCCGGGCGCGTCTGCCCGGCGGACTGGTCGTGGATCGTGCCCCCGATGTCGGGCAGCGTCACCCCCGTCTTCCACCGCTACTACGACACCAGCGTCCTGAGCCCCGCCTTCGTCCATCACCGCCAGCCGCCGTCCTTGCCTTCCCGGCCTAGAACATGGTTCGGTTAGGGCATGGCAGAACTCGTGCTCTCATCCCTCGACCAGGGCGTACTCACACTGACCTTCAACCGTCCCGACACCCTCAACGCGTGGACGGACGCCCTGGGGCGGCGCTACTTCGACCTGCTGGCGGAGGCCGAGAAGGACCCGGAGGTGCGGGCCGTCGTGGTCACGGGCGCGGGCAAGGGGTTCTGCTCGGGGGCGGACTTCAAGGCGCTGGCGGCGATCCAGAACGGCACCTACGACGTGGAGCCCGACCCGCGGCCCAACACGTTCCCGACCACGATCGGCAAGCCGATCGTCGCCGCCGTCAACGGGGCCTGCGCGGGGCTGGGCATGGTGCACGCGCTCGTCTGCGACCTCGTCTTCACGGCCGCGGACGCCAAGTGGACCACGGCGTTCCCGCGCCGGGGGCTGATCGCGGAGTACGGGCTGTCGTGGGTGCTGCCCAGGCTCATGGGGCAGCAGCGGGCCATGGACGTCCTGCTGTCGGGGCGGGTGTTCACCGGGGCCGAGGCGTACGAGCTCGGGCTGGTCAACCGGGTCGTGCCGGGGGAGGGCCTGCTCTCCGAGGCGCAGGCGTACGCCCGGGAGCTCGCGGCCTACAGCTCGCCGGCGTCCATGGCGGTGATCAAGCGGCAGGTGTGGCACGACTGGGACGCCACCCTGGAGGACTCCGCCAAGGCGGCCGTGCGGGAGATGATGGCCTCCTTCGACCGCCCCGACTTCACGGAGGGCGTCGCCAGTTTCCTGGAGCGACGCCCGCCGAACTTCCCGCCCCTTTAAGGGGGCAGGGTAAGGGGGCAGGGTAGGCGGCTCAGGCCAGGCGGTGGGCGCCGCGGGCCGGGGTGGCGGGCAGGAAGCGCGGAGGCTGGAAGCCGTGCTCCGCGTACGCGGCGGTCACCGACTCCTCGACACTGGACAGGCGCTCCACCGGCACCAGGGCGATGGCGGAGCCGCCGAAGCCGCCGCCCGTCATCCGGGCGCCCCGCGCCCCGCCCTTGATGGCGGCCTCGACCGCGACGTCCAGCTCCGGCGAGGAGACCTCGTACTGGTCCCGGAGCGACAGGTGCGAGGCGTTGAGGAGGGCGCCGATCTCGGTGACGGCGCCGGCGCGCAGGAGGCCGATGAGGGCCTCGACGCGGTGGTTCTCGGTGACGATGTGCATCGTGCGCTTGCGCTCGTCACCCTGGAGTTGATCGAGGGCGGCCGCCAGGTCCGTGACGTCGCGCAGGGCCGGGACGCCGAGCTTGCGGGCCGCCGACTCGCACTCGGCGCGGCGCTTGGCGTACTCGCCGCCGGCGTGCTCGTGGTGGACCTGCGTGTCGATGATCAGCATGCTCAGCCCGTGGGCGGCCAGGTCGAGCGGGATGTTGCGGGAGCCGAGCGAGCGGCAGTCGAGGAACAGCGCGTGCCCCTCCTCGCACAGCGCAGAGGCGGCCTGGTCGAGGATGCCGCAGGGCATGCCGACGAAGTCGTTCTCGGCCTTCTGGCTGAGCAGGGCGATCTCCATGGGCGTCATGCCCAGGTCGTGCAGGTCGTTGAGCGCGGAGGCGACGGCCACCTCGAGGGCGGCGCTGGAGCTGAGGCCGGCGCCCGGCGGGACGTCGCCGTCGATCGCGATGTCCGCGCCCCGCACGCGGTCACCCAGCATGGCGAAGACGCCGACGACGTAGCGCGTCCAGCCCGCAGACTGGTCGTGACTGGGAATCGTGACGGGCTCGCCGGGAGCCTGGAGGGAGAGGAGCCGGATGGTGCCGTCCGTACGCGGCGTGATCGCGGCCGTGACGCCCCACGGCACTGCGAAGGGGAGGACGAAGCCGTCGTTGTAGTCGGTGTGCTCGCCGATCAGGTTGACCCGGCCGGGCGCACGCCAGACGGTCTGGGGGGACGCGCCATAGGCGGCACGGAAAGCTTCAACAACGCTCATAATCGAACACTCCTCAACAAAGGCTCGACCGTAGACTAGCGCCATGGAAGAGCTCCTGGATCCCGGGCTCGGCCGGGTCCGGTTGTTCCTGATGCACGACGACAACAAACCCCGCAAACTCCGGTACAACCTGGGCCATTCCCGCCTGCTGACCTTCGGCGGCGCGTACTCCAACCACATCAGGGCCGTGGCCGAGGCGGGGCGGCGGCACGGGATCGAGACCATCGGGGTCATCCGGGGCGAGGAGCGCCTGCCGCTGAACCCCTCGCTCGCCCACGCGAGGGCGTGCGGGATGACCCTGACCTACCTCGACCGGGCCTCCTACCGGCTCAAGCACACCGAGGGCGTGCTGGCGGGGCTGCGGGCGCGCTGGGGAGACGACGTGGCGATCCTGCCCGAGGGCGGGAGCAACGCGGCCGCCGTGCGCGGGTGCGCCGAGCTGCCGGGGGAGATCTCCGCGGAGTACGACGTCATCTGCTGCCCGGTCGGCACCGGCGGGACGCTGGCCGGGATCTCGGCGGGGCTGCCGGAGGGGAAGCGGGCGATCGGGTTCGCGGTGCTGAAGGGGGCGGGCTTCCTCGCGGGCGAGGTGGCCAGGCTGCAGCGGGAGGCGTACGGGCGCACCTGGGCGAACTGGGAGCTCAACCTGGACTACCACTTCGGCGGCTACGCCAAGTCGACCCCCACTTTGGACGCATTTATCGGGAAATATCGTGTTGAAGGCATCTACGTGGCGAAGATGCTCTACGGGATCCTCGACCTCGCCCGCCAGGGCGCCTTCCCCGACGGCACCCGCATCGTCGCCGTGATCACCGGTCAGCCCTCCACACCCGTCTCGACGTGAGCCGCCCCCACCGGCTTCGACTCGGGTGACCCCCGCTGCCGGAGGTAGATCGAGAGCACCACCATCGACAGCACCGCGAGCAGCTCCGACTGCCAGTTCTGCAGGGTCCGGTCCCAGAACTCGGGCGCGGTCACGTACGACCACCACGAGACCGGGTCGCGCAGGTCGCCGAGCCGATCCGAGTTGTACGCCGCCTGCCCCGTCACCGACTGCGCCAGCCACGACAGGACGAAGATGGTCCCCATCACCAGCCCCAGCGAGTTGCTGTAGACCCACAGCCTGAGCCCGCCGGCCCTGGCCCACCGGGGAGAGCGCGGGCCGGCATGTGCCCCGATCCGCTGCTCCTCCTCGGACTCCGTCCCCACCTTCTCCATCGTCTTGGACTCGGGCGACCCCTTCTGCACGAGCCAGACGGTCAGCATGATGTACAGCAGGAACTGCAGGTACTCCGACTGCCAGTTCTCCGAGACGTCCACCGCGAACGGGGACGACGTCACGTACTGCGCGAACGAGACCGGCTCCGCCCCCTCGACCCGCTGCAGGTCGTTGTACTGCAGCATCCCGGCCACGGCCTGTCCGCCCAGCGAGAGCAGGAACATGGCGAGGAAGACCAGCGCCAGCGAGTTCTCCTTGACCCACCTCATAGCCGCGAGAGCCCCACGACGAAGAAGAACGCCAGGCCGACCACGATGATCAGCATGGTGATCGTGAACATCACCCGCATCAGTCCTCCACCTCGCAGTCGTAGGGGAGGTCGCGCACCGGCTCGCACCCGGCGGCCGTGACCCGCCAGCCGTCGGTGAAGCGGTGCAGGAAGAGCGTGTCGCCGGCCAGCCGCACCTGGGCGGCGTCGCCCCACACGCTGACCGACGTGACGGACCCGCCCGGCCCCAGCTTCGCCTCGCGCAGCGCCTCGGCGCAGGTCTGGCCGGGATCGGGGAGCTTCTCGGCGGTCTTGCGGGTGAGCATCGCGCACGCGGCGTCCTCGTGGTGCGCGGAGAGGGCCGCGTGGAAGCGCTCGGCCGCCCGCGCCGGAGCGCCCGTGTCAGGGGCGCAGCCTGCGGCGACCAGCGCGAGCGCCGGCCAGATGAGCAGGTTCCTCATGGACCTCCGCTACCCGCGGATCATCCGCGCATGCTAGCCCCCGAGCTGATCGAGGACCGGTGCGACCAGCGCGTTGAGCTCACGGGTCAGCACCACCACCGCCCGGTGCGCGCGCTGCTCGACCTCGTCGTGCGGCCCCTCGGGCTCGGGCGGCAGGTCGTCCAGGGGCACGGGCACCTCCAGGAGCAGCGAGGTCCGCAGGAACGGGTGCCGGGCCAGGTCCTGCTGGGTCGGCTCGACGTACTGGCCGAAGGTCTCCTGCCAGCCCAGCCACCCCCGGTCGCGCCACCAGGCCCGCGAGCGGGTCAGCTCCTCGGGCAGCGGCGAGACGACCCTGACCCGCGCGTAGAGCGAGCCGTCCCAGGTGTTGCGGTGGCAGGTGGCGTCGAGCACGCGCCGGTCCCACCGTACGTAACCGGGGGTCAGCGCCGGCGGCGTGGCCAGCCGCCACGCGGCGCACGCGAACCTGACGGGGGCGATGTCACCCCATTCAAACTCTTCCAGATTCTTGCGAACGTGTACGGCATAGCGCCCGTCACGGTCTCTGTCGAACTCTTGATCGATCCAGAACGCCTTGCCCATGAGGACTACGCTACGGCCTCCCCCGCCCGGCGGGGGCTCCATAAGCACGCGCCATCTCCACAAATGGCCTGTGACGGACGTGACACATGTGTAGCTTTTTCACATTGTTGGATGACTTTGGAGTGAGCAATGGCGTCAGAACAGCTCGACGCGGCCATGGGCCACTGGAAAGCGGGAGACCTCGACCAGGCCGCCGCGCTGTTCAGGCAGATCGCGGCCACAGGGGACCCGGAAGCCTCCCACCTGCTGGCGGGCCTGCTGCAGGAGCAGGGGGACCTCGACGGCGCCGAGGCGGCGCACAGGTCGGTGATCCAGTCGGGCGACCCCGTGTTCGGGCAGCGCTCGGCCATCGCCATGGGCATGATGCTGGTCGCGGCCAAGGAGTGGCCGGCGGCGCACCGGGTGCTGACGATCGCGTCCGACGGGGCCGACTTCGAGGTGGCCGCGCTCGCCGACACGGCGATGGTGCTGGTGCTCACGCAGCTGGGCGACGTGGAGGGCGCGCAGGAGGCGCTGGAGCGGGCCCGCAGGTGTGACAGCCCGGCGGTGGCCGAGCTGGCCGCGCGGCTGGAGCTGCCCGAGTTCCACTTCCAGGACCCGGCCTCGGCCCGCGAGCTGTATGAGGAGGCGGAGGACGAGGACGACTTCCGGGCGCTGCTGACCTGCGGCGACCCCGACGTGGTGTCGCTGTCGGCGTTCCGGCTGTACCAGATCTACGCCGAGGAGGAGGAGTTCGAGCAGGCCAGGCAGGTGTGCGAGCACGCCATCGCCGTCGGGCACCCCGACCACCTGGCCATGGCGCACAAGCTGCTCGGCGCGGTGCTGGTGGACCTGGGCGAGTACGCCGAGTCCGCCGCCGCCTACCGCGTGGCCGCCGAGGACCCGAGGCCCGACATCCGGCTGCCGTCGCTGATCGAGCTGGCCAAGGTGACCGCGTCGCTGGGCGACGTGGAGGAGACCAAGGCGATCTTCCGCCGGGTGATCGCCAGCGGGCAGCGCGAGTACGTCGTGCAGGCCCAGGCCTGCCTGGCCCAGATGCACGTCGAGGCGGGCGAGACGGCCGAGGCGCTGGCCGCGCTGCGCGCGGTGCTGGAGGCGGGCGAGGACGAGTGGGCGTCGATCTGCGTCACGCTGCTCGGCCTGCTGCTCGACCAGCATCCCGAGGTGTACGACGAGGCCATGGAGCTGGCGCGGTTCGCGTCCGGGCACGACGACCCCGACGCCGCGTTCAAGGCCACGCTGCTCCTCGAGCACGCCGCCAGGCAGCAGCCGCTGGCCGACCCCGTCGAGGAGCAGGCGCTCCAGGACACCGACGAGGGGCTGGCCCGCCTGCAGGCCGGTGACGTGGCCGGGGCCAGGCTGCTGCTGCGCGGGGCCGCCGACTCGGGCGCGGCCACGCAGTCGCTCAGGGCCATGGCGACGCTGGCCCAGCTGGAGATCGGCGAGGGCGACCGGGAGCAGGCCGACGAGCTGCTCGCGTACGTGGCCGAGGGCGACGACGTGCTCCAGGGCTTCAGCGCGGTCTTCCTGCTGCACCTGCTGCGCGAGTCGGGCGAGGAGGCGCACCCCGTGCTGGGCGCGATGCTCGACCACCAGCGACTGGGCAGGGAGGAGGGGCTGGTCCGCTACCGCGCGGCCATGGACCATCCCGATCCCGCCGTCGCGGCGATCGGCGCCGCCGTGTTCGCCCAGGTGCTGGCCTCGATCGGGTACGACCTGTCGGACGCGGCCAAGCTGTTCGAGTCGGCGGCCGAGAGCGGGGACCCGCTGGCGCTGTCGTACACGGCGGTGATCTGCAAGGAGGTGCTGTCCGACGAGGAGGCCTCGCTCGACCTGCTGCGCCGGGCCACGGCGGAGGGGCATCCGGTGCTGGCGCCGTGGGTGGGGTACGCGCTGGGCGGGCTCGTCACGGAGCACGACCTGGGCGAGGCGCGGGCCGCGTACACGACGGCCATGGACGGCGGTAACCGCGGGCTGCGGATCGAGGCGGCCGCCTCGCTGTTCACGGTGCTGGAGCGGCAGGGCGACCTGCTGGCCGTCTGCCGGCTGCACGAGAGGCAGATCGAGGAGGAGACCTCCGCGGACGACCGCTCGCGCAGCGCCTGGCTGCTCGGGCTGCACCGGGTGCGGGTCGACGACCTTGCCGCCGCGCGGGCGGCCTTCGACCTGGCGACGGGGGAGCCGAAGGAGATGGGGCGCTTTGCCCAGTTCCTGCTCGACCGGGACCTCGACGCCGCCGCCGAGGCGCTGGCGGAGATCGACGACGAGGGCAACGCGTTCCTGGTGAGCATGCTGGCCATGGAGAGCGCGCACGCCTGGCAGCGGCGCGGCGAGATCGCCGCCGCCGACGCGGCGCTCTCGCTGGTGCTGGCCGCCGGGCACCCCAACTACCGGCAGGAGGCGGGCTGCTACCTCGGCGCGCTGCGGAACGAGGCGGGGGACAAGCGCGGGGCTCTGGAGGCGTGGGAGCAGGTCGCGGAGGGCGACAACGAGCGCCTGGCCGCCATCACGCTGCGCGACATCGGGCAGGTGCGGCAGGAGCTCGGGCTGCTGGTCGAGGCGGCCGCCGCCTACCGGGGAGCGCTCGGGGAGCTGAGCGAGGCGCGCAGGAAGGACGCGACCGTGCGGCTCGCCGAGGTGCTCGTGGCGAGCGGGGCGGCGCAGGAGGCCGGTGAGCTGATGACGGAGGAGTTCGGCGCGGCCGGGCGGCTCAAGTTCGCCGTCGTTCTCCGCGACCACGGCGACCTGAGCGCCGCCCTGTCCCTCCTGACGCCCGGCTCGGGCGATACGCTCGAGGAACAGGTGCTCGGGGAGCTGCTGGCCAGGACGGGCGACGTGCTGGGGGCGCGGGAGGCGTTCGAGCGGGCCGTGGCCGCCGACCCCGAGTCCGCGTCCGGTGCGCTGGTGTGGGCGGGCCGGACGCTGGCCGAAGCGGGCGACGACGAGTACGCCCGCTCCGCCTACGAACGGGTCGTCGCCCTGGACGACGACGAATGGTTCACGGCCGTCGCGCGCGTCCGGCTCGGCACGGCCTCGGCCAAAGAACGCGGATGGGTGCTGGCCGACGACGGCGACCGGGAGGGGGCGGTCGCGGCGCTGACCGAGTTCGCCGGGTCGGAGCTGATGGCCGAGGTGCTGCTCGCGCTCGAAGAGGACGACGCGAAGGCCGTACGCCGGCTGGTGGCCGCGGCGGACCCGCAGGACCGGCGGGAACCCCTCGCCGAGACCCTTGAGCGGGCCCGTGGGCTGGACGACGAGAACGCGGCCGCGGCGCTCTGCCGGGTGGTCGTCGAGCTGGGCGAGCCCGACCTCGCCGCGCAGGCCGCGGTGGACCTCGGCGTGGTCCTCGCCGAGCGCGGCCAGCACTGCCGGGCCGAGCTGAGCACCCTGCCCGCCACCGGACATCCGCGCACGGCCGAGATGGCCTGGCGCAACATCGCCATCCTCCGCCACCGCCGCGGCGACCTCGACGGGGCGATCGAGGCGGCCCGCGCCGCGATGCCCGCCACCGCCGTCGTGCTGGCCGACCTCCTCAACGCGCGGGGCGACGCCGAGGGCGTACGCGAGGCGCTGACCGCCGGTGCGGCGGCCGGGGACCTCGAGAGCGAGCGCCACCTGATCGCCCACCTGCTCCTCATGGAGGACCACGACGCGGTGGTGGAGGAGGCCGAGCGGGCCGTCGGCACCGGCGACCCCGAGACCGTGTCGATGGGCTACTGGGCATGGGGCGACGCGTACAAGGCGCGGGACGACCTGGAGAACGCGGCCCTCATGTACCGGCGGGGCGTGGAGACCGGCTTCCCGGGCACCTCGGCCGGCATCCGCGTGGACCTCGCCAAGGCCCTGCGCGGGCTGGGCGACACGGCCGGCGCCGTCCGGGAGGTGCGGCTGGCCATGGAGTCCGGCGCGCCCGACGCGGTGGACCGGGGCGGCGTGCAGCTCGGTATCTGGCTGTACGAGGAGGACGACCACATGGGCGCCGCCCAGGCGTTCGCGGCCGCCGCGGGCGCCGGCTCCGAGGTGGCGGCGGGCAACCTGCGGGTGCTCGCCCACCAGGCGTCCGACCGCGGCGAGCACGACCTGGCCGTGCGGATCCTCCGGCTGATGGGCGACGAGGCCGCCGCCGTGGCGCGTGAACTGGGCGAGCGGTGTGAGGACCCGGCCGCCGTGCGGGCGTACTTCGAGCTGGCCGGGCGGGGGACGTTCACCGAGCTGGACGTCGCCGACCGGCTGGCCGAGCTGGGCGAGCACGCCGAGGCCCGGGCGATCTACGAACGGCTCAGCCGGGACGACGACGCGGACGTACGGTTCGTCGCCGGCGGCAGGCTGCTCGAACTGCTCGACGACGAGGGGGACACCGAGGCGTTCTTCGACGTCGCGCAGCGGGCGGCGGCCGACGCCGACAGCCCCATCCGCGGGGTGTTCGGGAGCCTGCTCGGCATGTTGCAGGGCAACCGCGGGGAGACCGAGGCGTCCCTGGACACGTTGCGGGCGGCCGCCGCCGGGGGCGAGCCCATCGCGCTGGCCACGCTGGCGCAGACGCTGGTCGGGGCCGGGCTGGTGGACGAGGGGCGGGAGGCGTACCTGCGGGTGCTCGACGCCGGCGACGCCGACCTCGCGGCCCGGGCGACGATCGCGCTGGGGCAGACGTACCACGAGGAGGACGAGGAGCGGGCCCGGCAGTGGTACCTGCGGGGCGTCGAGGAGGCCGAGGGGCACTTCAGCGCGCTCGCGGCGATGTACCTGGGCGCGCTGGCCAAGCGGAACCGGGACTTCCCCGAGGCGCTCACCTGGTACCAGCGGGTCATCGACGCGGGGGACGCCGAGTCGGGGCTGGCCGCGGCGCACCTCGGCGAGCTGTGCTACTGGCTCGGCGACCACGACGGCGCCCTGCGCTACTACGAGCTCACACTGGGGCTGACCGAGCAGGCCGACCTGGTGGCCGAGGCCGCCTGCCGGATGGGGGAGATCAGGTACGCGCGGGGTGACATGGAGCTGGCCCGGCGGCTGCTGCGGACGGCGGTGGAGACCGGCGACCCGTCCTTCGTCCCCACGGCCTCGTCGCTGCTGGCCAAGATCGGGTAAGCCAGGTCAGGCGTGCCCGAGGCCCGCCGGCAGCAGGGCGCGGAGCGTGGCCTGGACGGACTCCAGGTCCACCGCCTCGGGAGCGACCCGCCACTGGGCGTGGACGCCGATGACGGCCCCCACCAGCAGGACCGCGAACGCCTCCGGGTCGGTGCCCGGGGGCAGCGCGTCCGCCGGTATCCGGGCCAGCACCCCCTGCCGGAGTGCCGCGTGGAGCCGGGCGTAGTGCTCGCGGATCGGTGAGCCGACCTCCACGGCCTCGGCGAGCAGGGTGATGAACAGCCGCGTGGCGGGCCGGCGGATGAAGCCCATGACCTGGTCGAGCGGATCACCGGCGGGCGCGGGGAAGCCGCTCGGCACGGCCTGGACCTGGTCGTCGACCACCGCTTCCAGCAGGCCGAGCTTGTTGCCGAAGTGCCAGGGGATGGAGCCGCGGCTGATGCCGGCCTTGTCGGCGATGTCGATGAAGCTCGTCTGCCGGTATCCCTTCTCGGCGAAGAGCTCGGCCGCGGCCGTCACCAGCAGCCGGCGGCTCTCCTGAGCGCTCTCGATACGTCGCGTGGCCATGCGGCCATCTAACCAGGTATGCCGGATGACAGAGCATATGCCAGGCGATATAGCCTGTGTCGGTCAACATAGAAGGGTGTCACGATGGACTCCAAGAAGCGGCTGCTCCGCTGGGCGAGCGGGATCATGCTGGTGCTGGGCGCGGGGCACCTGTCCCTGCTGGCGCTCTTCGCCTGGGGCGACGTCGCCGGCTGGGCGGATCGGGGGCTGTGGGCGGCCGTCCCGCTCGAATTCACGGGCGGCGGCCAGACGGTGGAGTCCCTGCAGAACAAGCTCGTCTTCTGGGCCGGTCCGGGGGGCTTCGCCGTCCCCTTGTTCCTCCTGGGGTGCCTGATCTGGCACCTGGCCGGACGAGGGGTGGCGGTGCCCGCCGGACTCGGCTGGGGTGTCGCGGCGTGGTGTGCGCTGGGCGGCGTCCTGCTCGTGCCGTCCCCGTTCTTCGCCGGGACGGTCTCCGGGGCGCTCATCATCGTGGCGGCCCGGGACCGCCCTGGTCCTAGTTCAGGCGGGTGACCCGGCCCAGGGCCGGGGCCTGCAGCGGGCTCTTCGCCCGGATGTAGGACTCGAACGCCTCGATGTCGCGCACCTTCTCCACCCGGTCGGTGCCCTCGGTCAGCACCGAGAAGCCGTCGCCGCCGTTCGCGATGAAGGAGTTGGCGGTCAGGCGGTACTTCGCGGCCGGATCGACGACGGTCCCGTTGAGCTTGACGGTGGCCGGGTCGATCCGGTCGCAGGCGGGCTTGGCGTTGTCGTAGGTGTACGTGAGCCCCTGGGAGACGCCGAGCACGCGCGCGGTGCCCTGGCCGCACCACTGCTGCTCCAGCAGCCGCTCCAGCTGGGCGCCGGTGAGCGTCATGGTGACGAGCATGTTGCTGAACGGCTGCACGCGCAGCGCCTTGCCGTGCGTCACCAGGTTCGACATCTCGTTGCCGGTGGGGTTGACGATCAGGTCGCCGCCGATGCCGCCGCCGTAGGGCGGCTGGATCCCGATCTGGGCGCCGCCGTTCTCCGAGGCCGAGGTGGCGAAGAGCCGGGCGTCGGCCAGGGCGTGGCCGACGGTGGACTCGCCGGCGGCGTTGCGCTGGGCGGTGAGGTCGCGGGCGAGCAGGCCGACCGGCCGGTCCAGCAGCTTCTGCCCCTGCTCGTCGGTCCTGCGGCGCAGGGCGGCGATCTGGCCGTCCGGCTTGACGTCGTGGGTGACGGTGAGGTTCTCGGCCTTGGAGGCGGTCGGGTTGCCGGTCGCCCGGTCCACGGTGAGGGAGATCCTGGTGAGCTCGCGCGTGTGGCCCGAGGTCTGGGTGACCGGGATGCCGTTGATCACGCAGTTGTACGCGTTGTGCGTGTGCCCCGAGATCACCGCGTCCACCTCGGGGTCGAACCGCTGCACGATGTCCTTGATCGGCCCGGCCAGGTTGTTGCACTGGTTGGGCAGGCCGCCGCCGGTCTGGCCGCCGCCCTGGTGGATCAGCACCACGATGGTCCGCACACCCTTGGCCTTGAGCTCGGCCGCGTACGTGTTGACCGCCTCGGCCTCGTCGCGTCCCTCCAGCGGCGCGGTGGGGCCGGGGGCCTCGTTCAGCGTGTTCTTGTAGCTGACGCCGATGATGCCGACCTTGACGCCCTTGACCTCCTTCACGATGTAGGGGGTCATCGCGGGCTTGCCGGTGGTGGTGTCGACGATGTTGGCGCCCAGGTACGGGAAGTCGGCGCCCTTGAAGCCCGGGAGCGCGCACCCTTCGATCGGGTGGCAGCCGCCGTCCTCCATCCGGCGGAACTCGGTCAGGCCCTCGTCGAACTCGTGGTTGCCGACGCTGGAGGCGTCCAGGCGCATCAGGTTGAGCGCCTGGATGCCCGGCTCGTCGTGCAGGGCGGTGGCGTTCATGGTGCTGGAGGAGATGTTGTCGCCGGCCGCGAGCCGCAGCGTGCCGTGGGGGTTGTCGCGCTGGAGCCGGTCCATGTGGGCGGCCAGGTACTCGGCGCCGCCCGCCGGGACCGGGCCGGACGGCGTCATGGCGAAGCTGGTCGGGAAGCCGGAGTGGAAGTCGTTGAAGGCCAGTAACTGGATGTCCACCGCGTCGGCGCGGGTGGGCAGCAGGCCGGCGCTCCCGAGCACCAGCGCCAGGAGGAAGTTCCGCATGGCCTCGAAAGTGACATACTCCCAACAGATCACACAAGGGGGAAATTTTCTAACATCGTCTGTTGAATGTGAACTATTGACATACATGTAGGAAAGCGGGAGGGTTCCTCCCATGTCACCGATCCTGGCCAGAATCCGGGGGGTCGAGCCCACCCTCACCGCGACCCACCGGCGCATCGCCGAGACGATCCTGGCGGACCCCGCCGCCGTGGCCGCCTCGACCATCGGCGAGCTGGCGGAGCGGTGCGGCACCTCACTCACCACCGTCACCCGCTTCTGCCGCGAGCTGGGCCTGGCCGGCTACCCCGAGCTCAGGCTGGCGCTGGCGGCCGAGCTCGGCCGCAACGACGCCACCCCGCGCGAGCAGAGCCTGATCGCCTTCTCGCCGGACGACCCCGCGAGCCTGGTGCTGCGCAGCCTGCTGGCCAGCGACATGCGCGCGATGGAGGAGACGGCGGCCCAGCTCGACCTCGAGGCGGTGGACCGGGCGGCCTCCGCCCTGGTGCGCGCCAGGTTCATCGACTTCTTCGCGGTCGCCGGCAGCGCCGGCGTGGCCATGGACCTGCACCTGCGGCTGCACGCCATCGGCCGGCCGGGTGCGCTGTGGACCGACGTGCACAACGCCGTCTGCAGCGCCAACGCGCGCGACGGCCACGACGTGGCGCTCGGCATCTCCCACTCGGGCACCACGGCCGAGGTCGTCGAGCCGCTGACCATCGCCAAAGAACGTGGCGCCACCACGATCGCGGTCACCAACTTCCCCCGCAGCCCGCTGGCCGAGGCCGCCGACATCGTCCTCACCACCGCCGCGCAGGACACCCCCTTCCGCGCCGGCGGGGTGGCCGCCCGCCACACCCAGATGCTCGTCCTGGACTGCCTCTACATCGGCGTCGTCCAACGTACCCATCAGACCAGCAACCAGCTGCTGACCGCCGCCACCGACGCGGTCGCCAAGCACCGCCTGCCCCCACGCTAGGAGCCCCCCATGCGCCTCGCCGCCGCTGTCGCGCTGGCGACAGCCCTCACCGCCTGTGCCCCTTCGACCACCACCAGTGCCGGCGAGGGCAAGGTCACCCTCTCGGTCTGGGGGTGGGGTCCCGAGGCCAACTACGACAAGATGTTCGCCGCGTACGAGAAGCTCAACCCCGGCGTCGACGTCGACGCCCGCTCCTTCACCACCGCCACCGAGTACGACACGATCCTGTCCACCGGCCTGGCCGGCGACAGCGGCCCCGACCTGGCCTGGCTGCGCGCCGGAGCCCAGCTGCAGCCGCTGGTCGAGGCGGGCCGGCTGCTCCCGCTCGACGCCAAGGACGTGCCCGGCCTGGCGAGCTACGACGAGGGCGTCCTGCGCGCCGCCAAGGGCGACAAGGACGGCAAGGTGTACGGCGTCCCGTTCGCCGTGCAGACCCTGCAGGTGATCTACAACAAGAAGATCTTCGCCGACAACGGCGTCACCCCGCCCAAGACGTACGACGAGATGATCTCCTCCGCCGAGAAGCTCAAGGCCAAGGGCATCATCCCGTTCGCCTTCGGCGGCAAGGACGACTGGATGCTGCCGATCGTGGCGAGCATCTTCGGCACCGCCCAGTGGGGCGGCGACGAGTTCCTCGCCGACGTCAAGGCCAAGCGGAAGAAGTTCGCCGACCCGCGCTTCGTCGAGGGCATCGAGCAGCTCGGCAAGCTCAAGCCGTACTTCCCCGAGAACGCCGCCGGCGTCTCCTACACCGACGCGCAGATCCTGTTCTCCTCCGGCAAGGCGGCCATGTTCCCCGGCGGCCTGTGGGAGCTGAACTTCTTCAACGAGAACGCCAAGGGCGTCGATCTCGGCGTCTTCACGCCGCCCTCGCCGGAAGGCCAGGGCCTCATGCCCGGCTTCACCGACGGCTCCTACGGCATCAACGTCAAGACCAGGCACAAGGCCGAGGCGCTGAAGTTCGCCGCCTGGCTGGCCTCCAAGGACTACGGCCAGCTCTACACCGACACCCTGCGCATCTTCTCCGCCGTCCCCGGCGTCACGCCCAAGGACCCCCTGCTCGGCGAGGTCGCCACCACCTTCAAGCAGCACGGCGCGGCCTACTTCATGAACGAGTTCGCCTACGGCAACCCCTCCTCGGCCGCCGTGTTCTCCAAGGCGCTGCAGGAGATGCTGCTGGGCCGGATCACCGCCAAGGAAGCGGCGGAGCGGCTCGACAAGAGCGTGTCCACATGGCTCTAGGCACGCGGCGGGGGCGGGGATCGTCGTACCTGTTCCTGATCCCCGCCTTCCTCCTTTACTCGGCTTTCGTGGTCTACCCGCTGTTCACCGGCCTGACCTACAGCTTCTTCTCCTGGAAGGGCACGCTGCGCGGCGGCTTCGCCGGGGTGGACAACTACGCCGGCCTGCTGTCGGGCACCTTCCTCGACCAGCTGCTGCCGGCGCTGGGGCACAACTTCCTGCTCTTCGCGGGCACCATGCTGGTGCAGAACACGCTGGGCCTGGCCTTCGCGCTCGCGCTGTCCCGAGTACGGCGCGGCAAGCGGGCCCTGCAGACCATGTTCGCCCTGCCGTACCTGGTCAACCCCCTGGTCATCGGCTACCTGTGGACCCTGCTGCTCAGCCCCGCCTTCGGCCCGGTCAACGCGTTCCTCAAGCCGCTCGGCCTGGCGATGCCGTGGCTGGGCGACCCGGACACCGCGTTGCCGACCGTCATCATGATCACCACCTGGCAGTGGGTGGGCTTTCCGATGCTGCTGTTCAGCGCCGCCCTCGGCGGCATCCCCCAGGAGTACGGCGAGGCCGCCAGGACCGACGGCGCGGGCTCCTGGCAGGTGTTCTGGCGCATCACGCTGCCGCTGCTCAAGCCGGCCATGGCCACCGTCACGATCCTCAGCTTCATCGGCAGCATGGGCACCTTCGCCCTGGTCTACGCGCTCGGCGGCTCCAACGGCGCCCCGGCGGGCGCGACGGACGTGCTCGGACTGCTGTTCTACCGGACCGCCTTCGCCTCGGGCGACGTCAACGCGCTGGGCACCTCCTCGGCGCTGGCGGTCTTCATGTTCACCTTCATCTTCGGCTCGACGCTGCTGCTCGAGCGGGTCCTGAGGAGGAAGGCATGAGGGCACTGGCGATCAAGATCCTGCTCTGGGGCTACGCCGCCTTCTCCATGGCGCCCCTGCTCGTCATGGTGCTCAGCTCGTTCCGGCCCACCAGCGAGATCTTCGACCAGCCGCTCGGCCGGCCCACCGGGTTCGGCAACTACGTCAAGGCGTGGACGGAGGCGTCCTTCTCCACGTACGTGGTCAACTCGGCGGTCGTCGTGGTCTGCGCGGTGCTGCTGGGCGCCGGGGTCTCGCTGCTGGCCGCGTACCCGCTGGGCCGCAGGGAGTTCCGCGGCCGCGGCATGTTCGCCGCCTATTTCATCTCCGGCATGACGCTGCCCGCCCACCTGGGCGTGCTGCCGCTGTTCTACCTGCTGGAGAGCATGGGGCTGGTGGACTCGCTGGCCGGGCTGGTGCTGGTCTACGCGGCCGGGTCGGTCCCGTTCAACGTCTTCGTGCTGACCGCCTTCTTCCGCCAGCTGCCGTACGAGCTGGACGAGGCCGCGTCCCTGGACGGCGCCGGCCCGTTCGCGACCTTCTGGCACGTGATGCTGCCGCTGGTCCGGCCCGCGCTCGCGACGGTGGTGGTCTTCCAGTTCGTGCCGATCTGGAATGACTTCTTCTACCCCCTGGTCCTGATGCGGGACGAGAGCAAGCTGACCCTGCCGGTCGGCCTCACCCACTTCTTCGGCCAGTTCCAGAACGACTGGGGGACGCTCTTCGCCGGCCTGGTGATGACGACGATCCCGCTGGTCGTGCTCTTCGTCCTGGCCACGCGCCAGATCGTCGCCGGGCTGACCGCCGGCATGAACCGTTGAGGAAACAATCCATGGATCTTGTGATGGCCTTCGCCGACGAGGCGCGCTCCCGCCTGGACCGGCTGCTGACCGGCCAGCTGCCCGCCATCCGGCGGTCGGGGGCGCTGATCGCCGAGGCCGTGCGCGCCGGCGGCGTCGTGCACGCGTACGGGACGGGCCACTCGGAGGCGGTGGCGCTGGAGGTGGCGGGCCGGGCGGGCGGTCTCATCCCGACCAACCGGCTCACCCTGCGCGACCCGGTGGTGCTGGGCTCGGCCGACCCCGGCGAGTTCGACCCGCTGGCCGAGCGCGATCCGCGCACCGCGCACCAGGTGCTGGCCCTGCACACGATCGAGAAGTCCGACGTCTTCGTCATCGCCTCGAACTCGGGCGGCAACGGCTCGACCGTGGAGATGGCCCGGCTGGTCAAGGAGCGCGGCCTGCCGCTGATCGCGATCACCTCCCTGGCCCACTCCGGCGCCATCACCTCGCGCCACCCGTCGGGGGAGCGGCTGTTCGAGCTGGCGGACATCGTGATCGACAACCTGGCGCCGTACGGCGACGCCGTCCTGCCGACCGAGCACGGCCCGGTCTGCGGCATCTCCTCGATCACCTCGGCGCTGGTCGTGCAGCTGATGATCGCCGAGGCGATCGGCCTGCTCCAGGCGGATGGAACGGTCCCGCCGGTCTACCTGTCGGCCAACATCCCCGGCGCCGACGCGCACAACGACGCCCTCGTGGCCCGCTACGCCGGGCGGATCAGGACGGGAGCGCTGTGAACCTGACGATCGCCGCCTTCTGGCCGCCGCCGCCCCACGAGACGACGGCCGCCCGCTACCGGGAGATCGCCGAAGCCGGCATCGACCTGGTCATCACCGGCAACTACCTCAACGACCGCGTCATCCTGCGGCACGCGCTGGCCTGCGCCGAGGAGGCGGGGCTCGGCGTGCTGGTCGCCTCGGACCCGCGCGTGGACGTGCTCATGCGCGACCTGGACGTGGACCCCGCGCCGCTGATCGGCCGGGTGGTCGAGGACTACCGCCCGTTCCGCTCCTTCCGAGGCGTCAGCCTCATGGACGAGCCGCACGCCGAGCAGTTCGCCAGGGTGGCGGCCGGGGTCGCCGCCGTGCGCGCGGCCGGCGCCTTCGCCTACGCCAACCTCCTCCCGAGCCACGCCACCGGCCCCTACGACGCGTACGTGGGGGAGTTCGCCAGGATCGTCCGCCCCGACGTGCTCTCCTTCGACCGCTACCCGTTCCTGGCCGACGGCTTCGACGAGGGCTACCTCGCCGACCTGGCGACCGTGCGCGAGCACGCGCGCCGGGCAGGGCTGCCCGCCTGGATGTACGTGCAGACGCTGGCCTACGACGGGCACCGCGAGCCGACGGCCGCCGAGCTGGCCTGGCAGGTCAACACCGCGCTCGCCTACGGCTACACCGGCATCCAGTACTTCACCTACTGGACGCCCGACCCGGCGCGCGGCGAGGGCTTCCGGCCGGCGCTCATCGACGGGGACGGCGTGCCGACCGAGCGCTACGGCATGGTGCGCGACCTCAACACCCGCTGGCTGCGCCCGGTGGCGGCGGAGCTGTCCGGCTGGACGTCGGCCGACCACGACGGCGACGTCCTGGTGGGCCACTACGGCGAGGGCCTGCTGTTCGTCTGCAACGCCCGTCACGACGAGCCGGCCGAGGTCACGCTCGACGGGATCACCGAGGCCTTCGACCCGGCGACCGGCGCCTACGAGGCGTGCGGCACGGCCTTCACCCTTGCGCCCGGCGCGGCGAGACTGGTCCGATGATGCTCTTCGCCGGCGTCGACGCCGGCGGCACCACCACCCGGGCCGCCCTCCACGCGGCGGACGGGACCAGGCTCGGATACGGCACCGCCGGCCCCGGCAACCCGGCCGCGCACGGCGGCCCGGCGGCCGGGGCGGCGATCGAGCAGGCCCTGCGCCGCGCGCTCGACGGCCTGGACCCGTCGCTGGTGGCCGCCTCGGTGGCGGGGGTGGCGGGCGCGGACGACGGCTTCACCGAGGTGCTGCGGCGCGTCTGGACCGCGTGCGGCATCGCCTCCCCGCCCAGACCGGCGAGTGACGTGGACGTCGCCTACGCGGCCGGCACCCCGGCGCCGTCCGGCACGCTGCTGCTGGCCGGGACGGGGGCGGCGGCCGCCCGCTTCTCCGGTCGCGCGGTGGCGGCCGTCGCCGACGGGCTCGGGTGGCTGCTCGGCGACGAGGGCGGAGGCTTCTGGATCGGCCGGGCCGGGGTGCGCGCGGCCGTCCGCGCGCTCGATCGCGGCCTGCCGGGCGGGCCGCTGGTGGAGCTGGTCGGCGCGCACTTCGGCGCGACGGGGGAGCCGCGGCGGCGCGCCGACCGCATCGTGCGGCTGGCGCAGGCCGACCGCATGCTGGTGGGGGCCGCGGCGCCGCTCGTGGCCGAGGCGGCGGCGGCCGGGGACGAGCGCGCGGCGCAGATCGTCGGCGAGGCCGCGCGGCGGCTGGCGGCGACGGCGGGCCGCGTGCACGGGGAGGGTCCGATCGTGCTGGCGGGCGGCGTGCTGGCCGCCGACGGCCCGGTACGCACGGCGGTCATGGCGCTGCTGGCCGGGCGGGAGGTGGTCACCGCGCGGGACGGCGCGGCGGGGGCGAGCTGGCTGGCCGCGCTCGACCGGCTGGGCGACCTCGGCGCGCACGCGCGCTTCACCACTCTCGACCACCCTTGAGTGAACTTGTCATTAATTTAATGACCGATTAGTCTCATCTGGTCAAACAAATGAGGTGAGACGGATGGTCAAGGTAGGGCGGCCACCGCAGGATCCGGCCCGGCAGATGGAGCGGGCCCACCGGATCCTCGACGCCGCCGCCGATCTGGTCCTGCGCTGGGGCTACGGCAAGACCACGATCGACGACGTGGCCAAGCGGGCAGGCGTCGCCAAGGGCACCATTTACCTGCACTGGAAGACGCGCGACGAGCTCTTCGCCGCGTTGCTGCGCCGCGAGCGGGTGCTCATGCTGGCCGAGGTCCGCCAGGGCACGCCGGCCACGCTGGGCGAGCTGTACGGCGGGTACGCCCGCGTGCTGCTGCGCAGGCCGCTGCTCCAGGCGCTCATGCGGGGCGACTCGGACCTGCTGGGCAAGTTCACCCGCCAGAAGCAGCAGGCGGGCCAGTCGCCGACGATGGGCCTGCCCCTGGAGGCGTACGTGGCGGAGCTGGTCAAGCTGGGCGCGGTGCGCGAGGAGCCGGGCGACCACGCCATGGTGGCCAACGCCGTCCTGTACGGGTTCCTGTTCGTGCCGGACGGCCTGCGCATGGAGGCGGAGGAGTCCGCCGACCGGATCGCGTTCCTGGTGGCCGACACCATCGACCGGGCCATGAGCACGGGCCGCACCCTGTCCGGCGACGACGCGGACGCCGTCGCGCGGGCCACCCTCGACTTCCTCGCCGCCGCGCAGGAGATCGCCGAGCAGCGGCTGGCGGCCTCCATGGGCGGGTCGCAAAAGGCGCAAAGGAGCGTGTGACGTGAAGACCGTACTCCCTCTCGACGACGCGGCGGCCGACCTCGCGACCGTCGGCGGCAAAGGCGCGTCGCTGGCCAGGCTGACCAGGGCCGGGCTGCCCGTCCCCGCCGGGTTCCACATCACGACCGAGGCCTACCGGGCGTTCGTGTCGGCCTTCCTGGACGAGATCCCGCACGCGGAGGACCCGCGGACGCTGTTCGCCGAGCACGACATGCCCGCCGGGCTTGCCGCGGAGATCCGCCGGGCGTACGAGGCGCTCGGCGACGACGTGCCGGTGGCCGTGCGCTCGTCCGCCACCGCCGAAGACCTGCCGGACATGTCGTTCGCCGGCCAGCAGGACACCTACCTCAACATCAGGGGCGACGCCCTGCTCGACGCTGTCAGGCGCTGCTGGGCCTCGCTGTGGAACCCGCGCGCCGTCGCCTACCGCGACCAGAACGGCGTCCCCCACGACGACGTGGCGCTGGCCGTGGTGGTCCAGGAGCTGGTGGACGCGGACGCGGCCGGCATCATGTTCACCGCGAACCCGGTCAGCGGCGCCCGCGACGAGACCGTCGTCAACGCCTCCTGGGGGCTCGGCGAGGCGGTCGTCGGCGGCCAGGTCACCCCTGACACGGTCGTCGTGTCCGGCGGCGCCGTGACGCAGGAGCAGGTGAGCGACAAGACGGTCATGACCGTCCGCACCCCCGACGGCACCCGCGAGCGGCCCGTCCCGGAGGACCTGCGGCGCGCGGCCGTGCTCGACGCCGCGCAGGCCGTGGAGCTGGCCGCGATCGGCGCGCGCATCCAGAGCCTGTACGGCACGCCGATGGACGTCGAGTGGGCCAGGCGCGACGGGAGGTTCGCCATCGTCCAGGCCCGCCCGATCACCGGCCTCAAGCCGCAGGTCGAGGAGTGGAACGACAGTCTCAAGGGCGAATACCTGTGGACCGGCGGCAACCTGGGCGAGGCCATCCCCGACGTGATGACGCCCATGACGTGGTCGTTCGTGCGGCTGTTCATCCACGAGGCCATGTCCGCCTCGGCCCTGCCGGGCTTCGACATGGTCGGCAACATCGGCGGCCGCTTCTACATGAACCTGAGCGTCGTCCACTCCATCGCCGGCGCTCTGGGCATGCGCGGCAGGCTGAGCACGGTCGACCAGATCTTCGGCAAGCTGCCGCCGGGGCTCGGCGTGCCGATGGTGCCGGTGTCGCGCTGGGAGATCATCAAGCGGGTCCTGCCCATGGCGGTCGGCGTCCGGCGCCGCGTGCGTACCAACCTCAAGGGCATGCGAGCGTTCCTGGAC
Source organism: Nonomuraea sp. NPDC049625 (assembly GCF_040675285.1). Lineage (NCBI taxonomy): Bacteria > Bacillati > Actinomycetota > Actinomycetes > Streptosporangiales > Streptosporangiaceae > Nonomuraea > Nonomuraea sp. NPDC049625. Next base: position 421,517 of record NZ_JBFAOQ010000004.1, on the reverse strand, counting down.
ACCTCGCAGCGGCGCTGCGAGGAGCTGCGCGCCACGATCGCCGCCACCGGGTCGGGCCCCGAGCTGGCCGAGCTGTGGGAACGCGAGATCAAGCCTCACATGGTCACCTCCTGCCGCATGCTGGAGGCCGCCGGCCGTCAGGGCGGCGCCACCCTGGTCTGGACCCGCGACCGGCTGCGCAAGATGGTGGGCGAGGTCGACGCCGAGGCCATGCTGACCGGCGTCAACACCGATGGCGAGCTGGCCAGCCTGGGGCCGGTGATGGGCCTGTCCAGGCTGGCGCGCGGGGAGATCACCAGGGACGAGTTCGCCCGCGGGTACGGGCATCGCGGCCCCCACGAGTTCGAGGTGTCGATCCCGCGGCCCGGCGAGGACGACGCCTGGATCGACGCCCAGCTCGCGGGCCTGCGCGACCTGCGGGCCGACACCGAGGCGCTGCTCGCGCGGCAGCGGAAGGCCAGGGAGGAGGCGTGGGCGCGCTTCGCCGGGCGCTATCCGCGCCAGGAGGCCAGGATGCGCGCCAGGGTCCAGCGGTGGAACGCCGTCGTGCGGGACCGCGAGTCCGCGCGCTCGGAGAACATGCGGGCGTTCTGGGTGCTGCGGGCCTTCGCCGTACGGGCCGGGGAGCTGTCGGGCCGGGGCGACGACGTGTTCTTCCTCTACCTCGACGAGCTGCTGGCCCTGCTTCGGGGTGACCCGGCCGCGCTGGAGCGGGTGCCGGTGCGGCGGGCCACCTACGAGCGGTACGCGGCCCTGCCGCTCTACCCCGCGCTGATCGTCGGCCACTTCGACCCCGTGCGCTGGGCCGCCGACCCCGCCCGGCGGGTCGACGTCTACGACGCGCGCGGCACGGTCGTGCCGGTGAGCGACACCGTGCAGGGCTTCCCCGGCGCTCCCGGCATCGTCGAGGGCGTCGCCCGGGTGATCTCGGGGCCCGAGGAGGGCGACCGGCTCAAGCCGGGCGAGATCCTCGTCACGACGCTCACGAACGTGGGCTGGACCCCGATGTTCCCCCGCGCGGCGGCCGTGGTGACCGACATGGGCGCGCCGCTGTCGCACGCCTCGATCGTGGCGCGCGAGCTGGGCATCCCCGCCGTGGTCGGCACCGGCAACGCCACCATGCGGGTGCGCGACGGCGACCGGATCAGGGTGGACGGCGAGCGGGGCACGGTCGAGTTGCTGGCGTGAAAAGTCTCCGCCAAGTCGATCGCTTCAACGGGTGGCATGGGATGACCTTGGTGCCCATGATCGAATGGTGGACTCCGCAGGACGTGTACGAGCTCGAGGCGCGCTGCGCCCGATTCCGCATTGCCAAGCTGGCGCTCGATCGGGGCCCCATGGAAGTGGGCAGGGCGGAAATGGACAGGGAGGATGAGGCCGATCCGGCGGCGTGACTTCGCCGAGCTGCCCCCGTCGCTCGTGGCCGAGGTGGAGCGCAGGCTGGGCGCCGTGCGCGGCTTCGAGGAGCGGCGGGGCGGCTTCTCGGACGGCGTGCTCGGCGTGGCCGCGCTCGCCGGCGGGGAACGCGTGTTCGTCAAGGCCGTCCCGGCGGACGGCGGGGACGCGGCCGGCTACCGGGAGGAGGCCGCCGTCAGCGCGGCGCTGCCTCCCGGGGTGCCCGCGCCGCGCCTGCTGTTCACGGACGAAAGGGACGGCTGGCTGCTGATCTGCTCCGAACTGGCGCCCGGGCGGGTGCCGCACGAGCCGTGGCGCCCCGAGGAGCTGGCGGCGGCGCTGGACCTGCTCACGGTCTGCGCCAGGGAGCTGACCCCGGCGCCGGTGGACGGCCTCCCGACCGTCGCCGCGCGCATGAAGGGCCGCTGCGAGCTGTGGCAGGACCCGGGCACCGCCCGGCTCGGCGCGTGGGAACGCGGCCACCTGGCCAGGCTGGCGGAGGTCGAGCGGGAATGGGAGTCGCTGGTCACCGGCGACACGATGCTCCACTTCGATCCGCGGTTCGACAACATCCTCATCGACGAGCGCGGCACGGCCCGGCTCGTGGACTGGGGGCGGGCCTGCGTGGGACCGGACTGGGTGGACCTCGTCTGCCTGCTGCTGGAGTCCGAGCTCGGGGATCCCGACCCGGAGGAGGTCTTCGCCGGGCACCCGCTCGGGCGGCGGGCGGCACCAGAGGGCGTGGACGCCCTGCTGGTGACGCTCCTGGGCTACTGGACGCGTACCGCGGTGCTTCCCGGACCGGCGCACGCGCCGCACCTGCGGGAGCGGCGCGCACTCCCGCCGCGCCACCCTCGCCTGGCTCGGCGCCCGCTGGGCGTGAAGGGGCCCGCTAGCCGCCGACGTGGATACCGGGCCGGTTGGCGGGCTCGGGCTCGCTCTTGCGCAGGATCTCGCGTACGACCGGCGCCGTGTCGCCGCGGCCGAGGATGAGATAGCGGAACAGGTGCACCAGCGGCGAGCCCTCCGCCCACGCGAAGTAGCAGTGCGGCCGCACACCCCCGGCGTCGCGGAGCGCGAGCAGGACGGCGGCGATGGCGTTGGGCGCGGCCGGGCTCTCCGCGCGCAGGATGCGGTACTTGTCCACCTCCACGCCGCGCACGTGGAGCACGTCGCTGAAGCCGGACGGGTCGATGACGTCGATCTCCAGGAACATGATGTCCGCCCGGCCCGGGACCGGGTTGACCCCGCGCTGCTCGGCCTCCTTCTCGGCGTACTCGGCCGCGTCACCCGCCTGGCGGCGGTTGGCGATGATGTTGAGCGCGCCGTCGTAGTCGAGCGAGTCGGCGATGAACCGCCGCGCCGCCTCGTCGAACTCGATCCGGTCGGCCCGCAGCTCGGTCGTCCGCGAGACGCGCGAGACCAGCGAGATGGCGATGATGCCCAGGATGAACAGCGCGGAGATGGCGATGCCGTCGGGCTTCTCCCGGATGTTCTCCACCAGCGCGTACACCAGCACCAGGGTGAGCACCGAGAAGCCGGCCGTGGCGGCCCGCTGGCGGCGGCGGATGGCCGAGATCGTCACGGCGACCGCGCCGGAGACCATCATGGCCAGGATGCCCGTGGCGTACGCGCCGGCCTGGGCGTCCACGTCGGCGTCGAAGGCGATGGTGAGCACCACGCAGATGCCCGTGTAGACCAGCACCACGGGCCGCACGGCGCGGCCCCAGTCCGGCGCCATGCCGTACGAGGGCAGGTAGCGCGGCACGATGTTGATCAGGCCGGCCATCGCGGAGGCGCCGGCGAACCACAGGATGAGGATCGTGCTGATGTCGTAGACCGTGCCGAACATCTCGCCGAGCCGCTCGTGCGCCAGGTACGCCAGCGCCCTGCCGTTGGCCTCGCCGCCGGGCCGGAACTTCTCGGCCGGGATGAGCACCGTCGTCACGAAGCTGGTCGCGATCAGGTAGACGCTCATGATGAGCGCGGCGCAGGTGAGCAGCTTGCGCGTGTTGGCTACGCGGGACTCCAGCTGCTCCTCGGCGGTCTTGCCGGCGGCGGCCACCAGCGGCATCATGCTGACGCCCGTCTCGAACCCCGAAAGGCCCAGCACGAGCAGCGGGAAGGCCAGGACGGCCGGTCCGATGAGGCCGCCGAAGCCGCCCGTGCCGCTGGTCAGCGCGTCGGTCCAGCGGGAGAGCGCGTCCGGCGAGGTGAAGACGTCGCCCAGGCCGACGGCGACGACGACCGCGTTCAGCACCAGGAAGATCGCGACCAGCGGGATGGCCACGCCGACCGCCTCGCTGAACCCGAGCAGGAACACCCCGCCCAGCACCAGCAGCAGCACCGAGGTCAGCAGGACCTCGTGGCCGTGCAGGAAGCTCGGGAAGAACGGGTTCTCCACGACGTGCACGGACGCGTCGGCCGCGGAAAGCGTGATCGTGATGATCCACGACGTGGCCACGAACCCCAGCAGCACCAGCACGAACAGCTTGCCCCGCCAGAACGGCAGCAGCCGCTCCAGCATCGCCACCGAGCCCTGCCCGTGCGGGCTCTCCCGGGCCACCCGCCGGTACATCGGCAGCATGCCGAGCAGCGTCAGCGCCACGATGAGCAGCGTGGCCAGCGGCGATAAGGCGCCGGCCGCCAGCGCGGCGATGGCGGGCAGGTAGGCCAGCGTGGAGAAGTAGTCGACGCCGGTCAGGCACATGACCTTCCACCAGGCCTGCGGCTCGGCGTGCGCCTCGGTCGTCTCCGGGCCGGTCGGCTGCACGCGAAGCTGCAGCAACCAGCGCGCCAGACCGTTGGACGGGGGCGCTGGAGGGGTCGGGCTGTCGACGACCGCGGGGATCGTACGCCCACCGGTACCGCTCACCGGATCTTCCTCTCATCGAGAACGGAAACCACCCTAGGGGGTCCGGCACGCTACCACGCGGCTGGTCCGGCGAATCTCCCCGCACCCTCCCGATCGCCACCTACCCGGACAACCGGCCCGGCGGGTCTAGGCGCCGTCCTTGTCGGAGTCGGCGGAGAAGACGATGGCCCCGAGGTAGCCGTCGTCCTCCTGAGTGATCTTCATGAGCATGCTGTCGTCATAGATGTTGTCGTTGCCGTTGAACGTGTCGCGCCCCGTGTGCTCCGAGTACGGCGACTTCGCCATGACCGCGCTGTTGAGCTTCTCGTCGAACATCATCTGCGTGGTCAGCACGCGCTGGTTGCTGAAGTGGACCATGGCGTGGATGTGGATCGTGCGCCCCCGGTACCAGCCAGGCCAGATCGTGGTGAACTCCACGATGCCGTCGGCGTTGGTGACCTGCGCGCCGCGGAGGTAGCGCTTGTCGTCGGTGGGCGTCAGGTCCGCCATGTCGCCCCCACCGTTACCGGGACCGCCACTCGGCGGGGCGCCGGTGGGCGCGCCGCTCGGGGGATTGCCTCCGCCGGGCGGGTTGCCGCCGCCACCGCCGGTCGAGGCCGCCTCGGCCCCCGAGTAGAGCCCGGCCGCGTCGCAGTGCCAGATCTCCACGACCGCGTTGCCCAGCGGCTTGCACGTCTCGCTGTCCTGCACCTTGACGGCCACCCGCAGCCGCACGCCCTGCTTGTCCTCGCGGATGTCGCTGCGGATCTTGTCGGCGTCGAAGTAGTAGGGGCCCTGCGTCGTCGTGCTGGTCAGCTTGCAGGTGCCGGCCCCGTCGAACAGCGAGGTGAGGTCCTTGGCCGTGGTGGCGGCCGGCGTCACGCTCGCGCCCGTGGACGTCGTGACGGTCGCCGTGCCCTCGGCGCTCGAACAGGCCGCCAGCAGGCTGCCGAGCCCGAGCGAGCTGATGCCGGCGAACAGCCGCCTCCGGCTGACGCGCTGACCTTCGTGATCGTGTCCCACTATGGTGTCCTTGTCCGGGATGCTGTGGTGTTCCGGACCTCACCGTAGGACGGGACCTCTTGGGACCTCCTTTACCGCGGATGAAGTTCTCATGAGTCGGGAACGGGGTCAGCCGCCGTCCGTATCGGAGTCGGCGGACAGGATGATCGTGCCCAGGTAGCCGTCGCCGTCCTCGATGACCTGCAGCATCATGCCGTCCCGGAAGATGTTGTCGGCGCTGTTGAAGGTGTCGCGCCCGGTGTGCGCCGCGTAGGGCGGCATCGCCAGCACCTTGGCGTTGAGCGCGTCGTCGAACATGATCTGCGTGTTCAGCACGCGCCGGTCGCTGAAGTGGACCATGGTGTGGATGTGGACCGTCCGGCCCGGGTACCAGCCCGGCCAGATGGTCGTGAACTCCACGATGCCGTCGGCGTTGGTGACCTGCGCGCCCCGCAGGTAGCGGTACTCGTCCGAGGGCTTCATGTCGCTCATGAAGGCCACGTCGGTGAAGCCGCCCGGGGGAGGGCCGCTGGCGGCGTCGTCCTTCGACTCCTTCTCCGCCCCCGAGTAGACCCCCGCGGCGTCGCAGTGCCAGATCTCCACGACGGCGTTGCCCATGGCCGAGCACGTCTCGCTGTCCTGCACCCTGATGCCCATCCGCAGCCGCACGCCCGGCTTGTTCTCCCGGATGTCGCTGCGGATCTTGTCGGCGTCGAAGTAGTAGGGGCCCTGCGTCGCCGTCGGGGTCAGCTTGCACACCCGCGAGCCGGCGAGCAGCGAGGCGAGATCCCCGGTCGCCGTCCTCGACGCCGCCCCGGCCCGGGCGCCGGGCGCCGACAGTACGGCGCCGAGCCCGAGCGAGCTGATGCCGGTGATCAGCCGCCGCCGGCTGACCCGCTGACCTTCGTGATCGTGTCCCACTGGAGTTCCTTCTGGCGTTCCTGCACTCAGACGAACTTCTCACGGGAGGGCGGTCTTTCAGCGGAGGCGCGTCCTGCGCTCGATGATAGTCGAGTCGAAAACCTTTTCTGTGTTATGAAACTGTAACCAGGCGGCTCGCGAGCTGATCAGCGACCGTCGGGCCAGATAGGCCCAGTTGGAAGGCCATGCACACAGTTGCAGTGGCCGATTGACAGCCCCCGTCGGGTCGTTCTACTTTCCCGAAAACCTTTTAGGTTCACCGCTTCGATCCCTGTCCGTGATGTTAGCGCTAACAAAAGCAATCGCTAGATTGTAAGGGGCGAACACATGAGACGACGCTGGGCAGCGGCCCTCACCGCGGCACTCGTGCTCATCCTCGGCAACGCGACGCCCGCGTACGCGGGCGCGCCGATCACCACCTCGATCTACACGGCCGACCCGGCCGCGCTGGTCGTGGGCGACACCCTGTACCTCTACACCGGCCACGACGAGGCCCCCGCGGGCGGCACGAACTTCGTCATGCGCGACTGGCACGTCTTCACCTCGACCGACGCCGCCAACTTCACCGACCAGGGCGCCAAGCTCTCGATCTCGAACTTCTCCTGGGCGGGCGCCGACGCCTGGGCGGGCGAGGTCGAGCGCGGCGCCGACGGCAAGTACTACTGGTACGTCCCCGTCAACGGCAACGGCGCCGGCTGGATGGACATCGGCGTGGCCGTCGGCGACAGCCCGCTCGGCCCGTTCCGCGACGCCAAGGGCGGCCCGCTGATCAGCGACAGCACCCCCAACTCCTCGCCGCTCAACATCGACCCCACCGTCTTCACCGACGACGACGGCCAGGTCTACATGTACTGGGGCTCCTACTACGGCCTGCGCGCCGCCAAGCTCAACGCCAACATGACCTCGCTCAACGGCTCGGTCGTCACCCCGAGCGGCGTGTCGAACTTCTGGGAGGCCCCCTGGATGTTCAAGCGCAACGGCGTCTACTACCTCGCCTACGCGGCCAACGACTCGGCCTGCTCCGCGCCGGGTTACGCCTGCATCAGGTACGCCACCGCCGGCAACCCGCTCGGCCCCTGGACGCACCGCGGCGTCGTGCTCGACCAGGTCAGCTCGACCACCAACCACCCGGCGATCATCGAGTACAAGGGCCAGTGGTACATGGTCTACCACAACGCCGCCGCCCCGGGCGGAGGCAACTTCCGCCGCTCGGTGACCATCGACAAGCTCTACTTCAACGCCGACGGCACCATGCAGAAGGTCGTCCAGACCAGCGGCGGCCCCACCACCCCGGGCAACCTGGCGACCAGCGCCACCCCGTACACCTCGTACGTCTCGTCCTGGGAGACGCTCGGGGCGATCAATGACGGCTACACCCCGGCGAACTCGGCCGACCACAGCCACGGCGCCTACGGCAACTGGGACCACCAGGGCACTGAGTGGATCGAGTACCGCTGGCCCAGCGCCCAGAACATCTCCAAGATCCAGACCTACTGGTTCGACGACGACCTGGGCATCGACCTGCCGGCCTCCTGCCAGGTGCAGTACTGGAACGGCAGCGCCTACGTCAACGTGCCCGGCCAGTCGTCCTGCGGCGTGGCGGGCAACACCTTCAACACCACGACGTTCACCTCGGTCAACACAACCCGGTTGCGGCTGAACATCACCTCCAAGTCCGGCTTCTCGACCGGTGTGCTCGAATGGAGGGCCTTCTCATGAGGCGCGCCCTATTAGCCCTGCTGCTGGTGGCGGGACTGGTCGTCGCCGGTGCGCCGGCGCACGCGGACCAGACCATCGGCTATCCGACCTTCAGCGGCCCGGCCGTCCCCGCTCCGCCGGGGTCGTACACGACCGGCAACACGATGCAGGCCATCTACGACGCCGAGAGCTCCGGCACCGACTTCTGGATGGACCGGCTGCTGGCCCGCTCGGGCAACGACCCGGCCGGCACGTGGCTTATGACGCGCGGCCGGGCGCTGTTCATGAAGACCCACACGCCCGGCACGCTCGGCTTCGCCGGGCAGGTGGCGTACTGGGAGAGCATCAACAACAACAACGCCTTCACCGTCGCCGTCACCCCCGGCACGTTCACCGAACAGGTGAACTCGCGCTGGCAGGCGCCCAGCTACTGGAAGAGCCGGCACACCAGCGGCTCGATCACGATCGACCAGACGAAGTTCATCACCGACAACAACGTGGCGGTGGCCAACCTGGCCATCACCAACGGCGGCTCCGCCTCGACGACGCTGCAGCTGCGGGCCACCTCGCCGTACGCCACCTCCGGCAGTGGCAGCGAGCTGACCGGCCAGGTGAACGCCTACAACAACCTCACCACCCTCTATCCGAGGCTGACCGGTGACGGGTTCACCGTCTCCAGCGGCGGGCTGAACAGGTCCGTCACGATCGCCGCCGGGGCGACGACGACCGTCAAGGTCGTCATGGGCTTCGTCACCAACGAGATCCCGGCCTCGCGCACCGACTACGACGCCTACGCCGGCTACACGCCCGCCACCGCGTTCGCCACGCACGTGCGTGCCTACAACAAGTGGTGGGCCGACAACATCCCCTACATCGACGTCCCCGAGCCCGGCATCAAGAAGAACATCTACTACCGCTGGTGGCTGATGCGCTTCAACAACCTGGACGCGGACATCCCCGGACAGACCTTCCAGTTCCCCACCTCCGTCGAGGGCGCGCTGGGCTACAACAACGCGATCGCGCTGACCCAGCCCATGCACATCGACGACCTCAAGTACCTGCGTAACCCGATCTACTCGTACGGCGACTGGCTGAGCGTCGGGCAGATCTCCAAGAACGGCCGCTTCCTGGACAACCCCGGCGACCCGGAGAACTGGTCGAACAGCTACACGCAGTACATCGGCGAGGCGGCCTGGAAGAGCTACCAGATCCACGGCGGCCAGCCCGCCATCGCCGCGAACCTGGCCCGCTACGCCGAGCAGGACGTCAAGGGCCAGCTCTCCTACTACGACCACGACAACAACAAGCTCATCGAGTACGACTGGGGCGCCCTGACCGGCAACGACGCCGACGCCGTGTCCTTCCACTGGAAGCCGGGCAACATGGACCGCGCCGAGTCCGCCTACCAGTACAGCGGGGCGCTGGCCGCCGCGCAGGCGTACGACGCGATCGGCAACACGGCCAAGGCCAACGAGATGCGCACGCTGGCCACGCAGATCCAGAACGCCATCGTCAACGTGCTGTGGAACCCGAACAGGCAGCTCTTCGAGCACCGGCTGAAGTCCACCAACGAATGGGTGCCGTGGAAGGAGATCAACAACTACTACCCGTTCGCCGTCGGCGCGATCCCCAACACCTCCACCTACAAGCAGGCCCTGCGCCTGTTCGACGACCCGGCGCAGTACCCGATCTTCCCCTTCTACACCGCCAACCAGGCCGACAAGGCGGCCTCGGGCACCGGCAGCAACAACTTCTCCACGATCAACTCCACGGTGCAGTTCCGCCTGCTCTCCTCGGTGCTGCGGAACTACCCCAACGAGTGGATCGACCCGACCTGGTACAAGAAGCTGCTCTACTGGAACGCCTGGGCGCAGTACATCAACGGCAACACCCAGTGGCCGGACGCCAACGAGTTCTGGGCCGACTGGAACGGCTCGTCCATCACGTACCGCTCGTGGATCCACCACAACATCCTGGGCAGCAGCAACTGGACCGTGGTCGAGGACGTCGCCGGCCTGCGGCCGCGCAACGACGCCAAGGTGGAGCTCTCGCCGATCAACATCGGCTGGACCCACTTCACCGTCAACAACCTGCGCTACCGCAACGCCGACCTGACCATCGTCTGGGACGACCCGTCCGACGGCGTCGTGCGCTACCCCGGCGTGCCCGAGGGCTACTCGATCTACATCAACGGCAACCGGGCGGCCACGGTGTCGTCGCTGGTGCCGTTCACGTGGGACCCGGCCACCGGTGACGTCACCACCAGCGGGTCCGTCACCTACCACGTGGCGGTGCCCGGGCTGCAGGCGCCCGCGCAGGTCACCCAGAACAGCGCCCGCATGGTCGACATGCTGGCCAAGGCCGGCGTCGACCTGACCGCCAACCTCACCAACCTCGCCGCCGGCGCCACCGCCACGGCCTCCACCACGGCCTCGGGCAGCACCACCGCGGGCGCGGTGGACGGCTTCCCGATCAACGAGCCGTTCTGGGGCGGCACGACCGCCGGGCAGGACTGGTACGAGCTGAACTTCGGCTCCGCCAAGACGGTCAACGAGGTGCGGCTCTACTTCAAGGACAGCCGCCCGGCCAGCGCCACCTACCGGGCGCCGGCGTCGTACGACATCCAGTACTACAACGGCAGCGCCTGGGTGAGCGTGCCCGGCCAGGCCAAGACACCGTCCGCGCCGCGGGCCAACTACAACGTGGTGCAGTTCTCCGCGGTCAGCACGCAGCGCCTGCGGGTGCTGGTCACGGCCGCCTCCGGGGCCAGGACGGGGCTCACCGAGATCAAGGTGTTCAACCGGGGCGGGACGCAGCAGCCGAATCCCACCAACCTGGCGTCGTCGGCCACGCCGTCGGCGTCGAACACCTCGTCGTGGGAGAGCGTGGCCGCGATCAACGACGGGATCGACCCGCCGTCGTCCAACGACACCGTCAACCCGCGCTGGGGCTGCTGGCCGGAGACCGGGCAGCAGTGGGTGGACCTGACCTGGGGCTCGGCCCAGAACCTGAACCGGGCCGAGGTGTACTTCTTCGACGACGACGAGGGGATCGACATGCCCGCGTCGTGGAAGCTGCAGTACTGGAACGGCAGCGCGTACGTGGACGTGCCGGGCGCCTCGGCGTACACGCTGACCAAGAACGCCTACAACAGCGTCACCTTCAACGCCACGAGCACGACCCGCCTGCGGGTCCTGCTCACCGGTAACGGCAGCAGCTCCGTGGGCCTCCTGGAGGTCAAGGCCTACGGTCCGTGACGTCGCGGTGGGGGCGCGCCTCCGCGCGCCCCCACCTGGTCAGCGCTGCCTGGCCGGGCGGATGATCATCTCGTTCACGTCCACCTCCACAGGCTGGCCGATCGCGTACGCGATGGCGTCGGCGATGGCCTCCGGCGGGATCGAAGCCGCCCGGTACGCGCGCATCGCCTCTTGCGCGCCCGGCTCGGTGATCGTGTCGGCCAGCTCCGACTCCACGACGCCCGGGGAGACCGTGGTGACCCGGATGCTCGGGTCCAGCTCCTGGCGCAGCCCCTCGGTGATCGCCCAGGCGGCGTACTTGGTGGCGCAGTAGACCGCGGCCGTCGGCACCACCCCGTGCGCGCCGATCGAGGCGACGGTGACGAAGTGGCCGCCGCCCTGCCGCTGGAAGTGGGGCAGCGCCGCGGCGATGCCGTGCAGCAGGCCGCGCACGTTCACGTCGATCATCCGCTCCCACTCGTCCACCAGGAGCGAGTCCAGCCGGGACAGCGGCATCACCCCCGCGTTGTTGACGATCACGTCCACCCGGCCGTGCTGCTTCGCGGCCGTGTCGACGAACCTCGTGACGTCCGCGCGGTCCGTCACGTCGAGGCGGTGCACCTCCACGCTGCCGCCCTCGTTCCTGATGCTCTCGGCGACGGCGGCCAGCCGGTCCTCGCGGCGGGCGCCGATGACCAGGTGGTGGCCCTCGCGGGCGAGGCGTATCGCGGTGGCCTGGCCGATGCCGCTGCTGGCGCCGGTGACCAGGACGATCTTCGTCATATCAGTCAGTTCCCTTGGTAGTCGGTGCTGAGCGTGACGTGGCGCCACGCCTCGAATCCGGTCCTGAGCGTGTCGAGCCGCGCGGAGGCGATCTCGTACGCGGCCCGGCCGAGCAGCAGGCGCAGCGGCGGCTCGGCCGCCCCGACCGCGGTGATGATCGCCTCGGCCGCGCGCACCGGATCGCCGGGCTGGTGGCCGTAGGTGGCCAGGGTGGAGGCGCGGCGCGTGCCCGCGGTCTCCGCGTAGTCGTCGATGCGGACGGGAGACTGCCGCATGGAGGGGCCGGACCAGTTCGTACGGAACGCCGCGGGCTCGACGATCGTGACCTTGATGCCCAGCGGCGCGACCTCCGCCGCCAGCGACTCCGACAGGCCTTCCACGGCGAACTTCGTCGCATGGTAGTAACCGGTCGCCCCGAACGCGGCCAGCCCGCCGAGCGAGGAGACGTTGACGACGTGGCCGCTGCCGCGGGCGCGCATGCCCGGCAGGACGGCCTTGGTGACGTCGACCAGCCCGAACACGTTCGCGTCGAACAGCGCCCGGACCTCGTCGTCCCGGCCCTCCTCGACGGCGGCCAGGTAACCGTACCCGGCGTTGTTGACCAGGACGTCGATGCGGCCGAAGGCGGACTCCGCCCGCTCGACCGCCGCCGCGATCTGGGCCTTGTCGGTGACGTCGAGCGGCAGGGCCACGGCCCGGTCGCCGTGCTCGGCGACGAGGTCGGCCACCTGCCGGGGGTCGCGGGCGGTGACGGCCGCGCGGCCGCCGCTTTCCAATACGGCGGTGGCCAGCGCGCGGCCCAGGCCGGTGGAACAGCCGGTGATGAACCAGACGGACATGGTGATATATCTCCAGGTAGATAGGCATGGCGAAATGGCGCCCCGGCCGGGGCGCGGTCGGTGAAGGGTTGTTCAGCCGGCGGTCAGGGAGCCCAGCAGGGACAGCGACTCTTCCGACGGGCTGCCCGGGTCGGCCTGATAGACGACGAGCTGCTGCCCGGGAGCGCTGTTCACAGTCAGCGACTCGTAGTGCAGGGTCAGTTCGCCCACCAAGGGGTGGCGGAAGCGCTTGGTCTCGTGGGTCTTCTGGCGGATGTCGTGGCGGGCCCACAGCCTGCGGAAGGCCTCGCTCTTGACCGACAGCTCGCCGACCACCTCGATCAGCAGCGGGTCGTCCTGGTCGGCGCCCGCGCCGGCGCGGAGCCCGGCGACCGTGTTGACCGCCACCCGGTCCCAGTCGGGATAGAACTCCCGCGCGTCCGGGTCGAGGAACACCAGCCGGACCAGGTCCCCGCTGTAGGCGTGGCCGTCGAACAAGGCTCTGCCGAGCGCGTTGGCGGCCAGCACGTTCAGGCAGCGGCCCAGGACCACCGCGGGGGTGTGCGGCCAGCCCTCCATCATGCGCAGCAGGTTCGGGCTGACCCGCTCCCGCCTGGCCGACGCCCGCCTGCGCCGGACCGGTTGGGCCAGCCGGTGCAGGTGCGCGACCGCGTCCTCCTCCAGGGCCAGGGCGTGGGCGAGCGCGTCGACCACCTGTGCGGAGGGGTGGCGCTCGCGGCCCTGCTCCAGCCGTACGTAGTAGTCGGTGCTCACGCCCGCGAGCCGGGCGACCTCCTCGCGGCGCAGCCCCGCCACGCGGCGCCGGGTCGTGACCGGCACGCCGGCCTCCTCCGGTTGGAGCAGCTCGCGGCGGGCCCGCAGGAACTGGCCGAGTGGGTTCTCCCTGTCCATGTCTTCGAGGCTAGGCGAGGCCCGGGGGTGCCAGGGGGGCTGAAGGTGGCCGCGCCACTCCCACCTTCGGCCCCGTCACCTGATCGGGCTCGGGCCGCCTCAGCGCAGGCGGCCGCCTCCGGCCCTGGCCGGGACGAGGGCGCGCAGCGCCTGCGGCGGGTGGACGCGGGTGAACAGCGCCGGGGTCCAGCCGGCGTCCGAGCCGATGGCCGTGCCGTGCGCGGCGTTGTACGCGGCCACCACGTCGGCCGGTGCGCCGTCCACCAGGTTGCCCTTCGCGGTGATCGCGGTGCCGTCGAACACCGACAGGGAGCCGCCGGTGGTGCCGGTGGTGGCCGCCGCCCAGCCGTCGTCGCGGGGGAGCACTTCGCGGCCGGGCTCGCGCGGGACGGGGCGGTGGCGGCGGACCGGGTTCCAGCCGTCGGCGCCCGCCAGGTACCGCTCCGGGGTGAAGGCGGCGGCCTGGTCGGACGTGAGCTGCGGCCGGTCGTCGTTGACGGTGGCGCCAGGCCCGTGGTTGCGGTACTCGGACAGGCGGGCGTCCCGCCAGCTCAAGCCGGACATGTCGGTCCAGGGGGCGTCCTTGATCTGCTGGCCCAGCCACGACTCGCGCACCAGCACCTGGCCCCGGGCCGTGGTGGAGCCGCCGGCCGGCCACGGGCGGCCCAGATGGAAGGTGCGGGCGGGCGCGTCGCTGGTGAGGTGGCTGCGGTAGATCAGGAAGCCGTACGGGTTGCTCAGCTCGGTGCTGGCGGCGGTGACGTAGCCGTTGTTGTCCGCGCTGCCGCGCGTCCTGCCCTTGATCAGGCAGCGGTCGAAGACGGCGGTGGCGCGGCCGAAGACGAAGTCGACGTCGCCCTCGACGCTGCCGGTAGGTGCCCTTGCGGACCAGGATGGTGACCGGACGGGTGTTGCCGGCGGGGACGGCGTCGACCGCGGCCTGCACGGTCGTGTGGTCGCCCGGGCCGTCCGCCGCGACCACGATGGCGGCGGGCGCCGGGGCCGCTGTCACAGGAGGCAGGGCGAGCAGGGGGAGAAGTAACAGGAAGCGCATGAGGCGACCTCGCCGATAGGGCGCGGCAAGCGGTTGCATGAAACGCTGACCCAGCCGCCTCACTCCGTCAATGCCCTGCAGTGAAACTGCACCGCGCTGCAACAAGCGATTGCAAGATTATGGGTGATCTTGACCATGGGAGCGCGCCGATCTACAGTCCGCCTGATATTTATCGGCGCTTCGCTGAAACTTTCATCGGGAGCATCGTGCGCACCCTTCGAGCCCTGGTGGCCGCCGCCCTGTTATGCCTCGTTCCCGCGCTCTCCGCGCACGCGGCGGCGGACCTCGCCTACGACTTCGAGAACGGCACCACCCAGGGATGGGGGCCACGGGGCGATGGCGTCTCCGTCACGGTGACGCCGGACGCCGCCCACGGGGGCACGAGCAGCCTCCTGACCGCCGGCCGGACCGCCACGTGGCACGGCGCGTCCATCTCCGCGCCGTTCGTCCGGGGTGTCGGCTACACCGTGACCGCGTACGCGCGGCAGGTGAGCGGCCGGCCCGCCGCCACGATCGCGCTGACCGTCCAGCGCACCCCGACCGGGGGCAGCACCACGTACGAGCGGGTCGCGGCGGCCACCGTGACCGACGGCGGGTGGACGCGGCTGTCGGGCAACTACCTGTTCACCGCCGAGTCCGCCGACGTGCAGCTCTACGCCGAGAGCTCCGACGCCACCGGCGAGTTCTACCTGGACGACATCGTCGTCACCCCGCTGGGCGACCCCACGCGCGAGCCCGTCAGCAGCGACTTCGAGGACGGCACCGCGCAGGACTGGGCGCCCAGGGCCGCCGCCACCCTCCTGCCGAGCGCGGAGGCCGCCCACGCGGGCAGCCGCTCGCTGGCCGTGAGCGGCCGCTCTGCCTCCTGGGACGGTCCCGCCCTCAACGTGTTCGGCCGGATGGCCAAGGGCGACAAATACGCCCTGTCGGTGTGGGTGCGGCTCGGACCGGAGGCCACGGCGGGCCGGCTCGGCCTGTCGATCGAGCGCAGGACCGGCGGCACCCCCAGCTACGAGCGCGTCGTCTCGCCGAAGGACGTGCCGGCGGGGGAGTGGGTGCAGCTGTCCGGCACGTACACGCTCGCGTACGACGTCGACTTCCTCAGCGTCTATGTCGAGTCCGACACCGGCACGTTCCCCTTCTACCTGGACGACTTCTCCATGAAGTACATCCAGCCCAAGCCGATCCAGACCGACATCCCCGCGCTCAAGGACAAGGTGCCGTTCGTCATGGGCTCGGCGCTCACCAGGCCCGACGCGCTCGGCGTACACGGCGAGCTGCTGGCCAGGCACTTCAGCGGCGTCACCCCCGGCAACGAGCTCAAATGGGACGCCACCGAGCCCCGTGAGGGCGAGTTCACCTTCGCCGACGGCGACTTCCTGGTGGACTTCGCCACCCGGCACGGCATGACGATCCGCGGCCACACGCTCGCCTGGCACAGCCAGACCCCCGACTGGGTTTTCCAGAACGCCGACAAGGAGCTGCTGCTCAAGCGCCTGGAGACGCACGTGCGCACGCTCGTGACCAGGTACAAGGGCAAGATCGCGGCCTGGGACGTGGTCAACGAGGTCGTGGACGAGAACCAGCCCGACGGCCTGCGCCGCTCCAAGTGGTACGAGATCGCCGGCCTCGACTTCATCCGCACCGCCTTCCGCGTCGCCCACGAGGCCGACCCGGACGCCAAGCTCTTCATCAACGACTACAACACCGAGTTCCCGCGCAAGCGCGAGGCCCTCTACACGCTGGTCAAGCGGCTCAAGGCGGAAGGGGTGCCGATCGACGGCGTCGGCCACCAGCTCCACCTGAACATCGAGCACCCGCCCGCCTCCTCCGTCGAGGCCACGATCGAGCGCTTCGCCACGCTGGGGGTGGACCAGCAGATCACCGAGCTGGACGTCAGCGTCTACACGGACTTCGTGTCGTCGTACGACACGATCCCGCCCGAGCTGCTCGTCCAGCAGGGCCACCGCTACAAGGAGCTGTTCGACGTCTTCCGGCGGCAGGCCGCCAAGCTCAGCTCCGTGACCGTCTGGGGCGAGTCCGACGACGTGAGCTGGCTGCGGTCGTGGCCGATCCCGCGGCTGAACGCGCCGCTGCTGTTCGACGACGACCTGCAGGCCAAACCCGCCTACTGGGGCGTCGTGGACCCGTCGCGGCTGGCCCCGCCGGTGCGCCGGCTGGAGGCGCCCGCCGGGACGCCCAAGGTGGACGGCAGGCGGGACCTCGAGTGGGACCTGCTGCCGGACTCGCCGATCGCGCGGGTGGGCGACGTGTCGGCCGGGTTCCAGGCGCGCTCGTCGGGCAAGGGGCTGTACGTGCTCGCCGAGGTCACGGATCCGACGGCGGGCAAGGACGATCGGGTGACGTTCACGGTCGACGGCACCTCGTACGTCGTCAAACGAACCGGCGGCTCGTACGTCGTCCAGGGGACCGGCACCCCGTACGTCGTCGAGCGGACCGGCACCTCGTACGCCGTCGGATGGACCGGCGGCCCCAAGGCGGCGGTGCGGCCGACGCCGACCGGCTACCGCGTCGAGGCCCTGATCGCGACCGGCACCAACACGGACGTGACCGTGAGCGACTCCGCCGGTGCGAGCACCTCCTGGACGGGGAAGGTGACCGCCGCACCTGCGGTCAAGCTCGCCTCCGCCGCCCACCGCACGCCCGTGCTCGACGGCGCCGTGGACCGGGCCTGGACGGCCGCGCCGGAGATCCGCACCGCGACCTGGATCCAGGGCACGTCCGGCGCGACCGCCAAGGTGCGCTCGCTGTGGAGCGGATCCACGCTGTACGTGCTCGCCCAGGTCGCCGATCCGACACTGAGCGAGGAGTCCCCGAACTCGTGGGAGCAGGACTCCGTCGAGATCTTCGTGGACCCGGGCAACGGCAAGACCAAGGGCTACGAGGACGACGACGGCCAGTACCGGATCAGCTTCTCGGGCCGGATCACGGTCGGCGGGACGTTCGACGCGGGCGGGGTGAAGGACCACGTGAAGGCGGTGACCAGGACGGTGCCCGGCGGGTACGTCGTCGAGGCGGCCATCGACCTGCCCACGATCACACTCGCGCCGGGGACGCTGCTGGGCTTCGACGCCCAGGTCAACGACGCCACGGGCACCGCCCGTACCAGCGCCGTGACCTGGAACGACAACACTGGCCGAAGCTACCTGGACACCAGCCACTGGGGCGTCCTCCGGCTCACCCAGGGGTAGGTGGCGCCACCCTCCCGTCGCCTGGTTACCGGGGTGGGCCTGCCGATGCCCACCCCGGACTGTGAAATAACCCCAGAGTTGACCGTTGCGTAGTCGAGAGGGGCCATATTCGTCTGGCGCAGATGGCGAAAACGAGCAGGCCGGAGCCGGCGCCAATGGTGGCGCGGAATCTTCGCGTGGCGCGGGCCCCGGGTCAGAAGCCAGGCTTTCTCCGGACGGAATGCTTTCCGCCCGGAGAACAGCGCACGCTACGCCTAAGGAATGCGTACGCCTAGGAAATTCATCCGCGAACCGTGACGCGGTCCCCCTTGGGAGCGCTGATCGGCGAGTGGTCGGCGAAGTACGACGCCAGCGCACCCCGGTCGTCAGGCCCGCTGTGCGCCACGCTGTTGTTGGGCCACTTCCACTGCGGGAACCCCTCCCAGCCGCCGGCCAGGATGTAGTTCGCGGCGACCTTGATCACCTGAGTATCGGTCACCGGCGCGCCGTTCAGCGTGATCTCCGTGATCTCTCCGTTCGCCAGGCTGTAGCGCAGCCCGGCGGACGGGGTCAGCACACCCCGCTCCTTGCTCGCGTGCCCCAGCAGCCACTTGAGCTGGGAGCCGCTCATGGACCAGGTGTCGACGTGGAGCCCGTTCGGCTGCGTGGCGTACAGCTGCCCGTACGTGACGGGACCCTTCTTGATCTCGGCGTTCGGCGAGCGGACCGCGTACTTGCTGACCAGGGCGATCTGCGCGCCGGACACGGGCTGGACCGATTCGAGCATGGCGTCGGCCACCAGCTCGGCCAGTGGGCCGCTGCCCCAGCTGTCGCGCTTGATGTCGCCGGCGGCGTCGCCGATCTGAGTGCTCGCCTTCGGCCCGGCGCACTCGAAGTAGTAGATGATGTTGGTCTTGAGCCTGCTGGCCTGATTGAACTCGATCTGCACCGAGTACGTGGTCGACTCCTGGTCCCAGTTCAGCGTCTCAAGCACGGCGTTGTAGACGGGGCCATGTTCGGCCGGCACGTTGAGCGTCTTCCAGTCCTTGGCGCCGACGAGGCGGTACTGAATCGACTGCGCACCCGCGGGGATCCCTTCAAGCCGACCGTGGAGCTTGAAGGTCAACGGGCACTTCGACGCGGTGGTGCGCTCGAAGGCGATGCGGGCCTTCTGCACCAGGTTCGGGAGCGGGGTTTCGGTCCCGGTCGGAGTCGGAGTCGGAGTCGGAGCCGGGCTCGAGGTCGGACTCGGGCTCGACGTGGGGGTCGGCGTGGCGTTGGCATTGACGTATTCGACGGAGGTGTTCACGCTGTCGAAGACGTCGCCGGTGTTCTCGTCGCCATCGTTACAGGTGACGGCGAACGACGCCTTCTTGGAGGTCTTCGTCGCCGGGCTGATCACACGGACGGCACCCCAGCCGGTGACATCGCCACCGACCTTGAGCGATGTGGACAGGCGGATGGTTTTGACGCCCTTGCCACCGATCCGGTACGTCTTGATCTTGCTCTTGTCACCGTCGCTGAAGGTCCACTGGTACTTCAGCGCAACAGGCGCCTTCACCTTCACCGTGGTGGACAGCGTCACGCTCACCGGGCAGGTGCCCGTGTGTCTTTTCGGCGCCGCGGAAGCGGCCCCGAAAACTATCGATTCCGGGGCGGCCTGTGCACCCGAGGCGAACGCACCGGAAGCCAGGGCGACAACGGCCACCAGTGCACTGATCCGGTGCCCGGCCCTAGTTAACAGTCTCACAGGATTCCTCTCATTGATCTTGGCCGAAGAATCCTGGCAGAGTTTTATCACCGCAGAATAACAATATGGTGCGATGCAAAAGGGAAATGGGCGTTCCCGCAATGCCCCGTAAAGGCATGCCATCGACGGATGGCCGCGCCGAAGACCAGGACCCCGCGAGTCGCCACGAACCTAAGGGCCCATACGGCCTATGAAGGCCGAACACTCATGGGTTCATCCTGATGAAGCCTTCAGCTCGAATCCGGGCCCTTTACTCGGGTTCGTGTGACGAGCTCCAAAGTAGCTGCACCTGGTGCGGGGTTGAGGAACCGGCGGACAGACTCAGCGATCGCACATGGCGGCGACGAAGGCGTCGATCAGGTGCTGCCGCTTCTCGGGGACGCCCGTGACGTAGACGGTGGCCGCGCGCCCGGCCCGGTCCCGGCCGCTGAACACCGCGGCCCCCGGCATGTCGCCGGCGCCGAAGTAGGCATGGCCGCAGCCCGACTCCATCCGGGCCACCCCGTAGCCGTAGCGGGCGCCTTCGGGCCAGCCTTCCTGCTCGACCGGCACCGTGCTTGCCATCATTTTGCCCAGCGGGGCCTTGCGCCAGAACCGGTTGAGGTCCTCCGGGGTGGAGACCAGACCGCCGCTGGGCCCGAACTCGTACGTGGGCAGCCGGTCGGTCAGATCCACCTCGCCGTCCTGCGGGCGGCCGGGGTGCACCCCGTAGGTGTGGGCGTGCGGGCCGCGGATGCCGTAGTCGCCCTTGGCCGGCCAGTACGTGTCCCGCATCCCGTACGGCTTCAAGATCAGCTCTCGGCTCGCCTGCCGGAAGTCCTTGCCGGTCACCTCGGTCACGATCATGCCGAGGACCAGGTAGTTGGTGTTGGCGTAGGCGAACGAGCCGCGGGGCGTGGGCTTGAGCGCGAGCGCCACCCGCAGGAAGTCCGGGAGCGGCTCCTTCCACTCGATCGCGTCGAGGAACTCGGGCAGGCCACTGGTCTGCTGCAGCAGCATCCGCACGGTGATCTTCCGCCCGTCGATCGCCGCACCGTCGCCCCTGCCGCGCAGCACGCCGGGCAGATAGTGCTCCACCGGCGCGTCCAGGTCGATCTTCTTCTGATCGACCAGCCGCAGCACGGTGGCGGCGATGATCGGCTTGCTCGCGCTGGCGATCCGGAACCGGCCCTCCGGGCCGATCATCGGCTGGCCGGTGCCCCGCTCCGCGGTGCCGGAATGCAGGGTCACGGTCGTGCCGCCCGGGGTCCGTACCTGGCTCAACGCGCCCGCCATGCCGTCCTCGGTGGTGAGCCGGTCAAGGCGGGACTGCGGCGAGGGCGTTGCGGCGGCAGCGAAGGCGGGAGCCACAGGGGCGATGACCAGACAGCCGGCGACAGCGGCGGCGAGCAATCTCTTCATGCCTCTAATGTGGCGGGAAGATCACTCATGTTCAGTCATGCCTACCTGCCTGTTGGGGCGGAGGTCTTCCCTACCTTGTCCACACTGACGCCTACCGAGCCGACCGGCCTGACCTGCTCGCAAGAAGGCCGGGATCCGGCTGCCCGGCGTCGGTGACCTCAACCCGCCGGCTGAGGTCACCTGCGGGAGGAGCCCCTTTCACCGCAGGCGCAGGTTGGGGCTCCGCTTGAGCCCGAGGAGGCCGAGCAGGTCGTCGATCATGTGCTCGAACAACGGCTGCAGGTCGTCGAAGGCGAACTTGTGGTGCCCGTACACGGCCATGCAGAGCAGCCCGTAGATCTGCCGCCAGCAGACGACCATGAGGAACACCACGCCGATGGGGAACTCCAGGCCGACTTCCGAGCGGTAGGTGCGCAACTGGGCTGCCAGGACGGGGTCGATCTCCTCGTCCGCCGGGCAGGTCAGCCGCCCCTCGTTCCACAGGCGGGCGAACAGCTTCCCGAACAGGCCGCCCAGCTCGCGCGCGATGACCACCGGGATGCCCTCCTCCGACTCGGCGATCTTGGCGAACCCGGCGCCCATGAGCAGGTCGAACTCGACCTTGTTGGCCAGCGACCAGTCGAGCACGGCCTGGGTGGCGGCGTGCAGCTGGGCGCTGATGTCGTCAGGGTCCTGGCGCCGCGCGGCCCGGTCCACGGTGTCGATGAACTCCGCGGTGATGTCGTCGTAGATGGCGCGGATGAGGCCCGCCCTGCCGTTGAAGTAGCGGTAGAGGGCCGGGGGCGTCACGCCGACGCCGCGGGCCACGGCGGCGAGGGTGAGGCCCTCGATGCCCTCCTCCGCGGCAATCCTGCGGGCGGCGGCCTTGACGTCGCGTTCGAGCTCGGCCCGCAGTCGTTCCCGTCGCGTCAACGCTGTCACCCGACCATCTTGTCTGGTCTCGCCTGCCGCGGCCACTTGCGGTGAATGGGCGACACATGGTTAATGATATTCACTCTTTTAAGGATCATCATTGAAGGCGTGAAGGAGATCTTGGATGAGTTCCCGTAGCGGTGGCTGGCCGGCGACGGCGGTCGCGCTCCTCCTGGCGGCAACCGGCTGTTCGGCGGCCTCCGGCCCCGTCGCCCTGTCCCAGCCGAGCCCGCGCGCCTCCGCCCCCACTCCGGACGCCAGGAAGACGGCGCTGGCCGAGGCGGCGAAGAGCCTTCCGGCCGTGCTCGCCGCCCAGGGGCCGGTCGCCTGCTCGTGGAATGACGACGGGTGGCGGGCCACGGCCTACGACGACGCCTTCCGTACCGGTGTCGCGAGCTTCTCCAGCGTGACGCTCGCGCCGCTCCTGACCGAGATCGCCGCGACGGCGGGCGGAGAGAAGGCCGTCGTGCGCAGCCTGTGCGGTGAGGAGGGAGATCCCGGCGTCAGCCCGGTCTCGCCGGACGGCCGCCGGGTCGCCATCCAGGTGGACTTCCGGTCCAGCGGCGACCCGACGCACGTCGGCTGGCTCGACCTCGGCACCGGGACGTTCACGGACCTCACCGACAGATCGAACAAGAAGGGATACGTCAAGGAGACGTTCTCCGACAAGTACCCCGGATTCGCGCCTGACGGGTCGTTCTGGTTCCTGCGCGACTCCCAGCAGTACTTCTCGGCGGACCCGAACGGCCGGCTGACTCCGCGCAAGATCAGCCTGGCCTGTTTCATCAACAGCAACGACGACACCTTCTACCGCGTCGCGGGATCGGTCGCCGTCATGTGCCCGGGCACCGTCCATCCCTCCGGGAGGTTCGCGGCGAACCCCAGCCGGGCGGCCGTGGGGATCAACCTGGTCCAAGGGGCCGAACTGGACATCCTCGGGAACACGGTGGACCGCTATGAGGACGCTCCGCTCCAACTGCCGTTCGGCATGAAGATTGTCGTACGCGACGGCGGCCTTCGCCACTGCGACCCGCTCGCCTGGATCAACGCCACCGACCTGCTCTGCGCCGGCGGGAGCAACGACTTCTACACCGCGCGGATCAACCCTCGGCTCGCCCGGAACGACATCGATTACGTGCAGCACACCGAGGTGAAGGTGAAGAACGAGATCGCCCCGGCGACCGAGTCGTCGATCATCACGGCGGCCGTCTCCCGGGACCGCCGCTCCCTGATCATCGCGGCCAACGAGAACGACGACCCCGCCACGGCCAAGCTCTACCGCGCCGACCTGATCTCCCCCTCCGCTCCCGTGGAGATCGGCCCGATCCCGGCGGAGTCGAGGGAGCACTTCACCCTCCTGAACAACTACCAGCAGCCCGTACGAGCCGACTGACCGGCACTTCCGGGGGACCTGGAGCCTCCCGACCTCCGCTCTTGGGCCCGACTACCATGTGACCGTGACCACGAGCCCCCGACATGTCCGTAAAGGGGCCGTCCCGAGCATCCGCGACGTCGCCGCCGCGGCCGGCGTCTCGCATCAGACCGTCTCCCGCGTGCTGAACGACTCACCCCGGGTGCGGCCCGACACCCGGGCCGCGGTGCTGGCCGCGATCGACCGGCTGGGGTTCCGCCCCAACCGGGCCGCCCGGGCGCTCGGCCTCGGCCGCGCCAGCGGCGTCACCGTCGTGACCTCCAACACCATGCTGTACGGGTACGCCTCCACCCTCCAGGGCATCGAGGAGGCCGCCAGGACCGAGGGCGTGGCGCTGGGGATCAGGGTCGTGGAGTCGGCCGAGGTCCGGCAGACGGTCGACTACGTCAGCGATCCGAGCGCGGGCGGCCTGGTGGTGATCGCGTTCGACCCGCTGGGTACGGTGGTGGCGCAGGCGCTGCCGCCGCACATCCCGGCCGTGGTGGCCGCCGAGCCGGTCGCACCCGATCTGGGGCGGGTGGCGATCGCGCTGGACGAGCGCAGGGCCGCCGCCGACGCCACCCAGCACCTGCTCGACCTGGGGCACCGTACCGTCCACCACGTGGCCATCCCGTCCGAGGGCCGGGCCGGCGGGCGGCACGCGGGGTGGCGCGACGCGCTGCGGCAGGCGGGAGCGGAGATCCCCTCGGTGCTGGGGTGCGGGTGGGACATCGAGTCGGCGTACGCGGCGGGGGAGCGGCTGGCCCGCTCGCCCGGGGTGACGGCGATCCTGTGCGGCAACGACGACATCGCGCAGGGGGTACGGCGGGCGCTCTACGACGCGGGCAAGGACGTTCCCGGGGACGTCAGCATCGTGGGCTTCGACGACATTCCCGGCTCGGCCTTCTGGACCCCGGCGCTGACGACCGTACGCATGGACTTCGTGGGGCTGGGCCGGGCATGCTTCCACGCGGCGCTCGCCGAACTGAGCGGCCAGCCGCAACCGGACATCTCCCTGGTCCCACCCCGCCTGATCATCCGCGAGTCCACCGCCCCACCACGGCAGTAGGTGGGCCATGACTCACTTTTGGTGATCAGTTACTGCGAGTGAGTCTCGCGTGGTGTTGTTCGTCATGCGATGTCAGCGGGAAACGACACCCTCGTAGCCTTCGCCGGCGTAATCAACGTCGCGCCTGCGCAAGTGCAGCTCCACCTCGAACTCATCGACGAAGCTCCGGCGA
This sequence comes from Nonomuraea sp. NPDC049625, assembly GCF_040675285.1. NCBI lineage: Bacteria > Bacillati > Actinomycetota > Actinomycetes > Streptosporangiales > Streptosporangiaceae > Nonomuraea > Nonomuraea sp. NPDC049625. The sequence goes on along the minus strand of NZ_JBFAOQ010000004.1, from coordinate 396,938 downwards.
TGGCTGTCGCTGCGCGTGACGCCGTCGACGGTGTGTTCTTCGATGACCTCCGTTCCGGAGGCCGTGATGGTGATGACGTCGATGCCCCAGGCCGGGTTGGCGTTCTCGCGGGTGTAAGTGAAGCTCTTCACGATGAGGGAAGGCAGGTAGTCCTGCGCCGCGTCGCCAAGCTCGTGCCGGTGGACCTGGAGTGTCACGCCATGGACTGCATCCCACGTTGCTATGACCGTGAGGTCGTCGAGGTTGTCGAGGTTGTCGAGGTCGTCGACGCTCGCGGGATGCCAACCGTCGGTCTCGTTCGGCTCCCAATCGCCACTGGTCCAAGCCTCGGCGTGTTCGGCGAATCGGCCCATCAGGTTCGTCCGGTCGGCGATCTGAAGGGACCATGCCACCTCGTCCCAGCGTGCGAGGATGAGCAGGCCGCTGGAGGTCTCGTAGAGGGTGACTGCCATGGCCTTCTCCTGAGGGACGAGGAATGTTGGGCCGACGACGGAGACGTGGCCGGCATGGCGTGGCACACGCCGGCGTGATCCCCGCATCATCGCGATCCTGTAGATGAGTAACGAAGACGCCGTGGCCGCAGCGTCTCACTGTGTTGCGCGCAGATCTGGCGAATTCTCAGGTGGCGGCCTAGCTGACGGCCTGATCATGACCATGCACGTCGCACGCACATGCCGAGTTCAGGGTGTTTGCGGGAGCGTGGACGCGATTTCGGTCGTGCCGATGAGTTTTGTGCGGACCCGTGGTCGATACGGCTGGACACACCGACAGAAGCATATGGAGGCAGTGATGAGCGTCGACGACTCCAAGCAGGAGCACACCATCCGGACCGGCGGGCAGGGGACGCGGGTGAGCGGTCCCAGGGTGTTGGTGGCGGGGGCGAGCATCGCGGGACCCGCGCTGGCCCATTGGCTGCGCCGGTGGGGGGCCGAGGTGACCGTGGTGGAGCGGGCTCCTGAGCTGCGTCCCGGCGGGCAGGGGGTGGACGCGCGCGGGGTCGCCAGGGAGGTCATCGGGCGCATGGGGCTGGACGCGGCGGTGCGCGCGGCGTGCACCGACACCGCCGGCGCGCACACCGTGGACGCGGACGGGCAAGTGCTGGAGACCTTCCGTGCCGACGACGACGGTGGCGACGGGTTCATCGCGGACATCGAGATCCTGCGCGGGGACCTGGCCCAGGTGCTCTACGACAACACCCGCGACGGCGTCGAGTACGTCTTCGGCGACCGAATCGCGGAGCTCGCCCAGGACGCGGACGGGGTCGACGTGGTCTTCGCGGGCGGCGACCGGCGGCGCTTCGACCTGGTGGTCGGGGCCGACGGGTTGCACTCGGAGCTGCGAGCGATGGTCTTCGGGCCGCCTGAGCGGTTCCTCCGCCACCTCGGGCACGTGCTGGCCTTCTACAGTGTGCCCAACGAGTTCGGGCTGGACCGCTGGCTGCTCGAGTACCAGGATCAGGAGTCCGGGCGCTCTGCCCTCCTGCGGCCCATCCAGGACGCCACCCGGGCGATGGCCATGTTCTACTTCGCCTCGGCCGACGTCGACGTCGACTACCGTGACGTCGCGGCCCAGAAGGTCCTGCTGCGTGAGCGGATGGCGGGTCTGGGCTGGTTGACCCCGGACATCCTCGCGCACCTGGACGACACCCCGGACTTCTACCTCGACCAGGTTGCCCAGGTGGTGATGGAGCGCTGGTCGAGTGGACGGGTGGGGCTGCTCGGGGATGCGGCGTTCAGCTCCTCGCCGATGTCGGGGCAGGGCACCGGGCTGGCGCTGGTCGGCGCCTACGTGCTGGCCGGAGAGCTGGCCGCCGCCGGATGGGACCCCGATGCCGGGTTCGCCCGCTACGAGGCGCGGATGCGCTCGTTCGTCGAGGCCAACCAGGAGATCGGCCGGTTGAACGCCCGCAGCCGCGACGTCCCCGGGGTAGGCGCCGAGCCGCGCCCCGATTTCGCCGGCGAATGGTTCACCGAGCTGGTCGGGCGCGCGATCAACGGCATCGAGCTGCCCGACTACGCGGGGGTGCCGGACTCCGCAGCCCCGGCCGGATCGTCGATCACCTCGTCGGCCAAGCGGTAGGTGCCACCTAACGTGTCGAGAGGGACCACGCTTTGGTGGGACACCGCCGGACGACCTCCGCTCATGCGGGACTCACCTGCGGAGGGCCTTGCCACCGGATGGCCGTGAATACGCGCGACATGATCAAGAGGGGATCCGGATCGCACCAAAGCCTGCAAGGATCTCGCCGTGCCGATCTTCCGTTTACTCCTGGTCGCACTCGCGGCGCTGACCGCGACCGTCATCGCCTTCCCCCGATCCGTGCCGAATGCGATCGGTCACCTCGGCAGCCTGGCCGAGACGTTCCTACCGTGGCTCGCGCTGGCCGTCCCGGTGCTGCTCGGCCTGGCCTGGTGGCGGCGCTCCATGGTGGGCGCGCTGGCCGCGCTGGTGCCGACGGTCGCCTGGCTTGCCCAGTTCGGCGGGCATTTGTTGCCCCGCGCGGACCAGCCGCATCACCTGGTCGCGGTACAGCACAACGTCAGTGACGAGAACGCCGACCCGGCCGGCACCGCGCGCAAGCTGATCGCGGCCCGGCCGGACGTCATCGGCCTGGAGGAGCTCGTGCCGGCGGCGCGCCCGGCCTGGGCCGCCGCGTTGGGCGTCGAGTACCCGTATTGGACGGTGCAAGGCACGGTCGGACTCTGGTCCCGCTACCCCCTCGCCGAGGCGGCTCTGGTGGACATCCGTCCGCACGGCGTCGGCCCAGACTGGAACCGCGGCCTGCGCGCGGTAGCCCGCACCCCGCAGGGTGACATCGCGATCTACGTCGCTCACCTGCCCTCGGTGCGAATCGGTCTGGGGGGTTTCGATTCCGTACGCCGAGACGAGAGCGCCTCCCGGCTCGGCGCCGTGCTGGCAGCCGAGCCGGTCGATCGCATCCTTCTGCTCGGCGACCTCAACAGCACCGTGGACGACCGGGGGTTGCGCCCGGTCGCCTCGCTGATGGCAGCCCCACCTCGCGATTTCGCCTTCAGCTGGCCGGCGCGCGTCCCGATGGCGCGCATCGACCAAATCCTGACCCGCGGAATGACCGTGACCAAGATCCGATCGCTGCCCAGGACGGGCAGCGATCACCTACCGATCGCCGCCGACATCCGCCTCTGATCCAGGACGCGGCGCGTTACCCAAAGATCAGGTGGCACGCGCGGCTTCGCCCGCGAGCGTCCCGTGCCGGACGCCGGCCTTCGATCCGGCAGAACCGATCGTGGCCCTCACGCGTGGGCCGGGGCCCCGGCCGGATAACAGGTCACCGGGCACTGAGGCTGATCAACTGCACCAGCCCCCAGTTCTCGCGGTGGTCGGGGGCGTCGAACAAGCGGCCCTGCCAGTCTTCGGCGTATTCGCGCAGCCGGCCCACCTACTGCCCTCGCAGCGGGGGACGGACGGAGTTGCGGACGACGATGTGGGTGCCGAGGACCACGTGCTGGCGTTCCTCGCGATTCAGCGCGAGCCGGACCGCCGTCCGCCCCAGCTCCTCCGTCGGGATGTGCACCGTCGTCAGCCCCGGCTCCAGGTCGGCGGCGAACGGGATGTCGTCGTAACCGACGAGCGACACGTCGTCGGGCACCCGCAGCCCCGCCTCCCGCAGCGCCGCCAGCACCCCGATGGCCACCATGTCGGTGGCCGCGAACACCGCGGTGAACCGCGTCCCGAGCGCGATCAGCCGGCGCGTGCCCTCGTAGCCGTCGGCCCGGCCGAAGCCCGCCGGGATGACCAGGTCGGGGTCATAGGGCACCCCGAAGGACTCGTGCGCCCGCACGAACCCGCGTTCCCGGTCGACCTTCGTGGTGCTGCGGTCGGCGGGGGACGAGGCGCCGAGCAGGGCGATGTGCCGGTGGCCCTGCGACAGCAGGTGGCTGGTCATGGCGTAGGCGCCGCCCTCGTTGTCGTACTCGACGACGGTCGTGGGCACGTCGTCCCCGAGCGGCGGCCGCCCGCACAGCACCAGCCGGGAGCCCGCCTTGTCGAGGGCGTGGGCGAAGTGGGACATGCGCTCGCGGTACGTGTCGTCCAGCGAGCCGCCCCCCACCAGGATCACCGCGTCGGCCCGCTGCTCGCGCATCGCCTCCACGACGGCCAGCTCCCTGGCCGGGTCGCCGTGGGTGGTGCACACCATGCACAGCCGACCCTCGGCGGTGGCCTGCTGCTCGACGCCCTTGGCCACGTATGCGAAGGACGGCCCCGTGACGTCGTCCAGCACGAACGCCACCGTCTTCGTGCTCGCCCCCGACAGGGCGCGGGCGTGCACGTTGAGCACGTAGTCGAGGTCGCGCATCGCCCGCAGCACCCGCGTCCTGGTGGCCTGGGCGACCGGGTAGTCACCCTTGATCACCCTGGAGACCGTGGTGGCCGACACGCCTGCCCGGGCGGCCACGTCGCGGATCGTGACACGCTCGTCGTCGGTGAGCACGCCTTTTGTGCTTACTTTTCGCGACAAGGTCGGCCCTTCACGGTTTTCGGCAGACGGAGCAGTGCGGGTGGATCATGGGAGATTACGCCATCTCACCGAAGTCTATGGCCAGGGAGATCCGCGGGCGCAAGACGCGCGATCTCCACGGCCGGCGTCACCCGGCCTGGCAGGGCGGGCTGTACGGGAGCCCGGGCACGTACTGGGCCCACTCGCTCCGGGTGATGGTCATTCCGGACACCTCGCAGACGTGCTGCCGCGCCTGCTCCACGTCCATGCTCCAGAGCTGCGCCGTCCCGTTGCCCGACGCGCTGGCCAGCACGTTCCCGTCTGGCGTGAACGCCACTCCGTTGACCCAGTTGGACCCGGCGAGCACCGCCCACGTGACCGGCCGGGTCCGGTCGGCGAGGTTCCAGATCCGGATGGTGCCGTCGCGCGCCCCCGTGGCCAGCCTGCGCCCGTCGGCGGCGAAGGCCACGCTGCCCACCGCGCCCGTGTGCCCCAGCAGGACCGCGACCTGCGCCGGCCGCTCGGGGTGGGTGAGGTCCCAGAGCCGGGCCGTCCCGTCGGAGCCCACCGACGCCAGCGTCCTCCCGTCCCGGCTGTACGTCAGCCCCAGCACGCTGTTGATGTGCGCGGGGTAGTTGGCCAGCAGTCGCGGAGCGGCGGGCTTGGACACCTCCCAGAGCCGGATGGCCCCGGTCCCCGAGCCGATCGCGAGCATGTGGCCGTCGGGGCTGAACATGGCGGCGTTCAGCCAGTTGTCGGCGTCGCCCGGCGAGGAGACCAGCTTGGGAGCCCGGGGATCGGCCAGGTCCCACAGGTAGGTGCGGCCGTCCCGCGACGTCGTCACCACCGTCCGCCCGTCCGGGCTGAAGGCGCCGGCCTCCACGACGTTCACGTGCTTCCTGATCGTCGCCAGGAGCTTCGGCGTGGCCGGCCGGGAGACGTCCCACAGCTTGGCCGTGTTGTCGGAGGAGCCGCTGACGAGCATGCGGCCGTCCGCGCTGAAACGGACCGTCTGGACGATGTCCGTGTGACCGGACAGCGTGGACAGCGACCTGGCCAGGCCCGGGTCGGAGACGTCCCAGAGCTTGACGGTCTTGTCGCCGGACGCGGTGGCCATGATGCGGCCGTCCGGGGAGATCGAGAGCGCGTTGACGGGGCCGGTGTGCTCGCCGAGGCCGGCGCGGTAGGAGACGCGGGCGGGGTCGGAGACGTTCCACAGCCTGGTCATGGTGTCCGCCGACGACGTGGCGAGCGTCCGGCCGTCCGGGCTGAACGCGGCGGCGGTCACCGTGTTCGCGAACCCGGTCAGGGCGGTCGTGCGCCGCGGCTCGGCCGGGTTCGAGACGTCCCACAGGGTGACGGTGGCGTCGGTGGCGGCGCTGGCCAGCAGCTTGCCGTCGGGGCTGAACGTGACGTCGTACACGAAGGAGCCCTGGCCCCGCGCGGTGCCGACGCGCTTGGCCGCGGTGACGTCCCAGAGGTACAGCGTGCCGGTGGTGGAGGCGGTGGCGAGCCGGCGGCCGGCGGGGTCGAAGGTCACGCTCCAGGTGCTGCCGCCGTCCGGCGCGCTCAGCACCGTCGGGTCGCCGGGCCGCGCTGGGTCCAGCACGTCCCAGATCGTGGTGCTTCCGTCGCCCGCCGCGGTCGCCAGGAGCCGCCCGTCGGGGCTGAAGGCGACGTCGTTGAGCACGTACTTCTGCCGCAGGAGGGCGATCTGGGCGGGCCGGGCGGGGTCGGCGATGTTCCACAGCCGGGTGGTGCCGTCGAAGGAGACGGTGGCCAGGACGCCTCCTTTGGGGCTGAACGCGACCGAGCTCACCTTGTTCGTGTGGCCCTTGAGCGTGGCGAGGACCCGTGGTCTGGCCGGGTCGGAGACGTCCCAGAGCCGGGCGGTCCGGTCCACGGACGCGGTCGCGAGCACCCGCCCGTCCGGGCTGAACACCGCTCGCACCACGCTCGCGGCGTGGCCCTTGAGCTCGCTCACGGCCTTGGGGCGGGCGATGTTCGAGACGTTCCAGAGCCGGGCGGTGGCGTCGCTGGAGGCGGTGGCGATCATGCGGCCGTCGGGGCGGTAGGACACCCACTCGACCGGGCCCCGGTGCCCGATCAGGCGGGCGCCGACCGGGTGCGCCAGCGTGCCGAGCAGCGCGCCGCGGGCTTCCGGGGTGTCGGCGATGCGGTAGGAGACCAGGGAGAGCTGGGCGCCGAGCGAGGCGTCGGCGGCGCCGTTGGCGGAGTCGGCGACCTGCGTGGAGACGGCCTGGTCACGTTGCCTGGTCACCTCGGAGGTCTGCCGCAGGGCCAGGACGCCGGCGGTCACGGCGGCGAGGAGGAGGACCGTGAGCGCGGCGATCACCTGGCGGACGATCCAGGTCCGCCGTCTGCGCCGCCGCAGCGCCGCGTCGAGGAACGCCCGCTCGGTCGCCGATCGCGCGTCCTGCGCGACAGCCTGTGCCGCCGCCAGGCGGCTGTCCGCGTACAGGTACGCCGGGTCCCTGCCCTGCCGCTGCCACGTCTCCGCGTCCTCGGCCAGGCGCTGGCGGACGAGCAGGTCGACCCGGTTGGTCTCGATCCAGTTCCGGAGCCTGGGCCAGGCGCGGATGAGGGCCTCGTGGGCGATCTCCGCCTCGTCCTCGTTCACCGTGAGGAGCCGCGTGCGCACGAACTCGTCCAGGACCCGCCGCGGGACGCCCGCGGGAGCCAGGTCGGCCAGGGCCACCCGCTTCCTCGTGTCGTCGGTCTGCTCGTCGAGGTGCACCAGCCGTACCAGCAGGTCCCGTGCGATCGGCTCCACGTCCGCGCCGAGGTGCCGCAGCGTCTCCTCGGCGCTCGTGGCCAGCGCCCGCGCGATGCCGCCCGAGGCCCGGTACGCGGCCATCGTCAGCGTTCGCTCCGTACGGCGCTGCCAGGTGGCCAGCAGCGCGTGGGACAGCAGCGGCAGCACGCCGCCGGAGCGCTCCACGTCACCGGCTCCGACGTCTTCGAGCAGCAGGTCGGTGAGCCCCGGCTCCAGCGAGAGCCCCGCCCGCGCGGCCGGGCCCTCGATCGCGGCGCGCAACTGCGTCACGGTCATGGGCCCGACGATCGCGGGCCGCTGCATCGCCTCCAGCAGCCCCGGGTACGACGCGCAGTGCCCGAAGAAGTCGGCCCGGACGGAGGCCACCACGGCCGCAGTCCTGGAGAGCGCGACCAGCTCCTCGACGAAGCGCCGCCTGGCCGGCTCGTCCGCGCACGCGGTGAAGACCTCCTCGAACTGGTCCACCACCAGCAGTAACCGCCGGTCGCCCGGAGCCACCCTGCGGGCCAGCTCCGCCGGCGGATCCGCGCCCGGGGCCAGTACGACGCACGACAGCTCCTCGGCCATCTGGTGCCGCAGCGCCGGGATCAGCCCGGCCCGCAGCACCGACGACTTCCCCGCCCCCGAAGGACCCGTCACGATCAGCGGGCGTCCGCTCCCGAACGCCTCCCGCACCCGCGCCACCAGCGACCTGGTCAGCTCCTGCCGCCCGAAGAACACCTCCGCGTCCTCGGGCCCGTACACGGCCAGTCCCCGGTACGGGCCGGCCTCGTCGCCGGGCTCCGCGACCGGCGGGACCGGCCGGGAGCGCGGGGCCAGGTAGGCCGGGTTGACCGCGAACGCGCGGCGATCGCCCAGGTCGGTGGCCTGGCGGCGGGGCCGGGGGAAACCGGCGTCGGGGAGCCTGCGGGCGAGGCTGTGGTAGACGTGATCCAGGGTGAACACCGAGGGCCCCGCCGGATCGCCCGCGTTCAGCAGCCGCAGCAGCGCGCCGCTGAAGGCCGTGTGCCGGACGCCGGGCAGCGCCCAGGAGTTCTCGTCCCTGCTCGACGACGTGAGCAGGTACGCCCCCTGCCACATCGAGTCGAACACCCGCTCCACCGCCTGCGACGACGCCCCGCGGGCGCGGCCGGCGAAGCAGCAGTCGAGGACCACGACGACGAGCTCGGCCCGCGACGCGGACAGGATCTGGCGCACGACCCCGTACGGCAGCGCCTGGTACCCGGGCGCGCCGCGGCCGAGGTCCACGGTGGCGCGGGTGGCCAGGTGCAGCTCGTTGTCCGGGCCGATGAGGCCGTGGCCGACGTAGTAGAACAGCAGGACGGACGTCGCCTCCTGGGCCAGCCGGTCCAGCGCCTGCCCCAGGTCGGCGGGGGTCGCCGGGTCCAGCCGTACGGTCAGGTGGGCCTGCGCCAGCCCGCCGCGCTCGACCAGGCAGCGCCCGACGTCCGCGACCGTAGTCGGCACGGCGGGCACCGCCGGCAGCGGCGACCCGGGCCGATGCGTCCCCGTGCCCGCCACCAGGACACGGGCGCCGCCGGACGACAGCAGAAGAGATGGACCGTTCCAGCGCGGTCTAGGCCTCTCGACGGTTGCGGATTCGTCGTCGGTCATCCGGCGCTCCACGGCGAGGAAGGTCGGCGGGCGGCACGAACTAGGAGGCGCCACTCCGAGCGCGCCTCGTGATCCCCCGACAACTCCCGGTTGCCAGAGTACGCACCCTTCCGACCTTCCGTCGAGATCCCGTGCCGGGGATCACCAGTTGGCGGGCAGCCCCGGCGTCGTGGCGGGCAGAGCGTGGCCGGGCGGGTGGATGATGTACGTCACGCCGCCGCTGCTGGAGCTCCGCAGCCACACGTTCTCGAAGTCCGCCCGGGGATAGACGTGCCGCACGGCGGCGTTGCCGGACGACGCCGGGTCGTTGGCGATCACGTCACCCGACGAGGTGAAGCCCACGATCGCCATGAGGTGCCCGTTGGTGCCGTAGCCGGCGCCGGGCAGCTCGCCCTTCTTGAACGACTGCGAGGTGATGACCGGGATGCCCGCCTTGATCAGCTGCTCCAGCTCGGTCAGCGACCGCAGCCGCGTGACGAACCCGTCCATTCCGTAGCGTCCGGCGTAGGCGGTGTTGAACGGCCAGTTGCCGGCGCCCTGGTAGGCGTGGTCGTAGGTGTAGCGGGCGGCGTAGTCGACCTCGGGGTTCGGGTCGGAGGGGTCGACCCAGGAGGTGTCCTGCGCGCTCGGCCACCTGTCCCAGTAGCCGAGGACCATGGTGGTCGAGGTCGGGCTGCACCAGGCCTCGCCGCCGCCGTCCCATTCGGGGTAGTGGCCCTGGTGCACGTTCTGGGAGCGGCGCGGCACGGCGAGCTCCGTCCCCCAGGCGCCCCCGCCCGGGCTGACCGGCACGGTCTTGCGGTCGGGCACGTTGGAGGCCATGACGCCGGAGGTGCGCACGCGCGGCGTGACCGCGGAGCCGGGCGCGCGGTAGAGGGTGAGGCGCAGCTGGTAGGCGGTGATGGGCTTGCCCGCCGCCGCGACCAGCGTGTCAACCGAGACGTTCGCGTCAGCGTCGCCCTGCCCCGGCACGGAGGTGCGGCGGATGTCGCCCTCCGCGTACGCCCAGCGGCCGAGCGAGAACCACTTGGTCAGCCCCTCGGCGTTCCTGGCCCGGGCCTCGACCTGCATCCAGCTGCCCGGGGGCACGTCCGCGGTCCAGGAGGCGATCAGCTCGGTGGCGTCGAACCCGATGGTCCGCTCGGGGCCGGTCCAGCGGGCGTACTCCCAGCTCTTGGTGCCGAGCGCGTCGGTGTAGGAGACGGTGCCGGCGGCCGTGCCGAACGACAGGCCGTCGCCGGCCGTGGTGCCCTCGTACGTGCCGGTGGCGAAGTCGGCCCGCTGGAAGACGACCTCGGACGTCAGGGCGAGCGGTTTCGCCCCGGCGGGTGCGGAGAGTGTCGTGGCGAGGAGCAGGCTGGACAGGAACACGGTCAGCGCGCGCATGAACCCACCTTCCGGCACAACCGCTGTGTGAAGCATCCGGAAATCTACGTATCAACTCACGCTGCGCAAGTTTCACGAGTGTCGAAATATTTCGGCGAGAGTTTCCCCAAGTTATGGCTGATTATTACGGTTGGCATCGGCCTCCAGGGCCGATAGCTTTCTATGATTCATTGACACATTTCGGAAATGTCCGCAAACTGGCAGTTCACCCCTCGGTGATGGACGTGTGTGGTGTGGTGTGCTCCGGGTGCCGCCACACCACACACCTTCCCGACCATGATCCCGCTGGGTCGGTTGTGGGAACGTGGGGCATATGCGCAAATACGTGATCCTCGGCGTCCAGGGCAGCGGCAAGGGCACCCAGAGCGCCATGCTCGCCGGCGACCTCGACCTCGTGCACATCAGCGTCGGCGACATCTTCCGCTGGCACGTCAAGAACCACACCAAGCTGGGCGCCCAGGTCCGCCGCCTGGTCGCGGCCGGCGAACTGGTGGGGGACGACCTGGTGGAGGCCGTGGTCAGGGACCGGCTCCAGCAGCACGACTGGAACTACGGCTTCATCATCGACGGCTTCCCCCGCAACCGCCGCCAGGCGGAGTTCTTCCTGGAGAGCTACGACATCGACGGGGTGATCCACCTGGACCTGCCGGACGAGGAGGTGCGCCGCCGCGTCCTGGCCCGCCGCCTGTGCTCGCGCTGCGGCATGGACTACAACCTGATCGCCCACCGGCCGGCGGAGGAGGGCCGCTGCGACGTGTGCGGCGGCGAGCTGGTCTCCCGCGCCGACGACACCCCGGACGCCCTGGCCAGACGCCTGCGCGAGTACCACAGCAAGATCGACCCCGTGGTGGAGCTGTTCAGGGGCAAGGAGTACGTGATGACCGTCGACGCCCGGTCGGACAAGGCGACGGTCCAGCGGACCATCCGCACCCGCTTCAACCTCCCGCCCTACACGCCGCCTCAGTGAGTGATCAGCATGGTGAACCGGTAGAGGTCGACGGCGAGGAGGAGGGAGAAGACGACGAACGCCGACGTGCTCCGCCACACGAAGGCCATCGCCGCCAGGGTCAGGAGGACGGCGGAACCCGACGCCGCGGTCGCCAGCGTCATCATGTCCGGATCGCTGTAATCCGGCATCTCGGGGTCCCAGTCGTAATTGGTCGGCATGAAGCTCGCGAGCATCGCGAACGCTCCGAGGGTGCCGGTGAAGGCGCTCATGCTGATCCACGCGACCCTGTACGTCCCGTGCGCCGCCAACTGAGCCGCGGTCTCCGGATTTCTCACGACAACGCCCCCGTTTCCCGTAATTCCTTGACGCACTTTATGACGAGGAACACGGGGAAGTGGGCCGCTTCCGGTCGATTCGCCGCCCATTCGGGAGCCGGCTCGGGCTCGGCGAACTCGTCCACCCACAGGCCGTGGCGGCGGAAGGTGTTGACGTACGTCGAGAGCGTACGGTGGTTGGCGCCCACCTGGCGGCGCAGCGCGGAAAGCTCCCCGTCGGCGCGCCACCAGCCCTCGGCGTGGTAGCGCGCGTCCCCCGGCCAGGAGCCGGACACCCCCGGGCCGCCGGGAAAGCACGGGTGCAGGATCGAGCAGGCGAAGACCCCTCCGGGCCGCAACGCGCCGGCGGCGGCCGTGACGGCGCCTTCGAGCTCGTCGATGTCGGAGAGGCCGAAGTTGCAGACCACCGCGTCGAACGCATCCGGCAGGCCGGGCCGGGAGGCGTCCGCGTGGAGGTAGCGGATGCCCAGCGGCGCGTCGCGCTCGGCGGCCCTCGCCTTCGCGATCAGGGCCTGTGAGACGTCCACGCCCACGACGGCGGCGCCCCGGCGGGCCAGCTCGCGGCTGACCCGGCCGTGGCCGCAGGCGATCTCCAGCACCCGCGTGCCCCCGACCGGCCCCAGCAGGTCGAGCAGGCGCGCGGAGGCCGGGTCGTCGATGACGTCGGTCCAGCCGGCGGCGTAGAAGTCGGCGATCTCGTCGTAGCGCGCGACATCGGGCATGACCCCGACGGTACGCGTCCTCGATCCGCGGCGGGCGGGTGTTCGTCGAGCGCGGAACGCCTGCCGGGCGGGCAAAGGGTTCGCCATGGCGGCGCATGGTTCCGGTCGGGCCGCCCCGTGGGCGGGGCGGGTGAGAGGAGGATCGTCCCCGGTCGAGCGGCACGGCGCGGTCAGGCGGGGGGACGACATGGGCATGCCCGGGATCGCGGCGGTCATCGCGCTCCTCGCCGTAGGCGGGTGGACCGGAGTGTACGGCTCCGCCCCGCCGCCGCTGTCCGGCGCGGTTCCGGCCGCGTTCCACGTGCCCGGGAGCCCGGACCTGCGGATCATCGGGACCGTCAGCCCGGAGCCGATGGTCATCGGCGGGGAGTCGGTCTACTCGGTCACCGTCACGAACGCGGGGGACCGGGCCGCCCAGAACGTGACGGTCATCGACACGCTGGACCGCAACGCGATCCCGGGCCCGATCCCCGACGACTGCGCCCTCATCAGGCACGGCGGCGCCGTCGCCTGCGGCGGGCCCGGGCTGACGCTCCCCGCGGGGCAGAGCGTGAGCTACGAGATCCCGGTCATGATCGACCCGGGAATCCCGGAGGGCGCGCACGTCCTCAACCGCGCCGAGGTCACGGCCTGGGGGATGGGCAGCGGCACGACGCGGATGGTCAGCCCGACCCGGGCGCGGGTCGGGGGCCGTCCGGAGGCCGCAGGCCCGGACGGCGGCGCCGTCGACGACTGCGCCCCCGGCAACACGGGCGGTTCCGAGGACGCGCCGGTGGAGGGCCCCGCCGGGGGTGGCGGCTGCGCGTCCGCCGTACCCGATCCGGCCCCGGCTCCGCGGCCGACGCCGAGCCCCGACACCCCCAAGGAACCGGACCCCGCGCCCACGGCCGATCCGGTGCCGTCCGCCACGGCGGAGCCGGGCCCCGTTCCGGGCCCCACTTCGGGTGACGACGCCGGGCCTCCGCAGCCCGTCCCCGGTGAGGGTTACGTTCCGCCCCTGCCCGGCCAGGATCCGCTCCAGCCCGTCCCCGGCCAGGGGCCGGTCCAGCCGGGTCCCGGTCAGCCGGGCCCCGGGGAGAAGGCCGGGCCCGGCCAGGTGCCGTACCCGGAAGGTCTCCATGAGGGTGGATATCAGGTGGGGGTCGGCGGGGGACCCGCCCATCGCGGGTCCCGGCCGGAGTCCGGCGGCGAGGAACCGGAGTCGGAGGCCGACGACCTCCCCCTGGCCGGCGTGTCGGGCTGGGGGCTCGGCCTGGGCTTCGCCGTCCTCCTGGCGATCAGCCTGCTCGTATGGCATTTCTCCCGCCGCGAGCAGGCCCGGGACCGTACCCGCAACCGGGCTCCCGCCGAAGCGGGCAAGAAGCGGTGAGGCTCAGCGGGCGCGAGGGGACAGCGCCTCGCGGGTCCACGAGCCGAGCACCAGCAGCGTCTTGGTCCCGGTCACGTCCCCGGCCCGCCGCAGCCGGTCGATGACCTGCTGCAGGTGCCCGAGGTCGCGTACCCGCACGTGGATCAGGGCGTCCGGATCGCCCGCGATCGTGAACACCGCCTGCACCTCGGGCACGTCCGTGGCGGTGCGGACGATCTCGCTCACGGGAGTCGTGCCCGGATAACGTAGCTCCGTGAACGCCTCGATCCCCCACCCCAGCTTGCCGTAGTCGATCTGCACCGTGAACCCCGTGATCACGCCGAGATCCCTGAGCCGGTCGACCCGCCGCTTCACCGCCGCGACCGACAGCCCCACCAGGTCCGCCATCTCCGAGAACGTCCTGCGCCCGTCCTCCCGCAGCAGCCGGAGGATGCGGTGGTCGACGTCGTCCACATCAGGCATGCGAGAACCCCTTCGTCCGGCGCAAAGAACCTCAGCCGCCAAGCCCAAGTGTTCACATAGTTTGCGTCTTCCGGGCACTTTCTCATCTAATACTTGCGCATATCATCCCGCGTTGCTGTGCTTGGCACACAAGTACGAGGCCAGGAGGTTCGAGCGTGAGCGAGCCAACAGTGTCGCTCGACGACAAGTACACGGCACATGACGGCCGGGTCCTCATCTCCGGCATCCAGGCCCTGGTGCGCCTGACGCTGGAGCAGCGCCGGCTGGACGAGGAACACGGGCTGGACACGCGTGTGTTCGTCACCGGCTACCAGGGTTCGCCGCTGGGAGGCGTGGACCTGGAGATGAAACGGGCGGCGCGGTTCCTGGAGCCGGCCGGCGTGGTCTTCCAGGCGGGCCTGAACGAGGAGCTGGCCGCCACGGCGGTGGCCGGCACCCAGCTGCTCGACCAGGTGCCGGGCCGCCGGCACGACGGCGTCACCGGATTCTGGTACGGCAAGAACCCCGGCCTCGACCGCGCCGCCGACGCCATCCGGCACGCCAACACGGCCGGCACGGCGCCCCTGGGCGGCGCGGTGGCCTGGATCGGCGACGACCCCGGCTGCAAGTCCTCCACGCTGCCCAGCACGTGCGAGCCCATGTGCCAGAGCCTGTCCATGCCGCTGCTCGCGCCCGGCTCGATCGCGGAGATCGTCGAGTTCGGGCTGCACGCGGTGGCCCTGTCGCGCGCCACCGGGCTCTGGGCGGGGCTGAAGATCGTCGCGGACATCGCCGACGCGTCCGCCACGGTGGACCTCGGCCGGCTCCGCGCCGGCATCCCGATGCCCGACAAGAGAGATCGCGGCGCGGCCCCTCTCCTGCTCGGCGCCGCCGCGCTGGACGCCGAGCACGACATGCTCACCCGCCGCCTCGACCTGGCCCGCGAGTACGCCCGCGAGCACGGCCTGAACCGGGTGACGGCGGGAGCGGGCAACACCGCCCTGGGCATCCTGGCCTCCGGCACCACGTACGCGGTGGTCCTGCGCGCCCTGGCCGACCTCGGCCTGGACGAGGCGGCGCTGGACGAGCGCGGGATCCGGCTGATCAAGCTCGGGATGCCGTTCCCGCTCGCCTACGACGACCTGGCCGCCATGACCGCCGACCTGGACAAGGTGCTGGTGGTCGAGGACAAGGTGCCGTTCCTGGAGGGGCAGCTCAAGCAGGCCCTGTACGGGCGGGAGCGCATGCCGGCGGTCGTGGGCCGGGACCTGCTGACCGCCCGCGGCACCCTGGGTGCCGAGGACGTGGCCAAGGCCGTCGCCGCCTGCCTGGACATCGACCTGGCCCCGCGCGCGAAGGTCCGGCCGAGGCGCATGCTGCCCCTGGTGGCCGCGCGCACCCCGTACTTCTGCTCCGGCTGCCCCCACAACACCTCCACCCGCACCTCCGACGGCACGCTGGTCGGTGTCGGCATCGGCTGCCACGCCATGATCGCCCTGGACGGCCACGGGCGCGGCACCCAGGTGGGCCTCACGCAGATGGGCGGCGAGGGCGCGCAGTGGTTCGGGCTGGCGCCGTTCACCGAGGACCGGCACTTCGTGCAGAACCTCGGCGACGGCACCTTCCACCACTCCGGCTCCCTGGCGATCAGGGCCGCCGTCGCCGCCGGGGTGACGATGACGTACAAGCTGCTCTACAACGACGCCGTGGCCATGACCGGCGGCCAGCGCGCCGAGGGCCGGCTGGACGTGCCGGCGCTGACGCACGAGCTGGCCATCGAGGGTGTGCGCCGGATCGTGGTCACCTCGCCGGAGCCGGAGACGTACCGGGGGGTGCGGCTGGCGGGGATCGCGTCGGTGCGGCACCGCGACGACCTGCCCGAGGTGGAGAAGGAGCTGGCCGCCCTCGACGGCGTGACCGTGCTGATCCACGACGACCGGTGCGCGGCCGAGGAGCGGCGGCTGCGCAAGCGCGGCAAGCTGCCCACGCCCACGGAGAAGGTCGTGATCAACGAGCGGGTCTGCGAGGGCTGCGGCGACTGCGGAGAGGTGTCGACCTGCCTGTCCGTGCAGCCGGTCGAGACCGAGTACGGCCGCAAGACCCGCATCCACCAGGCCTCCTGCAACTCCGACCTGAGCTGCCTCAAGGGCGACTGCCCGTCGTTCCTCCTGGTGGAGCCGGGCACCGTACGCCGTCGCCAGGCCCCGCCGCCGCCCGCCGAGGTGCCGGAGCCCGCGAGCCGGCCCGTCGAGGCCCTGATCCGGATGCCCGGCATCGGCGGCACCGGCGTCGTCACCGTCTCGCAGATCCTGCAGATGGCGGCCCACCTCGACGGCCTGTACGCGTCCGGGCTCGACCAGACCGGGCTGGCGCAGAAGGGCGGCCCCGTGGTCAGCGACGTGCGGATCTCGGCGCGGCCCCTGGAGGGCTCCGTGCGGGCCACGCCGGGGAGCGCGGACGTGCTGATCGGGTTCGACCTGCTGGGCGCGGCGGCCGAGTCGAACCTGGCCACGGCCTCGCCCGAACGCACCGTCGCCATCCTGAACACCGCCGTCGTCCCCACCGCCGCCATGGTGACCGGGCGCGCGGTCGTGCCGGGGCACGCGGACGCGGTCGCCCGCGTCGAGTCCGCCGCCAGGCGCGTCGAGTGCCTGGACGCCCAGGGGCTGTCGGAGCGTCTGTTCGGCGACCACATGCCGGTGAACCTGCTCCTCCTCGGCGCCGCCTACCAGCACGGCTGCCTGCCGGTCTCCGCCGCCGCCGTCGAGCGGGCCATCACGCTCAACGGGGCCGCCGTCGAGCAGAACCTCGCCGCCTTCCGCTGGGGCCGCGCCACCGTGGTCGCTGCGGAGCCCGCTCCGTCGCCGGCCGCCGAGGGGCTGGACGAGGTGGTGGCCACCCGCGTCGCCGACCTGACCGGCTACCAGAACGCCGCCTACGCCCGTTCGTACGAGGAGGACGTGCGGCAGGTGGCGGACACCGCGGTCAAGCTGGCGGGCGAGGAGGCGGGCGCCCGGATCGGGCTCGCGTACGCCCGCGCCCTGCACAAGCTCATGGCCTACAAGG
Organism: Nonomuraea sp. NPDC049625; assembly: GCF_040675285.1. Taxonomy (NCBI): domain Bacteria; kingdom Bacillati; phylum Actinomycetota; class Actinomycetes; order Streptosporangiales; family Streptosporangiaceae; genus Nonomuraea; species Nonomuraea sp. NPDC049625. The sequence goes on along the minus strand of NZ_JBFAOQ010000004.1, from coordinate 379,782 downwards.
ACGAGTACGAGGTCGCCCGCCTGCACCTCGACCCCGTGGAGAAGGAGCGGAGGGAGCGCGAGTACGGCCCGGACGCGGTCGTGTCGGTGCTGCTGCACCCGCCGCTGCTGCGGGCGCTGGGGCTCAAGCGTAAGATCAAGGTACGCCGTTCCGCCGGGGTTCTGTTCCGCGGGCTGCGGGCCGCCAGGGTGCTGCGCGGCACGACGTTCGACGTCTTCGGCCACGCCCGCGTACGGCGCGTCGAACGCGAGCTGGTCGTCGAATACCGCGACCTGGTGCGGACCGCGCTGGACAAGCTCACGCCCGGCAGCGCCGAGACGGTCGCGGAGATCGCGGGCCTGCCCGACCTGATCCGGGGGTACGAGGACATCAAGCTCGCCCGGGTCGCCGAGTTCCGCGACCGCGCCAAGGCCGCGCTCGCGCGGCTGGACGAGCCCGTTACGAGCCAGGAGAGATCGTGACCGTTGACCGGCTGCTGCCCGACCAGGACGCCCGGGATCTCATCGAGCTGACCCGCGACATCGCCGACAAGGAGCTCGCGCGCCGGGTCGACGAGCACGAGCGCTCCGAGACGTACCCGGAGGGGCTGTTCGCCACGCTGGGCGCGGCGGGGCTGCTCGGGCTGCCGTACCCGGAGGAGCTCGGCGGCGGCGGGCAGCCGTACGAGGTCTACCTGCAGGTGATCGAGGAGCTGGCGATGCGGTGGGCGGCCGTCGCGGTCGCCACCAGCGTGCACACCCTGGCCTGCTTCCCCGTCTCCGCCTACGGCACCCCCGAGCAGCGCGAGCGGTGGCTGCCCGACATGCTGGCCGGGCGCCTGATCGGCGGCTACAGCCTGTCGGAGCCCCAGGCCGGCTCCGACGCCGGGGCGCTGACCTGCAAGGCGGAGCGGGTGGAGACCGGCTACCGGATCACCGGCAACAAGGCGTGGATCACCCACGGCGGCCTCGCCGACTTCTACGCGCTCTTCGTCCGGACCGGGGAGGGGTCGCGGGGCATCTCCTGCTTCCTCGCGCCGGGGGCCGCCGACGGGCTGACGTTCGGGCGGCCCGAGGAGAAGATGGGGCTGCACGCCGTACCGACCACCAGCGCCCACTGGGACGGGGCGATCCTGGAGGAGGACCGGCTGATCGGCGAGGAGGGCCAGGGGCTGCAGATCGCCTTCAGCGCGCTCGACTCGGGGCGGCTCGGCATCGCCGCCTGCGCCACCGGCCTCGCACAGGCCGCGCTCGACGAGGCCGTGGCCTACGCCAAGGAACGCCAGACGTTCGGCAAGCGGATCATCGACCACCAGGGGCTCGGGTTCCTGCTGGCGGACATGGCGGCGGGGGTGGAGAGCGCGCGGGCCACCTACCTCGACGCTGCCCGGCGCCGCGATGCCGGCCTGCCGTACAGCAGGCAGGCGAGCATCGCCAAGCTGGTCGCGACGGACGCGGCGATGAAGGTCACGACGGATGCGGTGCAGGTGTTCGGCGGGTACGGGTATACGCGCGAGTTCCGCGTCGAGCGCTACATGCGCGAGGCCAAGATCATGCAGATCTTCGAGGGCACCAATCAGATCCAGCGCCTGGTGATCAGCCGCCACCTTGCCAAGTGAGCTGCAGACGGTCATCGATGGCCTTGGCGGGCGCGAAGGCCACTCCCGTGATCGGGGCTGCCACCGCGATGTCCATCTCGGTGGCCGCGGCCGAATGAGGCAGAAAGGTGTTGCTCGTAGACCTTGACCCGCGCGGCGCCGCAACGAAGTGCATCGGAGTCGCACCTGTAGGTCCAGGGATTCACGTCGGCACCGCCCGGCTGCGGGACGGGTGTCACATGGATCCCCCGGGAGACCCGCTGTCGTAATCCCGGGCGTCCCAGCCGCCTTGCCCCTGCCCTCGGAGCGGGCCCGCCTTGGCCGCGCCGAACTGCCGTTTGATCGAGTCGTCGGAGATCCCGGCCAGGCCGTTGAGCGCGACCGCGATCGCCTGTCCTCTCCCCTTGACCGTTCTGGCCTCCTCGACCATTCGCATGCCCTCCGGCGTGGGACGCCGGAACCGGCCCAGCAATCCGCGCGTGACGAGCCCGCGGCGCAACAGGTCCTCCTCCACCGCGCGCACGCTCTCGTGCTCGGCCAGCGCGGCGAGCGACTCCTTCAGGGTGGCCCGCTGCGCCAGCGCCGCCTCCAGCACGGGATCGCCCGCCTCGGCGCCCGCGACCGGATAGAGCTTGCCCGCGTGGGACAACCGCATTCGCCCCTCCAGCAGCAGGGTTGCCAGAGCCGCCAGAGCGACCCTGCGGCGGCCGTCACTGAGATAGGCCAACTCATCACGATCCACAGCGCATCCCCCGTGTGGCTCGGCCGTTTGACCGATCACGCTAATGAGTGCAGGTCACGCCTACAAGGGCCGACCATAGGTCACGAGGAGCGTTCGGCCGGGGCATTGCAGCGGGCGAAGGTGTACGCCGGGTGTGCGCGTCGCGCGAGAGAACAGCCGCCTGAGCGCTGCGCCATGAGCGGGCCTCAAGGGCTGTCGCTTAGATCTTGTTGTCAGTGTCGGCACGTCGAGTGGGTGAGGGGCCGAGCTGTCTGATCTGGCTGATGAGGAGTGGCGCGGTTGGATGTCTTGCGGCTGCTCCCCGTGTGCCGCAGTGTGGCGGTGGCGGGGTAGAACCGATGGCGGACGTTCCTTGGTCGACCGCATGATCCCGCTCAGGAGTCAGGCGTCACGGAGATCGCCTGCTCCGTCCTGCTCGGTCAGGAAATAGACGGAGTGGGAGACAACCTGCCGCGCGGACGTGGGTAGGTCGTCCGGCCCGTAGTAGTCGTTCAGCCGGCGCCAGAACTCTTCTTCCGTAGAGGCTGCGCCGATGATCGGATCATCATCGGTCACCGTCTCCCACACCAAAATTTCTCTCAGGCCCGGGCCGTCGAGTTCTTCGGAAATGGCCTCGTGAAAGACGTTCATCAGCCGGGACTCGTGTTCACGGCGGCAGTCACGGGGCAGCAGCCAGCGCTGCCACCAGGTCCGAAGGTGATTGGCCGCGGAATCCGCGAAAGCCTCAGCCGCGTCTTCGGCCGACTGATCGTAGTTCGGGTAGCTTGGCCGATTCACCCGGACCAGCAATTTGTGCTGACATTCTTCGGCGCACGTGTACCGATATAAACGAAACTGCGTGCGCTGGATGCCCATGGCCTGATCGTAGTGGGCGTCTTCGAACCCGGGTTCCGAGGGAACCAACTCGCGTTGACCTTGACGGGCATGTCCGGGTCGTCGACATCGGGAATCTCGTCCGGGCGAGAGTCGAATCGGCCATCCTCGTGTCGAGCAGCCCCAGCCGGCGCGAGCTGGGCGGCGATCTCAGCATCAGTCAGCGGCACCAGGCGCACACCAGCCGCAGAGCAAGAGACACGGCCGGCACGAGGCCGGACCGTGAAGGACGAACACCGCCCTCTCCCTTCCCGGGACAAGCCGAGCGGGCCGGCCGACGGGAGGACCGGGTCGGCGAAGTGTGCGTCGCGCTCAATCAAGGCTGGTTCGGTGAAGCTTCTTCATCCTGGCCGCAGGGTCAGCCTCCTTCATGCACTGACCCACCGTGGCCGTGTGACCGGGACCACGGCGAGCAGGTGGTCCAGGCCTTTGAAATCCTCGGGATTGCAGGTGTAAAGGGGGAGGCGGTTCGCGATGGCCACGCAGGCGATCATCAGGTCTGCTGTTCGGGGGCGGGGTTTGCGTCCTGAGGCGATGACGGCGGTCCACAACTGGCCGTACTCGCGGGCGGCGGTGTCGTCGAAGGGAAGGGGGTCGAACTCGGCCTCGGCGGTTTGAAGGATCTTCATTCGCTGCGCGAGTTCCTGTGCCCCAGTGGCCACCAGTACGCCGGCTGACAGCTCGGCAGTGGTGATGGCGCTGATCATCATCTCGTCGGGCAGTTCGTCAGGGTCGATTCCGGCACGCAGGATGAGGATGTTGGTGTCGAGGAGCCCTTGAGCGAGAGTCATTCCCCGTCCTCTGCGAACTCGCCTCTCCCGTAGGCGCGATCGTAGGGGTCGTCGTCGACGTGGCGGTTCATGTCCTCGAGGTATTTCTGGTCGTCCAGTCGCGGCATGCCGCGGGACACGGCGGCGAACTCGGCGCGCGAGACGGCCCGGCGCCGACGGCGGATGGGGACCAGGTCGCCGATGTGATGACCGTTGCGTGTGACGGCGTACCGCTCGCCGCGTTCCAGGCCGTCCATGATCTCCGCTGACCGGTTTCGCAGGTCGCGTTGGGAGATCTGATGGGAATGGTCGGGCTCAGGAGTGCTCACTCGTCAACTCTATCTCAGCGTGCTATCTGGTGCTACGGGGTGGCACTCTCGGCGTGACCCTCCACATCGGCCCTTTGTACGGTGGCTTGTCCTGGGAGTTTGGAGCCGCAGGGAGGGCAGACGGTCTCCAACGCCATGCTCTTGATGGGCTCCCACGCCTTTGTGGCCCCTCGGTGCATCGGCGTGATCGGGACCGCTATCGGCGCTGGGATCGGAAGTTCGGTCGCGATGGCCAGCCCGCCGGCGGTGCGAGTTTCTTCGCGTACCCGCTCAGATCGGTCATCGGCGCACCCGATAGCGGAGGTGGAGCACCCGGTTGCCCTGGATCACCACGTCAGGATCCTCCAGCAGGTGCTGTGCGTCGACTGACCCGAAGTAGCGCTTGCCAGATCCGAACACCACGGGCGCGACGTCCATGGCGACCTCGTCGACGAGCCCTGCGGCCAGCACCTGGCCGCCGACGTCGCCGGCGGCGACCTCGACCGTGCGGTCGCCCGCAAGTTCCTGTGCCTTGGCCATGGCGGCCTTGACACCGTCGACGAAGTGGAACGGCGCCTCGGGGTTCCAGCCCTTGGGCATCGGCCGGTGGGACACGACGACCACGTGGTCGATCCCGCCCGGAGGCTTGCCGCCCCAGCCGTCCGTCAGGTCGAAGACGTGGCGGCCGACGATCGTCACTCCGATCTGGTCCCAGTACGGCCGGGTGTAGTCGTAGGACGCCTGCGACACCTTCGCCTCCCCGGTCTCGCCCAAGGGGACGTCACCGCTGGACATCCAGTCGAACAGCGGTCCGACCTGGTCGTTCTCGTCCGCGATGAAGCCGTCCACCGACACCGTGCTGTACATGACCACCTTGCCCATAGGGCTCTCTCCTCCGCTCGGGAAGTGCCCATACTGGCGTATCGGGAGTTGCCGGCTCTTGTAAGAAATCAAACGGCCGGCAGCGGCCCGACGTCGAGCGCATGGCCGGGATGTTCGCGCAGGAACCGCCGCCGGACTTCGACGTACCGGGTCGGCGTAAGCCCCGTGAACGCCCGGAACTCGTGCCCGAAGTGGGCCTGGTCGAAATAGCCGGCGCGACCGGCGAGGTCGACCCAGTTGACCGGTCCGGCGGGGTCGATCGCGAGCACGGTGGCGGCGAAGCGGTAGGTGCGGGCGAGCCGCTTCGGCGTGACGCCGATGAGCTCCTTGAACCGCTGCGCCAGATGGGTGCCGCTGACGCCGGCCGCCACGCTCAGGTCGCCGATCGCCACCGCTCCCGTGGCCGCCGCGATGACGCTGCTCGTGTGGCGGACCAGCCCCAGCCCGGCGGTCTCGCAGAGCCGTCGCATCAGCTCGTCCTCGAGCAGCGTCAGCATCTCGTGCGGCCCGGCCGCCGTGGCCAGTCGGTCTCGCAGCTCAGCAATGGCGGGACGGCCCCAGACCTGTTCCACTGTCACGGGCCGGTCACACAGCTCGGCCGCAGGCATCGGCAGGAACGGCGCCAGCCCCCACGGCTTGAAGTGCACGCCGACTGACCGGGTCCCCGGTGGGTAGCCGAACTCGAAGGCGCGGGTGGGCATGGTGACCACGCAGCCGTCGGCGTACTCGGCCGTCTTGATGTCGGTGCCGGCGCGGATGTGGAACGGCGCCCCGAGGTTGAGGATGAGCACCGCTGACGGCATCGGCGGCAGCGTCAGCCGGGGGTACGGCGGCGCGCCCTCCAGGTAGTAGAGGTCGTCGATCAGCCCGTCCAGTGGCGGTCGCGGCACTCTGGACACGTACTCCACGCGTCACAGCATCGCCGATGCACGGGCGGGCCGCCAGGTCCTCGTACGCCGTCAGTCGCGGAACTGCGGCGGGCGCTTCTCCTTGCGCCCGGCCGCGGCCTCCTCGAAATACCGGTCAGCAGCCGCACCAGCAGCCGGCCCACGCCCTCGCTGGGCATGTGCTGCTCCAGGACCGCGGCGTCCGTAGGTCGGCTTGTGGCGGACGCGCCAGCGGATGACGGTGCCGTCGACGGTGATGAGCGGCGAGCCCTTCTTCGGTATCGCCACAGCCGCCTCCAAGCTCCGCTCTTGTTCCGTCGCTGTTCCGTGGGAGCATCGGAACCAGGGAGAAGCGACGCGAGACGCCCGCAGGCGTAACCGCTGCTCACTGACATGATCGAGTTGTTTTCGCCGGTGACCGGATCGCGCATCGGAGAACATGCAGATCCAGCGCCTGGTCATCAGCTCCGGAGGCTAGGCCGGTTCGGCGTCGGCGGCGAGTTCCGACGATGCGGTTGGCGAGCCGGTTGAGTCGTCGCGCTGCTGATAGTCGGTGAGATTGCGCAGGTGCCGGATCGGTGACGCCAGCAGGACCAACGGCATGCAGGCGGCCGCGACGACGAAAATCATCAAGGTGACGCGGCCGCTGAGGACCCCGGCAACGGCTCCGGCGATCAACCCGCCGATCGGGATCGCACCCCAGGAGACGAAGCGGACCGTCGCCATCACCCGGGGCAGCAGGTCGGGCGGGCTGGCGATCTGCCGGTAGGTGCGGGTGACCACGCTGAAGACCACCACGCCGGCGGAGAAGACCACATTGCCGACGGCGAAGGCGACGAAGGCCTGCCAGCCGGTGCCGAGGGGTACGACAAGCGCCCCGGCGAGCGAGACGAATCCGGCGACGATCAGGGCGCGGGCGGTCCCGAGCCTGGCTGTGATGTGGTTCGTCAAAGCCGCGCCGATCAGCGTGCCGACGCCGTCGGCCGCTAGCAGCAGGCCGACGAGGCCGGGCTCGGCGTGCAACTCACGCACGAGGTACAACGCGTAGAGCGCGTGCTGTGCCCCGCAGACTGTGTTTGCCGCGGTGGCGGCCCACATGCACGGCCCCATCACCGGGTGGTGCACGACGAAACGCCAGCCTTCCCGGATCATCGCGCGTACCGGTGGCCAGCGCTCGGGGGTCTCTGAGCGGCGTTCGGGCAGGGTCCGCAGCAGCAGGGCTGAGACAAGGTAGCTGGCCGCGTCGACGAGGAGGGTAGGCACAGCCCCGAGCACCTGGACGATGAGACCGCCAACGGATGGTCCGCCGAGCTGAGTTGTGGCCTGGGTGCCGGAGGTCAGGCTGTTACGGGACTGCAACTGCTCCTTGCTCACGATCGACGGCAGGAAGGTCGAGTTGGCGACGTCGAAGATGACGTCCGCGAAGCTGATCACGAGGGCCACGATCACCAACTGGGCGACCGTCAGACGGTCCAGCCACCACGCCAGAGGAATGGAGATGACCGCCGCCGCGCGTGCCAGGTCAGCGCCGACCTGAACCCTTCGCATGGGTAGTCGCTGCACCATCACCCCGGCGGGTAGGCCGATCACGATCCAGGCGACGTAACCGGCAGCGGCGATCATGCCCATCTCCAACGCGGAGGCGTCGAGCACCGTCAACGCCGTCAGTGGCAACGCCACCGCGCCCATCGCCGAACCGACCGCGCTGGTCGTGCCGGCCGTCCACCACCGCCAGAAGACGCTCGCGCCGCGCGCACTGTCGACTGCCATCTCGACATCTCCCAGGTAAGTTCCAGAATGGAATGCACTATATACTGGGGCATGTGAAGCGTGCTGATCTACCCGACGCCGACTGCGGCATCGCGCAGGCGCTTGGAGTGATCGGTGACTGGTGGACGTTCCTGGTGGTGCGGGACATCGCCGGCGGCACCACCCGCTTCGACGGCCTTCAGCGTGAGCTCGGTGTCAGCCGCCGAGCTCTGGCCGAGCGCCTGGCTGGGCTCGTCGAACACGGGGTGCTGGAGAAGCGGCCCTACTCCGATCGCCCGCCGCGTTACGACTACCTGCTGACCGCGAAGGGCGAGGGCCTGCTGCCGGCGCTCATCGCGCTACAGGATTGGGGCACCAGACATGTGATGGGCGATGGCGCGCTGACCGCGACCAGCGAGGACGGGTCCGCCGAGACCCGCCGGGTGCATGAGCTGGTCGATCGGAAAATGCCAGATGTCGTTCTGGAACGACACGACGGCGAACGGGCCGCGCCCAACGCACCCGGTGCCTGGACGGTGCTCTACTTCTTCCCCGGCGCCTTCGCGCCCGGCGCCCAGGGCTACCCGCCTGGTTGGGCCGACATCCCGGGCGCCACGGGTTGCACTCTGGAGTCCCTCACCTACGCGTCACGGCATGCCGACTTCGAGGCGTCGGGTGCCGTGATCCGAGGCGTCAGCACCCAGCGACCCGACCAGCTGTCCGCCTTCGTCACGCACGCGAGGTTGCCCTACCCGCTTCTGTCCGACCAGGACAGCAAGCTCGCGGCCGGGCTGCTGCTGCCGACCTTCCGGGCGGCCGGCGTCGACCGCTTCAAGCGCCTCACCTTGCTGGTCGACCCCGATGCGATCATCCGTGCGGTGCAGTTTCCGATCAGCGACCCGGCCGGCTCGGTGGAAGACATGCTCGCCCTCGTCCGCGCTCACTAACAAAGACCCCTCGGCTCGCAGGCAGGACCGTCAAGCATCGAGCGAGACAGGGACACGGCATCGTGGGGATGTCACTGACCGCACCGTCATCGCTGAGCGGCTGTTTCGCTTCTACGACCGCTGCGCCGTCTCCGGCCTGCCCGAACTCGAACGCCTGGCCACCGCCATTGAGACCCGGTGGCCCGACGCACCCGATACGCCACCACCCGCCGCGGACGCGCTCAACTTGCGCCTACCATCGAAGAGCCCCCACGTCCCGCTCGATCCCTGGCGGCTGCGTGCCGGGCCACCGCGGCGGCGCCCGTGCCGGCCAGGACGAAGAGGGCGGCCAGGCCGACCCAGCCCGCGGTGCCGTGTTCGACGGCGGTGGTGGCGAGGATCGGGGAGAACATGGCGGCGATCGCGTAGCCGGTCTGGCTGAGGCCTTGGTAGGCGCCGGCGCTGCGCTGGTCGGCCAGTTCGAAGGCCATGCCCCAGCCGCCCGCCTCGCCCAGGATCTCACCCATGGTGTGGGCGAACGCGGCCAGGACGAACAGGACGCAGGCGACGATCATGTTTCCGTAGCCGGCCAGAGCGTACAGACCGCATGCCATCGCGAGCAGCCACGACGCGCGCCTGACCGTGCGCCCGGCCTTGCGCACGTCGTCGGTGCCGCGCGAGGCGCGCACCTGGAGTGCGGCCACGACCACGGTGTTGAGGACGAGTAGCGCGGAGACGATGGCGGTGGGCGCGTCGGTGGTGGCCACCCAGAGCGGCATGCCGACGGTCAGCAGGCCGAACTGCGTGGCCACCACGGCGTTGCACGCCACGCTCGCGATGTACGTACGGTCCCTGAGCGGCGAAGGCCCGGCGGACGCGGTGCGCTCCCTGACGGCGGTCATCCTGGCGGCGAGCTCCGGCACCTGACGCCCGAGCCCGGCCAGCGGCACGGTGGCCGCCAGCAGCAAGATGCCGGCGACGACCACCGCCACACGGTACGCCGACGCGGTGCCGATCAGGAGCGCCGCCGCAGCGGCCACCGTGCCCAGGCCGATGAAGACGTTCGTGACCACGCGCATCCGGGCCCGGACCTCGACCCGCTCCGGGCCGGTGTACCACCGCGCCAGCATCGCCTGCTTCGACGTGGAGCCCACCGAACGCGCGATCACGGCCAGGCAGGCGATCAGGGTGAACACGACGGCGTCGGAGACGAACGTATAGGCGAGCAGCGCAACCCCGTTGAGCCCTGTCGCCACCGTCTGGACGTGGTGCGCGCCGACCCGGTCAGCCAGCCACCCTCCCGCGTACGAGGCCAGCACCCCGGTGCCGCCCGCGATGCCCAGCCCGAGACCCACCGTCGTCGCGCTGAGCCCGATGACGAGCGTGAAGTACAGCGTGCTGACGGTGTAGAAGACGCCGCTGGAGAGCGCGAACGCCATCGTGCTGACAGTCAGTGAGCGGGCGACACGGTCCTGAGGGAAGAAGGTCTGGATCACGGGGGCCTTTATCCCGTAATAGGGCCTTTGTCGCCAATTGATGTAGCGTATGGCTTCATGGCAGGGCTGATCGAGTACGAGCTCGCGGGGATGGACGTGGCCGACGTCCGCTTCGCCATCTCGCCGCTCAACGAGCTCACGTTGTCGTTGCGCACGTTCCGCGACCCTGGCCGCTATCCCGTGCACCTGCCCTGGCTGCGCCGCACGGAGCAGGCCCGATCCACGCTGGACGTGCCCCTGCTGCAGGCGCTCACCAACGACGACATGTGGACGCCGGACTACCTGTCACCCCGCCCCCATGCCCCGCTCACCCGCATCGACGACGAACTCGCCACGGTCGCCCGCGTGCCCGTGGACCGGGTGATCGACGACCTGCGCGCCATCCACCCGCGGCTCCCCGAGCCGCTGCGCGGTGACCCGTCGGCCCGCATCCTGGACGCGCTGCGGGACTACTGGCGCACCTGCTTCGCACCCTGGTGGCCCAGGATGCGCGCGGTCCTGCAGGCCGACGTGGTCCACCGCGGCCAGGTCATCTCGGCCCACGGCCTGGCCGCGATGTTCGCCGACCTCAGCGAGCGCGTTCAGCTGAAGGACGGCGTCGTATCCATGCGGCTGATCAGCGACGCCCGCTACCGGCGCTCCACCAGCGGCGAGGGCCTCACCCTGGTCCCGACCCTCTTCAGCCGGGCGGCTACCGTCCCCATCTCCCCGTCCGAGCCCCCTTTGATCATGTACGGCACTCGGGGCGTGGGCACGCTCTGGCAAGCGGAGCCCCGTCACTCCCCGGGGGTGCTCACCGACCTTCTGGGCGCCACCCGGGCAGGGCTGCTCACCATGCTTGAGACCCCCGCCTCATCGACCGAACTCTCCGGCCGCCTGGGCGTCACCCCCTCGGCCGTCAACCAGCACCTCCGCACCCTCCGTGCCGCCGGCCTCCTCGCCAGCGCCCGCCACGGTCGCTCGGTCCTCTATCTACGCTCGGAACTCGGCGACGCCCTCGTCGCCGGATCAGGACTTCGGCCTGTCGGTGTCGACCGCGCAGCGGAGGACGCTGCCCACCCGGGTCCCGGTCGGTTCGGCCAGGAGACCTGAGACGGTGGTGCGGTCGGGGCCGTTGATGGAGACCGGGCGCAGTCAGTTACGCCGGGTGCCGACTAGATTGGCCAAAATTTCGATGTACGTGTAATCGTCGTCCGACGTGTCCGCGTTGAACAGCGCGATGATGAGGCCCTGCTCAACCAGGGCACAGCCAATGCCGTCACCGTCACTTTCGTCCAGGCCTCTGACCACGAACTGTGGGACGGTATATGTCAACAGGTTCTCGCCTTCCGACAACTCGTACGGGACGCCTTCAAAGTAGAGATAGTTGTCGTTCCACAGGAGGGTGACGTCATTGACCGCGCTGACGATCGCTTGAAATTCCTCGGGCTGGAGACTGAAATCATCGGGACTGACGGCCCAGAGTCGGCCGTCCAGTCCGTAGACAGCTATTTTGGTGTACCCGGCGAACTGCACCGCCTGTTCCAGCGCGGTTTGCAAGTCGCTTTTCGACACGTTCAACCCCTCCCGTGTGGCCCTGCCGGATGCGGGACCCGTCGCGGTGGCCACCGCCTGCTCGTTATCGTCGATCAACATGAGCCCCTGATCAAGGGGCGCTCTCTTCGGCCATGCCCCCAGTCCTACCATGAGCGCTGGTGATCCGCCCGCAGGAGGACACCACGAGAACGCGTCCCGGCTCCTCGGCTCGTTCGACGGCGAAGGCGAGCGGTGCCCAGGCCATGCCCTGGTCGTAGGTCGGCTTGGGGCGGACGCGCCAGCGGTGCCGAGGCGGCTGCTCAGGTCACTGATCCACGCCTGGACGGTGGAGGTGCTCGTAACGGATCTTCGTCGCTGGGTCGGCGATGCGCGCAGGTCGCCGGGAGGATGGCGGATTCCCGACGGCCCTTTGGCCCTTGTATTTCCTCGCGGACCGGCAAGGAGTCAGGCGGTGACGCCGCCGTCCACTGCTATGGAGGCGCCCGTGATGTATCGGCCTCCCTCGCCGGCCAGGTGCGCGACGGTCGCGGCGATGTCCGCGGGCTCCCCGTAGTGCCCGAGGGCGGTGTAGGCGCTCTGAGCGTCGGCGCCCGGCCCGTCGGCGGGGTTCATGTCGGTGTCGATCGGGCCTGGATGGATGACGTTGGCGGTGATGCCCCTCGGACCGAGGTCGCGTGCAAGGCCCTTGGTCAGTCCGGTGAGGGCGGTCTTGCTCAATGCGTACAGGGTGATGCCGGGGAAAGGCGTGCGGCCGGACAGGCAGCTGCCGATGTTGATGATCCGTCCGCCTTCGGTCATGTTGTTGACCAGGACGTCCAACCGGCCGAACTCGCCGGCCGTCCGCTGAACGGCGTCCGTGACCGCCGCGGGGTCACCGGCGTCTGCCTGGAGGGCCCGTCTTGACCTGCTCCATCACGGCGGTTCACCGTCCCTGATGCGCCCCTTGAACCCCGTGCTGCCTCCGCTGGTTGCACCGGGACGCCACGACCCCTGGAACTACATGCTTGCGACGGGTGTGTGGCCGGGCCGACTTCGCGACTCCACGACCGATGAGGTCATTGCGGAGAGCACGTCCTGCCGCCGGCGAGTGAAGGTCGCATGGGCCGTGCGCCAGGAAGTCGGCGGGCGGGCCTTCCGGTTGGTGACGGGGGCTGGGATGACCACCGTTGCCAACCGGAAAGCCCGCTCTCAGGGACGGATCCGTGTCACGTCATCAGCGTTGCAGTGTCAGCAGGCCCGGCCGGTAGGGCAGGAGGCCGTAGTCGCCGCCGGAGTTGGGGTTGCGTCCCTGGTAGAGCAGCTGCAGGTTGCAGGGATCGACGGTCATGGTCTGATCGGGGTTGCTGCGGACCAGGTCGCCGTGGCTGATGTCGTTGGTCCAGGTGGCGCCGCTGTTGGCCTTGCCTGCGAAGGGGTTGCTCTCGGTGGCGGCCTGGGGTGTCCACGAGCCGTCCAGGCTGGTGGCGGTGAACGAGCGGAAGTAGCGGCCCTGCGAGCCGATCGCCTCGACGAGCATGAGGTATTTGTTCTGGCCCTGGAGCTTGTAGACCTGAACGGCCTCGAACAGGTTGTTCGTCGTGTCGCTCATGATCACCGTCGAGGTCGAGCCGAAACTGCCCGGGAAGTTCCCGATGGGCATGCCGGCCCGGTAGATCTTGCCGTTGTCCCCGGCGAAGAACAGGTACATGTTGGTGCTGTCACCGATGAGGGTCTGGTCGATGGGGCCTGTTCCGGAGCCGGAGATGCTTCCGGAGAAGAGCACCTGCTGCGATGACCAGCCGTTCGGATTGGTGGGGTCGCTGGAGGTCCGGTAGGAGAAGGCGGTCCCGCCCCACTGGTAGGCGAGCACCCAGACGTTCTTCGGGGCGAAGTAGAAGAGGGTGGGCGCGACAGTGGAGGAGGACATCGTGTTCTGGCCGGCCGAGGCCATGTCGGACCAGTTGGTGAAGAGGCCGAAGTTCATCGAACCCCACGCCGTTCCCGTGTCGTGCGTCGTCCCGTAGACGAGATGCCTGCCGTTGTAGACGACGGTGGTGAAGTCCTTGAGCGAGACCCACCCCGACTTCGGGTTCGCCAGCGCGCCGGTCGATGTCCAGCGGTACGTCGACGGAAGAGTGCACGTGCCGGTCGGTGTGGGGGTGGGGGTCGGTGTGGGGGTGGGCGTGGGGGTGCCGGGGTTGCCGCAGGTCACGCCGTTCAGGGCGAACGACGTGGGCACCGGGTTGCTGCCGGTCCACGAGCCGTTGAACCCGAAGTTGGCGCTGCCGCCGGAGGGGATGGAGGCGTTGTAGGAGACGTTGGTGGCGGTCACCGACGAGCCGGACTGGGTCTGGGTGGCGTTCCAGATCTGGGTGATCTGCTGGCCGGCGCCGAAGGACCAGGTCAGCCGCCAGCCGTTGACCGCGTCACCGAGGTTGTTGATGGTGACAGTGGCGTTGAAGCCCCCTGACCAGCTCGAACTGATGGCGTAGTCGACCCGGCAGGCGACGGCGGCCTGGGCGGGCTGCACGGTCAGCAGGCCCGCTCCGGCGAGCAGGACTGCGACGGCGCCGATCACGAGGCCGCGGTGAGAGGCCCGCCGGGGCGGCGCCGCGGTCGTGACGGCGGAGGGGCGCGGTGACCGCGCTCGCCAGGGCAGTCGCATCTGTATTCTCCTCATCATGTCCGGCCGCCGTCAGGGGCTGGTGCAGGTGGCGGTCGGGGTGGCCGCGGTGCCGTTCGCGGTGAACCCGAAGGTCGTGGAGCCGCCGGCGGCGATGGAGCCGTTGTAGGGGGCGTTGCGTACGGTGACGCTGGAGCCGGACACGCTCTGCTGGCCGTTCCACAGGCTGCTGATGCTCTGCCCGCCGGGCCAGGTCCACTGCACGGTCCATCCGCTGATCGCCGCGTTGCCCGCCTGGACGGTCACCGTCGACTGGAAGCCACCCGACCAGCTGTTGGTCGTCGTGATGGTCGCCGCGCACGCGCCCGGGACCGGTGTCGGAGTCGGGGTGGGTGTCGGGGTCGGGGTGGGTGTGGGGGTGGGGCCGCCCGGCGAGGCGGCGTTGAGGGCGTTGAGGACGGCGTCGTAGGCGGGCTTCTTGTTGCCGCCGCTGAAGAGCAGCGGGGTGTCACCCGAGCGCCAGGAGTCCTGGTCGCGCACTCCCCACACGGTGATGCCGGCGCAGCGGGCCACTGCCAGGCAGTCGTTGGTCACGGCGGCGTAGGTCTGCGCGGAGGCGCCCTGGATGTCCAGTTCGGTGATCTGCACGTCCACCCCGAGGGCGGCGAAGCTGGAGATGGTGGTGCGGTAGTTGCTGTTGTACGGGCTGCCGCTGTTGAAGTGCGACTGCAGGCCGACGCAGTCGATCGGCACGCCGCGCTGCTTGAAGTCGCGGACCATGTTGTAGACGCCCTGGGTCTTGGCCCAGGTCCAGTTGTCGATGTTGTAGTCGTTGTAGCAGAGCTTGGCGGCCGGGTCGGCGGCGCGCGCGGTGCGGAAGGCGACCTCGATCCAGTCGTTGCCGGTGCGCTGCAGGTTGGAGTCGCGCCGGCCGCCGGAGTTGCCGTCGGCGAAGGCCTCGTTGACCACGTCCCAGGCGTAGATCTTGCCCTTGTAGTGGGCCATGACGCCGTTGATGTGGTCGATCATGGCCTGGCGCAGCGTGCTGCCGGACAGGGACTGCATCCAGCCGGGCTGCTGGGAGTGCCAGGCCAGGGTGTGGCCGCGGACCCGCTTGCCGTTCTGCACGGCCCAGTTGTAGACGCGGTCGCCGTTGGTGAAGTTGAACTGGCCCCGGTTCGGCTCGGTGGCGTCGATCTTCATCTCGTTCTCGGCCGTCACCATGTTGAACTCGCGGGCGGCGATGGTGGTGTACTGCGAGTCGCCGAGCCTGCCCGCGCTGATGGCGGCGCCGAAGTACCGGCCGCTCTGCGCGGCGGCCGCGCCGAGCGTGCTCGCCGCCGCACCGGCCGGCGTGATCGGTACGGTCACCGCGGTGGCCACGGCGATAGCGCCGACGGCGGCGGCGATCAGAACCCGCGGGCGCCTGAGGGGCCGCGGCGGAAGTTTGGCTGTGTCGCCCATGACTGAGTGCTCCAGACTGAATCACGGAAAAGCGGACACGCGGGGTCCTCCCCACGCGATCGACGCCGCGTCCCGTGATCGGGGAACGCACACCACCAGGGCATCGTGAACGCGGTCCTCGCCGCGCACCACCACATGGCGGGAGGAAGCCTTCTCGGACACCCAGTCTGGAAACCGCTCCGAAAGTTGTCAAGTAACGGCGAAAGTTTCAGAGTGGCGCTCTCGCCGTCACGTCAGGCGTCCCCTGATAACGCCTGATGAGCCGCACGCGCGTCCGTCGCCCCGCCGCGGGCGCGAGGTGCCCTCCTTGACGTCGCCTCTTCGTCTCGTATTGGCTCGACCTGCCACCACAGCCATCTGACAGAGAAGGAAACGCGACAGGGAAGAAGAAGTGTGAGCGCTAACAGCCGACCCGGAGCCACCACCCGGCGGCCATGGCGCGGGGCGGTCCGGCGGACAGACACCACGTCCCTGGAGCCGCCCCTCTCGGAGAGTCGCCGATGAGGAGGTACACCGAGGCAAGGCGCCGCCGTAATATCCAGCGCCTGGTCACCTGGCCAAGTGGGCTCTGTCAAGATCCTGAACCGCCGAACGATGTTCCGGAGTGTCGGCCAATCTCTCTATTAACACGGTGCTCTTGCTGGGTGACGGTGAGCGCGTAAAGATCCCCATGCAAGGAGGTCGCCATGATCCGCGCACTCAACAAGCTGGGAGACCGCCTCCTCGACAAGTTCCTGCCGTCGGCCAACGCTTCGGCCGCGTGCTGGACCGACTGGTGCTGCCAGGGCAAGTTCTGCCGGACCTGCTGCTACCACGACTCCACCGGCACGACCAGCTGCGGCAGCTTCGACTACTGCTGACGCCCTACCGACAGCCCCCAGGACAGTGCGGGCCGACACCGGGCCGGCACCGTCCTGGTGGGTTTTCCGTGCTTCGCCGCCCACCCCTGAGGAGCTCGCATGCCGTATCTCGTGGCCGCCGTCGTCGTTGTCGGATTGCTGTGCCTGGTGGATCTGGTGCTGACCCTGGCGGTGATCCGCCGGCTGCGCGTGCACACGCTGCGGCTGGCCGAGCTGGCGCCGACGGGTGCCCCGATGGTGCAGCCGGGAACGACGCTCGGCGATTTCAGCGCGACCGCCCTCGGCGGCGAGACCGTGTCGCGCGCGTTCTTCTCGGGGCCCTCCGTGGTGGCGGTGTTCTCCACCGAATGCGCGTCCTGCCACGAGCGGCTGCCGGAGTTCGCGTCCTACCTGGCCGACACCCGTCCCGAACGCGTGCTGGCCGTGGTCACGGGCGACCCCGACGAGGCCCGGCTGTTCACCGGCGAGCTGACCTCGGCCACCGTCGTGGTCGAGCCGATGGGCGGCCCGGTGAGCAGGGCGTTGCAGGTCTCCCGGTTCCCCAGCTTCTACCTGGTCGACGGGGACGGGGTGGTCGTCGCGGCCGACACCGCCCCGGGCAGGCTGCCGGCGGCCACGCGCCGATGACCTCTCCTGCCGGGCACGGCGGCGCCACGCCGCGACGGCGCTTTCGCGCGGCCGCGGCGTCGGCCTGGCGGGCGCACCCGGCCGCCGTCCTGGCATCCGGGATCACGGTGCTGCTCATGGGCCTGGTCCCGGTGGTCACCGCGTGGCTGACCAAGCTCGTGCTCGACGGGCTGGCGGCCGGGGCGGGCCTTGCCGAGCTGCTCCCGTACGGCGTGGCTCTCGGCGTGACCGGCCTGGCGGGCGCGGCCCTGCCCGCGGCCGCGGAGTACGCCCAGGAGCAGCTGCGCCGCGCGCTCCAGGTGCTGATCCAGGACCGGCTCTTCCAGGCCGTCAACGCACACCCGGGGCTGAGCCGATTCGAGAACCCGGCCTTCCACGACCGGGTACGGCTGGCGCAGGACGCCGGCCAGAACGCGCCGCAGCGGATCGTCCGCTCCTCCCTGGGCATCGCCCAGGGAGCCGTCACCCTCGCCGGGTTCACCGCGGCGCTGGCCGTGCTGGCGCCGGGGATGATCCTCGTCGTGGCGCTCTCCGCGCTCCCCTCGGTCCGCGCCCAGCTCGACCTGTCCCGGCGCCGCGCCGGGATGATGTGGGGCGTCAGCTCGAGGAGCCGGCGGCAGATCTTCTTCGCCGGCCTGCTCACCAGCCCCGACGCGGCCAAGGAGATCCGGCTGTTCGGCCTCGGCGACTTCCTGCGCGCCAGGATGCTGGGCGAGCTGCGCGCGGTCAACGCCGCCGAGCAGGGGCTCGCCCGCAGGACACTGCGTACCCAGGGGACGCTGTCGCTGCTCGGGGCGGCCGTCGCCGCGCTCGGCCTGCTCTGGGCGATCAGCGGCGCCGCGTCGGGCACGCTGAGCGTCGGCGACGTCGCCGTGTTCGTCGCGGCCGTCGCCGGGGTGCAGTCCGCGCTCGCTTCGATCGTCGGCCAGTCCGCCGACGCGCACAACGCGCTGCTGATGTTCGGGCACTACCTCGACGTCGTCGCCGACGCGCCGGACCTGCCCGTCCCGCGGCGTCCGCGCCCCGTCCCCGCGCTGCGCCAGGGCATCGAGGTGCGCGACGTGTGGTTCCGGTACGACGACGCGCATCCGTGGGTGCTGCGCGGAATCGACCTGTTCATCCCGCGCGGCGGCTCCCTCGCCCTGGTCGGGCTGAACGGCGTGGGCAAGAGCACCCTGGTCAAGCTGATCTGCCGGCTGTACGACCCGGTACGCGGGTCCATCCGCTGGGACGGCGTCGACCTGCGGGAGATGGACCCCGCCGAGCTGCGCGGCCGCATCGGCGCGGTGTTCCAGGACTACATGTCGTACGACCTGACCGCGGCCGAGAACATCGGGCTCGGCGACGTCGCGGCGCTCGACGACCGGGACCGGGTCGAGGCCGCCGCCAGGCTGGCCGGTGTCCACGAGACGGTCGCCGGGCTGCCGCGGGGCTACGACACGCTGCTGAGCCGGATCTTCTTCGGCGACCGGGACGAC
Organism: Nonomuraea sp. NPDC049625; assembly: GCF_040675285.1. Taxonomy (NCBI): domain Bacteria; kingdom Bacillati; phylum Actinomycetota; class Actinomycetes; order Streptosporangiales; family Streptosporangiaceae; genus Nonomuraea; species Nonomuraea sp. NPDC049625. The sequence goes on along the minus strand of NZ_JBFAOQ010000004.1, from coordinate 361,006 downwards.
CCCCAGGCCGGAGTGGTGCTGTCCGGCGGGCAGTGGCAGCGTCTCGCGCTGGCCCGCGCCCTGATGCGGAAGGGGCGGGACCTGCTCGTGCTCGACGAGCCGAGCTCCGGCCTGGACGCGCAGGCCGAGCACGCCATCCACCAGAGCCTGCGCCGCCACCGCGCGGGGCGGACCAGCCTGCTGATCTCGCACCGGCTCGGCGCGGTGCGGGAAGCGGACGTGATCGTCGTGCTCGCCGAGGGGCGGATCGCCGAGCGCGGCTCGCACGCGGAGCTGATGGCGCTGGAAGGGGAGTACGCGGGGCTGTTCACCCTGCAGGCGCAGGGCTACGAGCCGACGGAGTCGGAGGAGGGGGCGAGCCGGCGGACGACGACGCCGAGCACGCGGTCGAACGGCACGTAACCCCATGCCCGCGAGTCCTCGCTGACCGGCCCGTCACCGAGGACGACCAGCCGGCGTGCCGGCACCGTGTCGCCCGGCGACGCCTCCACCCGGGCCATGACCTGGGCGGGCACCGGGTCACCCGGCACGGCCACCGCGCGCTTGATGAACCACATGGCCGCCCCCGGCCGAGGCAGCGGCCCCGTACGCCACTTCCCCCCGGGCAGCGCGGTCTGCAGCACCACGACCTGGCCGCGCCTGACACCCGACCCCGTGGTCCTGCGGACGAGCACCCGGTCGCCCGTGCGGTAGGTCGGCAGCATGCTCGCCCCGCTGATCCGTACGACGACGAACCGCCGCCGGGCGACGGCCAGAGCGGCGGCCAGGGCCGCGATCGGGGCCAGCAGGATCATGACGCGCCGCACGGCTGCCCTCCAAAGTCGATCACCATGGGTGGACTGCCGACACTAACGCCCGATCGCCTCCGCCGGGGCGGGGGCCCGGCGCACCCGTACCGCCAGCACGATCAGGACGACGGGGAGGAGCGTGACCGGATCCGCACACTTGCGGAGGCGAGGCGGCCCGCTTCAGCGGACGAGCAGATGGACGAGGGCGACCCCGCCGACGGCCACGATCAGGAAGCGTAGCGTCGCAGGGCTGAAGCGGCGGCCCGCCTCGGCGCCGAGCCGGCCGCCGAGGGCGGAGCCGGTCGCGATGAGCGCGACGGCCGTCCAGTCGTAGTCCGCGACGAACAGGAAGAGGAGCGCGGCTGCGGCGTTGACCACGGCGACCAGGACGTTCTTGGCGGCGTTGAGGCGCTGGGGCGTCTCGTCGAGGAGCATGCCCATGAGGGACATGTAGATGATCCCCTGGGCGGCGGCGAAGTAGCCGCCGTAGACGCCGGCGAGCAGCAGCCCGGCGAAGAGCCCGCGACCGGGCGTTTCACGGTGGCGGCGGCGCAGGTACGTGTTGATGCGGGGCTGCAGGATGACCAGGACGAGGGCCAGGGCCACCAGGACTGGGACGATCCGCTCGAACGCCGCGGCCGGCAGGGTCAGCAGGAGCACGGCGCCGCACAGGCCGCCGAGCAGGGCGGCGACGCTCAGTTTCAGCAGGCGCCGGGACTGGCCGCGGAGCTCTCGGCGGTACCCGATGGCTCCGCTGATGGAGCCGGGGATCAGGCCGAGCGCGTTGGTGACCGTGGCGGTGACGGGCGGGAGGCCGATGGCGAGCAGTACGGGGAAGGTGATGAGGGTTCCGGAGCCGACGACGGTGTTGAGTGCGCCGGCGCAGATGCTCGTCACGAAGACGGCGAGCATCTCCCAGGGGGTCACGACGTTCCCGACGGACAGCGGTCAGGGGAGGCGCTGCTCATGGCCGGCGGGGTCGTCGTCATGCGGCGACGTTAGACGGGAAAAGCTTCGACGCCCGGCGAAGTGTCGGCGCTCACAGGGGGGCGAGCGGCTATCGGGTGGCGTCGGCGTGGTGGGCGAGGGTGGCGATGCGGGAGGCGAGGTCGGGCCAGAGCGGCCTGGGCAGGTCGTGGCCCATGCCGTCGATCATCACCAGCTCCGCGCCCGGGATGGCGGCGGCGGTCGCGCGGCCGCCGCTCGGGTCGCACATGGCGTCCTCGGCGCCGTGGATCACCAGCGTGGGGACGTCGATGGAGCGGAGCCGGGAGGTGCGGTCGCCCGAGGCGACGACCGCGACGGCCTGGCGGGCGACGGCGACCCGGTCGTGGTCGCGGTCGTACGAGAGGCCGGCGCGGTCGCGCAGCGCGGCCTCGTCGAACGCGAAACCGGGCGAGCCGGCCAGGCGGAAGATCAGGACCGACCGCTCGACCGCCTCCTCGCGGGTCGTCGGCGGCGGCCCCGCGAACGCGGCCATCGCCTCGGGCCGGGCCTGGCCCACGGACGGGTCGCCCGTGGTGGACATCATCGACGTCAGCGACCGGACCCGGCCGGGATGCTCGATCGCGATCGTCTGGGCGATCATCCCGCCCATCGAGGCGCCGACCACGTGGGCGCTGTCCAGGCCGAGCGCGTCGAGCAGGCCGACGGTGTCGGCCGCCATGTCGGAGAGCGTGTAGGAGGCCGAGGACGCGTCGCCCGCGAGCGCCGCCGGCAGGTCGGGCGGCGGCGCGTCGTGGAGGTGCGTGGACAGGCCGGAGTCGCGGTTGTCGAACCGGACGACGTGCAGGCCGCGGTCGACGAGCTCCGCGCAGAGGCCGTCCGGCCAGTTGATCAGCTGCCCGGCGAGGCCCATCACCAGCAGCACGGGCGGGGCCTGGGGGTCGCCGAGGCGCTCGTACGCGACCTCGATGCCCGACGGACCGACGTTCGACGCCTTCTCAACGGTCACCGATGGATCATTCCCCGGCGGTCCCGGTCGATGCGGCCGGAGACGGCGGGGAGCAGGCCGCGGGGCAGGAAGAGCACGACCAGGATGAGGACGAGCGCGTACACGGCGTACGACAGCACGCCGGGCGCGTACGACGGCATCCCCGGCAGCGCGGCCAGGCTGTTCAGCCCCTGCACGAGCAGCGTGATCGCGGTCGCGCCGACCACGGCGCCCCAGATCGTGCCCAGCCCTCCGACCACGGCCATCACGATGTACTGGATCGAGATGAGCACGGGGAACGAGCCCGGCGCCACGTACCCCGTGTAGAAGCAGTAGATCCCGCCCGCGAGCCCCGCGAACGCCGCCGACAGCGCGAACACCACCAGCTTGTACCGCCCGACCGGGATCCCCGAGGACGCGGCGGCGGTCTCGCTGGTGGCCAGCGCGCGCAGGGCGCGGCCCGGCCGCGAGGTGATCACGTTCCGGGTCACCAGCATCACCAGCGCCAGCCCGATCCAGGTCAGGTACGCGTACGCGGACGCGCCGCCCGCCTCGAACGACCCCACCGAGAACTGCGGGATGGCCTGCAGCCCGATGTCCCCGCCGGTGACCTCCAGCTGCCCGGCCAGCGAGAGCAGGATGAGCTGCATGGCCAGCGTCGCGAACGCCAGATGGTGCCCGCGCAGCCGCAGCAGCGGCACGCCGATCACCAGCGCCGCCGCGGCCGCCACCACGGGTGCGGCGATCAGCCCGGCCAGGGGCGGCACGCCGTGCAGGGACAGCAGCGCGGCGGTGTAGGCGCCGACGGCGTAGAAGGCGCCCTGGCCCAGCGACACCTGCCCGGCGTAGCCCATCAGCAGCGACACCCCGACGGTGACCATCGCGGCCAGCCCGAGCAGGATGTACACGGCCAGCGCGCTGTCGTCGAGCACCGCGGGCAGGGCCAGGGTCACGGCCGCGACCAGCAGCCCGGCCACCAGGCGGATCATGTCTGCTCCTGGGAGATGGCCGAGCGCCGGCTCGCCTGTACGATCATGACGACGATCATGAGACCCAGCGCCACCTCCAGCTGGTGCGATCCGTAGCCGTACCCGGCGGCCATGGTCTCGGCCACGCCCAGCAGCAGCGCTCCGGCCAGCGTGATCACGGGCCGGGTGAGCGCGCCGAAGACGGCCGCGGCGAAGGCGTTCACGATGAGCGTGACGTCGGTGTCGAACGAGATCGGCCGCAGCGGCGTCACCAGCACCCCGGCGATCCCGCCGAGCAGCCCGCCCAGCGCGAACGCCAGCAGCCCCATCAGCCGCGTGTCGATCCCGACCACGCGGGCGGCGTACGGATTGGAGGCGCACGCTGTCAGCGCCTTGCCCAGGTAGGTGCGCCCGAAGAAGAGCGCCAGCAGCGCGAACGCGGCCGCCGTCACGCCGATGACCAGCAGGTGCTGCGTCTGGACGCGCGCGCCCGCCAGCGTCACCGAGCCCGCCAGGCCGGGCGCCGAGCGCGGCTGGTCGCCCCACAGGACGATCTCGACGGCGTACGCGAGCACGCCCACGCCGAGCGTCACGATCAGGGACGACAGCGGCGTGGTGCCGCGCCGGCCGATGGCGGCCAGGCCGGTCAGCAGCCCCGCCAGCGCCGCGACCAGGACGGCGGCCAGCTCGCTCAGCCCGTGCGGGAACCCGAGCCCGAGCAGCGACGACGCGCACAGCCCGGCCACGACCGCGAACGTGCCCTGCGCGAAGTTCACCACGCCCGTGACCCGGTGGATCACGACCAGGCCGCTGGCGATGAGCGCGACCGCGCACCCGACCGCGAGCCCGTTCAGCAGGTACGTGAGGAAGGCGCTCATGTGATCGCCCCGCCCAGGTACGCGCTGGCGACCCGAGGGTCGCCGGCCAGCTCCGCGCACTCGCCCTCGGCCACGATCCGGCCGGACTCCAGCACGTACGCCCGCCCGCACAGGTCGAACGCCAGCCGCGCGTTCTGCTCGATGAGCAGCACGGTCAGCCCCTGCTCCCGGTTCAGCTCGGCGAGGTGGCCGGCCAGGTCGGCGGTCACGTTCGGGGCCAGGCCCAGGGAGAGCTCGTCCACCACGAGCACCTCGGGCCGTGACATCAGGGCCCGCCCGAACGCCACCATCTGCTGCTCGCCTCCCGACAGCACCCCGGCCTGCCGCCCGGCCAGCTCCGCCAGCCGGGGGAGCAGGTCGTACACGGACGAGGGATCCCGCAGACCCGACCGCCACCCGCCCAGGGCCAGGTTGTCGGCGACCGACAGGTCCGGGAAGAGCTGGCGGCCCTCCGGGATGAGCGCCAGCCTGCCCCCGATCCCGACCGTGCCCGCGGCGGGCCGGAGCAGCCCGGCGAGGGTGTTGGCCAGCGTGGACTTGCCCGCGCCGTTCGGGCCGAGCAGGGCGACCATCTCGCCCCGCCCCACCGTGAGCGTGACGTGGTCGAGCGCGGTCGCGGTGCCGTACGAGACGATCAGGTCCTTGACGTCGATCATGCGGTCTGCCCGAGGTAGGCGGCGAGCACCAGCGGATCGGCCCGCACCTCGGCGGGCGAGCCGTCGGCGATGACCCGGCCCAGGTCGAGCACCACCACGCGGTCGGCCAGCCGGGTCACGAACGCGACGTCGTGCTCCACGAGCAGGATCGTCAGCCCGTCCGCGCGCAGCTCCTCCACCAGCGCCGCGAGCCGCTCGCGCTCCTGGCCGCGCAGCCCCGAGGCGGGCTCGTCGAGCAGCAGCAGCCGGGGCCGGGCGCACAGGGCGCGGGCGAGCTGGAGCGCCCGCTGCTGCCCGATGGGCAGCAGGTCGGCGGGCCGGTCCGCCCACTCGGCCAGCCCCACGCGGCTCAGCACGGCATCCGCCTCGGCGGTGATCTCGCGCTCGTCGCGCCGGTGCCGCGGCAGCCGCAGCGCCGCCGACACGAACCCCGCACCGGTACGGCCGTGCATCCCGACCATGACGTTCTCCCTGACCGTCATGCCGCGGAACACCCTGGCCGCCTGGAACACGATCGACATGCCGAGCCTGGCCCGCCGGTGCGGCGCGAGCCGGTCCACCCGGTGCCCGCGGAACGAGATCTGGCCGTGGTCGGCCGCCAGATGCCCGGTGATGAGGTTGAACAGCGTGGACTTGCCCGCCCCGTTCGGCCCGATGACGCCGCAGACTTCGCCGTCCGCGACGGCCAGGGACACGTCGCGGACGGCGTAGACGCCCCCGAAGGAGCGGGAGAGCCCGGTGACCGTCAGCACCCGCTACCCCGCGCCGACGGTCTTGGTGAGCTGCTCCTTGGCCCAGTCGGTGGGAACGAATTTCCCGTTCTGCACCGTGTTGACCGAGATGAACTCGGGGGAGAGCCCGGAGTGGTCGGTGGGGGAGTAGCGGAAGCGGCCGTTGGGCGTGACCAGGTCCATGCTCTCCAGGGCCTGCTGCACCTTGGCCTTGTCGGTGCTGTTCGCCTTCCTGATCGCCTCGAAGAGCAGCAGGCTCGCGCTGTAGCCGTCCTGCGCGAACTGCGGTGGCGGATAGCCGTGTTTCTGCTGGTACGGCTTGGCCATCTGCTCGATGACCTGCTTCTGCTTGCCGTCGGGCAGATATTCGCCGACGACGCCGATGGCGCTCTGCACCGTCATGCCCTCGGCCGCGCCGCCCATCGGCTCCAGCCACAGCTTGCTGGCCTGCGACGCGGTCAGGAACAGCGGCGTCTTGAGCCCCGAGGCCACGTACTGCTTGGCCGCCGTCACGCCGGGCGCGCCCGAGCCCCAGAACACCAGCGCCTCGGCGGCGGAGTCGCGCACGTGGGTGAAGAGGGGGCTGAAGTCGGAGGTGGTCGTCTCGTACGGCTCGTCCACGGCGACCTTCACGCCGTACTTGGACGCGAGCGCGATCATCGACTTGTGGCCGGAGACCGAATAGGCGCTCTTGGAGTCCCAGGCCACGGCGATCGTCTTGATGCCCTTGGCCTGGATGTACTGCAGGTAGCGCTCGGCGTACATACCGGACAGGGCAGGGGTGACGAAGATGTACGACTTGATCGGCTCGACCTGCTCCTGGGCGGGGGCCAGCGACAGGTACGGCATCTTGTCACGCTGCGCGAGCGGCTCGACCGCCAGCGCCGAGTTGGAGAACACCGGGCCGATCAGCACGTCGATGTCGCCCTTGATCTGGTTGTAGGCCACGATGCCCTGGTCGGGGGCGGTCTTGTCGTCGCGCGCGACCAGCTCCACCTTGCGGCCGAGTAGCCCGCCCTGCCCGTTGACCTGCTCGACGGCCAGCTCGACGGCCTTCTTGTCCTCGCTGCCCAGCGGCGTGTAGTTGCCGGTGAGGGAGACGATGAGGCCGACCTTGATCGGGTCTTGAGCACCGCCGCCTGAATCACCGCCGCAGGCGGTCGCGGCCAACGCGAGACAAACCAGAGACGGGAGCAGCCTGCGCATCAGGACCCTCCAAGCCGGGATGTGGCCCTGAATGTAGGCAGATATATTACGGGTGTCAAGAGAATGCCCAAGATGCGGGGAGGGCTGAGATGCGGCCTCAGTCGGTGATTCTGACGTTCCTCGGCGATCACGTGTACGGCCGCGGGATCTGCGTGTCCTCGGGCAGCTTCATCGAGGCGTTCGCCAAGGTCGGGATCTCGGAGGAGGCGACGCGTTCGACGCTGACCCGGATGGTCCGCCGCGGCCTGCTGCGCCGCCAGCGCTCGGGCCGCCGCATGTACTTCGGCCTCACCCCGACGAGCACCGAGGTGCTCAAGGACGGCGAGCGGCGCATCTGGCACAGCGGCGTCGTCAACGACGCGGACGAGGACCGCTGGACGCTGATCGGCTTCTCGCTGCCCGAGTCCTGGCAGCGGGAGCGGCACGAGCTGCGCTCGCGGCTGGTCTGGGCCGGGTTCGGGCCGCTGCAGAACGGCCTGTGGATCGCTCCCGGCGACGTGGACGCCGCGCACGTGATCGAGGACCTCGGCGCGAACGTGAAGGTCTTCTCCGCCGAGCCCCGGCACCCCACCGACATGCAGGCGCTGGTCGGTGACGCCTACGACCTGTCGGGCCTGGGCGAGCGCTACCGGGAGTTCCTGCGCCGCTGGGACCGGGCCGACCCGGCGGCGGACGCGCCCGACGACCTGGCGCGCTCGCTGACGCTGCTGACCGGCTGGCTGCAGATCATCAGGGCCGATCCGCGGCTGCCGCTGCGGTACCTGCCGCACGACTGGCCGGCGGAGAAGGCCCAGCGGGTGTGCCACACGTTGCACGAGCGGTTCAGGCCGGAGGCGGGGCGGATCGCGGAGCGGCTCCTCGACGTTGTGCCGGATGAAACTTGGGCAGAACGGTGACAGCCATCGCCCAGTGGCCTAACTTGATGGCTTGAGCGTCAAGGAGCGCCGATGCGGAATCAGGGGATTGGCTCATGGCCCGCACGCCGGGCCCGCATGACGCCCGAACGGGTGGCGGTGACGTACCGGGGACATGACCGCACGTACCGTGAGCTGAGCGAGCGGACGTACCGGCTGGCCTCGGCGCTCGGCGTGGGGCGCGGCGAGCGGGTCGCCTTCCTCGGGGTCAACCAGCCCGCGCTGGTGGAGACGTTCTTCGCGGCGGGGCTGGTGGGGGCCGTGTTCGTGCCGCTCAACGCCCGGCTGGCCCGGCCGGAGCTGCGCTACATCCTGGAGGACGCGCAGGCGTCGGTCCTCGTGCTGGGCGAGGAGCAGGACGGCGAGGGGCTGCCGGGGCGGCACGTCACCGACTATGAGGCGCTGCTCGCCTCCGGCTCGCCCGAGCCGATCGACGAGCCGGTGCGCCAGGACGACGTGTGCCTGATCATGTACACGTCCGGGACGACGGGACGCCCCAAGGGGGCCATGCTCACCCACGCCAACCTGACCTGGAACACCTTCAACCTGCTGGTCGACGTGCCGCTCGCGCACGACGAGGTCACGCTGGTCGGCGCGCCGCTGTTCCACATCGCGGCGCTGGCCCAGACGCTGGTGCCGACCGTGCTCAAGGGCGGCCGGGTCATCCTGGAGCCCTCCTTCGACGTGGACCGGACGTTCGACCTGATCGAGGCGGAGCGGGTGACCGTGATGTTCGGGGTGCCGTCGATGTTCGGCTTCCTCACGCGGTCGCCGCGCTGGGCGGGCGCGGACCTGTCGAGCCTGCGGCACCTGCTGTGCGGGGGAGCGCCGGTGCCCGAGCCGCTGATCCGGATTTATCAGGATCGGGGGCTGACGTTCCTGCAGGGGTACGGCATGACCGAGACGGCGCCCGGCGCTCTCTTCCTCGGGGCCGAGCACTCGATCGCCAAGGCGGGCTCGGCCGGGGTGCCGTGCTTCTTCTCCGACGTACGGCTGGTCGCGCCCGACGGCTCCCCGGCGGGTCCCGGTGAGCCGGGCGAGGTGTACGTACAGGGGCCCAACGTCATGACCGGCTACTGGCGGCGGCCGGAGGAGAGCGCGAAGGTGCTGTCGGCGGACGGCTGGTTTCGCTCGGGCGACGTCGGCGTCGCCGACGAGGACGGCTACGTGCGCATCTCCGACCGCCTCAAGGACGTGATCATCTCCGGTGGCGAGAACATCTATCCCGCCGAGGTGGAGAGCGTCCTGTTCGGGCACGAGGCGGTCGCCGAGTGCGCGGTGATCGGCGTGCCGGACGACATGTGGGGCGAGGTGGGCAAGGCGCTGGTCGTGCCGGCCCCGGACGCCGCGATCGAGCCCGATGAGCTGCTGGCGTACCTGGACGGCCGCCTGGCCCGCTTCAAGATCCCGAAATATCTGCAATTCGTCCCTGAGCTGCCGAAGAACGCGGCGGGCAAGCTGCTCAAAGCCCACCTCAGACAGCTCTACGGGCACAACCTTGACGACCAGAGGAGATGATCTTCGATGCGCACCTCGCCACCGTTCCGCGCGGACCACGTCGGCAGCCTGCTCCGCCCGCCCGCGCTGCTCCGCGCCCGCGAGACCCTCACGGGCGACGCGCTGCGGGAGGCCGAGGACGAGGCCATCAGGGAGGTGGTACGCCGCCAGGAGGAGGTCGGGCTGCAGAGCGCCACCGACGGCGAGTTCCGGCGGGCCTCGTGGCACATGGACTTCATCTACCGGCTCGGCGGCATCGGCCAGGCCAGTGACGAGCACATCACGGTGCGCTTCCACAACGAGCAGGGGGACATCGAGTTCACCCCGGCGGCGCTGCGCGTGCACGAGCGGATCCGGCTGAACGAGCCGATCTTCGCCGACGACTTCACGTTCCTGCGCGACACCGTCACCAGCCGTAACAGCGGGGTCGTGCCGAAGCTGACCATCCCCTCGCCGAGCATGGTCCACTACCGGGGTGGTCCGGCCGCCATCGACCCCGAGGTCTACCCGGACGTGGAGGAGTTCTGGCGGGACCTGAGCGCGGCCTACGCCGAGCAGGTGCGCAGGATCGGCGCGCTGGGGTGCACGTACCTGCAGTTCGACGACACGAGCCTGGCGTACCTGAACGACCCGGCCCAGCGGGCGGAGCTGAGCTCGCGCGGGGACGACGCCGAGCACATGCACCTGCGCTACATCAAGCAGATCAACGCCGCCCTGGCCGCCAAGCCCGCCGGGATGACGATCACCACCCACATGTGCCGGGGGAACTTCCGCTCCTCCTGGGCCGCCTCGGGCGGGTACGACTTCGTGGCGGAGGCGCTGTTCGGCGAGCTGAAGGTGGACGGGTTCTTCCTGGAGTTCGACGATGAGCGGTCCGGGGGCTTCGAGCCGCTGCGCTTCGTGCCGCCGGGGAAGATGGTGGTGCTGGGGCTGGTCACGACCAAGCGGGGCGAGCTGGAGTCGAAGGACACGCTCAAGCGGCGGATCGACGAGGCCGCCAAGTTCGTCGACCTCGACCAGATCTGCCTGTCGCCGCAGTGCGGGTTCTCCTCGACAGTGGAGGGCAACCAGCTCACGTCCGACGAGCAGTTCGCCAAGCTCCGCCTGATCGTCGAGACAGCCCAGGAGGTCTGGGGCTAGCCCCCACCCGCCCCCGGCGGCGCTTCACGCGTGGGGGGCGAACGTGACGACCGAACCCGTGCGGCGGGCCTGCTCGGCGGCCCACACCACGCGATGGGTCATGAGGCTCTCGAACGCGTCCGAGCGCAGCGGCGACGGGTCTCCCGAGGCGACGGCGGCGAGGAAGGCGTCCACCAGGCCCTCGTCCCCGCCGCCGTGCCCGTCCGCCGCCGAAGCCCCCTCCGAGGCTTCCCGCGCGTGCGCGTGGGCGGCGGTCGTGTCGACGAGTTCCTCCTCGCCCGTGCGGAAGTCCACCACGCGCAGGGTGCGGCCGTCGCCGTCGACGTAGCCGTGGGTGCCGAACAACCGCGTCCGCCGGTCCTCCATCGGCGTGAACGCGCTCATCGTGAACGAGCACGTCGCCCCGTCGTCGAACTCCATCACCACCTCCTGGTGATCGACCACGTCGTTGTCGCACGCGTACACGCACCGCCCGTACGGCCCCACCCGGAGCGCCTCCAGCACGGCCTCCCGCGTCCGCCCGGGCGTGACGGCCGACAGCGGCCAGAACTCGCTCGACGGGTCCCCGAGGCACCCGAGATAGAGCCGCGGCGCCGAGTACGGGCAGGACGGCTCCAGGGGGCAGTCCACGCACCGGTCCGCGGCCGACGCGGGGCGGTCCTCGGCGCGGAAGTGGGACAGGGAGCCGAACGACGACACCCGCGCGGGCGGCCGGCCGAAGAGGTGTACGAGCCAGTCGATGTCGTGGCACGCCTTGGCCAGGAGCATCGGCGCCGAGGTGTCCTGGCGGCGCCAGTGGCCGCGGACGAAGGAGTGCGCCTGGTGCCACCACCCCACCGGCTCGAGGTGCTGGGCGCTGATCAGCCGCCCGATCCGGCCGGAGTCGAGCAGGTCCCGCACGGCCTTCGTGTATGGCGTGTACCGCAGCACGTGGCAGACGGCCAGCATGATCCCGTTGCGCCTGGCGGCCTCGGCGATCCGTGCCGCCTCCCGCTCGTCCGGCGCCATCGGCTTCTCCAGGAGAATGTGGTAACCGAGGTCCGCCAGCGCCACTGCGGGGTCGGTGTGCAGCTGGTCCTGCGTGGCGATGACGACCGCGTCGGCCTGCCGATCCGCCGCCGCCAGCTCCTTCCACCCGGGGAACGCCGACTCGGCCGGGACGCCGAACTCCGCCGCGAACGCGGCGCGGCGCCGCGGGTCGGGCTCCGCGACCGCCACCACCCGCCCCGCGCCCGTGGCGTGCGCGTGGCGGGCGTAGGTCAGCCCTCGCAGGCCGCCGCCGACGACGGCTAGAGTCACCTCAGTCATGGAACCTTCCCGGCGAAATATCATGGAGACCATCATTATTAGGAGTCGGCTGGCTGACGGCAAGGGGGGTCCATGGGCGAGGATCTGAGCGGCGGTGACCTGTCGCGGCTCAGGCAGCTCAACGCGCTCGCCGTGATCAAGGCGCTGCGGGGCGGGCCCTCGCTCACGCTCACCGAGGTCGCCAAGCGCACCGGCCTGTCGCGCGCGTCCGCCGAGGACGTGGTCCGCGAGCTGCTGCAGAAGGGCTGGGTGGCGGAGGCGGGCGCCACCGCGGGCAGCGTGGGCCGCCCGGCCAGGCGCTACCGCTTCAGGGCGGACGCGGGGCGGGTGCTCGGCGTCGACATCGGCGGCCACAAGATCCGCGCCGTCGTCGCCGACCTCGACGGGAACGTCGGCGACCGGGCCGCCGTCCCGGTGACGCCGGAGATGGGCAGGCCGGAGCGGCTGGAGGCGGTGGACGCCGCGGTGGCCGCGTGCCTGGAGGGCGCCGGCCTGGCCGCGGGCGACGTCTGGGCCGCCGGCGTCGGCACGACGGGCCTGGTGGACGGCGTGGGCCGGGTGATGCTGTCGGAGGCGCTGCCCGAGTGGACCGGCGTCGACCTGGCCGCCCACGTGCGCCGGCTGGTCCCCGGCCCCGTCCTGGTCGAGAACGACAGCAAGCTCGCCGCCAGGGCCGAGTGCTGGCGCGGCGTGGCCCGCTACGCCAAGGACATGGTGTTCCTGCTGGCGGGGCTCCGCACCGGCGCCGGCCTGGTCATCGACGGCAAGGTGCACCGGGGCTTCGCCAACGCCTCGGGCGAGATCGGCGCGCTGCCCGCGCTCGGCTGGATCCGCGCCCAGGAGCACCTCAAGGCCGCCAGCGGTGAGGCGGGCGACGTGTTCGCGGCGGCCCGGGCGGGTGAGCGGGCGGCCGTCACGGCCGTGCGCCGCTACGTCAGGGACCTGGCGCTCGGCGTGTCCGCCCTGGTCCTGGCGCTGGACCCGCAGATGGTCGTGGTCGGCGGCGGCTACTCCCGCTCGGCCGACGTGCTCATCGAGCCGCTCAAGCGCGAGCTGGACCGCTGGTGCATCCGCACGCCCGAGGTCCTCATGTCCGCGCTGGGCGACGAGGCCGTGGTGCTCGGCGCCGTACGGATCGCGCTCGACGACGTCGAGGACCGCCTGCTCGACGGCCGCACCCCGCTCGTGAGCCATCTGTAACAAAGGAGGCCCTTGAAGAAAATTTCACTGGACTCCATCATTACTCCCACGTTCTAGGAGAGGACACGGGAGATGTGGAAGTCGGCACGGAGCGGTGCGGCGCTCCTTTGCGCGGCGTTGCTGGCCTCCGCGTGCGCGGGCGGTGAGCAGGCTGGCACGGGTGCGCGGTCGCAGGAGAAGGTGACGCTGTCCTACGGCGTCTGGGACGCCACCCAGCAGGCGGTCATGCAGGAGCTGGCCGCCGAGTTCACCAAGACGCACCCCAACATCGCCGTCGACGTCCAGGTCACGCCATGGGCCGACTACTGGACCAAGCTCAAGGCGGCGGTGACCGGCGGCGCGGCCCCCGACGTCTTCTGGATGAACGGCCCCAACTTCCAGCTGTACGCCTCCAACGGCGTCATCAAGCCCATCGAGGAGCAGGTCGACAGCTCCGTCTACCCCAAGCCGCTGGTCGACCTCTACACCTACGACGGCAAGCTGTACGGCCTGCCGAAGGACATGGACACCATCGGCGTCTGGTACAACAAGACGCTCTTCGACGCCGCGAAGGTGAAATATCCGGCAGCCGACTGGACCTGGGCCGACTTCAAGGCCGCCGCCGCCAAGCTCACCGACGCCAAGAAGGGCGTCCACGCGATCGGCGCGGAGCTCACGAGCTTCCAGGAGTACCAGTACAACACCATCTACCAGGCCGGCGGCCACGTGATCTCGCCCGACGGCCGCAAGTCCGGCTACGACGACCCCAAGACCATCGAGGGCCTGCGGTTCTGGACCGACCTGATCGCCGGCGGGCAGTCGCCCGACCTCAAGACCATGACCGACACCGCCCCGATCCAGCTCTTCGAGGCCGGCAAGCTGGCGATGTACTGGGGCGGCTCCTGGGACGTGGCCGAGTTCACCAAGAACGACTACACCAAGGACAAGGTGGACGTGGCCCCGCTCCCCAAGGGCGAGAAACAGGCCACGATCATCCACGGCGTCGCCAACGTCATGTCGGCCAAGACCGAGCATCCGGCCGAGGCGTGGGAGTTCGTCAAGTTCCTCGGCTCCAAGCCGGCCGCCGACCTGCTGGGCAAGAAGGGGCCGATCCCGGCGTACAACGGCACGCAGAGCGCGTGGGCGGCCGCCCATCCCGAGCTGAAGCTGCAGGTCTTCCTCGACGCCGTCGCGTACGCGGTGCCGTACCCCGTCTCCAAGAACACCGCCGCCTGGCAGGAGGCCGAGCTGACCCAGCTCACCAAGGCGTGGACCGGCGAGGTGCCGATCGAGAAGGCGGCCGCGGACCTCGCGGCCGGGATGAACGAGCTGCTGGCCAAGGAGTGACGTGACCGCCACCGCCGAGAAGCGCCTCACCAGGGCGGCTCACGCGGCGAGGAGACGTCCGCCGCGCACCGAGGCCCTGTGGGGGTACGTGTTCATCGCCCCCACCGGGCTCGGGCTCGCGATCTTCTACCTCTGGCCGGTGCTCCAGACCGCGTACTTCTCCTTCACGGAGTGGGGCGCGTTCGGGGGGCACACCTGGACGGGTCTGGACAACTACGTCCGGCTCGTCGCCGACCCGGAAGTGGGCCGGGCCGTGTTCAACACGCTCGCCTACACCGGGCTGGGCCTGGTGGGGATCCCGCTGGCCATCGTGTTCGCCGCGCTGCTCAACCTGCCGGGGCTGCGGGGCGTGGCCGTGTACCGGACGGCCTTCTTCCTGCCCGTGGTCACCATGCCGGTCGCGGTCGCCATGCTCTGGCGGTGGCTCTACAACGGCGACTACGGCCTGGTCAACCAGGTGCTCGCGGTCGTCGGCGTGGACGGGCCCAACTGGATCGCCGATCCGGACACGGCCATGTACGCGCTGGTCGTGGTGGGGATCTGGAGCAGCATCGGCTACAACCTGATCATCTTCCTGGCCGGGATGCAGGCCATCCCGAAGGAGCTGTACGAAGCGGCGAGCCTGGACGGGGCCGGTCGCGTCCGGCAGTTCTTCTCGGTCACGCTGCCGATGTTGTCGCCGACCGCGTTCTTCATCTCGATCGTGTCCGTGATCGGCTCGCTGCAGCTGTTCGACCTGGTCTTCGTGATGACCGGGTCCGGGCAGGCGGCGCGGGCCAACCCGGCGTACTCGCGGCTCCAGACGGTGGTGCAGCTCTTCTACGAGCGCGCCTTCGTCACCGACGACCGCGGCTACGCCGCCGCCATCGTGATCGCGCTGCTCCTGCTCATCGCGGCGCTGACGGTCCTGCAGTTCCGGCTCCAGCGCAGGTGGGTGCACTATGTCTGAGCGTCGTCGGTCGTTCGGGGTGCACGCGGTGCTGGCCGCGGCGTCGCTGGCGATGGTGGCCCCGTTCGTGTGGCAGGCCGTCACCTCGCTCAAGACGCTCAGCGGCGCCACCCGGGTGCCGCCGAGCCTGCTGCCCGAGTGGCGGTGGGACAACTACGCGAAGGTCTTCGAGCTGCTGCCGTTCGGCGACCAGTTCCTCAACACGGTGGTGATGGCGGCGGGGCGGGTGGCGGGGCAGGTGCTGTTCTGCTCGATGGCCGCCTACGCCTTCGCCCGGCTGCGCTTTCCCGGCAGGAACCTGCTCTTCGGCGTCTTCCTGTCGGTGCTCATGGTGCCGCCGCAGCTCTTCGTGATCCCGCAGTACCAGATCATGTCGTCGCTCGGCTGGCTCAACAGCCTGCAGGCGATCATCGTGCCGGGGCTGTTCAGCGCCTTCGGGGTGTTCCTGCTGCGGCAGTTCTTCCTCGGTCTGCCGCGCGAGCTGGAGGAGGCCGCCCGGCTGGACGGCGCCGGGCCGGTGCGCATCTACTGGTCGATCATGCTGCCGCTGGCCCGGCCGGGCCTGGTGGCGCTGGCCATCCTGGTGCTGCTGTGGGCCTGGAACGACCTGTTCTGGCCGCTGGTGGTCAACACCGACCCGGACAAGATGACGCTGTCGGCGGGGCTGGCCGCGCTCCAGGGCCAGTACCAGACGGACTATCCGGTGCTGATGGCCGGCTCGCTCATCGCCTCGCTCCCGGTGATCGCCGTCTTCGTGTTCCTGCAGCGGCAGTTCATCCAGGGCATCGCCACCACGGGCTCGAAGGGCTGACCGCCCCGCTCGTGACGGGAGCCCGGGCCGGCACCTGCCCGGGCTCCCGCGGCCTCCTCAGCGGAGGACGATCGTGGTGAGCGCCCGCGGCTGCAGCGTCACCGTGCGGCCCGTCACCGCGGACGGCGTGAGCGAGTTGGCGCCGTCCGTGAGGTACGCGGTCGCCCGGCCGCGCACGCCCTGCCACGTGACCGGCGCGGTGCCCGTGTTGAGCACCTCGACGACGCGCGAGCCGTCCGGGTTGCGGAACGCGGAGACCTTCAGCGCCGGATCCGCCGCCGCCGTCTCCAGCCTGACCGCGCCCGGCCGGATGAACCTGCTGTACGCCGCCAGCGCCCACAGCCGCTTCGACACGCGATACGTCTTCGCCGTGTCGTCGAGCTGCAGCAGCGCCCGGGTCGCGCCGCGCGAGCCGCCCAGCCAGTAGACGTAGCCGCTGACGTTCCCCAGCGTGAGCGCGTCGTGGACGGCCTGCGCGATCGCGAAGCCGTCGTAGCCGCTGCCGTCGTCCCAGCTCTCGTTCCAGGTGCTGCCGTTCGGGTTCCACTCCGACATCCAGGTCTTCCTGGTCGTCGGCAGCGGCGCGTCCACGGGGCTGGCATAGGTGTGCCCGGTGTGGGTCTTCACCCAGCGGCGGGCCTCGGGGTCGGCCTCGATCGCGGCCGTGTACGCCTTCGCCTGGTTCCAGCCGAAGGAGTCGCAGCAGGTCACGTGCACGCCCTTGGCCACCGGGCCCAGCACCTTGGCGAACTGGGCGGCCTGCTCCGGGGTGAAGCGCATGGAGGCGTACGTGGCCGTCCAGTCGGGCTCGTTCGTGAACCCCAGGTCGGTGATCTTGATGCCTTCCTTGGCGTAGAACTTCGTGTACGCCACCAGGTAGTTCGCGTACGCCCGCTGCCACTCCGGCTTCAGCGTGCCGCCGCCCTTGTCGTCGCCGTTGTCCTTCATGTAGCCGGGCGCGCTCCAGGCGTCGGCGAAGAACCGCTTCACGCCGTACGCCTGGGCCGCCTTGGCCACCCACACCTGGCTGTTGTCGTCGCCGTCCCACACGTACCTGGGCGGGGCGTCCGGGCCGCCGGGGTCCTCGGGCTGGATCGACACCATGTGGTCGTACGGGCTCCCGGCGGGGGAGGAGCCGATGCCGAGCCGCAGGATGCTGAGCCCGGCGCCCTTCTCGCGGTCGAACCACAGGTCCAGGACCTCGCGCTGCTGCGACTCCGGCAGCGCCTTGAGCAGCTCGTTGCGCCGGAACGCCTGGGAGATGCCGAAGCCGTCGATCTCCTGGTGCCTGACGTGCTCGTTCACGGTGATGGCGGGGGGCTGGGAGGGATTCACCGCAGGGAGGCCGAGCAAGGCGACCGCGACGACTCCACGAAACATGACGCCTCCGAAAGTTTCGGATACATATCGATATATTTCACCGATATCGCCGGAACCGTAAGCGGTCCGGAGGCCTCCCGTCAACCGATGTTCAGCGCGCGGACACGGCAGGGCCGGGGCGCTGTGCGCGCCCCGGCCCCCACTCCGGTGCGTCAGCGGCTCGCGACCGGCGGCGGATTGACGACGGTGCCCGGCGGCGCCGGGTCCGGGGCGATGATGAACTCCTCCGGCCACACCGTGAGCTGGATCTGCTGCCCGGCCCCCTTGATCACGTCGTGCAGGTTGCCGCGTTCGAGCTTGGTGAGCAGGAACACCTCGTCGTCCCGGTTGACCGGGTCCGCGCGCAGCCAGGCGTCGAAGCCGTCGAAGTCCGTGAAACCGGCCGCGAGGTACGGCACGAGGCGGCGGAACAGCTTCGGCCACATCACCAGGCCCTCGGCGTCGGCCAGGCCGGTGACGGTGGCGGCGCCGTCGGGGTCGGCGGTCGAGCCGGGCCAGATGCCGGCGGCCTTCCCCCTGGCCGGCTGCGACACCTCCGCCAGGTGCGTACGCAGCTGCGCCGGCAGCGTCGCGTAGAACGCCGGATAGACCAGCCCGCCGGCCAGCAGCGTGCCGTTGGCGGACGCGTCCACGAGCGCCGGGTCCAGGAACACCGAGGTCCCGTCGGCCCCCGGATGCTCACCGGCGTAGGCGAACCCGATCAGCCGGCCGTTCGCGTCGACCCCGTTCGTGAGCACGTGCCCGCGGATGGAGTCCTGGTCCGCCGACTGCACCTTGTTGGGCAGGTCCTCCCAGTAGCGCACGTTCGTGAACCCGAGCAGGCGCAGCAGCTCGTCCCTGGCCGCGTTGGCCCCGGCGAGCTGCTGATGCGTCTCCTCGAAGTGGGTCTCCAGCGCGTCGATGGCCTCCAGACGCACGGAGACGCCGCGGCGGTTGATCTTCGGCGGGTGGCCGGAGCGCCGCGGCAGCCCCTCCACCAGCGCGGGTGAGTCGGGCAGGAACTTCACGGTGTCGCCGTCGGGCTCGGGGCCCTGCCGCGGGAGATCCGCGTACCGGATCACGAAGTTCCCGCGTAAAAGCGTGTAAGTCATGGATTGCCCCCCATCATGTGGCGAGCGGAGCGTAACCCGCGCACTTCGCGCCGTCCATGGGGGGCGCGGCCGATCAGTCGAGGCAGAACTCGTTGCCCTCGGGGTCGGCCATCACGATGTGACCGGCGCCGAGCGGGGGAGCGGGCTCGTGGCGCTGGAGCCGCGTGGCGCCGTGGGAGACGAGCCGCTCGGCCTCCGCCTCCAGGGCCGCCATCCGCGCGTCGCCCTCGAACCCCGGGGCGGCCCGCACATCGAGGTGCACGCGGTTCTTGACCTGCTTGCCCTCCGGCACCCGCTGGAAGAACAGCCGCGGTCCGGCCCCGTCGGGGTCGATCACCGCGGAGGCGTCGTTGCGGCGCTCGGGCGGCACGCCCATCGCCTCCAGGGCCTGCTCCCACGACTCGAAGCCCTTGGGCGGGTCCTGCACCCGGTAGCCGAGGGCCTCGGCCCAGAACGCGGCCAGCCCGGCCGGATCGGCGCAGTCGAAAGTGATCTGAACGTCGCGGGCCATGTCAGCTCGCCTCCCGGTGAGTGTGCAGGTAGAGGTCGCGCAGCAGGCAGACCTCCGCCAGATGGTGGATCAGTTCGCGGTTGATGTGCAGCACCAAGGCCGCCAGCGGAAACTCGGCGTACGGCCCCTCCGCCTCCCCGCACGGGCGGGCGAGGCCGGCCTCGCCGAGGGACTCGACCCCGGCCAGCCACGTGGCGTATTCGGCGTCGAGCTGGGCCAGCGCCGCGTCCGCGGTCGGAGCGTACTCGAACGACCCGTAGTCGGTCGGCGTGGCGCCGAAGTGCGAGGCGTTACGCATCGCCAGCACGCCGACGATCACGTGCCCGAGCCGCCAGGCGATCGTCGTCAACGGCGGCGGCTCGGGCATCGGGAACTCGAAGTCGATGGTCATCGCGCCGGCCCCGGCCTGCACCGGCGCGGCGCCGGTGCCGCGCGGCCGCACGCTCCAGCAGCCGGGCGCCGGCTCCCAGAAGTACTCGTCATCGGTGAGCCCGTCGAGGCGATCGCGCAGCTGATGGGTCCAGTGCCAGTCGGTCTGATCTCGGAGCAGGGTGTTCCAGGGCAGGTCGTTCATGGCTCAAGCCTCTCGCATATAGCGGACAGGATCGGTCCGTGATCTGTGGAACGATGAGCGCGTGTCTGTTGAGTCGACGACCGAGCGGGTGCTGCGGCTGCTGGCGCTGCTGCAGCGCCGGCCGTCCTGGACCGCTGTCGAGCTCGCCGCCGAGCTGGGGGTCACCGACCGCTCGGTGCGCCGCGACGTGGAGCGCCTACGCGCGCTCGGCTATCCCGTGCACGCGACGGCGGGCGTCGGGGGCGGCTACCAGCTCGGCGCGGGCACCCGGCTGCCGCCGCTGCTCCTCGACGACGAGGAGGCGATCGCGACGGCGGTGTCCCTGCGGCTGGCGGCGGGAGGCACGGTCGCCGGGGCGGGCGAGGCGGCGCTGCGGGCGCTCGCCAAGCTCGACCAGGTGATGCCGCCCCGGCTGCGCGCCGAGGTCCGGGCGGTGTACGGCGCCACCGAGACCCTCGCCGACCCCGGGGTCGAGATCGACGCGGAGCTGCTGATGATGCTCGCGCGGGCCTGCCGCGACGCCGTGCGGGTGCGGTTCCGGTACGCCACGCACGACGGCGGGGAGCGCGAGCGCACGGTCGAGCCGGTGCGGATGGTCTCCACCGGCCGCCGCTGGTACCTGATGGCCTGGGACGTCGACCGCGACGGCTGGCGCACCTTCCGGCTGGACCGGATGCACGAGGCGGAGGCGACGACCTGGCGCTTCCGGGCGAGGGAGCATCCTGACCCGGCCGCCTACGTGCAGCGGTCCGTGGCCGAGGCCCCCTACCGCTATCTCGCCCGGGTGCGCCTGCACGCGCCGCCAGACCGCGTGCGGGAGCTGGTGCCGCCCCAGGTGGGGCGCGTCGAGGACGATCGCGACGGGTGGTGCGTGCTCGTCGCCGGCGGGCAGGACCTCGACTGGCTCGCCGTGCACGTTGCCCGGCTGGGCTTCGAGGCGGAGGTGCTGGAGCCCGCCGAGCTGCGGGAGGCCGTCGCCCGGCTCGCCCGCCGCCTCGCGGCGATGGCCGGGCCCGGCTCAGGTCGCGGCTAGCGGTACACCGCCACGGCGGCCTCCCCGACCAGGGTGTCCACGACCGCGACCAGCTCACCCACCACGGGCGGGGCGGCCGAGGCGATCTCGCGGAGGCGACCGACCAGCCGGTTCGCCGGCTGGTCGAGGTAGAGCTCCGACTCCAGCCGCAGCACCGCCACCAGCCCGCAGAGCGCGGCGCACCGCGCGTCCGGCGGCTTCCAGCCCTCGACCGCCGAGCGCACCCCCGAAGAGGCCCGGACGACCGAGGCGATGTCGGCGAGCTGGTGACGCGTGTACGGCAGCATGCCCAGGCGGCGCCTGCTCACCCTGACGAGCACGCCCGAGGCGACCAGGGCCTCGCGGGTGCGGTCGTAGAGGCCGTTCGCCGCCTTCTTGATCAGGAGCCTGACGTCGCCGTCCGCCAGGGAGACGGGGGTGTCGCCGGCCGGAGGGCGGGAGACGGTCGCCCGGCCGTCGGCGACGGTGACGCGACCGCTGACGGCCAGTTCGAGCACCACCGCGCCGGCCAGCCCGAGAGCCATCGACGACTGGTGGATCAGGGGCTTGCCGGACTGGTCGTGCGCGATGAGATACAGGTCCTCGTGGAGCGGCAGCCGGTTCATGGTGTCCCCTCGCCCGTCAGAGACGTCCGGTCAGGCCCTGGAGGGTGGGCCGGCGGCCGAGCGCGTACAGGCCGGCCAGCACCAGGCCGCCGACGCCGAGCCAGATCAGGCCCACCAGCTGCGCCATCACATGGGCGTTGATCACGACGAAGACGAGGATCCCCATCCCGATCAGCGGCGCGACGAGGTGTGTCCACATGGCGTCCGAGCCGAGGCGCAGCGAGTAGTGCACGATCACCGACGCGTGCAGGACGATGAACGCGACCATGGCGCCCATGCTGATCAGGCTGCTGAGGAGGTCGACGCCGTCGGAGCGGGTGGACATCCAGACCCCGAGGCCGACGGACAGCAGGGAGACGAGCGCGATGGCGTTGGCCGGCACCGACTGCCTGACCGACACCTTCGCCAGGAACGACGGGAGCTGCCGGTCGCGGGCCATCGCGTACAGCAGGCGGGAGGCCGCGACCTGGGCCACCATGGTGTTGGCCACGCCCCAGGAGAGCGCGGTGGCGGTCGAGGTGAGGTGCCTGAGCCACTGGCCGCCGGCCACCGCGGCCGCGTCGTAGAACGCGGTGTCGCCTCCGTGGCGCAGGAGGCCCGCCGGGTCGGGCACCAGCAGCGCGGCCACCCACACCTGCACGATGAACAGCACGCCCGCCAGCACCAGGGCCAGCCGCATGGCCCTGCCCACCTGCTCGGACCCGCCGGTGGACTCCTCGACCAGCATGCTGATCCCGTCGAAGCCGATGAACGACAGCACGGCCACCGACACCGCGGCGAACACCACCGGCCAGGAGAACGTCTCCAGGTTGAACAGCGGGGAGAGGCTGAACCCGCGGCCCTTGCCCTGGAGCAGGGCCCAGACGCCGACCACGAGGAACAGCGCCAGCACGACCAGCTCGAACACGATCATGATCCGGGTGAGCTTGACCGTCATCCGGATGCCCCGGAGGTTGATCGCGGTGTTGAGCGCCACGAAGGCGATCAGCCAGATCCACACGGGGATCTCCGGCACGATGGCGTGCATGGCGATCGAGGCGACGAGGTAGAGCAGGCACGGGACGAGGATGTAGTCGAGCAGCACCATCCACCCGGTCAGAAACCCGGCCGGCGGCGCGATGCCGCGGCCGGCGTAGTTGTAGACCGAGCCGGACAGCGGGAACGCCTTGACCATCTGCGCGTACGAGGCTGCCGTGAACAGCAGCGCGATCATCCCGACGAGGTACGCCAGGGCCGGCATGCCGCCCGAACGGGCGTAGACGGAGCCGAAGATCGCGAATGGGGAGATCGGCACCATGAACACCAGGCCGTAGGACACGAGGTCGGTCATCCCGACCCCGCGACGTAACTCCTGCCGGTATCCGAACTGCTCGACGTTCGCGTGCTGTGTGGGCACGACGGCCACTCCAAGGTCATGCGGGAACGGGGGGTTCGATTGGGCGATCCTTCCGTAGCCCGAGGCCGCGTCGCAAGACCGATGGCAGGCTTATGTCACACGTGAGCAGGGCTCGAAATGGGGTTCAGCCGAGGCGGGACTGGAGACCGTCGAGGACCCGCTGGAGGCCGTACTCGAAGCCGTCCTGGTCGGCCTGGGAGGAGAGCTGGCCGCGCTGCGCGGCGTAACGGGCGCGCAGCCGCGGGTAGTCCTGCACGGCCCGCTCGGCCGCCGGCCACAGGTGCTCCACCCACTCTTGCTCGGTCTGACCGCTGCGGGCGATCATGGACAGGATCGCGGCCTCGCTGGTGGTGACGCCGAGCACGTACGCGACGAGCGTGCTCATCGCCTGGTCGGCCTCGTCGAGCGGGAACCCGGCGGACTCGAAGACGCCGAGCATGTGCTCCGTCTGGCGCAGCATGTTGGGCCCCAGGTAGGCCAGCCCCACCTCGCCGAGCTTGGCGGCCATCCACGGGTGGCGCAGGATCGTGGCGCGCAGGCCGTGGGCGATGCGCGCGATGACCTCCCGCCACCGGGTGGCGTCGGTCTCCTCGGGCAGGGGCAGCTCGCCGTAGACCGCGTCCACGGCGAGCTCGATCAGCTCGTCCTTGTTGGCCACGTGGCGGTAGAGCGAGGTCGCCCCGGCGTTGAGCCGGCTGCCGAGGCGGCGCATGCTCAGGGCGTCGATGCCCTCCTCGTCGAGCAGCCGGACGGCCTCGGCCACGATCTGGTCGCGGCTCAGCGCCGGCTGCTCCCGCTCGCGGCGGGGCCGCGCCCACACCGAGGGGATGGACTGCTCGTCTTTCGCCATGCCCCTCACCATAGCGCACGTTGTACGCATGTGCGAACAGTGTTAGCGACGACGCTTCCGCTTGCGGTCGTGCTGCTGGGGACGGTGGCCGGCGTGGGCCGGGGCCGGGGTCCGGGCGGGGCCGTAGCCGATGGCGCCCATCATGCCCTGCTCCTGGTGATACAGGTTGTGGCAGTGGAACATCCACTCGCCGGGGTTGTCGGCGAGCACGTCCAGGTGGAGCCGCTGGCGCGGCTTGATGTTCACGGTGTCCTTGCGCGGCCCGCTGCCGTCGGCCAGGCGCAGCTGGAACGTGTGGCCGTGCAGGTGCATCGGGTGCCACATGGGCGACTGGTTGTCCAGGATCAGCCGGACCGTCTCCCCCCGGTCCACGCGCAGCCGCAGGTGGTCGCCGGCGACCTTGTCGTTCATCGTCCACTCGTTGCCGGACGGGCGCATGCCGAGCGTCACCGTGATGGCCCTGGACGGGCGGGGGAGATCGAGGGACGACGGGGCCTCCAGGTCCCGGTACGCCAGCATCCGCTCGGTCAGCTCCGGCACCTGGACGGTGCTCGCCGGCGCCTCCGCCCGCCGATCCGTCCGCACCACCGCGAACGCCCGCCCCCGCTTGCCCTCCGCTATCGCGACCAGCGGGAACGCGCCCGAGTCGAGCCGGGCCAGGAAGTCGTAGCGCTCGCCCATGCCGATGAGGAACGTGTCCACGTCCACGGGCCGGCACGGGAACCCGTCGGTGTGGGTGACGGTCATGCGATGCCCGCCGAGCGCCACCCGGAAGGCGGTGTCGGACGCCGCGTTGATCACCCGGAACCTGACCGTGCGGCCCGGCGCGGTGCGGAAGGTCATGGGGGCGTCCGGCGCCTGGCCGTTGACCAGGTAGAGCGGGTGCACCATCTCCGCCGCCACGCCGCCGAGCGCCTCGCTGCGCAGGGTGTCGTCGTGGTCGGTGGAGGCGTTCAGCCGGGCCAGGGCGTCGTCGGGAGTGCCGTCGATGCCGTCCAGCCAGTCGTCGAGCACGACGGTGAACTCCTCGTCGTAGTCGAGCGGCTCCCGCGGGTCGAGGACGACCAGGGTGCCGTACAGGCCGCGGTCGGGCTGGGTGCCGACGTGCGAGTGGTAGAAGTACGTGCCGGGATCGGGCACGGTGAAGTCGTAGTCGAACGTCTTGCCCGGCTGGGTCGCCTCCTGGCTGAACCCGGGTGCGCCGTCCATGGGGAAGTCGAGCCTGATGCCGTGCCAGTGCACGGTGGTCGCCGCGGGCAGGTCGTTGACCAGCTTCGCGCGGACCCGCTCACCGGCCATGACCCTGATCTGCGGGCCGGGGACCTCGTCGTTGTACGTCCAGGTGCGCACCGTGCGCCGCCCCAAGGTGACCGTCGCGGGCCGGGCCCGCAGCACCATCGCCCGGGGCCGCGGCTGCGCCGCCGCGGGCGGGCCCCCCAGCAGGGGAACGGCGCCGGCCAGCGCACTGGCGAATGTGCCGGTGACGAACGCCCGGCGGGACACCCGCCCGCCCGTACCCCACGAACTCGACCAACCACCCACGACACCTCTCCCTCCGCTCACCAGGCGAGATTACGGAGGGTAACGGGCGAAATCCCCTCGCCACGCCGATGGAGATCCCTAGCGCGTGCCGGGCGGGCGCTGGTGGCCGAAGCGGACCGGCTTGGAGCCGCTCAGCCGCACCTCCGGGTCGGTCATCGCCTGCGGCGGCGCCGGTCGCTCGACGGCCGCTTCGATGACCGGCTCGGCCCCCTCGGCCTCCGCGATCCGGCGGACGAGCCGCTCCCGCAGCTCCGCCGCCACCCCGGCGTGCGACGGGAACCCCGCCAGGTTGACCAGCTCGTGCGGGTCGTTCTCCAGGTCGTACAGCGCCTGCTCCCGGTAGCGGTCGGAGGCGGGGTCGTCCCACGGGTGGGCGTCCTCGGCGACGGCGTAGTACTTCCAGCGCGAGGTACGGATCCCGCGTCCCACCTCCGACTCGCTCACCTGGAAGAACACCTCCTCGGGCCACGCCGCCCCGGGGTCCCGGACCAGCGGAAGGAACGAGCGGCCCTGCATCCCGTCGGGGACGGGCAGCCCGGCGGCCTCCAGGAGCGTGGGAGGCAGGTCGATGGTGCTGACCGGCCGGGAGACGGCGCCGCCGCCGTCGAAGCCGGGGCCGCGCAGCGCCAGGGGCACGCGCAGCGAGGCGTCGTGGCACGAGCGCTTGTACTCGCCGTTGCGGGTCTTGAAGTGGTTGCCGTGGTCGGAGGTGTACGCCACGATCGTGTCGTCCAGCAGGTCCATGCTGCGCAGCGCGTCCAGCAGCCGCCCGAGCCCCTCGTCCAGCCGCTTGACCTGCCCCAGGTAGCCGCCCATGTGCTGGTGGGCGGTGCCGCCGAGGGCGGCCAGGTCCGGCGGCATCCAGCGGCCCTGGTAGCGCTCCTCGTAGCCGTCGGGGGCCGGGTAGTTGTCCACCTCGTTCTGGTGGTGCGGCTCCAGGAACGACAGGAACAGGAAGAACGGCTCCTCGTGGTGGTCGGCGACGTACCTGATGGCCGCGTCCACGAGGGCGTCGGAGCGGTAGCCGGGCAGCATCACGGGCTCGTTCGCCTCGTCGTACACGATCGTGCGGTAGGCGTCCGAGGTGTGCTCCAGCGCGTTCGCGGCCAGCCACGACCGGTAACCACCGCGCCGGTCGGCCGGGACGGGCTCGCCGCCGCCGAGGTGCCACTTGCCGATGTAGCCGGTGGCGTAGCCGGCCGCGCCGAAGTGGTGGGCCAGCGTGCGCTCCTCGGGCGGCAGCACGCGGCCGTTGCGGTGGACGCCGGTCGTGGTCGGGTAGCGGCCCGTCTGCAGCGCGGCGCGGGCGGGCGCGCACACCGGCTGCGGCGTGAGCGCGACCGTGGCCTGCGTGCCGTGCCTGGCCATCCTGTCGAGGTTGGGGGTGAAGGGGCCGACGGTGTCCCACCGCTGCTGGTCGGTGAAGACGACGATCACGTTCGGACGCAAGAAATGACTCCTATTTGAGGCCGGTCAGCGCGATGCCGCGCACGAAGTATCGCTGGGTGAAGATGAAAAGGACGGCGGTGGGGACGAAGAGGATCACCGAGCCCGCGGCCGTGAGGTGCCACAACGTGAAGTACTCCTGGTTGAACAGGGTGAGCCCGACGGGAATGGTGCGCATCTCGGGCGTCGTGGTGGCGACCAGCGGCCAGAGGAACTCGTTCCACTGGAAGACGAACGTGAACAGCCCGAGCACGGCCAGCGCGGGCCGCGTCTGCGGCAGGATGATCCGCCGGTAGATGCCCAGCTCGGAGGCGCCGTCGATGCGGGCCGCGCTGATCAGGTCGTCGGGGATGGGCTGGATGAACTGCCGCATGAGGAAGATCCCGAACGCGTCCATGAGGAACGGCGTGATCAACCCCTGGTACGTGTTGAGCCATCCCAGGTTGGCCATGAGCACGTACAGCGGGATCATCCGCACGAAGAACGGCACCATGAGCGTGGCCAGCAGCGCCACGAACAGGGTGTTGCGCAGCGGGAAGCGGAACTTGGCGAACACGTACCCGACCAGCGGGTCGAAGATCAGGTGCGCCAGCGTGATGGCGCCGGCCACGACGAGGCTGTTGACGATGAAGTTCCCGAAGGGCGCGCGGGCGAACAGCTCGGCGTAGTTGCCCCACTGCGGCGACTCGGGCCAGACCACGGCCTCGGCCGACAACGTCTCGGCCTCGGTCTGGAGCGACAGCGACAGCATGTAGAGCAGCGGCACCACCATGACCAGCGAGGCCGGCCCGAGCAGGAGGTAGAGCAGCGTCCTGCGCATCAGTACACGACCTCCCCGCGCCGCCCCGCCCGGAGCTGGACCAGCGTGAACGCCACGATCACGATCAGCAGCAGCACCGACTGCGCCGAGGAGTAGCCGAAGTCCCTGGTGCGGAAGGCCACGTTGAAGATGTGGAAGACGGACAGGTCGGTGGCGTCGCCTGGCCCGCCGCCCGTGATGATGTAGGCCTGCCCGAACGCCTGCAGCCCCGAGATCACCGCCATCACCGACACGAACAGCGTCGTGGGAGCCAGCAGCGGCAGCGTGATGCGCCAGAAGCGCCGCCACGAGTCGGCGCCGTCGATCTTGGCGGCCTCGTGGTACGTCTCGGGGATGCCCTGCAGCCCGGCCAGGAACAGCACCATCGTGTAGCCCACGCTCTGCCACAGCGTCACCGCGGCGATCGTGAGCAGCGGCGCGGTGTTGAGCCACTGCTGCGCGGGCAGCCCGGCCGCGAGCAGCACCCGGTTCAGCACGCCCAGCTCGGGGTCGAGGATGTTGCGCCACAGCAGGCCGACGATCGCCACGGAGGTCAGGTACGGCACCAGCAGCAGCACCCGGAACGCCACCCGCCCCTTGAGCGGCTGGTCGAGCGCCATCGCCAGGGCCAGCCCGAGCACGATCGAGCCCACGACCACGGCCACCGCGAAGGCCACCGTGACCAGGAACGAGTGCCGCACCGCCGGGTCGGCCAGCGCCTGCGTGTAGTTGCCCAGCCCGGCCCACTGGTCGGCCTGCGGCCCGGAGCGCAGGCTGGTGGCCACGACGTTGCCGATCGGCAGGTAGAAGAAGGCCGCGAAGAACAGGATGGCGGGAAGGAGGAACAGGTAGGCCGTCCGCGCGTAACGACCGGCGAGCGTGCGGGGCCTGATCACCGCAGGAAGCCCTCGGCCGACTTGGTGAACGCGGCGAGCGCCTCGGCGGCCGGCTGGTTCTGGATGAGCACCTGCTGGTACATGACCTTGAGCTGCTCCTCCCACTTGCCGAGTTGCCCGGTGAGGCGCACCTGCTGGGAGGAGTCCTTGGCGTACGGGAGAGCGTCGGCGAAGACCTTGGTGACCTCGTTCGACGCCACCTCGGGCAGCTTCGTCCAGGAGACGCGCGGCATGAGCATGCCGGTCTCCTTGGTGGCGGCCTGCTCGACCTCGATGGCGGTGATGCGCTTGATGAAGTCCCACGACAGGTCGGGCCTGGCGGCCTTGGCGGGTACGAACATGCTGACCCCGGCCGCCTGCGTGGCCTGCGTCTTGTGCTTGAGCGGCGGCGCGACACCCACCTCGATGTCAGGGCTGGTCTTCCTGATCGGCTCCAGGTCCCACGGGCCGGTGAAGATCATCGCGGCGCGCTTGGCCGAGAACAGCTTCTGCGGGCCCGAGTAGTCGGTGCCCGACACCGGCACCGGGGCCACCTTGTGCTTGTGGACGAGGTCGGCCTGGAACTGCAGGGCTGCGACCGCGTCCTCGACCGGCGTCATGACCTTGCCGGTCGACGGGTCGTAGGGGGTGACGCCGGCCTGGGTCAGCCAGGGCCACAGGTAGGTGTAGTCCTGGTTGAGCGCGACGCCGTACACGCCGTCCTTGGTGAGCTTCTTGGCGGCGGCCAGGAACTCCTCCCACGTGGCCGGCACCTCCACCCCGGCGTCCCTGAGCATGGCCTTGTTGTAGAAGAGCGTGTTGCAGGTCAGGTGGAGCTGCACGCCGTACACCTTGCCCTGGTACGAGTTGCGCTCCACGGTGACCGGCTGCCAGTCGGAGGGGAAGCCCATCGCCTGGCCGTCGCGGTCGACGTACTCCTGCAGCGAGCGGGCGTTGCCGGAGACGGCGAACTCCTGCACCCACCCGCCGGGCTCCTCGACCAGGTCGGGCACGGTCCCGGAGGCGAAGTCCGCCAGCAGCCGCGTGCGCAGGTCGGGCCACTGGTACTTCTGCAGGTTGACCTTGACCTTGTTGGTCTGCTCGAACTCGGTGATCACCTTCCGGTAGGCCTGGTAGTCGTGGCCCGCGTTCCAGTAGACGGTGAACGTCCCGGGCGCGGCGGCCTGGGTGGTCGGCGCGCCGGCGCAAGATGAAAGGACGGGTACGGCGGCGGTGGCGGCGGCCAGGCGGAGCAGGTCACGGCGAGACAGAGGGGAGGACATCTCGGGTTTTCCCTTCTACGAAGAGCCCCGCCGCAGGAAGGTCCAGGAGCGGACGATCTCGCGGGCGGGTGGCTGCTCCTCGCCCTGGAGGCGGTCGAAGAGCAGGCGTGCGACGTCGGTGTAGTCGTGGCGGAGCGGGCCGACGGTGCTGAGCTGCGGATTGCTGATGAGACCCTCGTCGATGTTGCCGGCGCCGACGATCGCGACGTCGCCGGGCACGCTGAGCCCGGCGTCCCTGGCTGCCCAGATCGCGCTGATCGCGGCCCGGTCGGAGGCCGCGAAGATCGCGTCGGGGCGGTCGGGCGAGCGCAGCAGCTCGGCGGCGGTCTGGTAGGCCGCCACGCGGTCGTCCGCGCCCGTGGTGATGATCCGCTCGCTCACGCCGTGCCGGTCGAGGGCGGTCGTGTAGCCGAGCAGCCGGCCCGCGGGCTGCTCCCGGTGGAGCTCGTGGCGGTGCGCCAGGAACGCGATGCGCCGCCTGCCCTGGGCCAGCAGGTGCTCGACCGCCTCCGCGCACGCCTCCGTCTCCGGAGTGCGTACGACGTCGCAGCCCTCGAGCCCGTCCTCGTTGCTCAGGACCACCATCGGCAGCCCGGTGCCGGCGAGCCCGGTGACCAGGTCGCGGGTGAGGTGGTCGCCGGCGAGGTTGATCAGCGCGCCGTCGGCGACGCCGCCGCGCAGCACGTCGACGGCGGCCTTCGCGCGGGCCTCGGAGTAGACGGCGAGCGTCACCACGGAGTAGCCGCGGGCGTCGGCCATCTCGTGCAGGTCGGTGGCCAGGCGCTCGTCGCTCGGCACGCCGCCGAGCGAGCTGAGCACCAGGCAGATCCGCTGGGTGCGGCGCTTGCGCAGGCTCCTGGCGGCCTGGTTGGGGGTGTAGCCGAGCTGCCTGGCTGCCTCGAGCACCCGCTGCCTCGTCTCGGCGGCGACGGGGCGATCCCGGCCGCTGAGCACGTAGGAGACGGTCGCCACTGACACGTTCGCCAGCTCGGCCACTTGTCGCGCTGTAGGTCTCATGTTAGTCGTATAACCTAGCATTCCCTATAGAGATAAAGGGAAATCTCTGGCCGCTGATGTGGATAGGAAGGTCGGCGCGTCGATGATTCTCACCGAGAAGTGCGACGACGTGTTAATCGATTAGCACCGTATGCCTCCGACGTTCGCCGGATCAACCCCATCGGCTCGGGTTTTCCCTAGGGACTACCCGGTGGCGCGCGATCGTGGGCAATCGCTAGCTTGGGTTCCTGTGACGCCTCTTTTGCCGGGCGACCCGGCACAACTGGGCGAATACTGGCTGGCGGGCCGGCTGGGCGCGGGCGGGCAGGGGGTCGTGTACGACGCCTACGACGACGCCGGCCGGCGGGTGGCGATCAAGGTCATCCGCCCGGAGTTCCTGGAGCACGCCGGGGCCCGGGCCGACTTCGTCAAGGAGGTGACGGCCGCGCGGAAGGTGGCCTCGTTCTGCACGGCCCGCATCATCGACGCCGACCTCGACGGGCCCGCGCCGTACATCGTGAGCGAGCACATCGAGGGGCCCAGCCTGCGCACGGCCGTCGAGCGGCACGGGCCGTTCGACGCCGACCGGCTGCACCGGCTGGCCGTCGGGGTGGCCACGGCGCTGGCCGCCATCCACGACGCGGACGTGGTGCACCGGGACCTGAAGCCGGGCAACGTGCTGCTCGGGCCCGACGGGCCGCGCGTGATCGACTTCGGGCTCGCCAGGACGGGCGAGATGTCGCAGACGACCGAGGGCGAGTTCGCGGCGGGCACGCCGCCGTACATGGCGCCCGAGCGGCTGGCCGGGCAGCGCGGCGGATCCGCCGTGGACGTGTGGGCGTGGGGCGCGATGATGCTGTACGCGGCCACCGGGCGGCCGCCGTTCTCCGGCGACCTCGCACTCCTGCGTTACCGGGTGACCGGCACGCGGCCCGACTTCACCGTGCTGGCGGAGCCGCTGCGGCGCCTGGTCACCGAGGCGATGTCGCTGGACGCGCAGGCCCGCCCGCCGGCGCGTTCCCTCCTGCTCGACCTCATCGCCATGAACAGCGCCGTCAACGGGCCGGGCCTCTCGCAGGGCGGGCTCTCCGGGCTGCTCAGCAGCGGGAGCCGGGCCGCCGTCGAGGTCAGGCCCCCCGTCGATCTGGCCGCCGATCCGGCCGAGCCGCCGCCGGCCGAGGTCGCCGAGACCGTCTACGGGCGGCTCAGCCCGGAGGACCAGGCGCTCGTCCCCTCGGCGCTGCTGCGCATGGTCCGCTCCGACGAGAGCGCCGAGACCGCGCTCAGGGACGCGGCCACCCGGGATCTCGTCGACGGCGCGCTGGACCCGGCCGGCGTGCAGCGGGTGCTCCAGGCGTACACGGACGCGGGCCTGCTCGTCCACAAGGGCGAGTCGATCACGCTGGCGGGGGCGGCGCTGCTGCGGGCGTGGCCGCGCCTGCGGGACTGGGTGGAGGCCGACCGCGCGGCGCTGAGCGTCCACGACGCCCTGAACAGGGCGGCCACCGTGTGGCACGCGAACGGCCGCCGCCCCGACGACCTCTACCGGGGCACGGTCCTGGACGAGAGCGTCGAATGGGCCGCGAACGGGCGCGGGCCGCTCCGGCCGAACCAGCGCGAGCAGGAGTTCCTGGACGCCTCCCGCGAGCGCACCCGGGAGCTGGCCAGGCGGCGCCGGCGCGTCCGGGGCACGATCGCGGCGCTCGTCGCGGTGCTGCTGGCCGCGGTGGGGGTCGTGGTCGTGCAGGACGTGCTGGGCACGCGCCAGCGGGACACGTCGGCCGCCCGCCGGGTGGCCGCGCTCGCGAACCGGACCCGGGCCGGCGACCCGCTGACGGCGCTGCTGCTGAGCGTGGCCGCATGGCGGATCGCGCCGGTGGCCGAGGCGCGCTCCGCCATGTACGCCTCGCTGGCCCAGCGCGAGCGCTCGGCCTTCCGCCCCGGCCCGGTCTCCGGCTCGGCCCGCTTCGACCTCGGCGACGACGGCACGCGGCTGGCCGTGCTGGACGACGGCAGGTTCACGCTGTGGGACGCGACCACCGGGCGGCCCGCTCGAGCCTTCGGCGGGGTGAGCGGGCCCGTGAGCGCGATCGCGCTGAGCGCCGACGGCCGCAGGCTGGCCGTGGCCGGCGAGCGGTCGATCTCCGTCTGGGACACCGAGCGCGGGGTGCGGGTCGCCGAGCTCGGGGAGGGGGCGCAGCGGCTGGCGTTCAGCCCCAGGCGGCTACTGCTGGCGGCCACCACGGCCGAGGGCCGCGTGCGGGTGTGGGACCTCACCAGCCAGCGCCCGCTGGCAGTCGGCGACGCCACCGAGGTCGCCTTCTCCGCCGACGACGCCCTGATGGCCACGACCCTGCCCGGCGACCGGATCGAGCTGCGCGACTGGCAGGGCGTGCTGGCCCGGCTCCCCGGCGCGGCGCTCGCGTTCGACCCGGCGCGGCGCGAGCTGGCGGTACGGGCAGGCGGCGAGGTCCGCTTCTGGGACCTCGCCGCGCGGCGCTGGCGGGAGCCGGTGCTGAAGGGATTCGGGGCCCGCGCGCTGCGCTTCAGCCAGGACGGCCGCCACCTGGCCGCCTACGACGGCTCCGACCTGGTCCTCTGGTCGCGGAACGGCACCCGGCTGCTGTCCCATCCGGTCGGCGAGCTCGTGTCCGGGCTCCGGCTGGGCCCGGGCACGCTCGCCTTCGGCCTGCTCGACGGCACGGTCGTGACCCTGGACGTCTCCGACCTCACCCGCCCGCGCACGCTGGCCCCCGGGGCCGAGGCCGGGCTGATCGACCCCGCGCGGCGGACGGTGATCGTGCGGCGGCCCAGGGTGGAGGTCTGGCGCCTGGATGAGCCGGCGCGGCCGGCGGTTCTGCCGGTGTCCCCGACCGCGATGGCACTGAACCCTGGCGGCACGCTCCTGGCCGTCGGGACGGCCGATCCCGCGCGGGTGACGCTCTGGAACCTGACGACGGGCACGAAGGACCGGACGTTCCCCGTCAAAGGCGCGAGCGAGGTGGGCGGGCTCGCGTTCGCCCCGGACGGCACGACGCTGGCGGTGGCGCCCTTCCAGGAGACCGTCACCCCGCCCGCGAACAACTGGCGCGACGTCCAGCTCTGGGACGTCCGCCGCAGGGTCAGGACGCGGACGCTGAGCGTCCCCGGCGGCTCCGGGATGATCTTCCGGCCCGACGGGCGGGAGCTGGCGGTGAACGGCGCGGACGGCGCGCTCGCGTCGCTGGGCGGCGCCGAGGCCGTCACCAGGCCGTTCGGGGAGAGCGCGGACGGCGTGCGGGCCATCGCGTACAGCCCGGACAGCAAGGTCATCGCCACCGGCGCGCTGGCCGCCGGGGTGACGCTCTGGAACGCCGCCGACCGCCGGCAGCTGGCCCACCTGCCGCTCAAGGGGTTCGGGGCGGTGGACGTGCTGGCGTTCTCGCCCGACGGGCGGACGCTGGCCGTCGGCGGCTCGAACCGCGTCCAGCTCTGGGACGTCGCCGAACGCGCCCCGCTCGGCTCGCCCGCCGTGTACCCGGCGGGCGAGGTGGTGGCGCTGGCCTTCGACGCCGGACAGCTGCGCTGGCTGCGGACCGACGGCACGCTCGGCGACCAGCCCGCCACCGCCGCCGGCGTGGCCGCCGCCCTGTGCGCCAGGGCCGGGCGCTCGCTCTCCCGGAGCGAGTGGGACCGGCTCATCCCCGGCACGCCCTACCGCGAGATCTGCTGACAGGAGGAGACATGCAGGCTTCGCCCGACATCGTCGCCATCCAGGTGACGCCACAGCCGGTCGTCCTGGACACCGGCGAGGTCGCGCTCCGGATCGAGGTGTCCACCGCGAACGCCACCCGGTTACGCGGCCGGCTGCTGAGCCCGGACGGGACGCGCGTACCGCTCGACTTCGCCGCCCAGCCGCCGCCGTGCGACTGGCTGGCCACGCACATCCTCCGGCCCGCCGACCCGGAGGGAACGTGGCAGGTCGAGGCGCGGGCCGGCCGGGCGACGGCCGTGCACGAGTTCGACGTGGACCGGCGCGGGGCGAAGGCGGAGGCGCGGTTCGAGTCCTTCGACGCGCAGCCCCGGCAGGTCCCCAGGGGCGACCTGATCCGGCTCATCGGCCGGCTGGAGCTGGTCAAGAACGGCGCCTCCGGACCGGCGGCCGGCCTGACCGTCGTGATCGCGTACCAGGAGCAGGAGACGTGCGGGTGGCGCGAGCTCGCCGACGCGGTCACCGACGACCTCGGCCGGTTCCTCGCACAGGCGCCCGTCATGGAGAGCGGCGCGTGGCGGGCCGAGGTCCGCAGCGGCCCCGAGGTGATCGGGGCGGTGAGTGCGGCGGTGTTCGTGGAGGCGACGGCCGAGCAGCGGTACGCGACACAGCTCGATTACGCGGTACGGCGGGCGGGCGGCAGCACCGTCCACTCGGGACGGCTGCGCGGCAAGCCGGGCGCGTCCTGGGAGGGGCTGGGGAACCAGCGCATCTGGGTCTTCTACCGCAAGCCGGGCGCGCCGTCCGGGGCTTTCAACTCGGTCAACAAGAGCACCCTGACCCGGGACAGCCCGGTCCTCAGCCAGGGCCGCTTCGAGGCCCGCACCGGGTCGAAGAGCGGGGGAGCGTGGCGGGTGCAGTACTTCGGCACCAACCTGGCGGCGGGCGTCGTCAGCGACGCCAAGCCCGCGCCGTGATTCCGCTCACTGCCCGGCAAGCGCCACATCGGCGATCTTGACAGAGAGGATCTCGGGAAGCTTGGTCAGCGGTATGACGCGCTCAGGATACGCATTGATAATCATGCCGTGATAAAGCCCTTGCTGGGCGCTTTCTTCGAGCTCGGCCAAGTCAAGTCCGAAGGAATCCAACGCCGTTCGATCCGCAGAGGTCAGCATGGCCACCCATTCGCTGAACTCTTTGGCAAGGGAGTCTTTGATGCCGAGTTTGCACGCGTCGAAGCCTCTCGAGTCGCAGTATCCGGACTGATCCCATGAAATAGGCATGGGCCGGCCCGGGGAGAAGAGTCCGACGTCTATTTGATACGGCCATATGATTCGGACGTCACGCTCCGGCAGGGGCTTTTTGAATTCGATGACGACCAGGACTCTGACCTCGGCGTCCTTCAGGGCCTCCAACTGGCTCGCCGCCTCTTTGACATCCTTCTGGCCATCGCCGGAGCCGAGGCCCTGCAGAAGCTCGGTCAGTCTCCAGGAGGTCAGCCGGGGTGCCTCGACCCCGCCCGGCCGGGTGCCGGTGAGGACGGCGTCTCTGCGGCCGCGCGTGGGTATCGTGACACCGGGAATGGGCCATCTGGCCTCCAGTTGAATGTCGATCGACCGGCTGTCGCGGCGCTCGGGTCGCCGAATCTTCTCGTGGATCACCCGGTAATCCGGGTTCGCCACCGCGAGCGCGTTCACCCAGACGAGCCGGCGTGCCCGATCGTCCGGTCGGCCCTCGTCCACGTCAACGGTGCATCCGGCGGGCAAAGAGAGACACATCAAAAAAGCAATGACGGACGTCGTCCGAAGCACCATCTCTCCTTGCTCCCGGGCGGGTGGGTTCCTAGTCTAAGCGGCGAGAAATGTGGTAATTGGCAATTCCATTTCGGATGATGGCTGCAGCGGCCCCCGGCAGGTGGTGGGGATCCGGCTGACGGGAAGATGGGAGGTGCGTAGACGGCCCAGATGACAGCGAAACGGGGAACCCCGCATGTCCATA
Organism: Nonomuraea sp. NPDC049625; assembly: GCF_040675285.1. Classification (NCBI taxonomy): domain Bacteria; kingdom Bacillati; phylum Actinomycetota; class Actinomycetes; order Streptosporangiales; family Streptosporangiaceae; genus Nonomuraea; species Nonomuraea sp. NPDC049625. The sequence continues at coordinate 324,631 of NZ_JBFAOQ010000004.1, read as the reverse complement.
GAGCTTCAGTCCACCGGCACGTTCGCCATCGGTGACAAGACCGTTCACCGGCTCGGTTTCGGGGCCATGAGTCTCACCGGGCCCGGGGTCTGGGGGCCGCCGCGCGATCACGACGAGGCCGTGCGGGTGTTGCGGCGGGCCGTGGAGCTGGGCGTCGATCTCATCGACACCGCCGACTCCTACGGGCCCTACATCAGTGAGGAGATCATCCGGGAGGCGCTGCACCCGTACCCGGAGCGGCTGCTGATCGCGACCAAGGCCGGGTTCGTGCGGCCGGGGCCGGGGCAGTGGGTGGTCGTGGGGCGGCCCGCGTACCTGCGGCAGGAGGTCGAGATGAGCCTGCGGCGGCTCGGGGTGGACCGGATCGACCTGCTGCAGCTGCACCGCATCGACCCGGAGGTGCCGCTGGAGGACCAGCTCGGCGAGCTGAAGGCGCTGCGGGACGAGGGCAAGATCGGCAGCATCGGCCTGTCGGAGGTGAGCGTCGAGGAGCTGGAGCGGGCGCGGCGCATCGTCGAGATCGTCACCGTGCAGAACCGCTACAGCCTCACCAACGCGTTCTCGGAGGACGTGCTGGAGCACTGCGAGGAGCAGGGGATCGGGTTCATTCCCTTCAGCCCCATCGCCAAGGGGGCGCTGGCGGTGGCCGGGAGTCCCGTGGACCACGTGGCCAAGGCCGTCGGGGCCACGCCCGCGCAGGTCAGCCTGGCCTGGTTGCTGGCGCGTTCGCCGGTGATGATGCCGATTCCGGGCACGTCGTCGGTGGCCCATCTGGAGGAGAACCTTGCCGCGTCCACCGTGGAGCTGACGGGTGAGCAGGTGAGCGAGCTGACGGCGGCCGCCCGCTGACGGGCCCCACGGCGGGCTCCTGGTTCCAGGGGCCCGCCGTGGGGCGGTGGTCAGTTCAGGCCGGACTTCATGGCCGTGAGGAGTTCGGCGTTCGTGGTGTCGCCGCTGAGCTCCCAGAAGAAGGCGCCGCCGAGGCCCTGGTTCTTCGAGTAGCTCATCTTGCCGCCGATCGTGCTCGGCGTGTCATAGCTCCACCACTGGCCGCCGCAGTACGCGTACGCCGTGCCCGCGACCGTGCCGGTGGACGGGCAGCGCGTCTTGAGCACCTTGTAGTCCTCGATGCCCTGCTCGTACGTGCCCGGCGCGGGTCCCGAGGCGGTGCCGCCGGGCGCGGCCTGCGTGACGCCGGCCCAGCCGCGGCCGTAGAAGCCGATGCCGAGCAGCAGCTTGCTCGCCGGCACGCCCTTGCCCTTGAGCTTCTGGATCGCGGCGTCGGAGTAGAAGCCCGGGGTCGGGATCCCGGAGTAGGAGGTGAGCGGGGAGTGCGGGGCGGTCGGGCCCTGCGGCGCGAAGGCGCCGAAGTAGTCGTACGTCATGACGTTGTACCAGTCGACGTACTGCGCGGCGCCCGCGTAGTCGGCCGCGTCGATCTTGCCGCCGTTCGTGCCGTCGGCGGTGATGGCCGCGGTGACCAGGTTGCCGGAGCCGAAGCGGGAGCGCAGCGCCGACATGACGTTCCTGAACGCCGCCGAGCCGCTGGAGTCGCAGGTGAGGCCGCAGGCGTTCGGATACTCCCAGTCGATGTCGATGCCGTCGAACACGTCCGCCCAGCGCGGGTCCTCGACCAGGTTGTAGCAGGAGTTGGCGAAGGCCGTGGGGTTCTGCGCGGCCTGGGTGAAGCCGCCGGACCAGGTCCAGCCGCCGAAGGAGAACAGCACCTTCAGGTTCGGGTACTTCTTCTTGAGCTTGCGCAGCTGGTTGAAGCTGCCGCGCAGCGCGCCCGCGTCCCAGGTGTCGGCCACGCCGTCCACGCTCTCGCCCGCCTGGTAGAAGCGGTCGTAGTCGGCGTAGCTGTCGCCGATCGTGCACTGGCCGTTCTGCACGTTGCCGAACGCGTAGTTGATGTGGGTCAGCTTGGCCGCCGAGCCGCTCGTGTCGATGTTCTTGACGTGGTATCCGCGCTGGTAGACGCCCCACTGCACGAAGTAGCCGAGCACCTTGTTCCCGCCGCCTCCGCCGCCCGTGGTCGTGGCGGTGGCGGTGTTGCTGTTGGCGGAGCGGTTGCCGGCGGCGTCGCGGGCGCGGACGGTGTAGCTGTAGGCGGTGTTGGCGGCCAGTCCGGTGTCGGTGTGGGTGGTGCCGGTGACGGTGGTGATGAGGGTGCCGCCTCGGTAGATCTCGTAGCCGGTGACGGCGACGTTGTCGGTGGAGGCGTTCCAGGCGAGGGAGACGGTGCTGCCGCTCACGCCGGTCGAGCGCAGGTTGCCCGGCACGGTCGGCGGGCTGGTGTCCGTGCCGCCGCCGCCCGTCGTGGTGGCGGTGGCGGTGTTGCTGTTGGCGGAGCGGTTGCCGGCGGCGTCGCGGGCGCGGACGGTGTAGCTGTAGGCGGTGCTGGCGGCCAGTCCGGTGTCGGTGTGGGTGGTGCCGGTGACGGTGGTGATGAGGGTGCCGCCTCGGTAGATCTCGTAGCCGGTGACGGCGACGTTGT
>NZ_JBFAOQ010000004.1:0-322037 GCF_040675285.1 Nonomuraea sp. NPDC049625 | reverse complement strand
TGTCGGTGGAGGCGTCCCAGGCCAGGGAGACGCTGCTGGCGGTCACACCGGTCGAGCGCAGGTTGCCGGGCACCGACGGGGCGGTGGTGTCGGTGCCGCCGCCGGTCGAGGGCTTCCACAGAGCGGGCACGTTCGGGGGCTCCCAGCCGGGCTGGGAGGTGTGGCTCTGGATGCACTCGTACTCGACGCCGTTGTACGTGACGTGCGTGCCCGCCGTGTACGCCGTCCACGGGGCCCACTCGGCGAGGGCGGCGTATGCCGAGGCGGAGACCGGCGGCGGGGCGACCGCCACGGCGGTGAGGGGCAGCAGTAACGCCACCAGGATCTTGCTCAGGACGCTGTGTCTCATGACTCTCCGACATCCGGTTGGGGGTGTACGAGGGGTGGGATGTCAGGAAACTATTAGGAAAGTTTCCTTTAAGTTATGAGACGACGTTAGCCTCTGCCTGTGGAGGCGTCAATGAGTGAAATCCCGGAGTAAACCTGAGTACCGCTTCGACGGCGGCGGGGCGTACTCGCCGCGCGTGCTCGTCCGCAGCCCGAGCGACACCAGCGACTCGACGAGCTTGGTCGCCGCCGTCACCCCGTCGATCACCGGCACGCCCGTCTCGCGCGACACCTCGGCGCAGAACGACGCCATGCCCGCGCAGCCGAGCACCACCGAGTCGCTCCCGTCGCGCTCTACCGCCGCGGCGCACAGCTCGGACACGGTCCTGCGGGCGGCCGGTTTCTCCAGGTCGAGCACCGGGATGTCGCAGGCGTACACGCCTCGGCAGGCGGCGGCGAAGCCGTACCGGTGGGCCAGTTCCCAGGCCCGGCCCACGGTCCTGGACAGGGTCGTGACCACGCTGAACGAGCGCCCGACCAGGGTGGCGGCGTGCATGGCGGCCTCCGCGATCCCGACCACGGGGCCGATGGCCAGCTCGCGGGCCGCGTCCAGGCCCGGGTCGCCGAAGCAGGCGATCACGTACCCGTCCACGCCGTCGTGCTCGCCCGCCGCGACCTCGGCCAGCACCCCCGGCACGGCGAGCGCCTCGTCGTAGTGGCTCTCGATCGACTCCGGCCCCATATTCGGGCTGACGGCCGTGACGACGGTGCCCGGCGACGCCACCGCCCTGGCGCATCGACCGATGGACTCGGTCATGGCCAGGGCGGTGTTCGGGTTGATCACTTTGATGCGGTACGTCATGCCGCGGCGATCCTTGGCACGCGCCGCTCCAGGGCCACCAGCGCCACGAAGCCCAGCCCGCAGCCGATGAACCAGCTGTAGTCGGCGATCCACGACAGGTCGGCCGTCGTGACTCCGAGGTCGAGCAGCATCTTGGGCACGAGCACGGAGGCGATGGCGGGCACGCCGCTCGCGACGGTGGCCCAGATCGCGTTGGGGTTGTAACCCTTGCTGAACCAGTAGCGGCCGGACTGATCGAGGCTGAACAGGTCGTCCACCGCCACCCGCTGCCGCGCGCACACGTAGAAGCCCGCGATGAGGATCCCGAATAGCGGGCCGATCAGCGCGCCGAGCAGGCCGAGGGTGTAGTGGATGGCGTCGGGGTTGCCGTACCAGTTCCACGGCGTGAGCAGCACCGAGCCGACCGCCGCGATCATCCCGCCGGTGCGCCAGCTGATCCGCTGCGGGTTGACGTTGGAGAAGTCGAACGCGGGCGAGATGAAGTTCGCGACGATGTTGATGCCCACGGTCGCGATCACGAAGGTCAGGCCGCCGAGGAGGATCGCGAACGGCGTGTCGATGCGCTGCACGGTGTGGATCGGGTCGGTGATGAGCTCGCCGAAGACGGGGACCGTGGCCGAGGCGGTGATGACCGTCAGAATCGAGAAGAACAGGAAGTTGACCGGCAGGCCGAGGAGGTTGCCCTGCTTCACCGCCCGGAATGACCGGCCGTACCTCGAAAAATCGCCGAAATTCAGCATCGGCCCGGAGAAGTACGACACGACCAGGGCGATCGCGCTCAGCATGACCGGGATCGACTCGCCGAACCCGAGGCTGTCGCCCTGCGACAGGTCCAGGCTGATGTTCTCCCAGCCTGCCTTGCTCACCAGGTAGATGGCCAGCACGACCATGACCACGTACACCGCAGGCCCGGCCCAGTCCACGAACCGCCGGATCGCGTCCATGCCCCGCCAGAACACCGCCGCCTGCGCGACCCACAGGATCGCGTAGCAGATGTACCCGAGCGCGGACAGGCCGAGGAAGCTCGGCTCGTTCAGCGCGGCGGTGGCCGGCCAGAACTTGAGGAAGACGATGATGAGCGACTGCGAGGCCAGGTACGTCTGCACGCCGTACCACGCGATGGCGATGGCGCCGCGCACGATGGCGGGGATGTTCGCGCCGAGCACGCCGAAGACGGCGCGGTTGATCACCGGGTACGGCACCCCGGTGACCTGGCTGGGCTTGGCCACCAGGTTGCAGAAGACGTTGACGATGACGATGCCGGCCAGCAGCGCGAAGAGCACCTGCCAGCTCGCCAGCCCGAGCGCGAACAGGCTGCCCGCGGTGACGTAGCCGCCGACGCTGTGCACGTCGGACATCCAGAAGGCGACGATGTTGTACGACGACCAGGTCTGCTCGCGCAGCGGCGCGAGGTCCTCGTTCGTCAGCCGCGGGTCGTAGGGAGGGGACTGCGTTACCGAGACGGTGGGCTCTGTCATGTGCGGCATCCTTGGGGGGTGACCTGCATCCGAGTGTTAAGTGACCACTTAACACCTCTTGTTAATGTATGCCTTGACGGCCGGGTGATGATTGCGCCTGTGTTAATCCCGTGTGACGGAGACGATGGACAGCCGAACTGACCTGGAAGCGGTCGGCAACGAGCGCCTCGGTCAGCGGCTCCGCGAGCTGCGCACCCGCTCGGGGAAGTCGCTGCGGGCGGTGGCGCGCGAGCTGGGCATCTCGGCCAGCGCGGTGTCGCAGATCGAACGGGGGACGATGCGCCCCTCGGTGAGCCGGCTCATCGCGTACGTCTCCGCCATCGGGGTGCCCCTGGCGGCCGTCTTCGACGCGCAGGAGGAGCCCCGCACGAGCTCCGCGTCGCCCGGCTTCGCGATCAGGCGGGCCTGGGAGGTCGCACCGATACAGCTCAGCGGGGGAGTGACGTTCCGCCGACTGTCACCGGGGCCGACGCCGGACGTGGAGTTCTTCGAGTCCACCTACCCGCCGAACGCCGTCTCCACGGCGCACGGGCAGTTCCTCAAGCACGAGGGGTACGAGGTGGGCACGGTCACGGAGGGGGAGCTGACCATCGAGTTCGAGTCGGAGGTCATCACCCTGTCCAAGGGCGACTCGATCACCTTCCCGTGCAGCCGGCCGCACATCATCGGCAACCGCTCCGGCACCGTCACCGCCGTCGCCACCTGGCTGATCGTGCACCGCTGAGCATCATCCGGGGGGGATGGGCGGGGTGCCGTGCGTGTGGAAGGAGGCGATGGTCTTCAGCCCCCACGCCTGGCCCTTGGCCCGCTCGGCCTCCGTCCACGTGACCGTCCGCCAGTCGGGCGCCAGGATGAGTCTGGTCAGCGGGTTGCACAGCTCGACGCGGTTGCCGCCGGGCTCGTAGACGTACAGGAAGAAGGTCTGCTGGATGGCGTGCTTGTGCGGGCCGGTCTCGATGAACACGCCGCTGTCCAGGCAGAGGTCGGCGGCCCGCAGGATGTCCTCGCGGGTGTTCGTGGCGAACGCGAGGTGGTGCAGCCGGCCCGAGGCGCCCGACCAGTCGTCGGTGTAGACGAGGTCGTAGGACTTGTTCGCGAAGTGCAGCCATTGGGCGGAGATCCGGCCGCTGTCCAGCATGATCTGCTCGGTCACCCGGGCGCCGAGCACGTCGCGCACGAAGGCCCCGGCGGTCGCGGCCTCGGCGGCCAGGAAGTTGACGTGGTCGAGGCGGCGCACGCCCACCCCGCGGCCGGGGAACGCCTGCGGCTGGTTCTTCAGCGCGGGACGCAGCTCCTCGGGCGCCTCGTACCACTGCGACTCCCAGTAGAGGCGCAGCTCGTGGCCGTCGGGGTCGCGGAAGGCGTACGTCGGGCCGCGGCCCGGGGCGCCGTCGCGCCAGCCGATGCCCAGCCCGGCGTCCTTGATCGCGCGCACCCGGCGCTCCAGAGCCTCCTGGCTGCTCGCCCGCAGTCCGGTCGAGCCGATGCCCGAGGTGCGGTGGGCCGTCAGCGTGAGGCTGTGGTGCTCGTAGTCGTCGTACGTGCGCAGGTGGACCGAGTCGCCGTCCTGCCCGGCGGCCGTCATGCCGAGGACCTCGGTGAAGAACCACAGGCTCCGCCCCGGCTCGGGAGTGAGCAGCTCGACGTGGCCGAGGTGGGCGATGTCGTGCAGCAGAGCGTTCATCTCAACCTCGGGCGGCATCTCAACCTCGGGCGGCATCTCAACCTCGGGCGGCATCTCGACCTTGGGCGGCATCTCGGCCTCGGGCGGCATCTCGATCTTGCGGCCATCTCCACGTCGGGCGGTATCTCCACGTCGGGCGGCATCTCAACCTTGGGGGCGGGGGAAGACCGTGCCGTCGAAGAGCTTGCGCGCGGTGCGTACGTTCGCCGCCCGCACCGCGGTCGGCGGGCTGGTGGACAGGTCGAGCTCCACCTCGACCTCCAGATGGCCGGTGGGGTGCTCGACGTCCACGCGGGCGCCCCCGGGGAGCCGGGCGAAGCGCCGGGCCACGCCGTGCGGGAGCAGCGCGGCGGTGACGACGCTGACCGCGCCGAGCACCCCGATCGCGGTGTGCGGCCGGACCGGGATGAACGTGCGGGTGCACAGCGCGCCGCCGTCGCGGGGCGGCGCGACCAGAGTGGTCTTGGGCACGGCCTCGCCGGTGACGTCGCCGAGCCCCATGAGCTTGCCCGCCTGAACGCGCAGCGACTGCACGCGCTCGCGGAGCCCGGCGTCGGCCGCGAGCGTCTCGTACCGCTCGTAGCCGGTGATGCCGAGGTCCTCCGCGGCCGCCACGACGACCGGCATGCCGTTGTCGACGCAGGTCACCTCGATCCCGTCGATCACGTCCACCTCGCGGCCGGTGGGCAGCAGCCGCCCCGTGCCCGAGCCGGCGGTGTCCTCGAACCCGAGCACCACGGCCGCGGCCGTGCCCGGAACACCGGAGATGGCCGTGCCGCCGCGGTAGTCGACGCGGCCACCCGGGGTGGGGAAGCGGGCGGTGGCGAGGCCGCCGGTGTTCACCAGGCGGATGCGGACCTCGGTGTCGTCGCCTCGCGGACGGACGAGGCCGCGCTCCACGGCGAACGGGCCGACGCCGGCGAGCAGGTTGCCGCAGTTCTGCCGCCCGGAGACGGCCGGCTCGTCCACCGCGACCTGGAGGAAGAGGTAGTCGAGGTCCGCGCCGGGATCGGCGCTGGGCGACACCACGGCCACCTTGCTCGTGAGCGGGTGGGCGCCGCCGATGCCGTCGATCTGGCGCGGGTCGGGGCTGCCAAGGACACGCAGGAGCAGGTCGTCGCGCTCGCGGGGATCGTCGGGGAGGTCGTCGGCCAGGAAGTAGGCGCCTTTGGAGGTGCCGCCGCGCATCAGCATGCACCGCACGCCGCCGTCGTCGCCGATGCTCGTCGCGCTGGTCCGTGGTCGGCGGTCGTCGTCGTCGCCGCCGATGCTCGTCGCACCGGTCCGTGGTCGGCGGTCGTCGTCGCCCATGCCCGTCGCACCGGTCCGTGGTCGGCGGTCGTCGTCGTCGCCCACGCCCGTCACATCGGTCCGTAGTCGGCGGCCGTCACGTAGGTGATGCCGAGCCCGGGCAGGCGCTCGCGCAGGCCGTAGCGGTCGAGCCCCAGCTCGCCCTTGGCGAACGCCTCGCGGGCCGCCGCCTCCTTCGCGGCCCTGGCGGCGGAGGCGGAGATGCCCCGCTCCAGGTCGCCCCGCGGCACCACCAGCACCCCGTCGTCGTCGCCGAGGATAGTGTCGCCGGGCCGGACGAGCTGCCCGCCCACGGTGACGGGCACGTTGACCGCGCCGGGGGTCGCCTTGACCGTGCCCTGGGCGCTGACGGCCGCGCTCCACACCGGGAAGCCCATGGCCCGCAGCCCGGCGACGTCGCGCACGCCCGCGTCGATCACCAGCCCGCGCACGCCCCGGGAGCGCAACGAGGTGGCCAGCAGCTCACCGAACATCCCGTCGGTGGACGGCGAGGTCGTGGTCACGACCAGGACGTCGCCCTCCTGGCACTGCTCGACCGCGACGTGGATCATCAGGTTGTCGCCCGGCCAGCACAGCACCGTGACCGCGTTGCCGCCCGCGCTGCACCCGGGCCATGCGGGGCGCAGCCCGGGCCCCAGGTAGCCGGTGCGGCCGAGCGCCTCGTGGACGGTCGCGACGCCGTACGCGGCCAGGGTGTCGATCCGGTCGAGGCTCGCCCGCGGCGTGCCGGTGACGACCACGTGCCTCATGCCAGCACGTCCGTCACCTGCGGGTAGAGCCGCATGTAGGCCTCGCCCATGGTGTCGTGCGGCAGGCCGAGGTTGGGGCCCGCGTTGCGGCGCAGCTGCACCCCGCGGCGCTTGGCGAGGTCGGTGTAGTAGTCCCACATGTGCTGCTGGGCCGGGAGGCACTCCATCGCCTTGCGCTTCCTGTCGAACACCGGGGTGATGTCGAGCAGCACGTCGGGCTTGAAGTCGCACTGCTCGGGCTGGTGCGGCTCGAAGAAGAACACGGGCGGCGCGCCGAGCGGCTCGCCCGGCGCGTCGTAGCCCGCGGCCTGCGCCAGCACCCGCGCCTGCAACGCCATGCGGGCCGCGGCGGGGTGGTCGCCGTTGTACGGGTCGGCCAGCGGATGCGTCAGCACCACGTCGGGCTCGACCTCCCGGTAGATCCGCACCAGCCGGTCGACCAGCTCCGGGGTCTCCACCAGGGGATAGTCGCCCGCGTCGAGGAACTCGATCTCGGCGCCCAGGGCCGCGGCGGCGTTCTGCGCCTCCTCGCGGCGGATCGCCTTGATCTCGTCGAGAGTGCGGCCGGCGCGCCACGCCTTCGCGGACTCGCCGCGCTCGCCGAAGCTGAGACAGACCACCTTGGCCCGCTCGCCGCGGCCGGCCGCGAGCGCGATGGCGCCGCCCGCGCGCCAGACGAAGTCGCCCGCGTGGGCGCTGATCACCAGAAGTGTGGGGGTCTTTGCCGAGGTCACTCGCTGACGCTACGAGTCGATCGATCAGATTGTCAACAGTTTCATCGGCAATCTGCCTCTAGCGCAACATCATGCCTGGTCGAGCGTGGACTTCGACAATATTGTCAACGATATGGCTTCTCTCATGCAGGTGGCGATGCTCGGCTACGGCGAGGTCGGCCACGTCCTCGCCCGCGGCCTCGCGCCGCGGGTCCCCCTCCGCGTCTACGACCCCGCCCACCCGCCGTCGCCGTCCGGCGGGCCGCCGCTGGTCGCGTGCAACGCCGAGGCCGTACGCGGGGCCGACGTCGTCATCGCCGTGACCACCGGCGCCGACAGCCTTACCGCCTGCGAGGAGTCGCGCCCCAACCTCAGGCCCGGCGCGCTCTACGCCGACCTGTCCACGAGCGCGCCCGGCGACAAGCTCCGCATCGCCGAGCTGGTGGCGTCGGCGGGCGCGTCGGCCGTGGACGGCGCGATCATGGCGCCCATCCCGCTGCGGGGCCTGGCGACCCCCATCCTGGCCAGCGGCGACGACGCGGCCCGCTTCGCCGACTTCGCCGGCCGCCACGGCATGGACGTGACGCCGATCGGCGGCTCGCCCGGCGACGCGGCGGCCCGCAAGCTGCTGCGGAGCGTGCTGGTGAAGGGGCTGAGCGCGCTCGTCATCGAGTCCCGGCGCGCCGCCGAGGCGGCGGGGGTGGGGGAGTGGTTCTGGGAGCACCTGCTGGAGACGGTGTCCGCGGCCGACGAGCGGTTCGTGGTGCGGCTGCTGGCGGGGGCGGGGCAGCACAGCGTGCGCCGGGTGCACGAGATGCACGCGGCCACCCGGATGCTGGAGTCGCTCGGGGTGCCGCACGCCATGACCGCCGCCACGGCCGCCACCCTGGAAGAGGTGACCCGCACCGGCGTCCCACCCTCCCCGGGCAGGTCGTGATGGCGGCCCGTCGGTCGGTGGCCTCCAAGGTGATGGTGGCCCGTTGGGTGGCCGCCGGGGTGGTGGTGGCCCCTCGGCTGGTGGTCTCCGGGGTGGTGGTGGCTCGTCAGTCGGTGGCCTCGAGGGCTTTGGCGACGCTGCGCAGGTGTTGCTGCATGGCCGTCTGCGCCGCCTCGGGGTCGCGGGCGACGATGGCGGCCACGATCAGCTCGTGCTGCGGCAACGACAGCGCCGCCCGCCCCGGCTGCCGGGCCAGGCGGAACTTGTGCCGGATCACCTGCGCCCCCAGCCGTTCGATGATCGACGCCGAGGTCTGGTGGGCGGCGATCTCGCGGACCTTGGCGTGCAGCGTCGCGTTGAGCTCGGAATATCGGTCGAGGTCGTTGCGCTCCACGGCGGCGCGCATCTCGGCGACGATCTCCCGCAGCCGACCGGCCTGCTCAGGGGTGACGCGCTCGGCGGCCTTGGCGGCGGACAGGCCCTCCAGCACCATCCGCACCTCCGTGATCTCGATGGCCTCCGCCTTGGAGATCGCCCGTACGCGGGCGCCCTTGTTGCGTAGGATCTCGACCAGCCCCTCCGAGGCCAGCTCTCTGAACGTCTCGCGCACGGCCGCGCGGGTGGCCCCGAACTGCTCGCACACGTCGGCCTCGACCAGCCGCTGGTTGGGCACGAAGTCCCCGCCGAGCACGGCCGCTCTGAGCCGGTCGGTCAGCGTCTCCTCCAGCGGGGACTCAGGGGTCACGGAATCCTCCCGTAGTTGAGCTTCGTTGACAATATTATCGACAATTATCCCAGGAGGCCTGAACCCGCGCGGACCTTGGGCTTTGATCGTTTAGACCCGGTCTGTCGGTGAGCTCCGGTAAGTTCCCGGATCATTGATCAGCCGGTCGCGAAGGCGCGGGCATTCCCGCCTGCGCCCGTGAACCGGCCGGGGCGGGAGGGTTCGAGGTCGTGGACGCGGACAGAGCCGCGTGGGAGCAGCACAGCGTGGTACGGGTGGTGCCGCCTGTCGAGCCGAGGAAACTGGCGAAGGTTCCCTTCGTCGAGCTGGCCGACGGGCGGTTGCAGGGGGTCGTGTCGAGCGGATCCGACATCGAACGGGTCTACGTCTCGTCCATCACCGCCGGCACCCACGCTTTGAGCTGCAGCACCAACAACAACCGGCCGTGCGGCGCGCTGCACGGCTACGCCTGCAAGCACATCCACCAGCTGGCCGACGAGGCGGTCCTGCAGTACGGGCTGGACCGGGTGGCCCGTTACCTGGGGGTGGAGGTGCCGGAGGGCCAGTTCCTGATGTCCTCCATCAAGGGGCCGGTCGAGCGCACCCCGGCCGCCGTGGTGTTCAGCAGGTTCCTGCGCCACCTGGCCTACCTGGAGGTGCCCGACAGCACGGAGCCGCTGGCCGAGCTGCACTGGTTCCCCGCGACGAGGGTGGTGCGGTGATGCTCGACGTACAGCTCGGAGAGCTGCAGGGCGACGCCCCGGCCGGGGCCGGCGAGGCGCTCGACCTGGTGACGGGGTTCGACGACGCGCTCACCCACGGGTTCGCCCGGCTCGGCGAGGAGGCGTCCGGGGCGCTGGCCGCCCTGGCGGGCGCGCTGGCCGGCAGCCCGCTCGGCGACCGGCTGGCCGAGGCGGCGGAGAAGGTGAGCGCCGGGTCGGTCGGCGACGAGCACCTGGCGGCGCTGGCCGGCGGGCGGGCCGCGCTGCTCGGCGCGGTGCACGACGCGCTGCTCGCCCGGTTCGACACGGCGCTGGGCCGCACCCGCGCGGCCTGGGAGCCCGCCGGAGACGCGGGCGACCCGGCGGGCGTGCTGGCCGCGTGCCGGGGCTGGCTGCGCGAGCTGGCGATCACCGGCTGGCGCGGCGTCGACCACGACGTGGTCTCCTCCGCCGATCCGGCCATCGAGGCGCTGCTGGCCACGCCCGGGCTGCGCGGGCTGGCGGTGCTGCTCGACGGCCTGGCGGCGGAGCTGCGGGCATCCTGCCCGGTGGGCACGATGGACCGGCTGCCCGTGCGCAGGTGGGCCGACCTGTGGACGCGCGCCCTGCTGCTGTCCCAGAAGGGCACGTGGCACGGTGCGGCCGAGCCGGTCTCGGGGCGGCTGCTGATCCTCGGCGCCGACGTGCACGAGCACGCCACCGTGGTGCGGGTGCAGGTCCACGGCATCCTCGAGCCCGCGGGCGGCGCCCCCTCCCGGCTGGTACGCACGAGCGTGGCGGCCGCGAAGGTGGACACGATCTCCGGCCCGTCCGTGTGGCGGCTGATGGGCGACCACCCCGTGCTCATGGGCGCGCTGGCCGGGCACCTCAGCCTGGAGCTCACCGACATGCCATTGCTGCCGGGCGGCGACCTGGTGTGGCACGACGGCAAGGCGAGCGCCGGCGCGGCGGCCGACCCGTTCGCGACCGCGCGGGTCCAGCTCGCCGAGGCCGTGGCCCCGGCGACCCCGCCGCTCGACCGCCATCCCGTACGCATCGCGGAGCCCGTCTTCCTGGAGGGCTACACGATCCGCGACGAGACGCTCGACCTGGGCGGCAGCTCGCTCCCGGTGACCCTAGACCGGCTGCCGGCCTGCGGGCCGCTCACGCCCGAGCTGGTGTCGGCCTCCTCCGCCTGCATCGGCCTGATGCGCTGGGACGGCGGGCAGTGGCTCCTGCAGCCGCTCGCCGTGCAGGCCACGGTCAAGAAGAAGGCCGTCACCGCGCACAACGGCGACTGGGCCATGGGCCCCACCGACCCCAAGGTGGTCAAGGCCGAGGCCAAGGCCGGCGACGTGGTCGCCGTGCTGCGCGAGCGGGCAGGGCGGTTGCTGCGGAAATGACCGACACCGCAAACGACACCGACAGCGTGCAGGACGCCGACGCGACCCGGCGCCAGGTGCTCTACTGGCGCCTGCTGTCGCGCGTGTTCGGCGCCGACGAGCAGCCCACTCTGGAGCGGGCGAGCGTGGCCATCGTCGACGACCTCGGCCTCCCCGCCGCCCTGCTCGACCCCGGCGTCTCGATCGACAACCTCGTGCAGCGCTTCCCCGGCCTGGCCGACGAGCTCCAGGATCTCATGGCCGAGAAGGAGCACGAGGACGGCGGCGAGGTCCGCCGCGCGGCCCTGGTCTCCAAGCTGCTGCTCAACGTGTTCTCGACGGGCACCGGCAACGTCACCGCGGGCCGGCTGGAGAGCTGGAAGAAGGACGCCGGCTGGTTCGAGCGCGGCATGGGCAGCGAGCCCGGCGGGCTGCGCCACAGCCCCGGGGACGAAGAGGTGGCCGCGGTCCTGGCGGGCATCGAAGGCGACCTGGTCAAGCGCATGCACCTGCGCGAGGTGCTGGCCGACCCGGCGCTGTCCAGGCAGCTCACGCCCAGCATGTCGCTCATCGAGCAGCTGCTGCGTGACAAGTCCAACCTGTCGGGCGTCGCGCTGGCCAACGCCAAGGCGCTGATCCGCAGGTTCGTGGACGAGGTCGCCGAGGTGCTGCGTACCCAGGTGGAGAAGACCAGCGCGGGCGTCATCGACCGGTCGGTGCCGCCGAAGCGGGTCTTCCGCAACCTCGACATCGAACGCACCATCTGGAAGAACCTCACCAACTGGAGCCCGGAGGACCAGCGCCTCTACGTCGACCGGCTCTACTACAAGCAGACCGCCCGCCGCACCACCCCGGCCCGCCTGATCGTGGTCGTCGACCAGTCGGGCTCGATGGTGGACGCGATGGTCAACTGCACCATCCTGGCGTCGATCTTCACCGGGCTGCCCAAGGTGGACGTGCACCTCATCGCGTACGACACCCGGGCCATCGACCTGACCCCGTGGGTGCACGACCCGTTCGAGGTGCTGCTGCGCACCACGCTCGGCGGCGGCACCGACGGCACGGTCGCGATGGCCCTGGGCCGGCCGAAGATCACCGATCCGCGCAACACCGTGATGGTGTGGATCTCCGACTTCTACGACAACCGATCGCTGATCAACGACTTCGAGGCGATCCACCGCTCGGGGGTCAAGTTCATCCCCGTCGGCTCGGTCAACAGCTCCGGAAACGCGAGCGTCGACCCGTGGTACCGCCAGAAACTCAAGGACCTGGGCACTCCCGTGATCTCAGGCCATATCCGGAAGCTCGTCCTCGAGCTCAAGAACTTCCTCGCTTAGGAGACCTCACCCATGAGTGACGACATGCTGCGCGCCCCCGCAGAGGTGAAGTACGCGGAGGAGCTCGACTGGCTGGAGTCGATCGACGACGGCCCCAAGCCGTTCTCGTGGCGGCTGAGCCCCCGCATGATCAGGCTGTTCATCCTCGGCTCCGAGCGCTCCGACGGGCTCGACCGGGAGATCTCCCAGAAGTGGTTCGGCGACCGCAGCTTCGTCGAGCGCAGCATCGTGACCCTGGCCTCCGACCGGGGCCTGCTGCTGATCGGCGACCCGGGCACCGGCAAGAGCTGGCTGGCCGAGCTGCTGTCCGCGGCCATCTGCCGCAACTCCACCCTCGTGGTCCAGGGCACGGCGGGCACGACGGAAGACCACATCAAATACTCCTGGAACGTCTCGATGGTCATCGCCAAGGGCCAGTCCCGCGAGTCGATGATCCCCTCGCCGATCATGACGGCGATGGAAACGGGCGTGATCGGCCGCTTCGAGGAGCTGACCCGCTCGACCAGCGACGTGCAGGACGCGCTGATCTCGATCCTGTCGGAGAAGTACGTCTCCATCCCCGAGCTCGACGACGACAACATCGTCTTCGCCCAGCCCGGCTTCTCCATCATCGCCACCGCCAACAGCCGCGACCGGGGCGTCAACGACCTGTCCTCGGCCCTCAAGCGCCGCTTCAACTTCGTCCGCATCCCCGTCGTGACGAACAAGAAGAGCGAGGCGGAGATCGTCCGCTTCCGCACCGAGGAGCTGCTGCGCCGGCACAAGATCGAGCTCGACCTGCCGCCGACGCTGCTGGACATCCTGCTGCAGAGCTTCGCCGACCTGCGCTCGGCCGCCGCGTCGGCCACCAGCGACGACGAGAAGCTGGAGTCGGCGCTGTCCACGGCCGAGCAGATCGGCGTGCTGGAGGACGCCATCCTGCACAGCAACTTCTTCGGCGACCGCGTGCTGCGCGCGCAGACCCTCGCCGGCTCGCTGGTCAGCTCGCTGGCCCGGCGCAGCCCCGAGGACCTCGCGATCCTCAACAAGTACTGGCACGGCGTCGTCGAGCCCCGCAGCAAGAAGGACGGCGGGGAGTGGCCGGAGTTCCTCGAGGGCGGCCGCGAGGCCATCGCCACCCTCTCATGACCGGCCAGACGAGCCCGTTCGGCGCGCTCCGCGAGCAGCTCCTCGACGCCGCCGGCGCGTTCGCCGGCAGTCCCGTGGCCGTGTCGGACATCCTGTCCGGCCTGGTGGATGACGTGGACCGGGCGCTGCGCGAGGAGCTGGAGATCTTCCCGGTCTGCCACCACTCGCCGGCCTCGGCGCTGGCGATGGTGCGCAGGCTGCGCGAGAAGCAGCCGAAGGTCATCTACCTGGAGCTCTGCGAGGACCTGCGGCCGCTGCTGACCGAGCTGCGCAACTGCCGGCTGCCGGTGGCGGTGCAGGCGTTCGCGACCGACATCGACGGCTTCCCGCCGTCGTGGGCGCCGCTCAGCGTGGTGGCGCCCATCACGGAGGCGTCCGCCGAGTACCAGGCCATCTCATACGCGCTGGAGACCCCCGGCGTCGAGCTGGTGCTGGTCGACCGCTCGACGGACCACGTCTTCCAGTGGGCGCCGAAGGAGGAGCCCGGCAAGAAGGAGCACGCCGAAGAGGCCGGCCTGCACGGCGACGCGGTGGGCGTCGAGCTCGGCGACCTGCGCCCGCGCTTCGCCGAGCTGGAGGAGCACCTGCTGCACCACGGCAAGGTGCGCCACTGGTCCGAGTGGTGGGACCAGTACGTCGAGCAGCCGCTGTCGGGTGCCGACTACGACACCTACCGCCAGGTCATGGTGCTGATCGGCAGCCTGTTCCGCCGCCTCGACCGCGACGGCGGCCGGCGGACCGTGGACGAGGACCGCGAGCGCTACATGTGGACCAGGATGCGCGAGCACCTGGCCACCTCGGGCGCCGACCCGGCCGACTGCCTGTACGTGTGCGGCGCCTTCCACGCCGCCAGCCACGTCGAGCAGTTCGGGCTGAAGTCCACGGCGACGTTCGAGATCACCCCGCGAACCGGCACGAAATGGGTGTACGGCCTCATCCCGTCCAGCCACTCGGCCATCGAGGCGCAGTTCGGGCTGGCCTCCGGCTCCGTGTCGATCGCGGCGGCGACCTGGGACAAGGCGCTGACCCGCGGCAAGCTGACCCCGTTCCAGCTGGCCGGGCAGAGGGGCGCGCGCAAACGCGTGGCCAAGCTGCCCGCGCCCGTCCCCCAGGGCGAGGTGGCCGACCAGCTGACCGGGTTCCTGTCGAAGCCGCCCGCGCTCGACGAGCTGGACGAGGCCGAGCTGCTCGGCTGGAGCGTGGAGATCGTCCGGCTGGCCCGCCGCAACGGCTACCTGGCCAGCACCGCCGACGCCATCGCCGTGTTCGAGACCTCGATCCTGCTCGCCGGCATGCGCAACCGGGCCAGGCCCACCCCGTACGACTTCCAGGACGCGGCCGTCACCTGCATCGAGAAGGACGTCGTGCCGGGCCGCCGAGACGTGCGGCGGCTGTGCGAGATCATGCTCGGCGGCGACCGCGTCGGCGAGGTCGGCTACGACGCCCTGCCGCCGCTGGCCCGCGACGTGTACGACCGGCTCGCGCCGCTCAAGCTCGACCTGGAGAAGCGCACGATCCAGCGGGCGCTGCTCGACCTCAACGCCAATCCCGAGCTGGTGCCCTGCTCCGACCTGCTGTGGATGCTGCGGTACCTGCTGCCGTCGGAGGCCGTCCGCCCCATCATGGGCGAGCGCGGGCTGGGCGAGCGCTCGATCCAGGAGAGCTGGGACCTGGCGTTCGGCAAGCACCAGCGCTCGATCATCGAGCTGGGCTACGAGGGCGTCACCATCGAGCAGGTGATGGAGCAGCGGCTGCGCCGTTCGGTGTGGGACCCCAAGGCCACGGCGGCCGTCGCGCTGGCGGCCGTCGAGGACGCGGTGCTCTTCCTCGGCAGCCGCCGCTTCGCCGACGAGCTGGGGCAGCGGGCCGTGGAGCTGCTGGCGTCCGAGCGCAGCGTGGACGACGCGCCCGAGGTGCTGCGCAGGATCCGGCGGCTGATGTCCTACTACCGCGCCCACGAGCCGGAGCTGCCGGCCTGGTGCGAGGAGTTCGCGACCTCCGGATACGCGCATTACTGCACCCTCCTGCCGACAGCCTTCGTGTCCGACGACACGGGGGCGCGGCAGGTGGCGGCCATGCTGGGGTTCCTGTTCTCCATGGAGAGCCTCGCGCTCTCGCTGGGCTGCGACCGGGCCCAGCTGGAGCTGGCCGTGCAGCAGTCGCACCCGGAGGCGCCGGACAAGGTGGCGCTGCTGTGGGCGGCGCGGACCCAGCTCGGGCTGCTGCCGCTGGCCGAGCTGCGGGCGCGGTGCGACGAACTGCTGGCCAACCCGCTGGTCGTCCCGTCGTTCCCGCTCTACATCCTGGGGTTCGTGCAGGCCATGGAGCCCGTCCCGACCCTGTCGGGCTTCGTGGTGGAGGTGATCTCGAAGGCGTTCGGGCAGTTGCCCGACCGGGTGCTGCTGCCGTGGCTGCCGAAGCTGATCACGACGCTGCGGGACCAGGCGGGCGAGCTGATGCCGGTGCTCGTCCGCGAGGCCGGGCGCACGTTCCCCGGCACGCTGGCCGCCGTGGACGGCTGGGTGCCGCCGTGGACGGCGCGTCCCGCCGCCGTGGCGGCCGCAGTGCCGGTCGGGTCAGGGCCGGTCGCGTCGGGGCCGGTGGCCGAGCTGCTCCTGGGACATCCGGCCGCGTGTGACGCGGTGGCGGGGCTGCTCGGCTGCGAGGGCTCGTGGCAGGCCCCGGCGCCGGGCCGCGGGGAGGTCGCCGCGCTCCTGGCCGGTCACCCGGAGCCCGTTCTGGCGCTGGCGGGCCTGCTCGCCTGACGCCGCGGGCGGCCCCGTCCGGTACGGGGCCGCCCGCGCTCTCCGGGAGATGAATCACCGGGAAACAGCGCATGACGTTTCTCTGACCAGGGCAAATATGTCCATTTATGTCGCCCTCCGGGGTCATCCATGAGGGCCTTCCGAATCGTAGTATCCGGTGCTGAAGCTCCTGCGCGATTCGAAGAGGGAAGCAGTGTCGCGTCCGCAATCGGGGGATCACCTCGGTCAGATCGCCGCCTACCGCCTCGTCCGGTTCCTCGGCGAGGGCGGGCAGGGCGTGGTCTACGTGGGCCTGAGCCCGTCGGGCGACGAGGTCGCGATCAAGGTGCTGCACGCCCGGCTCTCGGACGATCCCGAGGCGCGGCGGCGGTTCTTCCGGCAGGTGGACCTCGCCCGCCGGGTCGCCCCCTTCTGCACCGCGCGGGTGCTGGACATGGGCATGCAGGCCGACCGGCCGTACATCGTGAGCGAGTACGTACGCGGCGAGTCCCTCGAACGCGCCGTCAGGAAGGACGGCCCCCGCACCGGCGGCGGGCTGGAACGGCTCGCGGTCGCGACGGCGACGGCGCTGGCCGCCATCCACCGCGCCGGAGTCGTCCACCGCGACCTGAAGCCGGGCAACGTCATCCTCGGGCCCGAGGGCCCCGTGGTCATCGACTTCGGCATCTCGCGGGCGCTCGACCACGCCGTCACGCAGACCGGGGTGTTCGGCACACCCGGGTACATGGCGCCCGAGCAGGTGAGCGGCGGGGAGGTGGGCCCTGCGGCCGACGTGTTCAGCTGGGCGGCCACGATGGTGTTCGCGGCGACGGGGCGGCGGGCGTTCGCCGGGGAGTCGGTGGCGGCGGTGCTGCACGCGCTCCTGTACGACCCGCCCGACCTGTCCGGAGTGCCCGCGTCGCTCCGGTCGCTGGTGACCACGTGCCTGGACAAGAACCCCGCGCGGCGGCTCACGGCGGACGACCTGGTCCGCGCCTTGACCGGCGACGACACCCTGACCATGCCCGACGCCTCGCCGCCCGACTTCGAGGACGCGCCGCCCCGCCGGGTGCCGCGCCGCGCGGTGCTGGCCGTCGGAGTGGCCGCCGCGGCGGCGGCCGTGGCCGTGGCGATATGGCCGCGCGAGCGCGATCCGGTACGCCCGGCCGCGGCCGCCCTCCGGTTCGGCGCGGAGCTCGGCAAGCCCCTGACCGGCCACACCAACGATGTGCGGGCGGTGTCCCTGGGCACCCTCGACGGCGTCCCCGTCACCCTGACCGGCTCCGACGACGAGACCGCCCGCCTGTGGAACCTCCGCACCTCCCGGCAGATCGGCCCCCCGCTCGCCGGCCACACCGAATGGGTCAGATCGGTCGTCCTCGACCAGCTCGACGGCGCGCCGATCGCCGTCACCGCGAGCGACGACGACACCGCCCGCGTCTGGGACCTCCCCGCCGGCGCGTCCCGCGTCCTGGCCGGGCACAAGGGTGACGTCAAGTGCGTGGCGACCGGCCGGATCGGCGGCCGGCACGTCGCCGTCACCGCCTCCACCGACGGCACCGCCCGCGTCTGGGACCTGCGTACGGCCAAGGAGTACGGCGACCCGCTGACCGGCCACGAGAGCGGGGTGTGGGCGGTCACCGTCGGCCAGGCTGCCGGCACGACCGTGGCCGTCACCACCGGCGACGACGGGACCGTGCGCGTCTGGGACCTGGCCTCCAGGAAGCAGCTCGGCCGGTCGCTGACCGGCCACTCCGGCTGGGTGCGGTCGGTGGCGCTGGGCTTCCTGAACGGCACGCCCGTGGTGGTCACCGGCGGCGAGGACATGACCGTCCGGGTCTGGGACCTGATCGCCTGGAAGCAGCTCGGCACCCCGCTCACCGGCCACACCGGCGTCGTCTGGTCGGTGGCGATGGGCAACCTCGACGGCACGCCCGTGGCGGTCACGGGGAGCGAGGACAGAACGGTACGCGTGTGGGACCTGAACACCAGGAGACCGCTCGGCAGCCCGTTCACCGGGCACTCCGACTGCGTCTGGTCGGTGGCGGTGGGCCTGCTCGACGGCCGGCCGGTCGCCGTCAGCGGCAGCCGCGACCAGACCGCCCGCACCTGGAACCTCGCCCCGGTCCGCTGACCGGCCGGACCCCCGCAGCCCGCGCGGGCCGGCAGCCCGGCCGGCCCACGCGGTGTCCCTGCTGCCGGTGACGCATCCTTTCTGGTCGGCGCCTAAGCGCGATCACCGCTCACACCCGGAGATACGCGGAGGATGCGAGAAGAGTTCACGCTTGGCCGGAAGGATCGATCAGTGCAGGTCAGGCGGGGCGGCATTGAAGACGAGGCGCGGCGGGTGGCCGCCGAACAGCTGGCTGACGGTGACGAACCGGTAGCCGCGCCCGGCCAGCTTCCGCAGCACGCGCGGGATGGCCCGCACGGTCGTCGGGTGGATGTCGTGGAACAGGATGACGCTGCCGGGCCGCACCGACCTGAGCGCCCGGCGGGCCACCGTGGCGCTGCTGCGGTAGCGCCAGTCCAGGGTGTCCACGCTCCACAGCACCATGGGTCGGCCGGTCTGGCGGCGCACGGTGGCGTTGATCGCCCCGTACGGCGGGCGGACGAGCCCGGGCACGATGCCGGTGATCGCCCTGATCGCCTGGTCGGTGCGGCCCAGCTGGGAGCGCACCCGGGCGGGCGACAGTCTCGTCAGGTCGGGGTGCGACCAGGTGTGGTTGCCGATCTCGTGCCCGGCCGCGACGGTGCGGCGCAGGACTCTGGGGTACGTCACGACGTTGCTGCCCACGACGAAGAACGTGGCCTGGGCGTGGTAGGCGGCCAGGTAGGCCAGCAGCGTGTCGGTGTAGGGGCCGGGGCCGTCGTCGAACGTGAGCGCCACGCACTTGACGCGGCGGCAGTCCACGCGGGGCCGCGGCCGCGGCCGGACCTCGGCCCTGTCGTCGGGGGCGGCCATCGCCACCACGCCCTGAGCTCCGGCCGCCGCCGCGCCCCACGCCTCGGATACCGCCGCGCTCGTGGCCGCGGCCGGTGGTGGAGCCGCGTGGGCGGCCTGGGAAGGCGCCGCCAGTGTGCTCGCGCCGCAGGTCATCGCCACCAGCACCGCAGTGGCGACCGTCCTGGCCGTCCCCCGCCTGGCCCCGCCCAGGAAGGGCGGGCATGACCTCGCACCGATGTCCATCGATCCCCCTCGCGCACCGCCCCCGGCGCGTCTCCCCATAGTGACGACCCCGGCGGGGATCGTTCCACTGAGTACGACAACCGCCGCCCACTCCTGGTTCGCCGGAGACCGCTTTCCAGATGACAGATGACGAAACCCGGCAGCGACCGACCCTATGGGCTTGACAGGGGGGTGGGGCTGGTCTTGTCTCTACCCATCGGGGGTCTGGAGGGGAGTCCCGCATGCCTGCGATCCGACGGTCCGTCCTTGCCCTGCTCGTCTCCGCCGCGCTGGTCGCCGTACCGCTCGATCCCGTCCTGGCCGCCGCTCCCGCGCCGGGCGCGCCCGGCACGCCGTCGCACTTCGGCCTGGCCCGCAAGGACTGCGTGGGCACGGCCACCGGCAGGACGTCCAAGGTCTGGTACACCGTCGCGGGCGGCGTCCTGTCCGACGTGTACGAGCCCACGATCGACAACACGAACGTCGAGACCATGCAGTTCGTCGTGACCGACGGCAGGACGTTCACCGAACTGCAGGCCCGCGACACCACGTACCAGGTGAGCACCGACCGCTCCGGCATGACCTGCACCGTCACCTCGGCGAGCAGGAGCGGCCGCTACCGCCTGACCACCACCTACGTCACCGACCCCGACCGCGACGCCGTGGTGGTGCGCACCCGGCTCCAGCCCGCAGGCCTGCGGCTGTACGTGCGGCTGGACGCGAGCGTGAACGGCAACGGCGGCGGCGGGCAGCCCAACGGCGGTCCCGACACCGGCGTGGTCGACGGCCCCACCGGCGCCCCCGTGATCTCCGACGAGAACACCGAGACCTCCGCCCCCGCCCGCGACTACGCCGTGCCCACCCACCTGGCACTGCGGGCCGAGCGGCGGCTGCCGCAGGCGAGCGTCGGCTACGCGGGCACGCCCGGCGACGGCGCCGCCCAGCTCGACGCCGCCCGCGAGCTCACCCCCTACACCGAGGCCCCCGCCGGCAACGTGGTCGCCACCGCCAGGCTGCCGATCGACGGGAGGGGCGAGGTGACGTTCGCGCTCGGGTTCGGGCGGACCAGGGCCGCGGCGCTGCGGACCGCGGGCGAGGCCGCCGCCCGGCCGTTCGAGAGCACCCGAGCCCGGTACGAGTCCGGCTGGGCCGCCTACGACGCGCGCCTGCGCAGGCCGCCGGGCGAGCACGCCGACCTCTACCGGCTGTCCGCGAACGTGCTCAAGGCCAGCGAGGACAAGACGTTCCCCGGCGCGGTCGTGGCGTCACTGGCCAGCCCCTGGGGGCAGGCGGTGGGCGCGGGCGAGCTCGTCGGCGGCAAGGCGGTCTACTTCGGCTCCTACCGCGAGGTGTTCGCCCGCGACCTGTACGAGGCGTTCACCGGCTTCCTCGCCGCCGGCGACGTGGCCACGGCCCGCGACACCGCCCGCTTCCTCCTGGAACGTCAGCAACTGCCCGACGGCCGGATGCCGCGCAACTCGCTGCTGAACGGCAAACTGGCGCCCGACTCCGGCGGCGACCAGCTCGACGAGACCGCGTACCCGATCCTGATGGCCTACCAGTCGGGGCTCACCGGGGTGTGGGAGCGCGTGCGGGCGGCGGCCGACTTCCTGGTGGCGCACGGGCCCGCGTTCGGCGTGGAGCGGTGGGAGGAGCAGTCGGGCCACTCGCCGTCCACGATCGCGGCCGAGATCGCCGGGCTCGTCGCGGCGGGCGAGCTGGCCGCCCGGGCCGGCGACCAGGCCAGGGCCCGGATCTACCGGGGCACGGCCGACCACTTCGCCCGCTCGGTCAAGTCGTGGACGGTCACGACCACCGGCCCGTACGCACCGCGCTACTTCCTGCGCCTGTCACGCGGCGGCGACCCGAACGCGGCCGCGTCGTACAACCTGGGCAACGGCGGCCCCACCGAGGACCAGCGGAGGGTGGTGGACGCGGGCTTCCTCGAGCTCACCCGGCTCGGCATCCTGCCCGCCGACGACCCCGACGTGCTGGCCAGCCTGCCGGTGGTGGACCGCGCGCTCAGGCGTACGACGGCGAGTGGCCCCGGCTGGTACCGCTACGGCTCCGACACCGCGGGCACCGAGGACGGCTACGGCGACTGCCACGAGCCCGACCCCACCTCGTGCGCGCCGTCGGGCCGCCCCTGGCCCACCGGCAACACGGGCTCCGGTCACCTGTGGCCGGTGCTGGCGGGCGAGCGGGCCGAGCAGGCGCTCCAGACCCATGACTCCGGCACGGCGGTCACGCTGCTGGCGGCCATGCGCGGCATGTCGTCGGGCACCGGACTGATCCCCGAGCAGGCGTGGGAGAACCCGGACCTGGCCGCCTCGCCGTACGGCGCCGACCCGGCCACCGCCTCGATCGGGTTCCGCGACGGCGGCCCGGCGGGCTCGGCGTCCCCGCTGACCTGGGCCCAGGCCCAGGTCGTCCGGCTCGTCCTGTCGCTCGGCTCCACCCGCCCCGTCGAGCAGCCGGACGTCGTACGGCTCCGCTATGCCGCCCGTGGCCTGCCCCAGGCGGCCCCGCTGACCGTCACCGCCCCGGCGGACGGCACGGCGGTCGCGGGCACGTCGGCGACCGTGGAGGGCAGCACGTCACCGGGGGCGCGGGTGGAGGTCGCGGCCACGCCCGTCGACACCGGCGCGCCCACCCGGGTCGTCTCCGTACGCGCCGGGCCGGACGGCGCCTTCACCACCCAGGCGCCGGTCTCGTTCGGCGAGGTCGTGCTCACCGTGACGGCCACCGCCCCCGATGGCCGCACCGCTTACGCCCGGCGCACGGTCGTCGGGGACATCGTGGGCGCCACGACCGTGCTCGACGTGGCCGACCCGGAAGGCGACGACAACGGGCCCGGCACGTACGCGTACCCGACCGCCGGGGACTTCCACGCCGGGGCGTTCGACCTGCGCAGGTTCCAGGTGATCACGGACGCGACGACCGTCTACCTGCGGGCCGAGCTGCGTGACCTCACCCCGACCTTCGGCAACCAGCTGGGCGCCCAGCTGCTGGACGTCTACGCGCAGGACCCGGCCGTGGCCACGCGGTCGGGCGACGCGGCGTTCCCGCAGCGCAACTACCGCCTGGGGGACGCCTGGTCGCAGCGGGTGGAGGTGCAGGGGTTCGCCGCCCCGGTCTGGGTGACGGCCGCGGGCGCGGCCCAGGCGGGCGCGGCCGTGCGCTCGTCCGGGACGACGCGGACCGTCACGGTTGCCCTGCCCAAGGCTGTCTTCGGGACGCCCGGCCCCGGGTGGCGCTTCGCCGTGGTGCTCACCGGGCAGGACGGCTTCAGCGCCGACCAGGCCAGGGGGTTCGCGGCGACGCCGCAGCCGTACCAGTTCGGGGTCTGCGCCGAGGGTGGTGCCGGGCCGCTGTGCTCGGTGGACCCCGGCACGGTGCCCAAGGCCCTCGACGTGCTCGTCCCGCCGGGGCGGTCCCAGGCGGACGTGCTCAACCCGCTCCTCGGCCCGGTCACGATCCCCGCCGTCGCCGTCCCGTGACGAATCCGCGGCGCCACCGCCCTCACGAATGGCGCCTGCGGCTGTCCCGAGGGCGAGCGAGCCTCGTCAGCGGGACCAGGAGCGCTGGACGGCGTCGTGGACGCGGCGGCGGGCCGGGGGAGGCACGTCGCCGTCGGCCGCCACCGGGAGCGCGGGCCGCGCGGGCGGCACGAGCACCGCGGACTCCTCGTCCGTGACCGGCCGTTCGATCTCGGTGAACGCGCCGTCCGCGCCGCGCACGATCACGCCGGTCTCCACCCCGTGCGCCACCGTGTGCCGGTCGCGCGCCAGCAGCCCGAGGCAGATCCGGCGGGCGATCACGAACCCCAGCACCGGCCCCGCGACCACCAGGACCCGGAAGATCCACGTCGTCGCGTACAGCGAGATGTGGAAGGTCGAGGAGAGCACGTCGTTGCCGCCGGCCAGCCAGAGCACGCCGTAGTAGACGATCCCCGCGACCCCGAGGCCCACCCGGGCCGGCGCCTCGCGCGGCCGGTCCAGCAGGTGGTGGATCGCGTGGTCCCGGGTGATCCACCGCTCCACGAACGGGTAGACCGCCAGCGCGGTGAACAGCAGGCCGGGCGCCCCCAGGGCCGGGATCAGCACGCTCATGGTCACCGTGTGCCCGAAGACCGTGAACTCCCACGGCGGCATGACCCGCAGCGCGCCCTCGAGGAAGCCCATGTACCAGTCGGGCTGCGAGCCGGCGCTGACCGTGCTGGGCGCGTACGGGCCGTACAGCCAGATGGGGTTGATCTGGAACACCGTGGCCAGCGCCGCCACCACCGCGAGCACCCACAGGAAGAACACCGTCGTCTTGGCCAGGAACGCCGGGAAGAACGGCGCGCCCCGCACCACCCCGTCGTTCAGCCCCTTGGCCCTGAACTGGGTGTGCGTCTGGCGCCACGTGAGCACCACCGCGTGCAGCGGCAGGAGCACGAGCAGCAGCCCGGGGATCAGCAGCACGTGCAGGCTGAACAGCCGGGAGATGATGTCCGCGCCGGGGAACTCGCCGCCGAACAGGAACATCGCCAGGTACGTCCCCACCAGCGGCACCGAGATCGTGACCCCGTGCAGGATGCGCAGCCCCGCGCCGGACAGCAGGTCGTCGGGGAGCGAATATCCGAACAGCCCGTTGAGCATCACCAGCCCGAACAGGGCCACGCCGATCAGCCAGTTCAGGTCGCGCGGCTTGCGGAAGGCGCCGGTGAAGAAGTTGCGCAGCAGGTGGATGACGATGGCGCCGAGGAAGACGAGCGTGGCCCAGTGGTGCATCTGCCGCATCAGCAGGCCGCCGCGCACCTCGAAGCTGATGTCCAGCGTGGAGGCGTACGCCTGGCTCATCTGGACCCCGCGCAGCGGCACGTAGGCGCCGTCGTAGACGACTTCCTCCATGGTCGGCTTGAAGAAGAACGTGAGGAAGACGCCCGTGAGCAGGACGATCACGAACGCGTACAGCGCGATCTCGCCCAGCAGGAACGTCCAGTGATCGGGAAAGACCTTCCGCATCGCCTTTTTCAGGAACCCGGCCCCGCCGATCCGATCGTCGAGCGCCTGGGCCAGTGAGCTGGCCTTCATCATCACCCCGCCTATGACTGGATGGGTACGTCACAGACAAGACGGAATAGGGCTGGGAAATGTGACAGTCAGGCGAAACGTTCTACGGTGACCGGAATCAGGCCCTGCTCGCGGATCGCCTGCCGGTGGTGGTCCAGCAGCGCCCCGAGCACGCCCGCCGGGCCGCTCCCGAGGCGTACGGTCACGTCCACGCACCACGCGATGCCCGCGCCGATCCTGCGCAGCTCCCACGCGAAGCCGTCGCCCGACGCCCGGCCCGCCACGCGCGGGTCGTCGGCGGGCTCCAGGCGCAGGGCCGCGCGGGCGTTCGCCAGCCCGTCCGCGTCGAAGTCGCCCGCGAACAGGATGCGGTAGCGGTGCGCGTCCGGCGACGAGCCCAGGTCGAGCGGGGCGGTCGTGGGCAGGGGCTGGCGCTGCCGGAAGAGCCCGCGCAGCCGCTCCTCCCCGGGCAGCTCGCCCCCGCCGAGCCGCGCGTACGCCTGCGCCGCCGCGCGCCGGCCCATCGGGGTCACCAGCGCGCGGAGCCGGGCGTCGGAGCGCAGCTCGCGGCTCAGGTCGGGGGAGGCGGACCACCTGCCGGCCTCCGGGCTCCACGCGGCGCTGTCGATGCCGGCGGCGGTGTAATCCTGGTGGAGGGCGAACTCCTCCACGAGGATCCCGTCGGGGCCGGAGATCAGGTAGTAGTCCATCCGCCCCATGATTGTCCGGGGCGGATGGCACGGCAATCTCACACGCGGCGGCTCTCCCTTCGCGACGAAGCCCCTGGGCCGGGTGGCCGGGTCGTCGATCACGGCTTTCACCGTCACCTGGCCGGAGTTCGGGGTCACGCTCACCCGGGGCCGGGCGTCGCCGTACCCGATCTTGGGCTGCGGCTGGAAGTCCGGGCGCACCGCATGTCCGCAGCCGTTCGGGGCAGAACTGGACCGGGCTATAGAAATACCGTCTAGTGTGAAATGTCCCTATTTGTCAGGTTGTGGGAGGCATTAGCGATGCGGAACGCCCGGACCGTACTCGTCGGCACCTTCGCCACGGCCCTGGTCCTGGCCGCCGGCTGCACCTCGGGTGGAGGCTCGGGCGGCGGCCCCGGCGCGCCCGGCACGTCGCAGGAGCAAGGACCGGTGGCCAAGCTGTCGATCACCCCCGCGAACGGCACGGAGAAGGTGGCCCCGGACGCCGGGGTCAGCGTCAAGGCCACCGACGGCAAGGTCACCAAGCTGACCGTCGCCGACGCCAAGGGGCGTGAGGTGCGCGGGACCCTCGGTGCGGACGGGACGTGGCACCCGACGTGGCCGTTGCGGCCCTCGACCGCGTACACGGTGAGCGCGCAGGCGACCGGCACGGACGGCAAGCCCGTCAGTGCGCAGGCCACGTTCACCACGCTCAAGCCGAAGCGGGTGCTGGAGAGCGGCATGTCCCCGCTGGACGGCGAGAAGGTCGGCGTCGGCATGCCCGTCCAGCTCCTGCTCTCGCAGCCCGTGACCGCCGAGAAGGACCGGGTCGCGGTCGAGAAGTCGCTGGTGGTGCGGATGTCGAAGCCGGTCGAGGGCGCGTGGAGCTGGGTGAGTGACCGCGAGGTCCAGTTCAGGCCGCGCGAGTACTGGCCGGTCGGCGAGAAGGTCACGGTGGTCGCGCACCTGGCCGGGCTGCGGGCGGGCCGGGACCTGTGGGGCACGAAGGACCGCAGCCTGGCGTTCACCGTCGGCGACGAGCACATCACCGAGGTCAGCAACGCCACCCACCAGGCGGTCGTGCGGGAGAACGGCAAGGTCGTCAAAACCATCCCGGTCAGCCTGGGCAAGCCCGGGGACGACAGCTATTCCGGCGTCATGATCGCCCAGGAGAAGGCCGCGTCGACCGTCATGGACTCGGCCACCATCGGCAAGCCGGGCGAATATCGCATCACCACCAAGTGGAACGTCCGGATGACCTACAGCGGCACGTTCTTCCACGCCGCCCCCTGGTCGACCGGCGCGCAGGGCAACAGCAACGTCAGCCACGGCTGCGTGAACGCCAGCCCGGCCAACGCCCGCTGGTTCTACGAGTTCACGCAGCGAGGCGACATCATCGAGGTCAAGGGGACGTCGCGGAAACTGCGCTTCGGCAACGGCCCGACGCCGTGGGCGAAGTCGTGGGACGACTGGCTGGCGGGCAGCGCCCTGGGCAAGCCGGTCAACAGCTAGTCGTCCTGGATCACCCTGTTACGTCACCATCCGGGCCGGGCATGGTCTGGGAGGCACACCGGAATTGTCATCGCCGTCGAGAGAAGGGCGTTGTGAACCTGCGTGCTGAATGACGGAATCGGACGGGTGATGGCCCGGCTTCCCGCCGTGGCCCTGTGGCTGCTGGTCTGGCTGTTGAACGCCTACGAGTTCCTGCTGACGATCTAGGCGCTCGTTCCCGGGACCACCAGGCCGGACTCGTACGCGACGACGACCAGCTGCGCCCTGTCGCGCACGCCGAGCTTGGTCATCGACCTGCTCACGTGGGTCTTGGCGGTGGCGCCGCTGATCACCAGGTGCTCGGCGATCTCCTCGTTGGACATGCCCCGGGCCACCAGGGCCACGATCTCGCGTTCGCGGTCGGTCAGGCGTTCGAGGCCGGGCGCGGGAGTGGGGCGGGGAGGGGTGCTGACGTACTCCTCGATGAGGCGGCGGGTCACCGAGGGCGACAGGAGCGCGTCGCCGCGGGCGGC
The DNA here is from genome assembly GCF_040675285.1 of Nonomuraea sp. NPDC049625. Lineage (NCBI taxonomy): Bacteria > Bacillati > Actinomycetota > Actinomycetes > Streptosporangiales > Streptosporangiaceae > Nonomuraea > Nonomuraea sp. NPDC049625. The sequence continues at coordinate 295,021 of NZ_JBFAOQ010000004.1, read as the reverse complement.
CACCCGCACCGACTGGAGCAGGTCGCCGGGCTCGATGTCCTTGAGCAGGAAGCCGCTGGCCCCGGCCCGGAGCGCGGCGAAGACGTACTCGTCGAGCGCGTAGTTCGTGAGGATCACCACGCGGACGCCGTCGAGGTCGGGGGTGGCGCCTATCCTGCGGGTGGTCTGGATGCCGTCGAGCAGCGGCATGCGCACGTCGAGCAGGGCCACGTCCGGGAGCAGGCGTCTGGCCAGCTCCACGGCCTCCACGCCGTTGGCCGCCTCGCCGACCACGGTGATGTCGTCGGTGAGCTCCAGCAGCGCCCGGAACCCCGCACGGATCAGCGGCTGGTCGTCCGCCAGCAGAACCCTGATCACCGCAGGACCCGCGCCGCCGGCCGCTGTCACGTCGGGACCGTCACCGCCGCCCCCGTCGGACGCCGTCATGCCGGGACCCGGACGGGCAGCTCGGCGCGGACCGCGAAGCCGCCGTTCTCGTGGGGCCCCGCGGTGAGCGAGCCGCCGATGGCGACCGCGCGCTCGCGCATCCCGATCAACCCCATCCCCGGCCCGGCGGTGCCCGCCTCGCCGTCGTTCTCCACCCGCAGCACGATCCTGGACGGATCGTATTCGACCGCGACCGTGACCGTCGCGGCGCCCGCGTGGCGCAGCACGTTGGTCAGCGCCTCCTGCGCGATGCGGTACGCGGCCCGGTCCACCTCGGGCGGCAGCGCGTACGGCGTCCCGGCCACGGTGTGCGCCACCCGCAGCCCCGCCCCCTCGGCCCTGGAGACCAGGCGCGGCAGCCTGGACAGCCCCGCCTCCTCCGGCTCGCTCTGGCGCAGCACGCCCAGCGTGGCCCGCAGCTCGCGCATCGCCTCGTGCCCCGACTCCTTGATCGCGACCAGCGACTCCCTGGCCCGCGCCGGGTCGCGCTCCAGCAACTGCATGGCCACCGCCACCTGCACGTTGACCACGGAGATGCTGTGGGTGAGCGAGTCGTGCAGCTCCTGCGCGATCCACAGCCGCTCCTCGCCGGCCCGGCGCAGCGCCGCCTCCTCGCGGGTGCGCTCGGCCTCCTCGGCGCGCTGCTCCACCGCCCGCAGGTACGCGCGGCCCTGCCCGGTCAGCCGGCCGATCACCACCATGGCCACCAGCCACCCGCTCAGCAGCCCCATCCAGCTGCCCGGGGGCGGATCGTCCTCGCCGATCGCCATGAGCCCGTACATCCCCGCGGCCAGCGCCAGCGACAGCCAGATCGCCGCCTTGCGGCGGCCGAGCGAGGCCAGCGTGTAGATCGAGGCCAGCGCGGGCGCCGAGGTGAACACGCCCGGGTAGTGCAGCGCGTAGTAGACGACCCCGGCGGCCGCCGCGACCACGCCCGCCGCCAGCGGCGCGGCGCGCCGGAAGGCCAGCGTCAGCGACGCGACCACGATCAGCGTCAGGCCCATCGGGTCGAGGGGGCGCTCCAGCGGGCCGGTCCACGAGAGGTTCGCGTACGTCCCTCCCGTGATCGCCGCCAGGGCGGCCGCCGCGACGAGGGCGTCCGTTCTCCGGCTGTCCATGCTCACAAGGTAGGCGACCGGGCCCGGGCCGGTCGTCGCCCCACGGTTGTATGTTCGCGGCCCTGGTGCAGGCCCGGTGTCATCCCACGGTCGTACGTTCGCGGCCCCGGACGGGCGGCGTACTCCACGGGGCGTATGCCCGGAAGCCCTCCTGCGTGGGACGCGGCTCCAGGGGGCCTGCCTGGAGCATTCCGTGCATGACCGCATCACCCTCCCCTCGGCCCGGCTGGATCGTCTGGTCGCTGCGGGTGCTCGCCACCGGGCACCTGGCCGGAGTGCTCGGGCAGGCCGCGCTGGCCGGGCTCTTCGTCACCGGCGACGTCGACCTGCTGGCCTGGCACCAGAACAACGCCGGGTTCACGCACGGCCTGCTCTACCTGCAGCTGGTGGCCGCCGTCCTGCTGTGGCGGCCGGGGCGGGGGCCGGGTTGGCCGGCGCCGGCCAGTCTGGGCCTCGTGGCGCTGGAGACGGCGCAGGTGGCGCTGGGGCAGTGGCGGGTGCTGGGGCTGCACTTCCCGATCGGCATGGCGATCTTCGGGCTGTCCGCCGTCTTCACCGTCTGGACCTGGCGGGCGTTCCGCCGCGGCGCCGGTGCGAAGGTCTCACGCGGCGTCGGCGCGGACCGCCCGAGCGCCGCGTGAGCGCCCTGACCAGGCGGGGGTTCCTCGGGGTGCTGGGCGGGGCCGCGCTGGCCGCCGCCGGGTGCGCCGAGATCTCGGGAGAGCTGCTGCGCAGCCGGCTGACCCTGCCCCGGCCGTTCACCGTGCCGCTCCCGATCCCCGAGGTCGCCCGCCCGGTACGCCCCGGCCGCTACGAGGTGACGCAGCGGGCCGCGAGGATCGAGATCATCCCCGGCACCACCACCGAGGTCCTGGGCTACGGCGGGACCTTTCCAGGCCCCACGTTCGACCTGCGGCGCGGCAGCCGCGTCACGGTCGCCGTGCGCAACGAGCTGAGCGTGCCCACCTCCACCCACCTGCACGGCGGCGTCACCCCGCCCGGCTCCGACGGCTACCCGACCGACCTCGTGGCGCCCGGAGGCGGGACGAAGGACTACGACTACCCGCTGGAGCAGCGGGCCGCCACACTCTGGTACCACGACCACCGGATGGACTTCACGGGGCCGCAGGTGTGGCGGGGGCTGGCCGGGATGGCGCTGGTGCGCGACAAGGAGGAGGACGCGCTGCCGCTGCCCAGAGGGGAGCGGGAGCTGCCGCTGATGATCTGCGACCGGGCGTTCGACGAGGACGGCTCCTTCCGGTACCCGAGCCCGCCCGAGAGCGGTCACACCGGTCACATGGGCGGTCACATGGGCGGCCACATGGCCGCGGTCGACGGCGACTACATGGAAGGCGTCGAGGGGGACGTGATCCTCGTCAACGGGGCGCCCTGGCCGGTGGCCGAGGTGACGGCCACCCGCTACCGGCTGCGGCTGCTGAACGCCTCGAACGCCCGCCGCTACCGGCTCCGGCTCACGCCGGGCGGCCGGTTCACGCAGATCGGGAGCGACTCCGGCCTCCTGGCCGCGCCCGTCGCGCACGACGAGCTCCCGATCTCGCCGGGCGAGCGGTACGACGTGGTGGTCGACTTCTCGGCCTATCCCGTCGGCACCGCGGTCACCCTCGTCAACACCCTCGCCGACGGCCCCGCCCGGAACGTCATGCGGTTCGTCGTCGCCCGCCGGGCCGCCGACGACACCGCCGTACCGGCCGTGCTGTCCCGCCCGCCCGGTCGCGTGGCGCCCGTGACCACCCGCGGGTTCGACTTCCGCAGGTCGGCGGAGGGGGTCTGGACGATCAACGGCCGGCCCTACCGGCCCGGCGTCCCGCTGGCCCGCCCCCGGCTGGGCACCGCCGAGGTCTGGCGCCTGTCCAGCGACTTCCACCACCCCGTGCACGTCCACCTGGCCCACTTCCTGGTGCTGGCCAGGAACGGCCGGGCCCCCGCCGCCTCGGACGCGGGGTGGAAGGACACCGTGGACGTGCGCCCGTACGAGGTGGTGGACGTGCTCGCCCGCTTCGACGGCCACCGCGGCCGGTACATGCTCCACTGCCACAACCTGGAGCACGAGGACATGGCGATGATGGCCGATTTCGAGGTGATCTGACCCACCAGAAGCCTGCCCGGCCGGGTAGGGAAGACTCTCATCAGACTCGTCTGATGAGAATGAGGAGCAGGCATGCACATCGTACGGTTCGTCAGCCCTTTGACCGACGCTCCCGCGGTCGGCGTCGACGACGGCGAGCAGGTGGTGGAGCTGGCCGGCGTCACGACCGTGGCCGAGCTGCTGCGGCTCCCGGTCGAGGGGCTGCGCGAGCGGCTGGCGGGGGCCGACGGGCAGGGGCACCCGTCCGCGTCCGTGCGGCGGCTCACGCCGGTGGACGGGCTGATGGAGGTCTGGGCGGCCGGCGTGACGTACCGGCGCTCGCGCGAGGCGCGGGTGCTGGAGAGCGAGCGCGCCGCCGACGTGTACGAGCTGGTCTACGACGCCGAGCGCCCGGAGCTGTTCTTCAAGTCGGTGGCCTGGAAGGTCTCGGGTGACGGCGGGCGCATCGCGGTGCGGTCGGACTCCGAGATCGACGTGCCGGAGCCGGAGCTCGGCCTGGTGCTGAACACGGCCGGGGAGATCGTGGGTTACACGGTCGTCGACGACGTGAGCTCGCGCACCATCGAGGGCGTCAACCCGCTCTACCTGCCGCAGGCCAAGATCTACCTGGGCGCGTGCGCGGTCGGCCCGGCGATCCGTCCCGTGTGGGAGGTCTCCGACCCGTACGCGCTGGACATCACGCTCACGATCGCCAGGGGCGGCGAGACGGTGTGGGACGGCAAGGCGTCCACGTCGGGCCTGCACCGGCGCCTCGACGAGCTGGCGGGCTACCTGTTCCGCGCCGACTCCTTCCCCGACGGCGCCGTGCTGGCCACCGGCACCAGCCTGGTGCCCGACCTGCCGTTCACGCTGCAGGACGGCGACACGGTGTCGATCGGCATCGCCGAGATCGGCATCCTGACGACCACCGTGGTCAGGGGCCTGGAGGCCATGCACCGGCAGGTGTGAGCCCCCGGCGGGGCCGGCGCGGCGAGCGCGCCGGCCCGGTCACCAGGGAGACGGAGGCGGGGGCGCCACGACCGGCGGACGGTCGTCGCAGGTGATGGTGTTCGGCAGGAGCCACGGCGCCAGCCAGGGCCCCGCCGCGCCGCCACCGTCGTTCCCGCCGAGATCGGTCAGGGCGAACTCCGAGCCCGCAGGCGGGAAGCCGAACGAGCCGCAGTTGTTCACCCCGACCGCGCCGACGTTCCGCGCGTCCACGTTCTCGAACGTCGCCGACCCCTTCACCCGCGCGCTCACCACCGACGTCCCGGTCCCGTCGACCCGGATGTCCTTGAAGTGCACGTTCGTGATCGAGTACAGGTCCTTCACCGACCACTCGCTCACCAGCATGATCGCGTTGTACGTGTTGTCCAGGAAGTCGTTGCCGACCACCTGGACGTCCGCGGAGATGTCCCTCTCCAGCGCGTAGAACCAGATGGCCCCGAGCCCGATGTTCCAGTTCAGCTCGTACGTCCCGGACCTGACCGTGGTGTTACCGGTGATCAGCAGCCGCCCGGTGAACGGCTCGGCGCCGAAGCGGGAGCCGACCTGGATGGCGCTGCCCTCCCTGACCGGGTCGGCCACGAGGTTGTTCGAGATCGTGTTGTCCCTGCCGCCGTAGACGGCGATGCCGTTGGCGAGCACGGGCGTCTGGACGGTGTTGTGGTCGAACGTGTTGCCGCTGTCGGCGCTCTTCTCCGACCACATGGCCAGCGCGTCGTCGCCGCTGTTGCGGATGAAGTTGTTCGACACGACGGAGCCGGTGACGCCGGTGTGGAAGTTCACGGCGTCGGCGATCTGGTCGACGATCACGTTGTTCGTGATCCGCACGTTCGTCATCGGCCCGTCGAACCACATGCCGACCTTGGTGTGCCGGATGTGCAGGCCGTCGATGGTGGAATCGCTCATCGCGCCGCCGATCGCGTTCACCTGGTCGGTGTCGACGCGCTCCCGCACGTCCCCCTCGATGGCGAACCCCGACAGGTGCACGTTCGTGCTGCCGCCGGGCTTGCCGTAGAAGCCGACGCCCGTGTGCACCGAGCCGTCCGGCGCCGGGCTCCCGAGCGGGACCTCATGGCCCTTGATGATCGTGTACCAGTTCCCCGCGCCCGTGATGGTCACGTCGTCCACGATGATGTGCCGGTTCACCTGGTACGTGCCCGGCGGGACGTACACCTCCAGCCGCTTGCGCTTGGCGAAGGCGATGGCCCGGTCGAACGCGTCCGACGACTCGCGCCGTCCGGACGGGTCGGCCCCGAACGCCACCACATCGGCCGCCGCGAGCCTGACCCGCGGCGGTCCCACGAGCTGGGAGTCCAGCAGGTCGATGACCGTCCACGCGGCGGCGCTCCCCGCGGGGGCCGTGAGGCGTACCCGGTCGCCCGCGCGGTACGTGCGGCCGAGCAGCAGGCGCTGCTCGTCGTAGAAGTGGTTCGGGCGGAACGGCTTCGCGATCACGGGCGGCGGCGTCGTGGCGCTCGGCACGCACGAGCACTCGGTGATCCACCAGTCGGGGTGCAGCAGGCCGGCGCCGGGGTCGTTGGAGAACGGGTACTGGTTGTACAGCCACGCGTACTGGGACGTCAGCGTCATGGTCCGGCGGCCCTTGCCGTTGACCGTGACGTCGAGCGGCGCGGTGATGCCGCCCCCGCCGGGCGCGTCGGGGATGCTGTAGCGGACGGTGATCGCGTCGGCCGCGCGCGGCAGCGTGAACTCCACGTGCTGCCCCGGCGCCAGCCGCACCGCCTTCCGGCCCGACGCCTCCGCGGGCAGCGTGTACGCGCCGCGGTCGGGGCCGATGACCGTGCCGTTCGTGACGGCGTTCTCCGCCTCCTGCTCCAGGAAGTCCACGGCGGCGCCCCGCCCCGCGACGAGCGCCGGATCGAGGGCCGCCCGCGTCACGACGGGGGCGGGGCCGGAAGAGGCGTGGGCCGGGGAGACGGAGAGGGCCGTCGCGGCCGCGCATAAGACAGCCAGAACCGTGCGTGGCATCCGGTGCTCGTTTCTCTCGGGGGTGAGGCGACAGTAGGCGTCCGCACACCGATACACAAGATGTTGTGAAGTAGTTTCGCGAATCTGATGATTTCTTGCGTGAACTTGCGTTCTGTTGCGGACCATGGCTTTGTCCGGGATGCGCATTTATGTTCATGAATATGAGCGAGACGGCCGTCGGGCTACGCGGGCTGCGCAAGGAGTTCGGACCCGTCACGGCCGTCGACGGCATCGACCTGGACGTACGCGACGGGGAGTTCTTCGCCATGCTCGGGCCGTCCGGCTCGGGCAAGACCACCGTGCTGCGGATGATCGCCGGATTCGAGGCGCCGACGGCGGGCCGCGTCGAGCTGGACGGCAGGGACGTGACCCGCCTGGCCCCGTTCGAGCGGGACGTCAACACCGTCTTCCAGGACTACGCGCTCTTCCCCCACATGAACGTGCTGGCCAACGTCGAGTACGGGCTGCGCGTGAAGAGGGTGCCGCGGGCCGAGCGGCGCGAGCGGGCACGGGACGCGCTGCGCTCCGTACGCCTGGAGGGCTTCGAGGACCGGCGCCCGGCCCAGCTCTCCGGCGGCCAGCGGCAGCGTGTCGCGCTCGCCCGCGCGCTGGTCAACCGCCCGCGCGTGCTGCTGCTGGACGAGCCGCTCGGCGCGCTCGACCTCAAGCTGCGCGAGGAGATGCAGGTCGAGCTGAAGGAGCTGCAGCGCGAGGTCGGCATCACCTTCCTGTTCGTCACGCACGACCAGGAGGAGGCGTTGACGATGAGCGACCGGGTGGCCGTGTTCGACCGGGGCAGGATCGAGCAGGTCGGCACGCCGGCCGAGGTCTACGAGCGGCCCGCCACCGAGTTCGTGGCCGGGTTCGTGGGCACCTCCAACCTCATCTCCGGCGCCGCGGCCGAGAAGGTGCTCGGCCGCGCGGGCACCTACAGCATCCGCCCCGAGAAGCTGCGCGTCTCCCTCGACGGCGCCCCGGACGCCGGTCCGGGGGAGCAGTCGGCCGCGGGCACGATCGCGGAGATCGTGTACGCCGGCGCCGCCACCAGGTTCGTCGTGGACCTCGATGCCGGCGGCAGGCTGATCGCGCTCCAGCAGAACCTCCAGGTCTCGTCCATGGACGTGACGGGCCTGCGAGGTGCCCGCGTCCGGCTCGTGTGGCAGCGGCGGCACGAGTTCGCGATCACGTCCAGGTAAGGAGAGGACATGCGACCGAGCGGATTAGCTATCACCGCGGCGGCACTCGCGCTCGTCACCGCCTGCGGTGGCGGCCCCGCCACGACCGGCGGCGCGCCGGCGCCGGGCCAGAGCGGTTTCGTGCCGCCCAAGATCGACGCGCTGGGGAGCCTCGGCGCGGGCGAGGGCCAGGTCAACCTCGTGGCCTGGGCCGGGTACGTCGAGGACGGCGGCAACGACCCCAAGGTCGACTGGGTCACCCCGTTCGAGCAGGCCACCGGATGCCAGGTGAACACCAAGGTCGCGGGCACCTCGGACGAGATGGTCAACCTCATGAAGACCGGCCAGTACGACGCGGTCTCGGCCTCCGGCGACGCCTCGCTGCGGCTGATCGCGGCCGGCACGGTCGCGCCCGTCAACACCGCCCTGATCCCGAACTACGCGGACGTGTTCGACGGCCTGAAGGAGAAGCCGTGGAACTCGGTCGGCGGCGTCCCCTACGGCGTCCCGCACGGCCGCGGCGCCAACCTGCTGATGTGGCGCACCGACACCGTGAAGCCCGCGCCCGACTCGTGGAGCGTGGTGTTCGACCCGGCCTCGCCGTACAAGGGCAAGGTGACGGCCTACGACTCGCCCATCTCCATCGCGGACGCGGCCGTCTACCTGATGGCGACCAGGCCGGAGCTCGGCGTCAAGAACCCGTACGCGCTGGACGACCGGCAGTTCCAGGCCGCGGTCGACCTGCTCAAGCAGCAGAAGCAGATCGTCGGCGAGTACTGGTCCGACTACACCAAGGAGATCCAGGCGTTCAAGAGCGGCGACTCGGTGGTCGGCACCACCTGGCAGGTGATCGTCAACGTGGCGCAGGGAGAGAAGGCGCCGGTCCAGGCCACGCTGCCGAAGGAGGGCGCGACCGGCTGGTCGGACACGTGGATGGTGGCCGCCAAGGCAGCGCACCCCAACTGCGCGTACAAGTGGCTCGACCACATCATCTCGCCGAAGGCGAACGCCCAGGTGGCGGAGTACTTCGGGGAGGCGCCGTCGAACGCGAAGGCGTGCCGGGAGACCGCCGACCCCAAGCACTGCGACACGTTCCACGCCACCGACGAGGCGTACTTCTCCAAGGTCCACTACTGGACGACGCCGATCGCGCAGTGCCTCGACGGGCGTACCGACGTGAAGTGCAAGGACTACGCCGAATGGACGCGGGCCTGGACGGAGATCAAGGGGTGAGAGCGGCCGCCCGGGGCCCGGCGCGGCGGTGGCTCGCGGGCTTCCTGCACCGCCGGGCCGGGGTCCGGCTGTCGCTGCTGCTGTCGGCGCCGCTGGCGTGGCTCGGGCTGGCGTACCTGGGGGCGCTGGCGGCGCTGTTCGTCACCGCGTTCTACACCACCGACACCTTCACGGGGAACCTGGTCAGGACGTTCACCTGGGCGAACTTCCGGGACCTCGTCACCGTCGAGGTCTACAGGACGGTCGCGCTGCGCTCGGTCGGCGTGGCGCTCGCGGTGACCGCGATCGACCTGGTGGTGGCCTTCCCGATGGCGTTCGCCATGGCCAAGCTGGCCTCGCCGCGGGCGCGACGCTGGCTGGTGATCGCGGTGCTGACGCCGCTGTGGGCGTCGTACCTGGTCAAGGCATACGCGTGGCGGGTCATGCTGTCGTCGGGCGGGCTGCTGGGGTGGGGGTTCGGGGTGACGGCGACGATCCTGACGCTGGCGTACCTGTGGCTGCCGTACATGATCCTGCCGATCTACGCGGGGCTCGAGCGGCTGCCGGACTCGCTGCTGGAGGCGGCCGGGGATCTTGGGGCGCGGTCGTGGCGGGTGTTCCGCACGGTGGTGTGGCCGCTGGCGTTCCCCGCCGTGGTCGCGGGGTCGATCTTCACCTTCTCGCTGTCGCTCGGCGACTACATCGCCGTCAAGATCGTCGGCGGGCGCAGCCAGCTCATCGGGAACGTCGTCTACGACAACATCGGGGCGGCCAACAACCTGCCGTTCGCGGCCGCGGTGGCGACCGTGCCCGTCGTGATCATGCTGGCGTACCTGGCGGCGGTGCGCCGTACCGGGGCCTTGGAGAACCTGTGAACCTTTCGCGCACGGCCCGGCTGCTGTTCCGCCTCGCGCTCTTCGCGGGGCTCGGCGTGATCTACGTGCCGCTGCTCGTCGTGCTGCTCAACTCCGTCAACGCCGACCGCACCTTCGGCTGGCCGCCCCCGGGGCTGACGACCCGCTGGTGGGGCGCGGCCTGGAACTCGTCGGGGGTGCGCGACGCGCTGTGGACGTCCGTGCAGGCGGGGCTGGGGGCGACGGCCGTCGCGCTGGTGCTGGGCACGATGGCGGCCTTCGCCGTGCAGCGCCACCGCTTCTTCGGGCGCGACACGGTCTCCCTCGTGATCATCCTGCCCATCGCCCTGCCGGGCATCGTGACCGGGATCGCGCTGAACAACGCCTTCCGCACCGTGCTGGAGCCGTTCGGGATCGGCCTGGGGCTGTTCACGGTGGTGGTGGGGCACGCCACGTTCTGCGTGGTGACGGTCTACAACAACGTGCTGGCGCGGCTGCGGCGGATGGGCGGCTCGCTGGAGGAGGCGTCGGCGGATCTGGGGGCGGACCCGTTCACCACCTTCCGGTTGGTGACGTTCCCGATGATGCGCTCGGCGCTGCTGGCGGGCGGGCTGCTGGCGTTCGCGCTGTCGTTCGACGAGATCATCGTCACCACCTTCACGGCGGGGGCGGGGGTCCGGACGCTGCCGATCTGGATCTTCGAGAACCTCTTCAGGCCGAACCAGGCGCCGGTGGTGAACGTGGTGGCCGCCGCGCTGATCGTCGCCTCGGTGGCGCCGGTCTACCTCGCCCAGCGACTGTCCACCGACGTGGGCGCCCACTGACCCGCCGTCAGGGGGCGCCCACGGGATGGCGTGTGTCAGTCGCGGTACGTGCGGACGTAGTCGAACTCGGCGAGGGCGCCCGACCGGTTCATCGAGATCAGCCCGATCCTGAGCGGCCCCTTCGCCGGAAGGGTCCACACGCCGTTGCGCACCCAGCGCCGGCCGTCCCGGCTGGTCGCCGCGCGCACCTCGTTCTCGCCGTTCGCCGCGTCGAAGTGGTACGACATCCGCAACCACATCGTCCCGGCCGTCGGCCCCCCGAACATCGGCCCGTTGAACACGGCGGTCGGCGGCGTGGTCGTCGGCCGCTCGCCCTCCTTGGAGAACTCGCTGACCTGCAGCATCGCCCCGTTGCCGCGGGCCAGCGGCAGCACCGAGTGGGCCATCTTGAAGTACCGGTCGTCGTTCTCGTACAGCACGAGCCCGGCCTGCTGGTTGCCCTGCGTCGGCGCGAAGTCCAGCTTCGCCTCCACCGTGTAGTCGCCCTGCGGCGCCTCCCGCAGCAGCACCGACGCCGTGTTGGTGCCCCGGTGCAGCTCGGCGTTCTGGGTGGGCCAGGACAGCGCGCCGCCGGAGACGGCGACCCCGGGCGCCGGGCCGCGCACCCACTGCCACTTCGCGTCGATCGCCGTGCCGTCGAACTCGTCGCCGAACTCCGGCAGCAGCTCCCCGGGCGACGGCTCGGGCACCCGTTCGGTGACGGGCGTGTACAGTCTGGCGGCCCCGACGTTGTCGGCGTCGGCCGCGCCGCGCGCCACAGCGCCGACCGAGCCGGGGCGGGCGGCGGCCCGCGGCAGGGAGCGCGTCTGCTCCGCGACCGGATCGCCGAGCTTGTCACCGCTCACCTGGACGGTCAGCCGGGTGCCGCGCAACTCGGCGACCACGGTGTGCCAGGTGCCGAGGTCGAATCCGGCGGGCAGCGCCGTCACCTGCGCGCCGCGACTCGTGCCGCCGATCACCACGTCGGTGACCAGGGCGTTGCGGTCCCGGTCGAGCCAGGCCGCCACGTGGTTGTTCCGGTTGACGTGGGCGAGCGTGAGCCCGGCCGCGCCGGAGGACACCCGCAGGTCCGCCTGCGCCCGCACGTCGGCGGACGGCGTCTTCTTCGCCGAGACCAGGTAAGACAGGGCGCCGGTGTGGCCCGCGTACCCGTGGGCGTCCTGGCCGGTCCTCGCCTGCCAGCCGGGCCCGGCCTGCCAGCCGTTCAGCGAGCCGTCGCCGAAGGTGCCCCCGGCGTCGTACGAGGTGACCGGCGCGGGCTGGGCGCCCTCCGACGGCCCGGCCCCCGCGCGGACCACGGGCCAGCCGTCGATCCAGTCCAGCCGGTCGATCAGCAGCGGGCGCTTGGTCAGCCCCGACGGCCCGTTGGTGATCGGCGGGAAGTCCGGGTCGGCCGTCGAGATGGCGTGGTAGACCAGCCAGTCCTGGCCGGACAGGTCCGTGACGAAGCCGCTGTGGCCCGGCCCGGCCCAGCGGTTGCCGTTCGCGCCGACGACGATGGCGCCCTTGGAGGTCAGCTCCATCAGGTCCACGCCCTCGTCGTCCGTGAACGGGCCGAGCGGGCTGGTCGCGCGGCCGGCCTTGACCTGGTAGCCGCTGTAGGAGCCGTCGCAGCAGCCGGCGTCGGAGTAGAACAGGTAGTAGAAGCCGCCGCGGCGGACCACGTACCCGCCCTCCATCCGGCGGCCCCTGGCGACCTGCGTCACCGGGCCCTCGACGCGGGTGGCGTCGGCGTTCATCCGCGCGACGCAGATGGTGTCGTAGCTGCCCCAGTACAGGTAGTGGCCGCCGTCCACGTCCGTGAACTGGGCCTGGTCGATGGTGTTCGTCGGGCACGCGTCCTGGGCGGCGGCCGGGATCACGTCGCCCCGGTCCGTCCACGGGCCGGTCGGGCCCGGCGCGGTGGCCAGGCCGACGTCGCCGGAGGCCAGCGAGTAGTAGAGGTGGTACTGCCCGCCGACGTAGCGGATGTCGGGGGCCCAGAGCCGGGCGCCGGCGTGCCAGGCGGGCTTGGTCTGCGGGGTGAAGACCTCGCCGGCGTACTCCCAGCTCACCAGGTCCTTGGAGCGCAGGATCGGCAGCATCCGCTCGCCGGCCTCGCCCTTGCTGCTGAACACGGGGTTCTGGGTGCCGTAGGCGTACCAGAGCCCGTCCCTGGCGTGGATCACCGTCGGGTCGGGGAGGGAGTCGACCACGCCGGCCGAGACCGGGTTGCTGAACAGCCCGGACAGCAGGGCGGCGACGCCTAAGAGGATCTTCATGCCGTGGTGTCCTCTTTCTCGAAAGCGCTCAGCGTGGGGTCGTAGTCGGAGTGGCCGATGTCGTACATCGGGGTCATCCAGTGGTAGAAGTTGTCGCCGCGCTCGCGCAGCAGGTCGTACATCCTGCGCATCAGGCGGCGGCGGACCGGGGCCAGCTCGGGGTGGGTGTAGCGGTTGCTGAGCTCGTACGGGTCGGCGTGCAGGTCGTACAGCTCGTTGACCGACTCCGGGTTGACGACCAGCTTGTAGCGGTCGTCGCGGAGCATCCGCTGCGGGTAGGGGAAGTGGTGGCCGTGGAACTCGGCGAGCAGCTCGCCCGGCCACTCCGGACGCTCGCCGCGGACCAGCGGCACCAGGCTGCGGCTGTCCACCGCGGGCCCGGTGTCGCAGCCCGCCAGCTCCATGATCGTCGCGGTGCAGTCGGTGAGCGTCACGAACTCCGTCCTGACCTGCGGTTCCGCACCGGGGATCCGGACGATGCCGGGGATGCGGTAGATGTCCTCGTACATGGCCGGGCCCTTGTCGTGCAGCCGGTGCGCGCCGGTGAACTCGCCGTGGTCGGCGGTGAAGAAGACCGAGGTCTGATCCGACAGACCCAGCTCGTCGAGGCGGTCGAGGATCCGCCCGAGCTGCCGGTCGATCAGCGTCACGTAGCCCCAGTAGACCGCGATCAGCTTCCGCGTGACCTCGATCGGGATCGTGTCGAACGTCCAGTGCTCGCTGTAGTTGCGCTGCACCGGCGGCTTGCCCTCGAACGTCTCCGCGATCGACGGCGGCAGCTCGACCAGCGCCGGGTCGTACATGTCGAAGTACTCGTCCGGCAGCAGGTAGGGCAGGTGCGGCCCGAAGAAGTGCGCGGCCAGGAAGAACGGCCGGCCGTCGGCCGCGTACCTGTCCAGGTGCTCGATGGTCCGGGTCGCCAGGTAGTGCTCGAACGTGGCCTCCTCCGGCTGGTGCAGCCGGGCGGCCAGCAGGTTGCCCTGGTTGCCGTTGGGCGTGGTGCCCCGGATCAGGTCCGAGATCCGGTACGGCGGCAGCCCCCGCTCCTCCAGGTACGCCAGGTAGTCGGGATGATCGACCGGGTTGTGCCAGCCGGGCAGGTCGGGCCCGTCGAAGCCGTAGGAGGCGGCGTTGCGCGTGGTGCCCCCGTGCCACTTGCCGATCAGCCCCAACTGGTAGCCGCGCTCCTTCAGCGCGCCGGGGAAGGTGAAGGCGTCCTCCCGCAGATCCTCCAGGTAGCCGACGTTGCGCTCGTAGTTCGCCAGCAGCCGGTGCCGGAACGGCGCCTGCCCGGTGAGCAGGCTGGCCCGCGCCGGCGTGCAGATGGCCGTCGGCGTGTAGAACCGGTCGAACCGGGTGCCGGTCGCGGCCAGCCTGTCCAGGTTGGGCGTGGCCACGTGCGGGTTGCCGTAGCAGCCCAGGGTGTCGACGCGGTGCTGGTCGGTCATCAGGAACAGCAGGTTCACTTGCTGAACGCCTTCTCGTAGAGGTCGCCGGTGTAGTACGTGGCCGGGTCGGGCCGCGACTTGAGCTGGCCGGTGCCGACGAAGAAGTCGCCCAGGCTGTTCAGCCACTTGGCGACCGTGCCGTCCTTGGTCTTGGCGACCAGGTCGGCCGTCGTCATCGTCTGGACGTTCGCCGCGTCGGCCTTGACCTTGGCCGGGTCGAGCTTGAGCAGCGTGGCGGCCTCGGTGATCGCCTCGTCGGGGTGGGCGGCCCGCCAGTCGTTGGCCTCCTGCAGCACCTTGATGACCTTGCCGGTGAGCTCCTGGTCCACCTTGGGGCCGCCGACGAACGCGGTCGGGAACGAGTTGTCCGGGAACTCCCTGGTGCTGGCCACCTCCACCGTGCCCGGCACCTTCTGCTTGATCGTGTCGATCAGCGGGTACCAGATGCCGGCGCCGTCGATCTGCCCCGCCGAGAACGCCGACACGACGGTGGCCGGGTCCATCGGCACCTTCTGGATGTCCTGGGCGGTCATCCCGGCCTTCTTCAGCGCCAGGTTGAGCACCATGTCGCCGGACGTGCCCTCGGGCACGCCGACTTTCTTGCCCTTGAGGTCCTGCATGGTCGAGATGCCGGGGCGGCCGATGACGCGGTCGGCGTACGCGAGCGTGTTGATCGCGACGACCTTGGCCTTGCCGGTGGCGGGCAGCCACATGGCGCCCGGGCCGATGTAGCCGAAGTCGAGGTCGCCCGCGCCGAGCGCCTGGATCTGCAGCGGCCCGTTGGTGAAGACCTTGATCTCGGGAGTGAGGCCCTGCTTCTGCCACAGGCCCTGCTTGTTCGCGATCGCGAGCAGGCTGGCGCCGTTGTAGTCGCTGATGTAGCCGAAGCGGACCGTGCTGCCGTCGCCGGAGCAGGCGGTCACGGAGAGTGCCAGCACGGTCGCCGCCGTGGCGGCCGTCAGGGCGCGGCGAAGAGAACGCATGGCGGGTGGCTCCTTTCGGGGGAGGGGGAGGGTGGAGGGTCAGGCCGCGGGTGCCTGGTGGTAGACGGAGTGCCAGACCTCGTTGCGGATCCGCCCGAACTCGGGCGACAGCCGCATCTCCTCTGTCCTCGGGTAAGGCAGGTCCACGTCGATGACCTGCTGGACGCGGCCGGGCCTGGCCGCCATGACGATCACGCGCCTGGCCAGGTAGACGGCCTCGTCCACGTCGTGGGTGATGAACATGACCGTGCGCTGCTCCTGGCTCCAGGTGTCGAGGAGCTGGTCCTGCAGCTGCACCCGGGTGAGCGCGTCGAGCGCGCCGAACGGCTCGTCCATGAGCAGGACCTGCGGGTTCACCGCGTACGCGCGGGCGATCGCGCAGCGCTGCTTCATGCCGCCGGACAGCGTCTTGGGCAGCGCGTCGGCGAAGTCGGACAGCCCGACCAGCTCGATCGCCCGCTCGGCCCGCCGCCTGCGCTCGTCGGCGGGCAGCTCTGCCAGCTTCAGGCCGAACTCGACGTTCTTGCGCACGGTCAGCCACGGGAACAGCGCGTACTGCTGGAAGATCACCCCCCGCTCGGGCCCCGGCCCGGTGACCGGCACGCCGTCCACCAGCACCTCGCCCGACGTGGGCTCGACCAGCCCGGCCGCCATGCTCATCAGCGTGCTCTTGCCGCACCCCGACGGGCCCACGACCGTGACGAACTCGCGGTCGGCGATGTCCAGGGACACGCGGTCGAGCGCGGTGAACGTGGTGTCCTTCATCGGGTACGTCTTGATGACGTCCCGGAACGAGATCTTGCTGTTCATCGGCGTTCCTGCCAGTCGGTGAGGTGGCGCTCGGCCAGCAGCAGCAGCCGGTCCATCAGCAGGCCGAGCACGCCGATGGCGATCAGGCCCACGAAGATCGTGGACAGGTCGTAGTAGAGCTGGGCCTGCTGCATGCGGAAGCCCAGGCCCTCCTGGGCGGCGATCAGCTCCGCGGCGACCAGCGTGCCCCAGGCCGAACCGAGCCCGACCCGCATGCCGACCAGGATGAACGGCGTGGAGGCCGGCACCACGACCTTGAGGAAGATCGTCCGGTCGGACGCGCCGAGCACGCGGGCGGCGTTGATCAGGGTCCTGTCCACGTCCACCACGCCTTGGAAGGTCGCCACGACGCTGGACAGGAAGGCCGCCAGGAAGATCACGAAGACCTTCGGCACCTCGCCGATGCCGAGGAGCACGATGGCCAGCGGGATGATGGCCAGGGGCGGGATGGTCCGGAAGAACTGGATGTAGGGCTCGAGCAGGCCGCGCGCGGTGGCGTACCAGCCCATGAGGAAGCCGATCGGGACGGCCAGCAGGGTGCCGAGCAGGAAGCCCAGCAGCACCCTGCGCAGGCTGGCCAGCGCGTCGCCCAGGAGCGTGCCGTCGGCGATCAGCTCGCCTGCCTTGGCCGCGACCTCGAGCGGGGTCGGCAGGGCCTGCACGCCCAGAACGCCCAGCAGCGTCCAGACGGCCAGCCCGGCGGCGACCGCGATCAGGTTGAGCGCGACGGCCCGCTGGGGACGCCTGGGGGCGCGCCGCACCGCCGGGGATTTGGCCAGCGTGGTGAGCTGAGTCATGGTTGCCTCTGCTTGGTTTCCTCGAGGAGGTCGGGCGCGAGATCGGGGCCCGCGGGGGAGCGGGACAGCAGCGGGGACTCGTGCAGCACCAGGGCGATGCCGCCGAGGGCGCCCGCGGCCTCGCCGAGCGTGGCCCGGCGCAGGCTGACGCGGTGCCTGGAGACCGGCATGACCCGGGCGCGCAGCGCCCGCTCGACCGGCTCGATCAGCGCGGGGCCGGTCTCCGCCAGCTCGCCGCCGACCACGATCGCGGAGGGGCCGATCGCGTTGCACACGGCCGCGAGCACGCCGCCGATCGCGCCGCCCACGTCCTTCAGGAGGGTCAGGGCCGTGCCGTCGCCCGCCCTGATCGCCTTCACCAGCTCGGGCACGTCGTCGGCCCGCCCGCCCGCGGCGCGGTAGGCGTCCAGCACGGCTCTTATCGAGGCCACGGTCTCCAGGCAGCCGGCGCCGCCGCAGTCGCAGGGCGCGCCGTCCGGGTCGACCGTGATGTGGCCGAACTCGCCGGACAGCCCGTACGCGCCCCGGTGCAGCGCGCCGCCGACCACCAGGCCGCCGCCGACACCGTGGGACAGGCGCAGGTAGAGCACGTCCCGGTCGCCGGCGGCGGCGCCCCAGATCGCCTCGCCCAGGGCGGCCAGCCTGGTGTTGTTGTCCAGCAGCACCGGCGCGCCGAACCGCTCGCGCAGCAGCGACTGCACGGGGTGGGCGGGCTCGTCCGACTCCAGGTCGTCCTCGGGCTCCGGCGCTTCCAGGTCGTCCTCGGGCTCCCGCCAGCCGACCGGGCCGACCACGCCGGCGCCGATCGCGCTGAGCGCGCCCAGCCGCAGGCCGCCGTCGTTGAGGGAGCCGACGAGCCGTTCGGCCAGGTCCACCCGCTGCAACCAGGGCAGGTCGGCGTCGTGCGGCTCGCTGGCCGAGCCGACGATCTCGTGGGCCAGGTTGACGGCGGCGACGTGCACCGCGCGGCGGGCGAAGTCGATGCCGATGGCCTGGCCGGCCTCAGGGTTGAGGGTCAGCGTCTCGGCCGGCCGGCCGCGGCCGCGCGGGGCGTCCTGCGGGCTGGAGGTGACGACCGCGCCGCCGGCGACCAGCCCGGCGAGGATGTCGTACAGGGTCGTGCGGGAGAGCTGGCAGAGCTTGCCGAGCTCGCCCCGGCTGAGCGGGCCGTGCTTGCGCAGCAGCCCGAGCACGAGCTCTTCGTGCCCGCGCCTCAGCTGCGCCAAGGGACCACGGGGGTGTGACATAACGCGAAGTGTGCCGACCTAGCGTGTTTTTCGTCAATAACCCGGAAAAAACCACAAATATGGCGATGAGCTGGGAGAACGCCGTGCGAAGGGTTTCGCGGCGCTCGTAACTTTCCGGTAACAGGCCGTGCGCGGTGATCGCCCCGCAAGCCCGATCCGTTGACTTTTGTTTGGATGATCGCCAAATTAAAGACAGTCCGCAGCCGACCCTGGAAGGCGACCATGAGGCGCTTGCTCGCGGTGTTCCCGGTCCTGCTCTGCGTCCTGCTGGGAGTGCCTGCGGGCGTCGGCGCGGCCGCGCACGAGGTCACGTACGACAGGTACTCGCTGAAGGTGGACGGCGAGCGGCTCGTCCTGCAGTCGGCCGAGTTCCACTACTTCCGGCTGCCGAGCCCCGAGCTGTGGCGGGACGTGCTGGAGAAGCTCAGGGCGGCCGGGTTCAACGCGGTCTCGATCTACTTCTCGTGGGCGTACCACTCGCCGAAGCCCGGCGTGTACGACTTCACCGGCGTGCGCGACGTGGACCGCCTCCTGCGGACCGCCCGGCAGGCCGGCCTGTACGTGATCGCCCGCCCCGGGCCGTACATCAACGCCGAGAGCACCGGCGGCGGCCTGCCCGCCTGGGTGAAGACCGTGCCGGGACGGGCCCGCAGCAGCGCGCCCGGCTACCAGGCCGCCTACCGCGAGTGGCTGCACCGGATCAACCCGATCATCGCCAGGCACCAGGTCACCGGCGGCGGCCCGGTCATCCTCTACAACGCGGAGAACGAGTACCAGGTCAACACCGATGCCGCGTACATGCAGGACATCCAGGACCAGGCGCGGGCGGACGGCATCGACGTGCCGATCACCACCAACGACTGCTGCGACGCCGGGAGCTGGAGCTCGACGTGGGCGACCGGCCCGGGGGCGGTGCAGATCCCGGGGGTGGACGACTACCCGCAGTCCTTCGAGTGCGCCACTCCCGAGGTCTGGGGGCCCTGGGGGGAGGGGCTGACCGAGCGGCTGCGCGACGACATCCCGGTGTTCGCCGCCGAGTACCAGGCGGGCGCGATCGACCTGGGCAACGCCGGGTACGACAGGTGCCGCGAGCTGACCGGCCCGGCCTACATGAAGTACTTCTACAAGAACAACCTGGTCACGACCGGGGCGACCATGTTCTCGTACTACATGGGGTACGGCGGCACGAACTGGGGCTGGCTGGCCCAGCCCAACGACGTCTACACCTCCTACGACTACGGCGCCGCCATCACCGAGGCCCGGCAGCTCACGCCCAAGTACGACGAGTTCAAGCGCCAGGGCTACTTCCTGGAGGCTGTCGCGCCGCTGGCCAAGACCGATTCGGTCACCTCGCCGGCCGCGCCGGACAACCCCGCCCTCACCACCACGGCCCGCGCGAACCCCGACACCGGCACCCAGTTCGTCCTGGTCAAACATGCCGACCGGGCCGCCACCGGCACGGACGACGCCACCCTCGACTGGGCCGCCCCCGACGGCCGCCACCGGGTGCCCGTGCGGGTCAAGGGGCGCGACGCGCACGTCCTGGTCGCCGGGTACGACCTGGGCGGCCAGCGCCTGGTCCTGTCCACGTCCGAGATCATGACGCACGCCTCCATCGGCGGCCGTGACGTCGCCGTCCTGTACGGCACCGCGGGCTCGCCCGGCGCCACGATCCTGCGCTACGGCTCGCGGCCGGCGGTCAAGGTGCTCGAAGGGGACGTACGGGCCGAGTACACCGGGGGCGACCTGCGCCTCGACTACACGCACGACGGCCTGGCCCGGGTGCTCGTCACGGGCGGCGGGCGGCGGCCGCTGCTGCTCCTGCTCGGCACGGACGAGACGGCGGCCGGGTTCTGGCGGGCCGAGACGGGGGCGGGGCCGGTGCTCGTCCGCGGCACCGCGCTGGTCCGCTCGGCCTCGGCGAGCGGCGACACCCTGAGGCTGGCGGCGGACACCGCGGGCGGGCTGGTCGAGGTGTTCGCGGGCCCGGCGGCGAGGCGGCTGCGGATCGGCGCGGAGGACGTACCCGTCACCCGCACCCCGAGCGGCTCGCTCCTGGGCTCCACCCGCGCCCCCGAACCGGTCCGCCTGCCCGCGCTGGCCGCCTGGCGCTCCCGCGCCGAGGCCCCGGAGGCCGCGCCCGGCTTCGACGACTCCCGCTGGACCGCCGCCGACCACACCACGACCGTCAGCCCGCACCAGCCGAAGACCCTGCCCGTCCTGTACGCCGACGACTACGGCTACCACTACGGCAACGTCTGGTACCGGGGCCACTTCACCGCCGCCGGATCCGAGACCAGGATCGACCTGAACGCCGTCACCGGCCTGCGCGGCAACTACCTGGTCTGGCTGAACGGCCGCTATCTCGGCTCGGCCGCCGGAGGCGTGGAGGCGGACTCCGGCGACGCGTCGACCCCGCCCAACCCCGACCCGGGCCCCGGCCACTTCGACCTCCCGGCGGGCGTGCTCAGGCCGGGCGTGGACAACGTGATCTCCGTCCTCGTCGCCAACATGGGCCACAACGACGACTGGATCGCCGACGACCTGCGCTTCAAGCAGCCGCGCGGCCTGGTGGCCGCCACCGTCGGCGGCACCGTCGGCGGCCCTGTCGGGGGCACCCCGATCTCGTGGCGCATCCAGGGCTCACCGGGCACGGACCCGCTGCGCGGGCCGCTCAACAACGGCGGCCTGTACGGGGAGCGCACCGGCTGGCATCTCCCGACTTATCCCGATAAATCCTGGAAAACCGCCAGCGCTGAGCTGACCCCCGGCGTCACCTGGCTCCGGACCGCGTTCCGCCTCGACCTCCCCAAGGGTCAGGACGCGCCGGTCGGGCTCCGCTTCGGCGGCGACCCGTCGCCCGCGTACCGTGTGCAGATCTTCCTGAACGGCTGGAACGTCGGCCAGTACGGCGGCGACATCGGCCCGCAGCGCGACTTCGTGCTCCCCGCCGGGATCCTGGACGAGCACGGGACCAACACGATCGCCCTGGCCGTCACCGCCGAGCAGCCCGTGACGGGTCCCGGGCCGGTCAGCCTGTTCGCCTACGGTAACGTCCGCCAGGGCCGCTGACCGCCGTACTCCGGCGAAGGTCCCTTCGAGGGGGGAGGGGCGCCGCGCTCGGGCCCTCGGGCTTCGGAGGGCCGGCCGTCACACGTGGGCCCCTGGACTTCGGAAGGTCGGCCGCCGCGCCCGGACCCTGGGGCTTCGGAGGGGCGGCCGCCGCCCCCAGGTCCGGGGCGCTAGTCGCGGTCCGGGACGGCCAGTTCGCCGAGCAGGGACCAGTCGTCCTGCGGGACGGTGGCGTTCACGATGCGCGGCGTCTCGGCGAGGTGGGGCGGCAGCGTCTGCTGGGCCTGCTTGAAGTGGGCCGACTGGACGTGCGCCGCCCCGGCGTCGCCGTCGCGGAACGCCTCCACCAGGACGTACTCCACCGGATCCTCGACACTCCGCGACCAGTCGAACCACAGGCAGCCCGGCTCGGCCCTGGTCGCCTCGGTGAAGTCGGCGACGATCTCCGGCCAGCGGTCGGCGTGCTCGGGCAGGATGCGGAACTTGGCGGTAATGAAGATCATCGGGCTGCCTCCTTCGAGTCCGTGGGGATCAAGCGTATCGAGATGACGTTGACAGGCATTCATGCATTACCTACCGTTTGGCTAGGTAATGCCTCGGCCCCAAGGAATGCGTGTGAAGAGACTCAAGGGCATCGTCCCCTTCGTCCTCGTCGTCTCCCTGACCGCCTGCGGCTCTCAGCAGCCCGCCCAGCAAACCCAGGACGCCTCCCTGACCTGGGCCATCGAGACCCAGCCGCTCACCTTGAACCCCCAGCAATGGGGTCAGAACAAGGTCCGGCTGCTCGTGTTCAACCAGTTCGACGCGCTGCTCTCGCGCCAGAAGGACGGCACGTTCCAGCCATGGCTGGCCAAGTCGTGGAAGGTGTCGGACGACGGTCTGACGTACACGCTGGAACTACGCGACGACGTGACCTTCCACGACGGCACGAAGTTCGACGCGGCGGCGGTCAAGGCGAACCTGGAGCAGTTCCTGGTGCCCGGCTACAACCCCGGCATCGCCTCCATCCAGCTCAAGTCCTTCGCCAGGGCCGAGGTGAAGTCGCCGACCACCGTCGAGATCACGCTGAAGGAGCCGGACGCGCTCTTCCTCGACTTCCTCGCCTCGCCCCTCGCGGGGCAGGTCTCGCCGAAGTCGCTGAAGGCGGCCAAGGACCTCAAGTCCGGCGGGCCCGACCTGGTCGGCACCGGGCCGTTCATCCTGGAGTCGTACGTGCGGGGCCAGGAGATCCGCTACCGGCGCAACCCGGACTACAAGTGGCCACCCGCCGGGTCCGGTCACCAGGGGCCGGCCTACCTGTCGCGGATCACGTACCGGTTCCTGCCCGAGGCGGCGGTGCGCGTCGGCGCGCTCACCTCCGGGCAGGTGCAGGTCATCGAGGGCGTCCCGGCCACCGATGCCGCCATGATCAAGCAGGATCCGGGTCTGACGTACCAGACCTCGCTCAACTCGGGCACCTCCTTCTCCTACTACTTCAACACCGCCCACGCCCCCTTCGACGACCAGCGCGTACGGGAGGCGTTCCGCGAGGCCGTGGACGTGGACGCGGTGCTCAAGGCCGTCTACCAGGGCACCGCCACCAGGGCGTGGAGCGTCGTCACCAAGGGCGGGCCGTTCTACGACGCCTCGCTGGAGGGCGCCTTCGGCGGCGACACCGCCAAGGCCAACGCCCTGCTCGACGCGGCCGGCTGGAAGCAGCGCGACGCCCAGGGCTACCGCGTCAAGGACGGCAGGCGGCTCACCGTGCGCTCCGTCGCCTCCGCGCCGTTCGTCCGCGACCGCCGCGACATCCTCGCCCAGGCCATCCAGGCGCAGGTCAAGCAGAGCGCCGGGATCGACTTCCAGGTCAAGATCGTGGACCAGGGAACGGCGCAGAAGGCCTACACCGAGGGGGAGTACGAGATCTTCGAGAACTCCCGCGGCGACGCCGACGCGGGCGCTGCGCTCAACCTGATCCTGCCGCGCAAGGGGCCGATCAACCGCACCGGCTTCTCCGACCCCGACGTGGAGAAGTGGCTGGCCACGGCCGCGGCCTCCGCGTCCCTGGACGAGCGGAAGGCGCTGTACGCCAAGGTGCAGCAGGCCGTGGTGAAGGACAAGGCGATCGTGTTCCCGGTCTACGTGCCCGCCGACCAGATCGCGGCGCAGAAGAGCGTCCAGGGCCTGGGCTTCGAGGCCGGCTCCGGCACGCCGCGCAGCGCGTACGACGTCCGGATCGGCACATGACCGGACAGCCGGTGACGGCCCGCGACAGGGACACCGCCAAAACCCGCGGCAGGGACGCCGTCAAAGCCCGGGGCAGGGGTGTCGTCAAGCGGGTGCTCGCCGGGCTCGCCGTGCTGTGGGCGGCGGCCAGCGCCTCGTACGTCGCGCTGCTGCTCGCGCCGGGCGACACCATCGACATCCTGGTCGGCGACGGCCCCGACACCCCCGAGATCCGGGCGCGGATCGTCGCCGAATGGGGGCTCGACCGGCCGGAGGTCGTCCAGTACGTGTCCTACCTGTGGCGGCTGCTCCACGGCGACCTCGGCCGCTCGTACCAGCTCCAGCTCGGCGTCGGCGAGATCCTGTCCACCCAGCTGGGCCCGACCCTGCAGCTCACGCTGGCGGCGGCCGGGGTCGGGGTGTCGCTCGCCGGGGTGATCGCCGTCGTGACCGCGGGGCGGGGCCGGTGGCTGCGCGGCGCGGCCTCGGCGGCCGAGCTGGTCTCGGTGTCGGTGCCGCCGTTCCTGATCGGGCTGGTGCTGCTTGCGGTGTTCTCGTTCACGCTCGGCTGGTTCCCCGTGTCGGGGGCGTCCGGGCCGCAGGCGCTCGTGCTGCCCGCGCTCGCGCTGGGCCTGCCGATCGCGGGCGTGCTCGGCCAGGTGCTGCGCGGCGGCCTGGAGCGGGCGCTGGAGCAGCCGTTCGCCGTCACGGCCAGGGCCCGCGGGCTGAGCGAGCCGCGGCTGGTGGCCAGGCACGCGCTCCGGCACGCGCTGATCCCCGCCGTGACGCTGGCCGGGTGGTTCACCGGCACGCTGCTCGGCGGGGCCGTCATCACCGAGGTGCTCTTCGGCCGGCCGGGGCTCGGGCAGGTGGCGATGCAGGCCGTCACGGGCCGGGACATGCCGGTGGTGATGGCCGTCGTCCTGCTGTCGGCCATCGTGTACGTGACCATCAGCACCCTCCTCGACCTGGCCTACCGCGCCATCGACCCCCGGATCGGAGGCCGGCCGTGACCTCGTCGCGCTCGCTGCTCGCGCCCGCGGCGTTCCTCGTCCTGCTGGCGGTGGCGGTGGCCGCCCCCGGGCTGCTGACCGGCGTGGACCCGCTGGCGGCCGACCCGGTGAGCGCGCTCGCGCCGCCGGGCGGCGCGCACTGGTTCGGCAGCGACCACCTCGGCCGCGACGTGCTGTCCAGGGTCGTGCACGGCGCCCGCCACTCGCTCAGCATCGGCGTCACCGCGACCGCCCTGGCCGTGACCGCCGGGGTGCTGCTCGGCCTGGCCGCCGGGCTGTCGCCGAAGTGGCTGGACGAGGCGCTGGCCAGGTCGTTCGACGTCCTGTCCACCCTGCCGGAGCTGCTGCTCGCCTTGCTCGTCATCGCCGTCACCGGCCCCGGCACGGGCAACGTCATCTTCGCCATCGCGGTCGCCCAGATCCCCAACTACGCCCGCGTCATCCGCGCTCAGACCTTCGTCGTGCGCCACGCCGGATACGTCGAGCAGGCCGTCACGTTCGGCCGGTCCAGGGCCGCGATCACCGCCGGGCACGTGCTGCCGAACGTGCTCGGGCCGATCCCCGTCCTGGCCACCATCGGGCTCGGCCAGGCCGTCATCGCCGCCTCCGGGCTCAGCTTCCTCGGCATGGGCCCGCAGCCCCCGGCCGCCGAATGGGGCGCGATGCTCTCAGAGGCCCGCAACTACCTGCGGGTGGCCTGGTGGGAGGCGCTATTCCCCGGTGTCGCGATCACGCTGACCGTGGTCAGCCTCACCGTCGTCGGCCGCCGGCTCCAACGCCGCTTCGAGGGGAGAACCCCATGACGACCTTTGCCTCCCCTCCGACGGTCGCCACCCTGGTCGCCGTGGAGGACCTGCGCGTGAGCTTCGGCGGGACCGAGGTCGTGCGCGGCCTCTCCTTGTCGCTCGCCCCCGGCGAGTGCGTGGCCGTCGTCGGCGAGTCCGGGTCCGGCAAGAGCGTCACGGCCCGCACGCTGCTCGGCCTGGCCGGGCCGGGCGCCACCGTGCGGGCGGCCGCGTTCAGTGTCGGCGGCCGGGACGCGCTCGGCTTCGGACCGGCGCAGTGGCGCGGGTTGCGCGGCGGGTTCGCCGGGCTGGTGCTGCAGGACGCGCTGGTCTCCCTCGACCCGCTGCGGACCGTGGGGGCCGAGATCGGTGAGGTGCTGGCCGTCCACGACGTCGTCCCGCGGGCACGGCGCCGCGACAGGACGCTCGAACTGCTCGACGCGGTCGGCGTGCCCGATCCGCCGCTGCGTGTCGGGCAGCACCCGCACCAGCTCTCCGGCGGGCTGCGGCAGCGGGTGCTGATCGCCTCGGCCATCGCGGCCGGACCCGAGCTGATCATCGCCGACGAGCCGACCACCGCGCTCGACGTCACCGTGCAGGCCCAGATCCTGCGACTGCTGGCCGCGCGCCGGGCCGCCGGCTGCGCGCTGCTGCTGATCAGCCACGACCTGGCCGTCGTCGCCTCGATCGCCGACCGCATCCTCGTCATGAAGGACGGCCGCGTCGTCGAGGAGGGCCCTGCCGGGAGCGTGCTGCCGGCGCCGTCGCACGACTACACCCGCTCGCTGCTGGCCGCCGTCCCGTCGGCCGCCTCCCGGGGCACCCGCCTGTCCACCACCCTGTCCACCGCGCCGCCGGGCTCGCCGCTGCCGCGCCGCACGCCGGACCTGTCGGCGCCGGTGCTCGCCGGCACCGGCCTGTCCAGGTCGTACGGGCCGCGCCGGGTGGTCGACGACGTCTCGTTCACCCTGTACGAGGGTGAGACGCTCGGCGTCGTCGGCGAGTCGGGCTCGGGCAAGACCACCCTGGCCCGCCTGGCCCTCGGCCTGCTCGAACCGGACGCGGGCCGGGTCACCCTGCACGGCCGCCCGTGGAGCCAGGTGCCAGAACGCAAGCGTCGCCCGCTCCGCCGCCGGATCCAGCTCATCTCCCAGAACCCGCTCGACTCCTTCGACCCCCGCCACACCGTCGGCCGCCTGGTCGCCGAGCCGCTCGACCTGCCCGCGGCCGGGCGCCGGGCGCGGGTGCTCGACCTGCTCGAACGCGTCGGCCTGCCGCCCGGCGTCGCCGGCCGCCACCCGCGCGAGCTGTCGGGCGGCCAGCGGCAGCGTGTCGCCATCGCCAGGGCCCTCGGACCCCGCCCCGACGTGCTGGTCTGCGACGAGCCGGTCTCCGCGCTGGACGTCTCGATCCAGGCCCAGGTGCTGGACCTGCTCGCCGAGATCCAGGCCGAGTACGGTACTGCCATGCTGTTCATCAGCCACGACCTCGGCGTGGTGCACCACGTCAGCGACCGGGTCCTGGTCATGAAGGACGGCCGGGTGGTCGAGGAGGGCGACGTGACGGAGGTGTTCACCCGCCCCCGGCACCCGTACACGCGGGAACTGGTCGCGGCGGTTCCCCGGCTTTCCTGAATTTCCTACCAAATGTGTGGGATACTGGACGGGTGAGTCTGGACAGGATCCGCGCGTCGAGCGCCCGAGCCGATTCCCCGCTGACCGCCGCCATCCTGGCGGGGCGATGGATCAGATCCGCCGCGGCGGACGACGAGCTCGGAAGGCGCTGGCTGGCCAATCCCGATCCGCACGGCGGGTCGGCGGTCACCTCCGAGCCCTCGTCCCTCTACTCGGGGGCGGCGGGCGTCGTGCTGTTCTTCCTCGAACTGGCCGCGGCCACCGGCCACGAGGCGTACCTGGAGGACGCCAGGCAGGGGGCCCGCAGGCTCGCCGCCACCTGGCGCGAGCAGGACGACGTCTCCCTCTATCACGGGCTGACCGGCACGATGGTCGCGCTCATGGAGGCGGGCTGGGTGCTCGGCGACGGCGCGTTCGAGGCCGAGGCCGCCGCCATCGCGGACGTGATCGTCCGCCGGGGCCGGGAGTCCGAGGGCGGTGTCGGTTGGTCGCGGGATCCCGCGCAGCGCGGCGAGGGCGGCGTCATCCTCGGGCTGCTGCGGGCCGCCGCCCACCTCGGCGTGCCCGCGTACGAGGAGGCGGCCGTCGAGGCGGGCCTGCGGATCGCCCGGCTGCCCGTCCCCGGGCACCGGTTCGGCGACTGCGCCGACCTGCCCGTGGACGCCGTCACGCCCGGCTTCCTCGCCGGCACGGCCGGGACCGCGTTCCTGCTGGCCCGCCTGTACGGGGTGACCGGCGACGAGCGCTTCCTGTTCGCCGCGCGCAGCGGCGCGGCCTTCGTCCGCGAGGTCAGCGTCGTGGCCGGCGGCTGCGCGGTCGTGCCGCACCACGTGCCGCACGCCAGGGAGCTGCACTACCTGGGCTTCTGCTCCGGCTCCGCGGGCGTTGCCAGGATGTTCTACGAGCTGTACCGGGTGGGGGGCGACCCCGGCGACCTGGAGTGGGTGGAGCGGCTGGCCAGTGGCATCGTCAAGAGCGGCGTGCCGCGCCGCCGTACCGAGGGCTACTGGAACGTGGCCTGCCAGTGCTGCGGGACGGCCGGGCTCATCGAGTTCTTCGTGGGGCTGTGGGCGGCGACGGGGGAGGAGTCCCACCTGGAGTACGCCCGCGGGCTCGCCACCGACCTGATCGGCCGGGCCACCGACCACGACGGGCGCGGCTACCGCTGGTACCAGGCCTACCGGCGGCTGCGGCCGGGCGAGGTGACGGCCGACACCGGCTACATGGTGGGCGCGGCCGGCATCGGCGCCGCCCTCCTCCACCTCGACGCCGCAGGTCAGGCCGACCATCCGCGCCGCGTCATCCTGCTGCCCGACAATCCGTTCCCCGCCATCCCGCTGCCTGCTTCCGCGCTCCGTTGACAGCGATACCCAGTTTTCCTACTGTTTAACTGGGTATTGAGCCAAGGAGCACATCATGACCGAATGTGACGTCCCCTGCCGCCGCGAGCAGGTCGCATGAAGCAGGTCCACCTGGCCGCGCACTTCCCCGGCGTCAACAACACCACCGTCTGGACCGACCCCCGCTCCCGCAGCCAGATCGACTTCGAGTCGTTCGCCGACCTGGCCCGCACCGCGGAGCGGGGCAAGTTCGACTTCTTCTTCCTGGCCGAGGGCCTGCGGCTGCGCGAGCTGAAGGGCCGCATCCACGACCTGGACGTGGTCGGCCGTCCCGAGTCGCTCACCGTGCTGGCCGCGCTCGCCACCGTCACCGAACGCCTCGGGCTGGCCGCCACCGCCAACGCGACCTTCAACGAGCCGTACGAGCTGGCCAGGCGGCTGGCCACGCTCGACCACCTCAGCGCGGGCCGGGCCGCCTGGAACGTGGTCACCACCTCCGACGCCTTCACCGGCGAGAACTTCCGCCGCGGCGGCTACCTGGATCGTTCCGAGCGCTACACGCGGGCCGAGGAGTTCGTCCGGCTGTCGCGCGAGCTGTGGGACTCCTGGCGGCCCGACGCCGTGCTCGCCGACCAGGAGAGCGGGCGGTTCCTGCGGCCCGGGTCCGTCTCGGCGGTCAGCCACCGGGGCCGCCACTTCACCGTCGAGGGGCGCTTCAACGTCCCGCGCGGCCCGCAGGGCCACCCCGTGGTCATCCAGGCGGGGGACTCCGACGAGGGCAGGGAGTTCGCCGCGGCCAACGCCGACGTCATCTTCAGCCGCCACGGCACGCTGGAGGAGGGCCGGGCCTTCTACGCCGACGTCAAACGCCGGCTGGCCACGTACGGGCGGCAGCCGCACCAGCTCAAGATCATGCCGGCGGCGACGTTCGCGCTCGGCGACACCGACGCCGAGGCGGCCGAGCGCGCCGCCGAGATCCGCCGCCAGCAGGTCGGGCCGCAGACCGCGATCGCCTTCCTGGAGCAGATCTGGGGCCGGGACATGTCCGCCTACGACCCCGAAGGGCCGCTGCCCGAGGTGGAGCCCGCCGTCGAGCAGGGCGTCTCCCAGGGCCGGGTGCAGGTGGCCGACCGGGTCGCCGTGGCGGCGCGATGGCGGGCCGTGGCCGAGGAGAAGGAGCTGAGCATCCGCGAACTGGTGATCCACATGACCGGGCGGCAGTCGTTCGTGGGCTCGCCCGCGACCGTGGCCGCGCAGATCGAGGAGTTCGTGCGCACGGACGCCGCCGACGGATTCATCCTGGTCCCGCACCTCACGCCGGGCGGGCTGGACGACTTCGTGGCCGAGGTGGTGCCGCTGCTGCAGGAACGCGGCGTGTTCCGTACCGACTACGAGGGGGCCACGCTCCGCGAGCACCTCGGGCTGGGAGGCGCGGCATGACGCGGCCGCCCCTGCACCTGGCCGTCGCGCTCGACGGCGCCGGCTGGCATCCCGCCGCCTGGCGGGACCCCGCCGTCGACGCGCGGGAGCTGTTCACCGCCCGCCACTGGGCCGGGCTGGTCGCCGAGGCCGAGCGCGGGCTGCTCGACTTCGTCACCATCGAGGACGCTCTGGGGCTGCAGTCCTCGGGCCTCGACGGGCCCGACGACCGCACCGACCAGGTGCGCGGCCGGTTCGACGCGGTGCTGCTCGCGGCGGCGCTCGCGCCGCTGACCACGCGCATCGGGCTGGTGCCCACGGCCACGACGACGCACACGGAGCCGTTCCACGTGGCCGTCGGCATCGCGAGCCTGGACCACGTCAGCCTGGGGCGCGCCGGGTGGCGGGTCCAGGTCTCGGCCCGCGCCTGGGAGGCGGCCCACTTCGGCCGCAGGGAGATCCCGGCGCTCATCCCCAAACGGGACACGGCGGGCCGGTGGGAGCCCGACGAGCGGGCCCGGGAGCTCATCGCGGACCTCTTCGAGGAGGCGGCCGACGCCGTGGAGGTGGCCAGGCGGCTGTGGGACAGCTGGGAGGACGACGCCGAGATCCGCGACGTGGCCACCGGCCGGTTCGTCGACCGGGACAAGCTCCACTACATCGACTTCGCCGGATCCCGGTTCTCCGTCAAGGGGCCGTCGATCACGCCCAGGCCGCCGCAGGGGCAGCCGGTCGTGACCGTGCTCGACCACGGCGGGTCGCCGGTGCCGTACGAGCTGCCGGCCCGCGCCGCCGACGTCGTCTTCGTCACCCCGCACAGCCGTGACCACGCGCGGGACATCGTCGAGCAGGTCAGGAGCCGTCCCAGGGACGGGCACCCGCTCAAGATCCTGGCCGACCTGCTCGTCCACGTCGGCGACGACGCGGCCGAGCGCAGGGCCCGGCTCGACGGGCTCGCCGCGCCGCCCGAATCGGACGCGTACACCTTCGCCGGCACCGCCGCCGACCTGGCCGACCTGCTGCTGGACTGGCAGGAGGCCGGGATCGAGGGGTACCGGCTGCGGCCCGGCGCCGTGCCGCACGACCTGGCGGCGATCACCCGTGAGCTGGTCCCCGAGCTGCGGCGGCGCGGCGCCTTCAGGAGCCGGTACGAGGCCGCCACGCTGCGCGGGCACCTCGGCCTGCCGCGCGCGATCAACCGTTACGCCTCCCAGAAAGCAGATATTGCGTGAAATTTCTGGCCATCACCTTGATCGTTCATGACGGCCGCACGTCCACCAACGAGCGATTCCGCGAGGTCGTCTCCAACGCGGTCCTGGCCGAGGAGCTCGGGTTCGACGGGTTCGGGGTGGGGGAGCGGCACGAGCGGCCGTTCATCTCCTCCTCCCCGCCCGTGGTGCTCAGCCACATCGCCGCCCGGACCTCCCACATCCGGCTGTTCACCGCGGTCACCACGCTCAGCCTGCTGGACCCGGTCCGGGCGTACGAGGACTACGCCACCCTCGACCACCTGTCCGGCGGGCGGCTCGAACTGATCATCGGCAAGGGGAACGGCGCCGCCCAGGCCCAGCTCTTCCACGTCACCGCCGAGGACCAGTGGGAGCGCAACCGCGAGTCGTACGAGCTGTTCCGCAGGCTGTGGCGGGAGGACAAGGTCACCTGGGAGGGGCGGTTCAGGCCGTCGCTGACCGAGGCCGAGACCTGGCCGCGCCCGCTCCAGCGGCCGGTGCGCGTCTGGCACGGCAGCGCCACCAGCAAGGAGTCGGTGGACCTGGCCGCGCGCTTCGGCGACCCGCTCTTCTCCGCGAACGTCACCAACCCCATCGAGCCCTACGCCGAGCTGATCGACCACTACCGGGAGCGGTGGGCGCACTACGGGCAC
The DNA here is from genome assembly GCF_040675285.1 of Nonomuraea sp. NPDC049625. Lineage (NCBI taxonomy): Bacteria > Bacillati > Actinomycetota > Actinomycetes > Streptosporangiales > Streptosporangiaceae > Nonomuraea > Nonomuraea sp. NPDC049625. The sequence continues at coordinate 263,436 of NZ_JBFAOQ010000004.1, read as the reverse complement.
GACCCGGCCGAAGCCCTGGTCGGAGCGGGCACCGCGGGTTACTACGCCGCGAAGACCTCGCAGGAGGCCATCGAGACGTACCGGCCGATCTTCGAGGCCCGCCAGGAGACCTTCAAGCGGTACGGCGCCCCGCTCGTCTTCCACTCGCTGGAGGACGCCATCGAGCGCAGCTCCATCCTGGTCGGGAGCCCGCAGCAGATCATCGACAAGGTGCACCGCTACCACGACCGGTTCGGGCACGAGGTGATGCACCTGCACGCGGACGCCGACGGGCTGACGGACGCGCAGCACCGCTCGGCGCTGGAGCTGTTCCAGTCGGACATCGCTCCCGTGCTGCGCAAGGAGATACCCAGCAGGCCGTTCCCGGGAGGTTCCTCATGACGGTCCCCCTGTCCATCCTCGACCTGGCGCCGATCCCCTCCGGCGGGACCGCCCGGGACGCCATCCGCAACACCGTCGACCTGGCGCGGCGGGCCGAGTCCTTCGGCTACCGCCGGTACTGGCTGGCCGAGCACCACTTCGCGCCCGGCGTGGCCAGCTCGGCGCCCGCCGTGCTCATCGGGCTGGTCGCCGCGGCGACCGGCCGGATCCGGGTCGGCTCGGGGGCGGTGCAGCTCGGCCACCAGACGCCGCTGGCGGTGGTGGAGCAGTTCGGCCTCCTGGACGCGGCCCATCCGGGGCGCATCGACCTGGGTCTCGGCCGCTCCGGCCAGCGCCGCGCCGAGCTCGCCCGCCCCTCGGAACGTCCCCCGGAGTCTCCTCCTTCCGAGGCGAGGGTGGTGGACGGGCTGCTCATCCCGCCCCCGTTCGACTTCTCCGCGCTGATCAGGGCGGCGCCGCACCTCGCCGTCCAGGCCTCCCTCCTCCAGCAGCCCGGCGCCGAGACGCCGGACTTCGCCGACCAGCTCGACGACGTCCAGGCGTTCCTGGCCGGCACCTACACCTCCGCCGACGGGCGGAGCGCCCATGCGATCCCGGGCGAGGGCGCGGACGTCGAGGTGTGGATCCTGGGCAGCAGCGGCGGCCAGAGCGCGCAGGTGGCGGGGGAGCGGGGCCTGCCGTTCGCCGCCAACTACCACGTCAGCCCGGCCAGTGTGCTGGAGGCGGTGGAGGCGTACCGGGAGGCGTTCAAGCCGTCCGACGTCCTGGAGGAGCCGTACGTGATCGTGTCCGCCGACGTCGTCGTGGCGCGGGACGCGGCCACGGCGCGGGAGCTGGCCAAGCCCTACGGCCTGTGGGTGCGCAGCATCCGCACCGGGCAGGGCGCGATGCCGTACCCCACTCCGGAGGAGGCCGACGCCCACGTGTGGAGCGAGGAGGACAGGAAGCTGGTGGCCGACCGCCTCGACACCCAGTTCGTCGGCGACCCGGAGGCGGTGGCGGACGGGCTGCGGGTGCTCCAGCGGGTCACCGGGGCCGACGAGCTGCTGATCACCACCATCACGCACGGCCACGCCGACCGCGTCCGCTCGTATGAGCTGCTCGCGGACGCCTGGGGGTAATTCATGTATGTCCAGTAGGAAAAGTTGACTTTAGGGACCGGGGAACGTAGTTTCGTAGGCATGGGCCTTTACCTGACCCGGCGCCCGCACGTGGACTTCGGCCACGTCGCCAGCGCGCAGTGTCGCTGATCACGTACCGCTGAACCCCCCTCTCTCCCCTTCAGAGGAAACAACGTGATCAAGACCAGACATGCCCTCCTGGCCGCCTTGATGTCCGCCGTCCTGGCGGCCTGCGGCACGGCCCAGGCGAACCCCCAACAAGAGGTGAAGGTGCTGCGCTACCAGGGCAGCGCCGGCAACGTCACCTTCCCCGAGCTGGCCGAGGAGCTCGGCTATCTCGGCGACGTCAAGCTCAAGTGGGTCGGCAACACCACCTCCGGCCCCCAGGACATCCAGTCGGCCGCGACCGGGCAGACCGACTTCGGCGGCGCCTTCAACGGCGCCATCGTCAAGCTCAAGGCCGCCAAGGCGCCGATCAAGGCCGTGATCGGCTACTACGGCTCCGACCAGGCCACCTACAACGGCTACTACGTCAAAGAGGACAGCCCGATCAGGTCCGCCCGGGACCTGATCGGCAAGAAGATCGGCGTCAACACCCTCGGCGCCCACCACGAGGCCGTCATCAAGGAGTACCTCAAGCGCGAAGGGTTGACGCCCGAGGAGGTCAAGCAGGTCCAGCTCGTGGTGATCCCGCCGGTCAACACCGAGCAGGCCCTGCGCCAGGGGCAGCTCGACGTCGGCACCCTCGGCGGCGTGCTCAGGGACAAGGCGCTGGAGCGCGGCGGCCTGCGCCCCCTGTTCAAGGACGTGGACCTGTTCGGCCCGTTCACCGCCGGGTCCGTCGTGCTCCGCGAGGACTTCATCGCCGCCAACCCCCACACCGTCAAGACGTTCGTGACCGGCTTCGCGAAGGCCATCGAGTGGGCGCAAACCCACTCGCGCGAGGAGGTCGTCGCCAAGTTCCAGCAGATCATCGCCAAGCGCGGCCGCAACGAGAGCGCCGACGCCGTGCGGTTCTGGAAGAGCACCGGCATCGCCGCCAAGGGCGGTGTCATCGCCGACCAGGAGTTCAAGACCTGGACCGGCTGGCTGGAGCGCGAGGGCGAGATCAAGCCCGGCCAGGTCAAGGTCTCCGACCTCTACACCAACCAGTTCAACCCCTATGCCGGCGGGAGCGGGTCATGACCAAGATCAGCATCCGGAACGTGGCCAAGACGTTCCAGGTCAGGGACGCCGACCAGCCGTTCACCGCGCTGTCCGGCATCGACCTCGACGTGCGCGAGGGCGAGTTCCTCACGCTCGTCGGCCCCAGCGGCTGCGGCAAGTCCACCCTGCTCGACCTCATCGCCGGGCTGACCGCGCCGACGTCCGGGGAGATCCTCATCGACGGCGCGCAGGTGACCGGGCCCGGGCTCGACCGGGGCATCGTCTTCCAGCAGTACGCGCTGTTCCCCTGGCGCACGGCGCAGTCCAACGTCGAGTTCGGGCTGGAGGCCAAGGGCGTGCCCAGGAAGGAACGGGCGCGGCAGGCCCGCGAGCACCTCGCGCTCGTGGGGCTGGCCGGGTTCGAGGAGCGCTATCCGCACGAGCTGTCCGGCGGCATGCGCCAGCGGGTGGCCATCGCGCGCAGCCTCGCGTTCGACCCCGACGTGCTGCTGATGGACGAGCCGTTCGCCGCCCTGGACGCGCAGACCCGCGAGTCCCTCCAGGAGGAGCTCGTGCACGTGTGGGAGCAGACCGGCAAGACCGTCGTGTTCATCACGCACGGCATCGACGAGGCCGTCTACCTCGGGCAGCGGGTCGCCGTCATGACCTCCCGGCCGGGGCGGATCAAGGAGGTCATCGACGTGCGCTTCGCCTCGCGCGAGGGAGATCTGCGGGCGGATCCGGCGTTCGGGGAATACCGGCACCGGGTGTGGGGGCTGCTGCGGGAAGAGGTCGCGGCGGCGCAGGTGCAGGAGCGGAAGGTGGCGACCAGTCGTGGCTGACCAGAAACTGCTCCCCGGCGACGTCCACCAGTACGACGAGGCCGCCCCGACCCCGACCCCGGCTCCGACCTCGGCTCCGACCCCGACCTCGGCTCCGACCCCGGCCTCGGCCCCGACCCCGGCCTCGACTCCGGCCTCGACTCCGGCTCCGACCTCGGCTTTGGCCTTGACGGAGCCGTCGCGTCGGCGGTTTTCCGGCGGGCGGTGGCTCAGGCGAGCGGTCACGAACTCCACCGCCATCCTGCTCCTCCTCGCCGCCTGGGAGGTGCTGCCCAGGCTCGGCGTCGTCGACCCCGTCTTCGTCCCGCCGCTCTCGGAGAACCTCGTCGCCTGGTACGACCTCCTCGTCGGCGGCCAGCTCCCCGAGCACCTCGAGGCGTCCCTCGCCCGCTCGCTGTCCGGCTTCGGCCTGGCCATCGTGCTGGCGATCCCGCTCGGCCTGCTGATCGGCTGGTACAAGCCGGTCGCCGACTTCCTCACCCCGCTGCTGGAGCTGTTCCGCAACACCTCTGCGGTGGCGCTGCTGCCGGTGTTCACGCTGATCCTGGGCATCGGGGAGACGACGAAGGTCACCTTCGTGCTGTACGCGTGCGCCTGGCCGATCCTGCTCAACACGATCAGCGGCGTGAAGACCGTCGAGCCGCTGCTCATCAAGTCGGCCAGGTCGATGGGCCTCGGCCCGGTCCGCCTGTTCCAGAAGGTGATCCTGCCCGCCGCCGTGCCCACCATCTTCACCGGGGTGCGGCTGGCGGGCGCGTACTCGATCCTCGTCCTGCTCTTCGCCGAGATGGTGGGCGCCAAGGCCGGACTCGGGTATCTCATCCTCGACACCCAGTCCAGCTTCCGCATCCCCGACATGTACGCGGGAATCATCACGATCTCCGTACTCGGCCTGCTGTTCAACCTGCTCCTGGTCGGCGTCGAGCGCCGCTTCTCCACCTGGAGGACCACTTGACGAGAAAGCTCCACCTGAACGCCTTCCTCATGGGCGTCGGCCACCACGAGGCGGCCTGGAGACACCCCCGAACCGAACCCGCCCGCCTCACCGACGTCCGCCACTACCAGGAGCTCGCCAGGATCGCCGAACGCGGCAAGCTCGACTCCGTCTTCCTCGCCGACGGCGTGGCCCTGCACGGCAACGTCCGGCACAACGCGCTCGGCGGCCTCGAACCCCTGACCCTGCTGTCGGCCCTGGCCGCCGTCACCGATCACATCGGCCTCATCGCCACCGTGTCGACGACGTACAACGAGCCCTTCCACGTGGCCCGCAAGTTCGCCTCGCTCGACCACATCAGCGGCGGCCGGGCCGGCTGGAACATCGTCACCTCCGCCGGCGAGGCCGAGGCCCGCAACTTCGGCATCGTCCGTCCCTCGCACGCCGACCGCTACGCCAGGGCCGGCGAGTTCCTGGAGGTCACGCGGAAGCTGTGGGACAGCTGGGAGGACGACGCGATCCTGGGTGACCGCGTCGCCGGCGACTACGCCGACACCGGCAAGATCCACCCGATCGAGCACGCGGGGGAGCACTTCTCGGTCAGCGGCCCCCTGAACACCTCCCGCTCACCCCAGGGCCACCCGCTCCTGGTCCAGGCCGGGTCCTCGGAGGACGGCAAGGACTTCGCCGCCCGCTACGCCGAGGCCGTCTTCACCGCCCAGCAGACCCTGCGGGAAGGGCAGGAGTTCTACGCCGACCTGAAGCGGCGGCTGGCCGCCTACGGGCGGCGGCACGAGGACGTGCTCATCCTGCCGGGCATCTCGCCGATCATCGGCTCGACCGAGCGCGAGGCGCTGCGGCTGGAGAAGGAACTGGAGGACCTGATCATCCCCGCGTACGGGCTGGCGCAGCTCTCCCACATGACCGGCATCGACCTCACCGAGGACGCGCTGGACGGCCCCCTGCCCGACGTGCCCGTGGAGACGGAGGGCGCGCAGAGCCGCCGCAAGCTCGTCGTGGACCTGGCCAGGCGCGAGAACCTCACGGTCAGGCAGCTCCTCAACCGCCTGGCGGGCGGCCGGGGCCACCGCGTGGTCGCGGGAACGCCGGAGCAGATCGCCGACCAGCTCCAGGAATGGTTCCTGGCCGGCGCGGCCGACGGGTTCAACGTCATGCCGCCGATCCTGCCCGGCGGCCTGAGCGACTTCGTCGACCACGTGGTGCCGGAGCTGCAGATCAGGGGCCTGTTCCGGTACGAGTACGAGGGGCGCACGCTCCGCGAGAACTACGGCCTGCCCAGACCCCCGTCCCGCTACGCCGCCGCCGGTCGGGCTGCTCGGCGCGAAGTGGCGGTGGCGCGATGAGCATCGTGACCCTCGTGGGCAACCCCCGGCCCGGCTCCCGCACCCTCTCGGTGGCCACCACCGCGGCCCAGGCCGTCGGCGACCGCCTGGGAGCCGCCTCGGAGGCGTACGAGGTCGTGGACCTGTCGGACCTCGCGCCCCACCTGCTCTCGCCCGTCGCACACCCCGAGGTCCGCGCGGCCCTGGAACTGGTGACCGGCGCGAGCGTCGTCGTGGTGGCGAGCCCCACCTACAAGGGCACCTACACGGGGCTGCTGAAGTCGTTCCTCGACCGCCTGCCACCGGACGCGCTGGCGGGCACGGCGGCGCTGCCGCTCCTGGTCATGGGGGATCCCAAGCATTCGCTGGCGGTGGAGGTGCACCTGCGCCCGCTGCTGGTGGAACTGGGCGCCTTCGTGCCGACACCGGGACTGGCGGTGCTGGAGTCGCAGATTCCGGAGCTGGGAGAGGTGGTGGCGGGGTGGGCCGATCGTGTGGCGCCGCAGGTGACCGCTGTGCTCAAGGAAGGGGCGCTTTCGTGACGGAGACGGTGGCCGCCCGGGAGGCCCGCCGAGCCAGAGAGGCCCGCCAGGCCCGGGACGCCCGCCGCACCTCAGACCCCCGCCCTGTGCCCGACTCCCGCCCTGTGTCCGACTCCCGCCCTGTGCCTGGCTCCCGCAATGGGCACGCGTCCGAGGCGCCGACGGTGCCCGCGACGCGCCCGGTCCCGGAGGAGCCGGAGAGGAGTGCGGTCGACCCCGACGGGTTCCGCCGGGCGCTCGCCGTACACGCCGCCGGGGTCGTCATCATCACCGCCCAGAACGACGGCATCCCCGTCGGGTTGACGGCGACATCCTTCTCCTCCGTCAGCCTCGACCCACCCCTGGTCTCGTTCTACGTCGACCAGTCCTCCACCACCTGGCCCTGGCTGCGCGACGCGGACCACTTCGCGGTCAACGTCCTGGCCAGCGACCAGGCCGAGCTGGCCGCCAGGTTCGCGCGCAAGGACATCGACCGGTTCGCCGAGCCCACCCGCTGGCGTCCGGGACCCCTGGGCGCGCCCCTGCTCCAGGACGTCTCCGCCCACCTCATCTGCCTCCCGCACGAGACCGTGGACGTCGGCGACCACACCCTGGTGGTCGGCCTGGTCGCCGAGGCCAGGGTGCACAGCCCGGGCCGTCCCCTCATCTACCACCAGGGCCGCTTCGGCCGCTTCATCGCCCACCCCTAGAGAAACGACTGAACGGCCGCCCGGCACATCGCCGGGCGGCCGTTCCATTTCCACCCACAGGGCCCGGACATGTGAATGGCCCTGGCCACGTCATCGGGGCCAGGGCCATACGCAAGGAGCAGGGGTCAGGCGGCGATCGGGGAGTAGGCGGCCGCGTCGCCCTTCAGCACGACACTGGGCCGGCCGTCCACGCCCACCGGCACGTCACCGGCGATCGTGACCCGGTGCAGCCGCCTCGGACGGTCGCCGAAGTCGTGCACCACCCGGTGCTGCGTCGCCCGGTTGTCCCAGATGGCGACGTCGCCTGGTGCCCAGCGCCAGCGCACGGTGTTCTCGACCTCGGTGACGTGCTCCTGGATCAGCCGGATGAGCGAGGCGGACGTGTGCGCCGACAGCCCCACCAGCCGCTTGGCGAAGTCCCCGAGCAGGATCGAGCGTTCGCCGGTCTCCGGGTGCACCCGCACCACCGGGTGCTCGGTCTCGAACACCGTGGAGGCGAACACCTCGGCGCGTTCCCGCGCCCGTTCGGGATCGTCGGAGGTGGCGATGCGGACGTAGTCGTGCTGGTTGGTGTGCACGGCCCGCAGCCGGTCGAGCAGGTCCCGCAGCTCGGCGGGCAGGTGCTCGTACGCGGCCACGGTGTTGGTCCACAGCGTGTCGCCGCCGGCCGCCGGAACGGCGACGGCCCGCAGCACCGACGCCAGCGGCGGCCGGTCCACGAACGTCACATCCGTGTGCCAGCGATCCACCTTCTGGCCGTCGCGGTAGTCGAGGTCGAGGACGTGGTCGTTCCCGTCGAGCGAGGGGACGGTCGGGTGGGCGGCGGTCGGTTCGCCGAGCAGCCGGGCGAAGGCCACCTGGCTCTGCTCGTCGAGATGGTCTTGTCCGCGGAAGAAGACCACCTTGTGTCCGAGCAGCGCCAGGCGGATCTCCGCGACGACGTCGGCAGGCAGATCGCCGCCGAGCCGTACGCCGGAGATCTCCGCGCCTATCCGGCCGGCGACGGGGATGATGGACAGGGATGACATGGGATTTTTCCTTCCGTTAGAGGGATTGCCTGCGTTCGGAAGGAAGGACAGAGCGCGCTGGCCACGCGGCAGAAGTCCACGTGACCCCTGATGGTCAGAGCCGTCGTCGTCACGCCATCAAACGTAGATCGCCCCACCTCTGAAGTCAATTGAATTGGTAGGGAATTAGGGTTTTTCTAGGTGCAGGTGACCGAGTACGTCATCGGGCCGGAGGCGACGACGTTGGGCAGCCTGGTCTCCATGTATCCGGTGACGGTCCTGCCCGTGGACTCGTCCACCGTGAACTCGCGCTCGATGACCTTGGTCAGCGGATCACCCGGCGGGAAGGCCGCGCCGTCGAGCCAAGGGGCCAGGGACTCGTCGAAGTACCACTGCGCGTACACCATCTGCTCCATCGGCGCCGACACCGTCACCTTGGCCCGGGCCTTCAAGGTGACCGGGCACTCGCCCCGGTAGGTCGCCGGGGTAATGGAGGCTTCGGTGACCGAGACCACGTGCGGGTATGAATCCGCGGGCGGCTTGCCACCGCAGTCGACCGCGTAGCCGATCGCCTCGCCGCGCGTGACCCTGCCGTTCGCGGTCACCTCCAGCCAGATCTTGCCGGTCTTGCTGATCCACTCGTCCCAGACCCGTTGCGGACGCAGTGCGGCGGCCTGGGTGAAGGTGTGGGTGAACGGCGCGGTGTGGCTGCCGTCGGCCCAGCGCCACCGGTAGCTGATCGTGAGCGGCAGCGACGCGGAGGGCGTCGGGGTGACCTGCGAGAGGATCGTGAACTGTTTGGACGTTCCCGGACAGGGCTGCGGGTTCCGGCTTTCGATGACCTGGGTTCCGGTGATCGTGACCGCGTCGCCGTCCCGGCAGGTGATCGTGAAGGCGGCAGGCTGGGTGGTGGTCGCGTTCGGGGTGAGGACGCGCAAGTACGCCGAGCCGCCGCTCACCTTCGACGGGTCCGTCACCTTCCAGGTGGTCTCCAGCACCGTGGTCAGGTCTCCTCCGAGCATGACCTCGCCGGGGATCGTCGTGCCGTCGCCGCGTACCCACTGGTAGGTGACCTTGGCCGGCTTGGTGACCGCGAGGTCGACGCGGAACACGAACTCCACCGGCCGTCCGCACGGCCCTTCGTACCGCGCGGGCGTCACCCGCGGGTTGGCGGCGGCGGCGACCGGGCCCGGCTCGGGCGGGTCGGTGCAGGTCACGCGGTAGGGGACCTGGGCGGAGTCCGTCACGCGGCCCTTGACGTCCAGGATCTCCAGTCGGCGGTGGCCGGAATGGCCGGTCAGGAACGTCCGGCGGGAGCTGACCGCCGTGCTCCGCGCGGTGAGCCACAGCCGCTCGACCGGCTCGGCGCCGCCGTCGCCGTCCACCCACCGGTACGCCACCGCCGCCGGCGTCCTCGACACCGTGATCCGCCCGTCGAACGTCACCGTGCGGCCGGGAGCCCGGCACGCTCCCCGGTACGGCGCGGGCGTGGCCAGCGTGACCCCGATGCGCGTTCTGTCTTCGGAAACGTCCTCCAGTCGCAGGGGGTCACACGACACCGTGAAGCGGGCCTTGGCCGAGGTCGCCTTCCGGGGGCTGAGCACCTGCAGCGCCTGCCACCCCGACGTGCTCGCCGCGAACATCTGCCGATCCCGTACGACCACCGCCCCGCCCTTGACCTGGGCCGTGCGGATCGGCCCCTTGGTGCCGTCGCCGCGCAGCCAGCGGTAGGTGACCCTGTTCGCGCCGCGCACCGCGACCTTGGCCGCGAACGCCGTGGTGGCCGGACACGAGCCCGCATATCGGGCAGGTGAGGCCGTCACCCTGCCCACTTTCACCGATGCGGCCGCAGCCTGCGCCGGCGTGGCGGTCAGGCCGCCTGCCAGCGCCAGGGCGGCGGCCAGCGCCGTCCATGCTCTACGCACCTCGATCTCCTCAATCTCCTCAAGATCGGACTGATCCCGGGAGTCTGGCGGGAGAGGGTTGTGCGGGACTTGGGCGAAACTTGAGGCCCGAGGAGTCAGGCGTGCTGCTCGCGCAGCCGATCGAGCATCGACTCTGCGGGCCTGCCCAGCACGTGGGCCAGATCCGGGCTCTGGAACTCCAGTGCCCCCGCCCGTACCTGCGCATTGAGCCAGCTCATCGGCCCCGGCCCGGCATCGGGCACCTCCCGGTACGGCACCCCCAGCACCTCGGCCGCCTCCCGGTAGGTCCACAACGGCCCGGTGAAGTCGTACGCCCGCCCCAGGTGCCCGTCCCCGGTCAGCACCTGAACGGCGGCCTCGGCCAGGTCGGACCTGAAAGCGGTGTTCAGCCCGCGCCCGCCGGTGCTGCCGGCGAGCTCGCCGCCGGAGACCTGTGGCACGAAGGCATCGCCGTAGTAGGGGTGGCGCAGCAGCGTGTACGGCAGGCCGCTGTCGAGGATGGCCCGTTCGGTGGCGTGATGGGCCTCGGTGGCGCCGGTGGCGACGGTGCCCGCTCCCAGCAGGCTCGTGTAGGCGATGGCGCCGACCCCGGCGTCGGCCGCCGCCGCGACCGCGTCCAGGTGCTGCTTGATCCTGCGCGCCGGGTCGAGTTCCGGCGACGAGATGAGCAGGAGCCGCGTGGCCCCCTCGAACGCCTCGCGCAGGCTGTCCGGCTCGTCGTAGTCGCCCCGCCGTACCCGGACGCCCTGCGGGGCCCGTACGGGATCGCGCACGACGGCCACCACATCGGGCTGACCGGACAACCGGTCGATGACCAGACGACCGAGCGCCCCGGACGCCCCGGTGACCACGATCATGGAACTCCCTCCGACGAAGATCGGCCAAGTCAACCGCCCACGACCCGCCGCCTGCCACCCATTTCCCACCCACCCCGGTCACCGGCCTACGAGCCCACCATCCCGGCCCTCGGCCTGCCAGACCACCCACCCTGGTCACCGGCGCCGGCGGGCCCGCCCACCCTCGGTCGCCCGGCCTGCGGGCCCGACGGGCCACCCCCGGCTACCAGCCCGCGGACGGCCCTCTGGGATACTCCCGCGCATGACAACAGACGGGAGGCGGCCGGGGTTCGCGACGCACGGGATCGGGTCGGACCACCCGATGACGTGGACGCTGCGCCGCGCGGAGCCGACAGACGTCGAGGCGATCGCGGACCTGCGCGCGTCGGTCATGCGCCCGGACCTGCAGCGGCTGGGCCGCTTCGACGAGCACCGGGTCCGGCAGCGGTTCCGGGACGCCTTCTCCCCGGACTACACGTCGGTCATCTTGACGGACGGCGACTTCGCGGGTTGCGTGACATTCCGCCCGGGCGAGGATGCGTGGTGGTTCGAGCACTTCTACCTCGCCCAGGAACTCCAGGGCCGCGGCCTCGGCTCGGCCGTGCTGCGCGAACTGCTGGAGCGGTCCGACGCCGAAGGCCTGACCGTCCGGCTGAACGTCCTGCGGGGGAGCGCCGCGCAACGGTTGTACGAACGCCACGGGTTCACGGTGGAGACCGAGGACCCGGTCGACGTCTTCATGGTGCGGGAACCGGCGGCGAGCACGTCAGGAGGTGGGCCTCATGCATGAGTGCTGCGCCAGGAACCAGTCGATGGCGATGTCGGTTTCCGTGATACGTCCGATCAGCGCCAAGGCGGAGCTGATGCTCTCCATTTCCTCCACACGATCGTCGAGGACGTCGTCATCGCTGATCTGGAAGCGCAGTCCGTCCATCAGGTGATCGAGCGCGTGCGGGTCGTCGCCGTACCGCTTCTCCGGCCAGGTCGGGTCGAATGAGACGAGTATGTGCCCGTCACGGGCGTAATCGAAATATGCGTTCCCGTTGATGTCCATGCGGAGGCCGAGAGCCTGCCGGCCACCTTCGGTGATGGAACGCAGGCACTCGCCGTCGGCATGCGCCGGCACGATGCCGATCCAGCCGTTGGCCTCGGCAACCCAGGTGGATCCGTCGTCGATGTTGTGATCGAGGATCTCGCTCAGGTGGCACGGGGTACGGGTGGCGAGGTCCAGGCACCAGTCCAGGGCGAGTGCGTCGAGGTCCGCGCCCTTGACCCACATGGCGCTGAATCCCAGCGCCCACAGGTCCATCTCGCCATCGAGCCCTTCGGTGAAGATGGTCGAGACCAGAAGGTCGTGCAGGTAGGTCGGTGACTGCATGGCTGCCTCTCGGAGGAGGGGTGCTGGGTTGCGGGGTGCCTTACTTGATTCTTACGAAGAAGCCACTGGAGGGCCTGCGCTCATCAATGCCGTTCGCGGGCTCCGCCGTGCACTCGAGTAACGACGTCCGTCCGACGCGTCAGGGTGACCCACCCCGGCGAGCCCGATGGGGCAGGTACTGGCGCGGCTGGGCTCAGGCAATTTTCCGAACGTGCGACGCCTCGGCGGAGAGCGGCGCGCCGTCTCGGCTGAGCGGGTGGAGTTCGGGAAGCTCCCGCCCTTGGTCGTCGACGAGAACGGAGTGCGACTCGTCCGGGGCGAAGGCGTGGCGCTCGCCCCATTGGCGGAGGGCGACGACGGCCGTGAAGAGGTCCAGCCCGGCTTCGGTGAGCCGGTACGTGTGCCGTCTGCCGTCGGCCGCGGCGCTCTTGTCAAGGATGCCGTGCTCGACGAGTTTGCGGAGCCGGTCGGTGAGGATGTTGCGGGCGATCCCCAGCCGTTGAAGGAACTCGGTGAAGGTCGTCGCCCCGTCCATCGCGTCGCGGATGATCAGCAGGCTCCACCGGTCGCCTATCAGGTCGACGGTCCGTGCGACCGGGCAGGCCGGGTCGGTCCAAACGCTTCCTGCGGCAAGTGCGACGTCCACCGGCCCCCTCCAAGATGAGTTGCAATATGAAACCAGTATGCCCTAGCTTCAGATGAGTTGCATTTTGCAACTTACTGGAGGGTGATATGTCGTCAGGATTGACCGGGAGGCAGCGGGCCGTGCTCGCGCTGGTGTGCGCGGTGGCGGTGTCGACCATCTACGGCATCCAGCCGGTCATCGAGGCCGCGGGCCAGGACCTCGGGCTGGGGGAAGGAGCGTTGGGGTGGCTGGTCGCCGCCGGCCAGATCGGCTATCTCGCGGGGCTGGTGCTGCTGGTCCCGCTCGGTGACCTGTTCGACCGCCGCAGACTCATCACGGTGCACATGCTGCTCACAGCAGTAGGTGCGGGGGTGGCCGCCGCCGCACCCAGTGGTGTCGTCGCGATCGCGGGCCTGGCCCTGGCCGGACTGTTCGCCGTGGTCGTCCAGATCACGGTGGCCTACGTCGCCGCCGTCTCACCGGCCGGCGAGCGCGGCCGCAACATCGGAGCGGTCACCTCGGGCGTGGTCATCGGGATCCTCGGCGTACGGGTGGTCGCGGGCACGCTGGGCGAGCTGGCCGACTGGCGCATGGTCTACCTCGTGATCGCCGGACTCTGCGGGATGCTCGCGCTCGCCGCCCGATTCACCCTCGAGGCCGACATCCGCCGCCCCCGGGCCCGGTACGGGCAGCTGCTGTCATCGCTGGGTCGTCTGGTCGTCGGCGACCGGCTCTTCCTCAGCCGGGGACTGGTCGCGTTCTTCCTGTTCGCCTCCTTCGGCACGCTGTGGAGCGGGCTGGCGCTCCCGCTCGGCGCCGCGCCGTGGCACTTGGGCACTACCGAGATCGGACTGTTCGGACTCGCCGGTCTCACCGGGGCGCTGGGCGCGGCCCGGGCCGGCCGATGGGCCGACCGGGGGCTGGCGTCCTCGGTCACCGGCTGGTCGCTGGCCCTGCTCACGGCCTCGTGGCTGCTGATCGCCCAAGCGGGGTCGTCGCTGTGGCCGCTGATCGTCGGTGTCATCGTCCTGGACTTCGCCGTGCAAGCCGTTCACGTCAGCAGCCAGCACCTGCTCACCAACGCCCGCCCCGACCAGAGCAGCAGCGTCATCGGCGCCTACATGGCCTTCTACTCCCTCGGCTCCGCGCTCGGTGCGATCACCACCACCTGGGCCTACAGCGCCGCCGGATGGCCGGCCGCCAGCCTGCTCGGCGCGGCCTACGCCGCACTCGGACTCCTCGTCGCCACCTCGACCCGGCGCTTCACCGCTCTACCGCCGGCGCAGCAACCACGTGCGTCCGTATCGGACACGTCCCGCTGACACTCGATGGCGCGTTCGCCTCTCGGGTCTTCCCGCGCCCGCCGGCGTCACCTGAGGGAGGTGTCACATGACAGTTGTCACAGGGGTTCGTGTTAGTTGTTTCTACCGGCGAAGGGGCCCGGCGGGCGAGGCTTGACCTGCAACAAGGGGCAGCGAGCAGTCCAGATGCCCGCTGCCACTCCCATCGGATCTCGGCTGCGAGCCGAGGCGGAAGGAGAGTGGGCCCGATGGCCGAAAGCCTCTACATTCTCGGTGACGAGGACCGCAAGAAGTTCGCCAGGCTGATCGCCGCCGCGTGGTCGGAGGAGGACGTGAAGACCCGTTACGGCCGCGAGCCTCGCCTGATGCTGGCCGAGTACGGCATCGCGTACCCGGAGGGTGTGGCCACGCCGCCGCTGCCCCCGAAGCCCGCCGGTCAGTTCAGCATCGAGGAGCTCGAGGTCGCGGCCGGCACCGAGGCCCCGGCCGACGGCTGCTTCGGCTCCGCCAGCTCGGTCAGCTGCTTCACCGGCTGCGTCGCCACCGCCTCCACCTTCGGCTGCGCGGGCGTGGCGGAGACCTGACAGTGCCGCGGGGGGCGCGGTCCGGCGCGCTCCCGCGCCCTTGCCGTGGCACCCGGCGGCCCGCCGCCGCCGGGTGCCACCACCGCCCCATCCCCGGCCGTTGCGGGCCTGGTGGTCGCGGCGGGCTCGCGGGCGACGGTCAAGCCTCCGGTCAGCGGCGTCGGCATCAACGGCGCCGGACTGTTCGGTGCGGAAGTCGCGAAAAATCCGATATGCGAGAAAAGTAACCAGTGATGCGTTGCCTCCGCCGAGATCGGTTGTCATGATCCGCTTGTGACCCAGACAGGGGTTCCCGGTTCGAGGGCGGCGGCTCGCGCGCCACTGGAGGTGCGGCTCGGCCGCGCGGCGATCGTGGCGTTCGCCGTTTACCTGATCTTTCCCACATTCGGTTACTACATCGAGAATCCACATCCCTGGCGCATCCCAGGCATCCTCCTGGCGATCGCGGTCCTCGCTCTCTACATCGCGGCCGGCTGCACCGGCCCGCGCGGGCCGTGGCACCGGTGGGCGGTGGGGGTCATGGCGCTCCTGGTCTACCTGCCGCTTCCGTTCCTGGGCGAGTGGTGGGCCGCGTCGGGCGTCTTCCTCGCCGCGATGGCTCTGGGGCTCCTGCCCAGGCCGTACCCCCTGCCGGCGTCCCTGCTGGTGGCCGTCGCCGAGACGGCCAAGTCGATGGTGCTCGGCGACGATCTCGTGGGCGGGCTGTCCTGGACCCTGTCCCTCTCCGTGGCGGCCATCCCCCTGGCGGGTCTGACACATTTCGCGGAAACGGCGCGGGTCCTCTACGCGACCAGGGCCGAGCTGGCCATGGTCGAGGTGGCGGCGCAGCGCGCGCGGGCGATGGGCGAGCTGGAGGGCATCCTCGGCAGCCGGATCGACGCCATCGCCGAGCAGGGCCGCAGGGCCGTCGCCGGCGTGGAGGGCGACGCGGAGAACGTCAAGAAGGAGCTGGGCCGCATGCTCGACATGGCCCGCGAGGCCCAGAGAGAGATGCGCGGTTTCGCGCATCGGGAGCAGCAGCTCCCATCGGGAAATTCTGATTACCAGAAATGATGAACATCACGATATGTCGGTGTTAGTTGTTTCTGGCGGCTTTTGCCGCTGATGACGAATCTGGACCTCGTAGGCGGCCGCCCCCGACCCACCCGGAACCCCGGGGCCTCACCAACGAGGTGACCTCATGTCAGAAGACCCCACCCTGTCCCCGGAACTGCGCAGGCAGATCGCCAGATTCGTCGCACGCGCCTGGTCCGACGAGTCGCTCAGGCGGGAGTTCGAACGAGACCCGCGCGCCGCCCTCGCCGAAGCGGGCGTCGACTGGCCGCGTGAGCTGCCCCCGCCCGACCTGCCTGACCAACCCGGCCAGGCCATCGACCTGGAGAGCCTCGAATCGTCCGCGGGCGGAGCCCTCGGCACGATCGGCACGGTGAGCTGCCCGACCGGATGCTTCTCCGGCGGACAGAGCGCCTGACGACCTCGCAAGGCGTGGTGGTGGGCAGTCCAGATGCCCACCACCTCGCCAGACCAGCATCTCACACACCCGCGGCGGGAGGACTTGTGATGACTGTGGACATGATCGGCTGGGACACGACTCAGCGCAGGGCGTTCGGCGAGCTGACCGCGAGGTCATGGCTCGACGCCGACTTCAGACTCCGGTACGAGCGCGATCCCCTCTCGGTCCTGGCCGAGTACAACCTCCGGCCGGCCGACGGGGCAGGCGCCCCGACGCTGCCGCCGGAGCCCGGCGCCGAGCTCGTCATCGAGATCCTCGACGGGTCCGCAGAGATGCCGCCGCCCCCTCCGTGCCTGCTCAGCCTCTGCTTCTGCCTGTACACGCCGACCCCGGGAGAGTGACACGCGATGACCATGACCGCGACGGAGGCGCCAGGAGGCGAGCGGATCGACGAGCTCGTTTCCACGGTGCGGGCCAAGGCCTGGCTCGCCGCGGCCGCGCTCATCCTGGTCGCGGGCTGCGCGGCGAGCTGGGCCTTGCTGGGACAGGTTCGTGACGTGGTCGCCGGCACCGGCGTGCTGGTGGCGGGCGCCGGTCCCGTGCCGGTGGCCGCCCCCGTGCCCGGCAGCGTGGCCGAGGTCCTGGTCCGCGTGGGCCAGGAGGTGACCCCGGCGACGCCGTTGGCCGTGCTGGCCGACGAGCGGGGACGCAGGCACGTCGTGACGGGCACCGCGAGGGGACGGGTGCTGCGTACGGCGGCCCCCGGCGCGGTCCTCGCCGCGGGTGGCACCGTCGCGGCGGTCGACCCGGCCGCCGGCCCCCTGCGGGCGCTGCTCATGGTCGGCCGGGACAGGATCGGCGCGCTCGCCCCGGGCCAGACCGTCACGTTCGGCGGCACGGGCGCGCGGGGCCGGGTGAGCGCGGTCGAACCGTACCCCGCCTCGGGCGAGCTGCTGCGCCCGCTGTTCGGCGAGGCCCTGCGGGCGGACGGGCGGCACCTGGTGACCGTCGACCTCGACCGGCAGGCCTGGCCGGGCGCCACGCTCACCCCGGTGTCGGGGGAGATCACCGTCGCCGTCGTCCGCCCCGTGGACGCCCTGTTCGCCGGAGGACGTCGTGGCTGAGCACGCGACCAGGCCGCGGCCGGTCCGCACCGAGCGCCGGCCGCAGATGGAGGACGCCGACTGCGGGCCCGCCTGCCTGAGCACGATCTTCGCCCACCACGGACTGCGCGTCCCCGTACGCGAGATCAGAGAACGGTGCGGAGTGGGCAGGGACGGCCTCACGGGAGCCGGGCTCAAGGCGGCGGCCGAGGAGTACGGCTTCACCATCGGCGGCTGGCGGGTGGAGGCCGACGAGCTGGAGAGCTTCCCCGTCCCTTCGATGATCTTCGTCGACCAGCGGCACTACGTGGTGCTGGAGGGCATGCGCAAGCGGTGGGCCTACCTCAACGACCCCGCCGTGGGCAGGATCCGGCTGAGCAGGGAGGAGTTCCGGCGGCGATTCAGCGGGATCGTCCTGGTACCGCGTCCGGGCGAGGGCTTCACGCCGGGCGGGCCGCGGTTCCCCATGGCCCGCTCGGTGCTGGCGAAGGTGCGGCCGTACCTGTCCACGCTGCTCGCCATCGCCGTCATGGCCTTCATGCTGGCCCTGCCCGCGGCGGTCACCGCGCTGCTGACCCGGCTCCTGCTGGGCAAGGTGCTGGTCGCCGATGGCGCGGCCTGGTCCGCGCCCGTGCTCCTCGGGCTGCTCGGCTGCGTGGGCTTCACCCTGGCCGGCATGTGGGCGCAGCAGCGGCTGCTCGGCGCCGTGCAGCTGGCGATGGCGGCCGACCTGTCCGGCCGGTACGTGTGGCGGCTGCTCAGGCTGCCGGGCGACCACTTCCACCGGCGGCAGACCGGTGGCCTGGTGACCAGGACGTCCTTCGGCGCGGGGCTGGCCCTGCTGCTGTCGGACCGGGTAGCCGCCGTCATAGCGGCCGTGCTCACCATGGTGGTGCACTCGTCGATCCTGTTCGCCTTCCACCCGGCCTTCGCCGCCGTCGCCGTGCTGCTGGCGGCGGTCAATCTGGTGGCGATGCGCGCGGTCAGCCGCCGCACCGCCCCGCACCAGCAGCGGCTCATCTTCGACGAGCACCGCAGGGACAGCATGGCGTTCAACGGCGTCTCGATGGCCGAGTCGCTGAAGGCCGACGGCGCCGAGGGATGGTTCTTCGCCAAGTGGGCGGGGCTGTCGGCGCGGACCATGTCGGCCGTCCAGGAACTGATGCGGGTCACGCAGGCGCTGATGGTGGTGCCCGCCGCGCTCGGCTCGCTCGCCGGGGCCACCATGGTGATCACCGGAGCGGTGCTGATGGCCCGCGGTGAGGTCACGATGGAGACCGTCATCGCGGCCCAGCTCCTCGTCGGCGCCTTCCTCGTACCCATGTCCTCGCTGGTCGGGGTCGGCGCCGAGGCACAGGTCGCGGTCGCGCAGACCGGCATGCTCGACGACGCGCTGCACGCCGAGCCCGACCCCCGCCACGCCGAGCCCCCCGGCGCCCCCGAGGGGGCGGGAGGCCTGCGCGGCACGGTGGAGTTCGACGGGGTCACCTTCGGGTACGACCGCCAGCACGGGCCGGTGATCGAAGGGCTGTCGTGGCGCGCGGAGCCCGGCCAGCGCATCGCCATCGTCGGCCGCACCGGCAGCGGCAAGTCCACGGTCGCCCGCCTGCTCACCGGAGCGGCCGTGCCGTGGTCCGGGCAGATCAGGTTCGACGGCGTGCCGAGGGACGAGATGCCCAGGGAGACGCTGTTCACCTCGATCGGCTACGTGGAGCAGAACCTGCAGGTGTTCGAGGGCACGGTGGCCGACAACCTCACGCTGTGGGACCCGACGGTTCCCGCGTACCGGCTGCGCCGGGCGCTCGGCGACGCCTGCATCGCCGAGGTGGTCCACCGCAGGGGCGGGCTGTCGGGCGGCTGGGTCGAGGAGCGGGGCCGCAACCTGTCGGGCGGCGAGCGGCAGCGCCTGGAGATCGCCAGGGCGCTCGCGCTGTCCCCCTCGGTGCTGGTGCTGGACGAGGCCACCAGCGCGCTGGACGCGGAGACCGAGGCCCTGGTGGACGCCAACCTCAAAGCCAGGGGCTGCACGTGCGTGGTCATCGCGCACCGGCTCAGCACCGTACGCGACAGCGATCTGATCCTCGTGCTGGACCGCGGCAAGGTCGTCCAGCGGGGAACCCACGCCGAGCTCATCGCCGAGTCCGGCCCCTACCGCACACTCGTCGAGGAAGCGGCATGAACGGCTATCCCGTCAGCGAGATCGAGTTGATCGACCCCTATGCCTGCTGGCACGTGGTCAGCGGCTCCGTCGACGTCCTGCTGGCGCCCGTGGACGGCCAGGGCCCCCGCCGCCGCGTCGTCCGCGTGGAGAGCGGGCAGCTCATGCACGGCTTCGCCGCCACCGACCTGCCGCAGGGATACACCGTTCTGGCCTCCCCGGCCGACGGGACGTCGGTGCGCCGCGTCCGCAGGGACGCGGGCGCGCTGTCGGCCTGGGCGCGCCGCCTCCACGAGCCTGGTGTGCAGGCCGTCGCGGGCGGCGGCCGGACGGCGGCGCTCGACCCGCCGAGCGAGCGCGAGCTGCGCGCACTGCACCGCGGGGCGCTGGAGCAGGTGCTGCTGCTGGCCGAGGCGGAGGAGGCCGACCGGGACAACTGGCGCGTGGCCAGGGTGGCGGCCACGAGCGAGACGCTCCGGCGGTCGTTCGCCGATGTCGGGGTCGCCGCCGGCGCGCCGCCCTCCCCTGACCGGCCCCGGACGACCGCCGAACACGCCGCGAAAGTGGTCAAGACGCTCGGCGACCACTGCGGGTTCGCCGTGCGGGAGAGTGCCCCCGGCTCCGGCGACCCGCTCGGCGCGGCGCTGGACGCCGCCAGGGTCAGGCACCGGCGGGTACGCCTTTCCGGACGATGGTGGCGCACGGCCACCGTCCCCATGATCGGCTTCACCCGGGAGGGCGGGCGGCCGGTGGCGCTCCTGCCGCACCGGGGCGGCTACCGCGCCGCGGACCCGGCGGCGGACCCGTGCCGGGTGACCGAGTCCGTGGCCGCCGGCCTCGCCCCGGACGCCTGGCAGATCTACCCGCCGCTCAGCGAGGGCGTCGCCACCCCCGTCGCGCTGCTCAGGTTCGGCCTGCGCGGCGCGGGCAGGGAGCTGGCCTGGCTCCTCGCGGCCGGCGGCGGCGCCGGGCTGCTCGCGCTCGGCGTCCCCCTGTTCACCTTCAGCCTGCTGACCTCCGCGTCCAACCCCGCCGACCGGCCCGCGACGATCTGGACCGCGGTGATCATCGCCGCCATGGTGTGCGCGAGCGCCCTGCTCCTCGCCGTGCGCAACTCGGTGCTCGTACGCGTCCACGGACGTCTCCAGGAACGGCTCGAACCCGCCGTCTGGAGCCACCTCATCTCCCTCGACCTGCCGTTCTTCAACCGGTACAGCACCGGCGAGCTGGTCCAGCGCGCCAACGCGATCTCCGACATGCGCAAGGCGCTCGGCGAGGCCGCGGTCAGCTCCCTCCTCGGCGGCATGTTCTCCCTGTTCGGCCTGCTGGCGCTGCTCGCCGTGGACTGGCGGCTGGCCCTGGTCGCGCTGGGCGGGGTGGTCGCGCTGCTCGCCGTGCTCGCCGGGCGCGCGGTCCGGCAGCAGCGGCACGAGCTGGTCATGCACGAGCAGTACGGGAAGGTCTACTCCCTGCTGTACGCGTGCCTCGGCGCGATCGACAAGATCCACGTCGCGGGCCGGGAGACCCAGGTGTTCGGGCTGTGGTCCCGGCTGTTCGCGACGCAGCAGCGCGCGGCCGAGGCGATCCAGCGCGAGCGGGCGGTGTCGACGGCGATCGGCGCCTCGGCGCAGCCGGCGCTGCTGCTGCTCCTCGCCGCCACCGGCCTGGCCTGGGGCGTCCCGACGGCGTCCTTCGTGATCGCCGCCGTGGCGCTCGGCCAGTTCGTGCTCGCGCTCGGCCAGATGAACAGGGCGGTGGAAGCGGCCTTCGCCCTCCTGCCCCGGTTCGAGCGGCTGCGCCCGGTGCTGGAGCGGGCGCCCGAGACGTCGCCGGGCGCGAAGGACCCGGGCGAGCTGAGCGGGCTGGTACGGCTCAGCGGCGTCTCCTTCGCCTACCCCGGCACCGCGATGCGGATCCTCGACGACGTGTCGATGGTGTTCAAGCCGGGCGAGTTCGTCGCGGTCGCGGGCCCGTCCGGCGCGGGCAAGTCCACGCTGGTACGGCTGCTGCTGGGCTTCGAACCGCCCCGCACCGGCCAGGTGCTCTACGACGGCGGCGACCTGCGCGACCTCGATCTGCGGCGCGTGCGCGCCCAGGTGGGCGTGGTGATGCAGCAGGCCAGAGTGCTCAGGGGCTCGATCCTGGAGAACATCATCGGCGACGTGCCCGGCGCGACGGAGGAGGACGCCTGGTGGGCGGCCCGCCTGGCCGACCTGGACGGCGACATCGCCGCGATGCCCATGGGCCTGCACACCGTCGTCGGAGAGGACAACGCGTCCTTCTCGGGCGGTCAGCTCCAGCGGCTGCTCATCGCCAGAGCGCTGGTGAAGCGCCCGCGCATCCTCATCCTCGACGAGGCGACGAGCGCCCTGGACAACCACACCCAGGCGCTGGTCAGCCGGAGGATCGCCGAGTTGGACATCACCCGGATCGTGATCGCGCACCGGCTGAGCACCATCAAGTCGGCGGATCGGATCTACGTACTCGACCAGGGGAGGGTCGTCGCCGACGGCCCCTTCGAGGAGCTGATGGACGACAGCCGGCTCTTCGCCCGCATGGTCCGCCGACAGGAGGTCTGAGATGACGGTCTCGGTTCACGCCGGATACGCCGAAGCGCAGGGCGAGGGCCTGCTCGCGGTTCCGGGTGGGGACGAACGGCTGATTGCCGTGCTCGCCGCGGCGGCGCCCTTCCCCGAGCGCGTGTCGGGAGAGTTCTTCGTCCCCGTGGCGGGGCGCAGCCCGCGCCAGGCGTCCGAACGCACCAAACGCTGGCTGAAGGCCGCCGTCGGCGACGACGAGGACGCCAAGCGGGCGCTGCTGCACCACCGCAGGCGCTCCGGCCGCGACCTCGGCGCCGGGCTCGTCGACGTCCGGCTCGCCGACCCGGGCAGGCTGCCCGACTGGGGTTACGCCCTGGTGGACTTCCTGCTCGCCCAGCCGCCCACGGCCGCGGCCGACCCCGCGTCCGGGCGGCCCGGCTCCCCGTTCGTGGCGTTCAGGCGCGCCGTCAACCGGCTGGTGGACATGAAGGACGGGACGGTACGCGGAGTCCCCGTCACCCCCGAGGCGTGCGAGGACATCGCGGGCCAGCTGATCGAGCGCCTGACGCAGGTCTGCTTCTCCGGCTTCGCGTTCGAGGCGCAGCTCGCCGGCACCGCCAACGACGTGTCCGCCTGGCTGCAGAGCCCCGGCCTGGACGTCAGCCAGTCCGGCTGGCTCGACCGGCTGGAGACGCTCCCGGGGCTGGCCTACGTCATGGGCATGGCCTGCCTGCAGTGGCGGCGCGTCGTTCACGAGCTCTTCGACCGGTTGAACGCCGACCTGCCGGAGCTGCGCAGGACGCTGTGGGGCTGGACCGCCCCTGGACCGGTCACGGGATACTCCGGCGACTCGGGCGACCCGCACAACCACGGCCGGGTGGTCACGTTGCTCACCTTCGCCTCGGGCGAGCGGGTCGTCTACAAGCCGAAGGACCTGCGCTCGGTGGTCGGGCTGATGGACGTGTGCACCCTGCTGAACAACCACGGGCTGCCGCTCACCCTGCACACCCGCGCGGTCCTCCTGCGCGACGGCTACGGCTGGGAGGAGTACGTCACCGCCGAGCCCGCCACCGACGAGGACAGCGTACGGCGCTACTACACGCGCCTGGGCATGCTGGCCAGGCTCGCCCAGTTCCTGGAGTGCCGCGACCTGTGGGCCGACAACCTGGTCGCCAAGGGGGACACGCCGGTCTTCATCGACCTGGAGAACGTCCTCCAGGGCCGCATCAGCAAGCCCGCCCTCATCGGAGACCGCATCCAGTCCCTGTGGGGGCAGGTCGAGGAGACGGTGGTCAAGACCGCCGTCATCAGCTTTCCCCGGGTGATCGCGGGCGGCGTCCAGTCGCACGACATCGGCTGCATGGCCGGACTGCAGGAGCAGGTCGCGCAGAACCCCCAGTTGTACCCGCTCGGCTGGGAGGCGCCGCCGTACCGGCCCACGTGGGGCGCGGGCGAGCTGGCCGACCCGAGCCGCTACGCCGACGAGGTGGCCGAGGGCTACCGGCAGATGCAGGACTGCCTGACACGCAACCGGGAGCTGCTGGCCGACGCCCGCGGCCCGCTCGCGCTTCTGGAGGACGCGCCGGTCCGTTACATCTGGCGCAGCACCTGGGACTGCGTCGAGCTGCTCGGCATGAGCCTGAGCCCGGGGGCGCTGATCGACGGGATGGCCAGGGAGATCACCTTCGCCCACCTGTTCCGCAGCGCCCGCGAGACGCTGCGGCGGGACCCGGGGCGCGAGGACATCCTGGAGATCGTCGAGCAGGAGATCGACGCGTTCCGCCGGATGGACATCCCCCTGTTCGTCTCCAGGCCCGGCTCGGACTCGGTGTTCACCTCCGACGGCGTCGAGATCCCCGGGCACTTCTCGGGCACGGCGTGGCAGCGGGTTCAGGACCGCCTCGCCGACCTGGCGGGGTTCCCGGTGGACGAGCAGCTCGCCGTGCTGGAGACCTGCCTGGACTTCACGGGCGCGGGGCAACTGCCCACCTTGTTCCCCGGCCCCGGGCCCCGGCCCCGCACGGTGCGCGAGATCGGCCAGTACGTCTACGACCTGTCGGGCCGGCGGGCGGAGCCCGAGGCCGAGGTGCTGCTCGCCCGCGCCGGCGAGCTCGCCGACCAGGTGCTCGCCAGTGCCGTCCCGCTCGGCACGCCCGCGGGCGGCCCCGTCGGCGAGCGGTCCGGCTGGATCGGCGTGGTCACCTATCCCGCGCACGGCCTGGACCAGGTCGAACCCCTTCAGGGTGACCTGCTCACCGGCACCGCCGGCCTCGCCGTCTTCCTCGCCGAGCTGTACGCCAACACGGGCGCCCCCGGCCACTGGACGGCCGCGCAGGACGCGCTGGACGCCTCGGCCGAGTTCGCGACGCTGTCCACGCAGTCGGGCGTCTACCGCAGGATGTGCGGGACACTCGCGCCCGTCGGGGCGTTCGTGGGCCTCGGCTCGACCATCTACGCGCTGAGCCGCTGCGGCGCCACCCTGGCCGACACCAGGCTCGTGGAGCGGGCGGTCGCGCTGGTGCCGCTCGCCGAGGCCCAGCTGTCCCTGCCGACCAGCGCCGAACCCGTGCTGGGCCGGGCCGGGCTGCTGCTCGCCCTGCACAAGCTGCGCGAGGCCGCCCCGACGGCGGTCCCCGCGGCCGAGGCGCTCGCCGCGCGGCTGCACGAGGAGCTGCTGGCCGAGCTGGCCGGCGGCGGCGCGGCCCGGTCGCCGTACCCGCCGGGCGTGCCCGCGCTCGACGGGGTGCCCACCGGGGTGGACGGGCTGGTGTGGGCGCTGGCCGCCAGCGCGAGCGCGCTGGGGGAGGCCGGCCCCGGGAAGACCGGCGCTGCCGCCGCGCCGCTGCTGGCGCACCGGTTCGCTCTCGACACGCCCGGCTCGCTGCTCGCCGCCGTCGCCACCGCCCACCTCCTCACCGGCGAGGTGCCCGGCGACCTGCGGGAGCGCGTGGCCAGGTACTGCGCGCCCGACGCCGGACGTTCCTGCGCGCGGCTCGTCGTGGACGCCGAGGTGGCGCTGCACACGGCCCGCCTGACCGGCGACGGGGCGCTGGAGCGGTCCGCCCGCGAACTGGCCGCCGAGCTGCTGCGCCGCCGCGACCACACGGGCCGCTGGTTCGCCGACCGGCGGCGTGCCGACCGCCTGTCCCTGTCCGCCACCGACGGGCTCGCCGCGGCGGGGCTCACCCTCCTCCGGCTCGCCGACGACCAGGTCGCCTCGCTGCGCCTCGTGCACTGACCGAAAGGAACGTTATGGACGCCCGACCAGCTTTCCGCCGCCATTTCAGGGTCGAGGTCATCGAGGGAGACGGGGTCTTCCTGATCAACGAGCGCGACACGCACGTGCTCACCGGCCGGTCGATCGAGGCGGTGGCCGGCCTGCTCGACGGCAAGCACACCGTCAACGACATCCTGGTCGCGGTGGAGCCGGACATCCCGCCGGAGAACGTCTACTACGTGCTCCACATGCTCAGGCAGCGCGATCTGCTGGTCGACGTCACCGAGGACGTGGATCGGAGGACGGCCGCCTACTGGGAGATGGCCGGACTCCAGGCGCAGGAGGCGGTCGCCGCGGTGCGCGGCGGGCGGGCCGAGCTGCTCACCGTCGGGGACGTGCCCGCCGAGGAGCTGCGGGACCTGCTGGTCGCCGAGGGGGTGGAGGTGACCGGCCCCGGGGAGGACGCGGCGCTGACCGTCGTGCTGACCGACGACTACCTGCGCGGAGAGCTGGCCGACGTCAACCGGCGGCACCTGGCGGAGCAGCGCCCATGGCTGCTGGCCCGCACGACCGGCCCCGTCCTCTGGCTGGGCCCCGTCTTCCAGCCGGGGGAGGGCGACGGCGGCTGCTGGCGATGCCTGTCCCAGCGGCTGGAAGGGCACCGGCAGTCGCTGACGTACGTGGAGGACAGGTTACGGAGCAGCCGCCCGCTGGCCCTGCCCGCCGCCGACCTGGCGCTGACCCGCGGCGCGGGCGTGCGGCTCGTCGCGGCCGAGGCGGCGAAGTGGCTGGCCGGGGCGAGGAACCCGCAGCAGCGCGACCTGGTCACCTTCGACACCATGCGCCTCGGCGCCACCCGCCACGAGCTGCGGCGCAGGCCGCAGTGCCCGGAGTGCGGCGACGCCGGCCTGATGGCCGCGGCCGCGCAGTCCCCGGTCGAGCTGCGCTCACGGCCCAAGACCTTCACCGCCGACGGCGGCCACCGCTCCAAGCACCCGGAGGACACCGCCGAGCGGTACGCCCACCTGGTCAGCCCGGTCACCGGCGTCATCCGTGAACTCACCCGGATGGACACCAGGACGCCGTTCGTCAAGGCGTACGTGGCCGGGCACAACTTCTCCCGGGAGACCCGCGACCTCGCCATGCTGCGCAAGGGCCTGCGGACCCAGAGCGCC
Source organism: Nonomuraea sp. NPDC049625 (assembly GCF_040675285.1). Taxonomy (NCBI): domain Bacteria; kingdom Bacillati; phylum Actinomycetota; class Actinomycetes; order Streptosporangiales; family Streptosporangiaceae; genus Nonomuraea; species Nonomuraea sp. NPDC049625. The sequence continues at coordinate 237,136 of NZ_JBFAOQ010000004.1, read as the reverse complement.
GGCAAGGGCATGACCGACCTGCAGGCCAAGGTCAGCGCCATGTGCGAGGCGATGGAGCGCTACTCGGGCATCTTCCAGGGCGACGAGGCCAGGCGTACGGCGAGCCTGCGGGAGCTCGGCGCGGACGCCGTGCACCCGAACGCCTGCTCACTCTACAGCGACGCCCAGTACCGCACCCGCCGGGAGGTCCGCGCCACCTCCAGCTACTCCTACGTCAACGACCCCTTCGACGAGGACGCCGCGATCGAATGGACGCCCGTGTGGTCGCTGACCGAGCGGCGGCACAAGTACCTGCCCACCGGCTACCTCTATTACTACTACAACGACCAACGCTCCACCGGCCCGCTCTACACCTGGGCCGACTCCAACGGCAACGCCGCCGGCTCCTCCCTGGAGGACGCCGTCCTGCAGGGCTTCATGGAGCTCGTCGAGCGGGACGCGGTGGCCGTGTGGTGGTACAACCGCCTGCGCCGGCCCGCCTTCGACCTCGGCACCTTCGCCGACCCGTGGATCTCCGAGTTCCAGGAGGTCTACGCCGGTCTCGGCCGCGACCTGCACGTGCTCGACCTCACCAACGACCTCGGCGTCCCGGTGGCCGCCGCGGTCAGCCGCCGGGTCGACGGGCCGACCGAGGACATCCTCATGGCCTTCGGCGCCCACTTCGACGTGCGCATCGCCGTCCAGCGCGCCCTGGCCGAGCTGAACCAGTTCATCCCCGCGGTCATCGACGTCGGCCCGGACGGCGTCACCCGTTACCGGTTCCCCGAGCGCGACCAGGTCGACTGGTGGACGAACGCGCGCGTCGCCGACCACCCCTACCTCTCGCCCACCTCGATCTCCGTGCCCGCGTCCGCCTACGCCCGGCCGGCCACCGCCGACCTGCTCGACGACGTCGAAGCGGCCCGCGCGCTGGTCGAGGAGCGCGGGATGGAGATGCTCGTGCTCGACCAGACCAGGCCCGACATCGGCCTGCCGGTCGTCAAGGTCATCGTGCCCGGCCTGCGCCACTTCTGGCGGCGGCTGGCCCCCGGCCGCCTCTACGACGTGCCCGTACGGCTCGGCTGGCTCGCCGAGCCCACCCCGGAGGAGCAGATGAACCCCATCACGATGTTCCTGTGACCGGCCCGGCGCCCCTCCCCATGGTGGGGCTGCGCGAGGACGCGGTCGTCGAGTCCGCGGGCGGCGCGCTGACCATCGCGCAACCCTTCGGCACGGTCACCCTGCGCGGCCTGCCGCAGGCCGTCGAGTCGCTGCTGCGCGAGCTGCCCGGCACGCTGGCGGACCAGGACGATCTGGCCGAGCGGCTCCTCGCGGCGGGCGGCACCAGCCACGACGCTGCCCTGCTGTACCTGACGCTGTCGCGGCTGAGCGCGGTCCTCGTCCACGCGGTCGAGCCGCTGCTGCGGGTGGTGCCCATCGCCCGCGACGCCCGGTTCCGGCTGCCCGCGCTCGCTCCGAGTGACACCGTGCGCCTGTCGAGGTTCGCGCTCGTCCGCAGGACGGATCAGGGACTCGTCCTGGAGTCCCCGCTGTCCCGGCACCGCGTCACGCTCACCGAGGACGCCATGCCGCTGCTCTCCGCGCTCGGCCGCCCGGTCATGGTGAAGGAGGCGCCCGAGGCGATCGGCCATCTCGTCGCCGCCGGCATGGCCTTCGCCGGAGACGCCGAGGAACGCGACCCCGCGCTGCGCTCGTGGGACTTCCACGACCTGCTCTTTCACGCCAGGAGCAGAGCGGGGCGGCACGACCAGCCGTTCGGCGCGACCTTCCGCTTCCTGGACGAGACGCCGCCGCCACCGGTGATCAAGCAGCCTCCCGAGGGCGCCGCCGTCGAGCTGTACACGCCCTCCCTGGAGGAGGCCGCCGCGGCAGACCCGCCGTTCACCACCGTGCTGGAGTCGCGCAGATCGGTGCGCCAGTACGCCGGCCCGCCGACGATCCGGCAGCTCGGCGAGCTGCTCTACCGGGCCGCCAGGGTCAGGCGCGTCTTCGGGCCGGCGCCCGGCATGCCGTACGAGGCCAGCAGCAGGCCCTACCCGGGCGGCGGCGCCGTCTACGAGCTGGAGCTGTACCTGACCGTGGCCCGGTGCGAGGGCCTGGACAGCGGCGCCTACTACTACGACCCGCTCGGCCACCGGCTCGTCACCCTCCCCGCCAGGGACGAGGACGCGCGGGCGATGCTGGCCGCGGCGAGCCTGGCCACGGGCGGGACGGCCAGCCCCGACGTGCTGATCACCATCACCTCGCGCTTCCAGCGCATGTCGTGGAAGTACTCCTCGATCGCCTACGCCGCCACGTTGAAGACCGTCGGCGCGCTCTACCAGACCCTCTACCTGGTGGCCACCGCGATGGGCATGGCGCCCTGCGGCCTCGGCAGCGGCGACGCCGACCTGGCCGCCCGCACCTTCGGCCTCGACTGGGCCACCGAGTCGTCGGTCGGGGACTTCCTCATCGGCGGCGCCCCCGCAGAGTCCGATCCGCACAGACAAGGAGACCGCTGATGGCCGAAAGCATCTACATCCTCGGGGACGAGGACCGCAGGAAGTTCGCCCGGCTGGTGGCGGCGGCGTGGCAGGACGCCGAGCTGCGGAGCCGCTACGAGAGCAGCCCCAGGGCCCTGCTGAGCCAGTACGGCATCGTCTACCCCGAGGGGGTTCCCACGCCGCCGCTGCCGCCCAAGCCGGAAGGCGAGTTCGACATCACCGACCTGGAGTCGGCCGCCGGCTCTTCGGAGCCCGGCACGGTCAGCACCATTCTCACGCTCACCAGCATGACCGGGCCGAGCGTCCCCAACACGACGGGCGACACGTTCTGAGCGATCGCGCTCTGTCCGGAATCCACACAGACTAGGAGACCTCTGATGGCTGAGAGCATGTACGTCTTCGGGGACGAGGACCGCAGGAAGTTCGCCCGGCTGGTGGCGGCGGCGTGGCAGGACGGCGGGCTGCGGGGCCGCTATGACGGCGACCCCAGGCCCCTGCTGAGCCAGTACGGCATCGTCTACCCCGAGGGGGTGCCCACGCCGCCGCTGCCGCCCCAGCCGCAGGGCGAGTTCGACATCAGCGAGCTGGAGTCGGCCGGCGGCTCTGTCGCGTTCACGACGGACGGCACGGCCAGCTCGATCGGCACCGCCCTGTGCAATTCGGTCTGCTTCGGCGACACGCGGTGAGCGAGACGGTGATCGAGGTCTCCGGACTTCGTAAACGCTACGGGCAGTTCACGGCCGTGGACGGCATCTCCTTCGACGTACGCGAGGGGGAGGTGTTCGCCCTCCTCGGCACGAACGGCGCGGGCAAGACCACCACGATCGAGATCCTGGAGGGCTACCTCAGGCCCACCGAGGGCACGGTGCGGGTGTTCGGCGAGGACCCGGCGGGACACCGCGCCCCGCGCGCCAGGATCGGCCTGGTGCTGCAGGAGTCCGGCCTGTTCGGCGACCTGTCGGCGGCCGAGACGGTGGCCGCCTGGAGCAGGTTCACCACCGGCGCCAGACCCGTGGCCGAGGCGCTGGAGCTGGTGGGGCTGTCCGGCCAGGCCCGGACCCGGGTCAAGCGGATGTCCGGCGGTGAGCGGCGCAAGCTCGACATCGCGCTGGCCACGCTCGGAAGCCCCGACCTGCTGTTCCTCGACGAACCGACCACGGGGCTCGACCCCGAGGCCCGCCACCGGGTCCGGGACCTGGTCAGGGATCTCGCGGCCGGCGGGATGACGGTGCTGCTCACCACGCACTACCTGGAGGAGGCCCAGGAGCTCGCCGGCCGGGTGGCCATCATGGACAAGGGCGCCATCGTCACCCAGGGCACGATGGCGGAGGTGCTGGGCCGGGGTTCGGGCCGGGTCGCCTTCGAGCTGCCCGAGGACACCGCCCTCGACGGGCTGCCGGTGGGTGAGCAGGACGCGCTCACCGTGACCGGGCGGCGGTGCGTGATCCTCACCGCCGAGCCCGAGTCGGTGGCGCACTCCGTGCTCGGGTGGGCGCATGTTCGTGGCGTACGGCTCAGCGGTCTGGACGTCCGGCAGGCGACGCTCGAAGAGGTCTTCCTCGACATCGCCGGCGCGCGCGGGGAGGAGGCCAGGACGTGACCGCCTACACGCTCGCGCACTTCCGGCTGACCCAGACGCTGTTCTGGCGCACGCCGGTGTCGGTCGGCGTCGCCCTGTTCTTCCCCGTCGTGTTCGGCGGGCTGATGCCGCTGATGCTGCCGGGCGGGACCAGGGACGGGGCGCCGGTCGATGTCGCCATCATGACCGGCGTCATCGTGATGGGCATCGCCAACCTGGGCTTCATGACCCTGGTGGAGTCCTTCGTCGTGCGGCGGCAACTGCTGATACTCAAGCGGCTGCGCGGGACGGAGCTGCCCGACCTCGCCATCTTCGGCGGGGAGATCCTCACCGTGCTGTCGATCGGCCTGCTGCAGCTCGTGCTGATCGTCGGCCTGGCCAGGGTGATGCACGGTGTCGAGCTGCCGGCCAATCCCGCCCTGCTGGTGGTCACGGTGCTCCTCGGGCTCGCGGTGTTCGCCGCGATGGCCGTCGCGGTGAGCGGCAGGATTCCCGCGCAGGGCTCCACGGTCGTGGTGAGCCTGCCGTTCCTGCTGCTCGCCATCGGCCTGTCCGGGTTCGCCTACCCCGTCTCGGCGTTCCCCGGCTGGTTGCGGATCGTGTCCTCCTTCCTCCCGTTCGGGCGGGTGGCCGAGGGGGTCAGCACCGCCTATCTCGGGCGGGACTACGTGGGACACGCCGGGGCCGGCGTGCCCCCCAAGGTGGGGATCCTGGAGGGCTTCCTGGTCATGTGGCCGGGGTGGCTCGTCCTGGCCGCCTGGCTCGTCCTCTCATTGCTCGCCGCGAAGAGGTGGTTCAAGTGGGAGCCTCGCAGAGGCTGAGGGGCGTCGGGCCGGGCATCGTACGGCTGGCCCGCGCCACGGCCGGGGTCTTCCTCGCCGGCATGGCGGCCTTCGCCGCCGTGCCGCTCGCGGAGGCGCTCGGCGCCTACTCCTCCGTCAGGGTCGTGACCGCGGTCGTCCTCATCATCGGCCTCACCGGCTGCTACCTGTGGCTGGCGGTGCGGGCCGTGCTCGACCGGGGTTCGCGGTGGGATCTCGCGGTGCTGGCCGTGATGTGCGTGGCGGCCCTCGCCGTGCCGTTCGCCGCCGGGCCCACCTGGCTGAGCGTCGGGTTCATGCTTCCGCTCGCGTTCGCGGTCACACTGCGGGGCCGGTGGGCGGCGCTGGGGTTCTTCGCCTCGCTGGCCGCCGGCCTGGTCCTGCCGGCCTCGCAGGACCTGAGCTGGGTGCTCTTCGGTTCCCTGCAGAACCTGCTCACGGCCGGCGCGCTCGCGGGCCTGACCATCTTCGCGACCTTGCTCGCCGAGTTGCAGCGCACCCGCGAGGAGGCCGCCAAGCTCGCCATCACCGAGGAGCGGCTCAGGTTCGCCCGTGAGCTGCACGATGTGCTGGGGCACAACCTCTCGGTCATCGCCATGCGGACCGAGCTGGGCACACGGATCCCGCCCGAGGAGATCGGGCGGCTGCGCCGCGAGCTGACGGAGATCCACGACATCGCCAGTCGCTCGCTGCACGACGTGCGGGCGGTGGTCAAGGGCTACCGCGAGATGTCGCTGGAGAGGGAGCTGAGCGGGGTGCGCCGGGTGCTGGAGACCGCCGGCGTCCGATGCGACTTCGCCGAACTGCCGCCCTCGCTGCCGCCGGAGGTCCGCGTGGCGCTGGCCTGGGCGGTGCGCGAGGCGGCCACCAACCTGCTGCGCCACAGCGACGCCACGGTCTGCCTGCTCGGGGTCGAGACCGACGGCGACCGCATCACGGTGACCGTCGCCAACGACGGCGTGCGCCCGGACAGCGACTCGATCGCCGCCGGAGCGGCGGACGCCGAGGCGACCGTGGGCGGGAGCGGCCTGGCCGGGCTCGACGAGCGGCTCGCGCAGGTGGGCGGGAGCTGCGGACGGCACACCGAAGACGGCTGGTTCACGCTGTCGCTGGACGTTCCTGGCCGCCTCCCGGCGGCCGCACTCACCTCTGCTACAGGAGACCGGAGATGATCAAAGTTCTGATCGCGGAGGACCACGACCTCATCAGAGGTGCCCTGATCGCCCTCCTGTCGGAGGAGCGGGACATCCGCGTGGTCGAGGAGGTGTCCAGGGGCGACGAGATCGTGCCCGCCGTCGTCGGCTCCAAGCCGGACGTGGCGCTGCTGGACATCGGGCTGCCGGGCATCGACGGCCTGGAGGCGGCGGGCCTGATCAAGGAGCTGGAACAGCCGCCCCCGGTGCTCATTCTCACCAGTGTCGGCACGCCCGGTAACTTCGAGCGGGCCATGGCCGCGGGGGTGCGCGGCTTCCTGGTCAAGGACGCGCCCGCCCACCGGCTCACCGACGCCATCCGGGTGGTGGCCAGGGGTGAACGTTACATCGACTTCGACGTGGCCGCCGACGGCGGCGAGCAGGAGATCGACACCAATCCGCTGACCACGCGGGAGATCGCCGTGCTGTCGGCCGTCGCGGCCGGTGGGCGGGGCAGCGACCTGCGGAGCACCTTGGGGCTGTCGATCCACACGATCAGGAACTACCTCGCCGCCGCCCGCCTGAAGACGGGCGCCCGCAACGACGAGGACGCCGTGCGCATCGCGCGGGCGAACGGGTGGCTGAACGAGGGATCGGCGGCCGCCGGTAGTTGATTCGCGGGCCAGGAAGGCGTCACGATCAGTACGAAATCATGATGCATCCGGACATGTGGGAGTCCGCCGGTGGCCCAGGACAGCGAGGCGCAGGTCAGGTGGTTGACGACGGCCGTCGTCGCGGTCACCGGGGCGCTGTGGGGGCTCACCCCGCTCGCCTTCCTGCTCAACGGCGATCCGGGCCGGGCCCTGATGGCGCTCGTGCTGCTCGGAGGGCTGCTCGTGGTGTACGCCAGGATCGTCGCCCGGCACATCGCGGGCACGAGCCAGGGGCCGCACCGGGCGCGGACCTTCCTGCTGTTCGCCGTCGTCGTCTACGGGGCGATCCCGTTCCAGGGATCGGTGTGGATCTACACGCCGCTCGTCGTCGCCACCGCCGGGCTGCTCCTGCTGCCCTTCCGGTACGGCGTCATCGTGCTCCTGGTGGTGGCCGCCGCCGAGTACCCGCTGACTCTCGCCGAGTGGGCACCCGTGGCGTCCTCCGCGGCGCAGCGGAGCGCCGGAGTGCTCGTCGCCTCGGTGGTCGCCGCGGGCATCGTGCACTACGCGAGATTCGTCCGGGAGCTGCGCGAGCTGCGGGTCGCGCTGGCCGAGATGGCCGTGGACCAGGACCGGCTGCGGCTGGCGGGGCAGCTGCACGACCTGCTCGGCCAGACGCTGGCGTCGATCACCCTGAAGACGGAACTGGCCCTGGCCCTGGTCGACGTGGACCGCAGGCAGGCCGCCGCCGAGCTGGAGGGGACGATCGCCATCGCCGGCGAGGCGCGCGCGGAGATCGGCGACGTCGTGGAGGCCAAACGCTCGCTCGACCTGGGCGCGGAGCTGACGGCGGCCGCCGCGCTGATCGAGCTCACCGGCGCGAGCTGCGACCTGCGTCTGGGCTTCAAGGAGATCGACAAGGAGACCGGCGGCGTACTCGGCTGGACAGTACGCGAGGCGGCCACGAACATCGTCAGGCACAGCGACGCCCGGCACTGCCTGATCGAGCTGGACGAGGTCGACGGACGCGTTCAACTGCTGGTACGCAACGACGGCACTCGCCGCGAAACGGGCCATCAACCCGGTTCGGGGCTCGCCGGGCTGCGCCGGCGGGTGGAGAAACTGGGCGGATCCCTGGAGGCGGGCGCCACCGGGGAAGGCGTGTTCCAGGTGCGGGTGTGCCTGCCCGCCGTACACGATCGGGAGAGTGGTCACCGGTGATTCGCGTCCTGCTCGCAGAAGACCACGGCGTCGTCAGGGGAGCCCTGACAGCTCTGCTGAACCTCACGGGCGACATCCAGGTCGTGGCCGAGGCCGACCGAGGCGACAAGGTCGTCCCGCGCGCTCTCGCCTGCAACCCGGATGTGGCCGTCATCGACATCGAGATGCCGGGCGTCGACGGCGTCGAGGCCACCCGCCGTCTCAGACCGGCGATGCCGGACTGCCGCGTGCTCATCCTCACCGGCCTCGCCAGCGTCGGGCTGCTGAAGCGGGCAATGGAAGCGGGAGCGAGCGGATTCCTGCTCAAGGACGCCCCCACGGAGCGGCTGGCCGAGAGCATCCGCCGGGTCTCCCAGGGCGAGCGGGTGATCGACGCCTCCCTGGCCCTGGCCGCGATGAGCGCCACGGTGACCCCGCTCACCGAACGGGAGGTGGCCGTGCTCGGCCTGGTCGGTTCGGGCGCCGGCACCGGCGAGATCGCCGCCGAACTCCACCTGTCGGCCGCGACGGTCCGCAACTACATCTCCAGCGCCATCACCAAGACCGGCGCCCGCAACAGGACCGACGCCGTCCGCATCGCCGCCGAATCCGGCTGGATCGAGGGCCTCCGCCACACCTGACGGGCCCTTGCCCATCCGGCACTCGATCCCGGGGGCGGCCGGGCGCAGCTGGCGACAGCGCGACGCCACACCTGACCGGAACCTGCTCATCCGGCACCCCGATCCCGGGGACCGCCGGGCCCGGCGAAAGCGCGACGACAACGCCACGACAGCGCCACGACAGGTCCGTTTCCTAACGTGTCCGTGTAAGGGGGACCCGGTTCGACACGGAGGGGAAAACACATGCGTGGAAGGCAACTCGGCCTGGTCGTGGCTTCGGCGGCCGTCGTCATGGGGGCGCTCCTGACCGCCCCGGCCGCGGCGGGGGCGGCGACGACCACGGGCACGACAACGGCGGGGACGACGGGGGCGCGGGCGGCGGCAGGGCCGATCGACTGCGGCGGCTGGTGGCACTACACCGGAAACAACCCGCAGTCCGTACGGATGGTGCGGTGGGGCGGCGCCAACGGGCGTCCCCAGTTCAACGTCATGTCCGGCTACATCCAGGGCATCCAGCACGGCTGGGCCCAGCTCTCCGGGGCCAAGAAGGGCGACTGGGTCACGCTGGACGTGACCACCGACGGCGGCAGGACCTGGGGGTACTGCGGGCCGTTCGAGGCGCGCTGGGACGGCGAGATCGTCATAACGCCGGCCGCGCGTACGTCGAGCGACCCGAACCTGAAGTTCCGCGCCTGCGGTGCCCCGGCGGGAGTCCCCGGCAGCCGTGCGGTCTGCACGACGCCCTGGTGATCTGACCTGGGGTACGCGTCAGGGAGACGTTGAGTGGCGTTGCGGGGGCGACGTCTGCCGGCGTGCCCCCGGGACCTGGGCCGGTAGGCCCGTCAGTTCTCTCCGGTGTGAGCCTCGACGTACGCCACCGATTGCTCCAGGTTCCTGTCCCCGCTTATGTCGGCGACGATGGAGACGGGCTTGCTCATCGTGCGTGTGCCTCCTGGGAAAGGATGCGCCGGTAGGCCTCGCCGAACCAGATCATGAAGTCGGTTGCGGCATCGGCGGAGTTGTCGCTGGTGCGGACGAGGTTGCGGATGAACCGGCTCTCGGTGGCGGCCTTCTCGGCGCTGTCGGCGCCGTAGTAGCCGCGGATAGTGGTAGATGCCGCGCGGGACGGGTCGTAGTGGCCGAGCAAAGTCCCGTACGTGCTGCGCGGTGTCGCTGGTGTAGCCACGAGCGAGTGCCACAGTCACGGTCGAGCCCACATAGTCTGAGCGGTCCACGGGCCTGCGGGATGGGCCGTGACTCCGAGCAGGTGGGCGCGGCGGCTGCCGTGACTCGATCATGACCAGGGCGTAGAGGCGTTTGAGGTTGACGGTGTCCACGTGCAAGAAGTCAAGGGCGACGATGTGCTCGGCTTGAGCCGCCAGGAACTGCTTCCACGTTGGCCCATTCCGGGGCGGGGTCGGTCCCGGCCCGATTCAGGATGTTCCATACGGTGGAGCGGCGATCGTGTGGCCGAGGCGGGTCAGCTCGCCGTGGATCCGCCTGTGGCCCCACGTGGGATTGTCGGTGGCCATGCGCAGAACGAGTGCCTTGACCGCGGTTGCGGTCGAAGGCCATCCGGGGCGACGACGTTGGCTGTAGTCCCACTTCTTCGCCACGAGTTGGCGATGCCAGACCAGCAGCGTTGCCGGAGTAATCGAGAAGATCTCTGCCCAGCGATGGCGAGGTATCGGGGACGAGAGTGCCGCCAGCCACGGGCGATCGGGGGGTTCGTAGCGCACACGTGGAACCTGAGGGCGCAGGACCGCGTTCTTATGCCTGAGCACCAGCAGTTCCGCCTTCGTGGAGACCTCGCTCCGAAGTAACAGTGCGGGCAGGGACAGCAGACCTCGGGTTACGACGTACACCGTGGACAAGAGCACGAAAGATGCTCTCAGGCAACCCGTATCAGCCGCTCACCGACCTGAGGAGTACCCGATCCTACATGGCGACGGCCAGCGCTGGCGATGATTCGTGTTCTTGAGCCCCACAGGGTGCGACCCGGCCAGCGATGGAATGCGCCGCGGGTTTCGGGCCCCTCAAGGTTGACGCAGTCCAGCTCCAGCACGTGATTCAGGTGGAGGTGATGCCGGGCTCATCGAGCCAAACTCGAGACCGTTCGGTGAGGGAGGCCGGCCACGATGTTGGGTGACCGCGTGGCGCTGATCGCTGGCAAGGCGCCGGGGAGGCGGCCCGTGAGGCGGTATCCGCCGGGGAGCCGCGTCGCCCGGCAGGAAGGCGAGGATCCGTTGCCCGTCGTCGAACAGGTCAAAGCACTGCGCACGTCAGTGCAGCCGCCGAGCCACTGGAGCCGGTGGACCACTTCCTTGATCTTCGGGCGGGCCGCTGCCGTCCTCATGAGCGCAGTCCGCGCTAGAGAAAGAGAACGATGATGAGACCGATCGCAAGGATGCAGGTCCATGACAGCCAGCCCGCGAAGAAGTACTTGTGGCGCGTTCTGAGTATTCCAGTGGTTCCTATTGCTGCAAGAAGGATACAGCCCAGTGAAAACCCTACTTGTATGCCGAGGGAAAAGCCAATGAATGCCAGCAACAGCAGCGATCCTACCCCGGTCAGAAAGAATCCGGTGGCGACCATGACTGCGTTTCGGGATGTCATTTCTTCACTTCCGCTACCCACGGATCCGACTTTTTTGATTTGCGATGAGAGCGTGGGGCGATGGAAGACGTCTTCCATCGCCCCACGCCGCCTTCTAGGAAATGATCTTACAGGTCATAGGGCATTCGCGTGGCGATGTTCCGCGCGAACACCACCCAGGACTCTCTCGCCATGAGGTCGGCGAACCATTCGACTCCCAGCGAGTGGATCCCCTCCTCTGGGCCCCATGCTTTGACATTCAGCCAGAGCCAGTCTCCGTATCCTGTGTCTTTGTCGGCAGTGCCGTTCTTGAGGGTGAACCTGATCAGGGCTCCGGTGGGGTCGATATGCCCATCGAGCGCTTCGAACATCCACGATTGGGGGGTGACCTTCACGACCTTGAGCGGCGCCTTCTTACCGAGAGCGCTCCAGCCGGGAAGACCGGTGAGATCGCATCGCGCCCCGACGACAATGGGTGACTTGCAGCCGCCGAAGGGGAAGACCTTCTCGAAGTTGTTCCTGATCCAGGTCGTCGCCTCCTGCGCGGTGACGCCGCGCCGAATTCCGATTCGGAAGAGGAAATCGTAGTACACCTCAGGGTTCGGGTCATACATCGGCTTAGCAAACCAGCCGTTACCCAAATTATAGTAGCCCTGCTTATTCGGCCCCGTCCTGATGGATTTCCACATGTCTTCGAGCTGTTTGTCGGTCAGGTGCGGGCTGTACATGTCGGCCTGGACCTTGCGGGCCTTCTTGGCCGCCACCCCGAAGACGTCCCAGTAGCCATCCGGAGCTGGGCGTCCCGCGCCCACCCCTTCTGCATAGACGCCAATGCGTGCCGCTTCTTCATCCGAAAATCCCGGGTTCCATTGGATCCGCTGGACCCAGCTGGGATCGACGATGGCTCCGCCGCAGCCCCAGATCATGCAGGCGATGGCTCCGCCGCCGGTGTCTTCTCGGCCGCAGGCTCCGATGCATTGCCCGCCGCCTGATGATCCGGAACTGCTGTAGCCGCCTGCGGGGATGGTGGTGTAGCCGCTCGATCCGGAGCCACCGTAGCCGGCGCTGCTGTAACCGGACCCGGAGAGCCCGGAGAGCGAGCCGCTGTCGATGACGGTGGCGTGGCCGGTGGGGTCGGTGCCGGTCAGGGGTGAGGCGTTAGCGTAGGTGTAGCGGTTGGCCTGAACCGACGGGTCGGGGGTGAGATCGGCGGTGTCGCGGCTGGTGAAGGTGCTGGTGCCGGGCTGGTACCAGCGGGCGTGCATGTTGACCTTGCCGGTGTCCGGGTCGGTGTATTCGCCCTGGTAGCCGAGGTTGGCCTTGGTGCCGGTCTGGGCGGTGACGGTGCCGAATGGGTCGTAGGCGGTGGAGGTCTGCAGGCTGGTGGTGAAGGTGGCCACTAAGTCGCCGTGCAGGTCGCTCAGCGCCGCCACCGCCGCGCCCGTGCCCTCCTTCAGACCGAGCAGGCCGCCGACAGTGTCGCGGGCGTACTTGGCCTGGACAGCGCCGCCGCTGTCGGTGATGGCTGCCAGGTCGTTGCCGAGCCCGGAGTAGGCGAAGGTGTGCTTGGCGGTGCCGCGGATGCGGCTGGTCATTCGGTCGAGGGCGTCGTAACTGTAGAGACTGTCGCCGTCGGCGATGAGCCGGTCGAAGGCGTCGAAGGTGTAGCTGGTGGTGGCGCCCGCCTTGGCGCTGGTGGCCAGGGTGCCACGTGCCGTGTAGGTGTAGTCGGTGCCGTCGCCGTTGGTGAGACGGTTGCGCTCGTCGTAGGTGAAGGTCGTGTTGCCGGCCTTGGTGCGGTTGCCGGCGGCGTCCCACTCGTAGGCGGTGATCGCGCCGCCGGGGGCGGTCCAGGAGGTGAGCCGCCCGGCGTGGTCGTAGCCGTAGGTGTTGGTGCCTGCCCCGGCGGTGCCGGCGGTGGTCTTGGTGGTGAGGCTGTCGTCCTTGTCCCACCCGTAGGTGATCTTGGCGAGTTGGGTGCCGGAGCCGTTCTTCAGCGTCTGGCCGGTGACCCGGTCCATGTTGTCGTAGTCGATGGTCTGGGTGCTGGCCGTGCCGCTGGTGGCGGTGATGGTCTTCAGCCGGCTGGCCGGGTCGTAGCCGTAGGTGAGGGTGCGGCCGGTGACCGGGTCCGTGGTGGTTTGGAGGCGGCTGGCGTTGTCCCAGGTGAAGGTGGCGGTGCCAGCGGCGTCGGTGCGCTGGGTGGGGTTGCCGAGGTCGTCATAGCTGTACGCGGTCTCCTGCGTGGAGCCGCGGGAGACCTTCAGCGGCAGGCCTCGGTCGTTGAAGTCGACGGTCAGGTCGCCTGCGGTTATCGGGCGGCCGGTCAGGTCGTAGCCGAAGGTGCGTTCGGCGCTCGTGGCGCCGCCGCCTGCGCCAGTTTCCTTGGTGAGGCGGCCCAGGTGGTCGAAGGTGCGGTCGATGCGTACGCCGCCGGGCTGGATGGTGGCGACCTGGTTGCCTGCTTTGTCGTAGATCTGGGTCCAGGTGCGGTCGGCTGGGTTCGGGTGGGCGGTGGTGGACGGTTCGGTCACCGTCTCTACCAGGCCGAGGCTGTTGTAGGTGGTCCAGGTGGCGTTGCCGCGGCCGTCGGTGAGGCGGGTGCGGGCGCTGGTGGCGTCGTAGCCGAAGCTCGTGGTGATCGACTTGTCGGCGGAGACCGGCTCCACCAGCGAAGTGGGCCGGTTCAGCGCGTCGAAGGTCTGCTTGGTGACGTGGCCCTCAGGTGAGGTGGCGCTGGTCTGGTTTCCTGCCAGGTCGTAGCCGTAGCCGAATGTGCGCTGCACCGCGCCGGAGAAGTCCAGGTCCTTGGCCGCGGTCTTGCGCCCGGCGAGGTCGTACTCGGCAGTGGTGGCGTTGCCGTTCGGGTCGGTGGTCTTGATCGGGCGGCCGACCAGGTCGTAGTCCATGGTGGACTTGTTGGTCAGCGGGTCCGTCATGGTCTTGACCTCGCCCGCAGCGTTCACGGTGTACGACGTGACCTTGCTGCCCGGCGCGGTCTGCTTGAGCAGACGTCCGGCGTCGTCGTACTCCATGGTCATGGTGTAGGCAGCGCTGGTGGGCTTGCGTTCGATCTGCGTGGCGGTGATCTGGCGGCCGAGGTCGTCGTAGGTGGCCTCACGGCGCACGCCGTTCGCGTCGACGGTCGCCAGCTTCTCTCCGGCCAGGTCGTACTCGGTCACCCACGTGCCCGCCAGCTGCCCGTCCGGAGCTGGGTCGGTGACGCGGACTTGGCGGCCGAGCTTGTCGTAGTCGGATTTGGTCGTGTAGCCGCGCGGATCGGTGGTGGAGATCTGTTGCCCGGCGGCGTCGTAGGCATAGGAGGTGGTCGGGGTAACCGCGGTGCCACCAGGTGGAGTGTAGCCGGGCGCGCGTCGGCTGATCAGGCGGCCGGCCTTGTCAAAGGCCGAGGTTACGGTGCGGCCTTCGGCGTCTGTCTCGTGGGTCTTGGCACCGAGGGTGTCATAGCCGAAGTGGACCGTGGGGTGCGCGTCGGCAGCCGTACCGGCTTTATCCACCTTGACCTGTGGGCCAGTCGCCTCAATCAGGCGTCCCAGCGCGTCATAGCGCATTTCGGTGGTGAAGCCGGCCTTGTCAGCGCCGTCGGCGTTGCCGCGCGGGTCGGTGGAGGTGATGGCCAGGCCGCGGTCGTCGTAGGTGACGGTGGAGACCAGGTCCACGTCGCCGTTCTCGACGGTCGTCTTGGTGAGGAGGTTCGCCTTGTTATAGGCGTACTCGGTGATTTCGGTACGGGACGATCCGGCACCGGTACGAGCGGTCTTGATCGTGTTGTCGTTGGCGTCGTAGGTGAAGATGTTCTTGCGGTTCAGATCGCTGGGATCGAGGGTTTGCGAGGTCAGCCGACTGGCCGCGTCGTAAACGTAGTCCGTCGTCACCTTGCCACCGCCCGTGACCAGCTTGGTCTGGTTGCCCGCGGCATCGTAGGTGTGGTCCTCCAGGACCACATCCTTTGCGGTGGCGGAGCCGTTCAGCTTGACGTCGTCAGCGATTTTCTGAGCCAGCGAGTTGTCGTTGAAGTAGGTGAAGCTGGTTTTACGGCCCATGGCGTCCAACCGCGCTGCCAGGCGGCCGCCGTCGTCGTAACTGAACGACTCCAGCACCACGTCCTTGGCCGGCTGCGGGTTGACCGGGCTACCGGTCCAGCCCTTCAGCGTCTTCGACGTCAGCTGGCCGCGCAGGCTGTAGCCGTAGTCGATGACCGCGCCTCTGGCCTCGGTCATCGTGGCCAGGCTGCCGATGGTGCTCCAGCTCTGGCGGACCACACCACCCTCGGGGTCGGTGGCGGTCTCGACCCGGCCGTGAGCATCGTAAGTGTAGACAGTGGCGCGCTCGGCATCCCCGCCGGTCAGATCGCTGATGGTCTCGCTGAGCCTATTGCCATCAGAGTCATAGGCGTACGTGGTGCGCTTGGTGTGGGTGACGCCGGACACCTCGTTCTTCACACCGGGCTCCGTCTGCGTCGCCACTCGCCCTACCTCGTCGTAGGTGATGACGGTCTTGACCCCATCCGGCTGAGCCTGCGACACCTCCGACCTTTCTCGCGGCCTGCCCAACGCGTCGTAACTCAGCTTGACCAAGAGCCCCTCGGGGTCGCGCTGCTCAGCCAGGTCACCGGCAGCGGTATAGCGATAGGTCCATGTGTTGCCCCGAGGATCTGTCTGAGACGCGATCAGGCCGGCCGGGGTGGTGCCGCCGCCGACCGCTGCTTCGGAGCCGTCGGTGTAGGCAATGGTGGCCGCGCGGCCGTTGGGGAAGTCAAGGGTAGCCGGGGTGGTCTGCTTGGTCTGCTCGCCGTACTGGCTGTACTCGATCTTGGTGGCGTAGGTGTCGTCGGACTCGCGAGTAGAACGTCCATCCCTGATCACGGTGACTTGGTCGTTGCGTGGATTGAAAGGGTCATTCTCATCCACGAAGTAGGAGTAGTACTGCCGTTGGCAGCTTCCGCTGGTGCGGCAGGTCTTGCGGGACAGGAGGTTTCCGCGATTGTCATTAGACAACTCGACCGCATTGCCATTGGGATCAGTGATCTTGCTGAGCAGCCCAGCAGTGTCGTAAGCGAACGTCGTGGTCTTGCCGAGTTGGTCTGTCCTTGAGACGGTCCTGTAGTCGCGGTCGGCGTCGTCGATGTAGGCGAGCGTCGCCTGCTGCGGGTCGGTGACCGTGGTGGTCGCCTGCACCCCGCCCTCGAAACCGACCTGGCTGTAGGTCGCGTCCGCAAGCTTCCATCCACCGCCATCGTTGTCGGTGTGAGTCAGCAGGCGGCCGCCGTCGGCGGCGTACGTGTTGACCGCCCAGATCCGCCCGGACGGCAGAGTGG
Source organism: Nonomuraea sp. NPDC049625 (assembly GCF_040675285.1). Lineage (NCBI taxonomy): Bacteria > Bacillati > Actinomycetota > Actinomycetes > Streptosporangiales > Streptosporangiaceae > Nonomuraea > Nonomuraea sp. NPDC049625. Next base: position 220,714 of record NZ_JBFAOQ010000004.1, on the reverse strand, counting down.
CCTTGGTCAACTGCGGCTGTACTGCACGGGCCGCGTAGTGCGTACGGACCTCGGCCAGACCGAGCGGCTTGCCGTACACCGCCACTTCGTCGATGTCGCCGGTGAACGGGAACGGCCCGCTGGTGGTGAGGGTGGACGGCCAGGGCGCGGAGGCGTAACCGTAGCCGATCTGGGCTCGGCTCTGGTCCTCATGGGTGATCGTGCCCGTCAGGGTGCCGACGATCGCGCCGTCCAGGAACAGGGTCTGGGTGGTCTCCGAGCCCGACAGTACGACGTGGTGCCAATTGCCGTCGTTCACCGCGCCGGTGGACGTGATCGGCTTGGCCTCCCCGGAGTAGAACTGGCCGCGCAGCTTGCCATCCTTGCCGACGTAAACGGCCGGAGTGTGCGCGCCGCCGGTGGTGTTGTTGTAGCCGATCACGGTGCCGAAGCCGGTCGTCCTAAACCAGGCTTCAACCGCCAGATTGCCGCCTCGGCCACTGATAGAGGCTGTGGGAAGCTGGACATAGGCGGAGGTGGCCGTGCCCTTGAAGCGCATCGACGTGTTCGGCGAACCGGCTAGTGCACCCTCCACGCCGAACGTGGCGTCCAGCGTCGAACCTGCCAAGGTCGCAGCGTCACTACCGACGTTCCACCCAGCTGCGCTGGCGATCTTGCCGCCCAACGCAGTCTGTGCCTCGCTCAGTCGCCAGTACCCGCTCGGCTTGGTGTTGGCCACGACGCTGCGGTAACGCGAGCCGCCGACATAGGTGTAGGTGGCGCACGCGGTCTGCTCGCCCGGCGGGCAGACCTTCGTCAGGGTGTCGCCGTCGTAGGAGTAGGTCCATGTCAGCGGCTTCCCGTCGACGGGGTCCGTGGACACGCTCGTCACATGAGCGCCCGTCCAAGCGAATGCCAGTGAACGGCCACCCACTGCGGTGATCTTCGCCAGCTTTCCGTCCGTGCCGTAGGTCAGCTCCTGAGCTCGGTTCCTACGGTCGCTGATCTTGGTCAGACGGCCCGTCGTGTCGAACCAGTAAGAGGTGGAGGACTGGTCCATGAGGCGCCATCCCTCCCCTGAGGTGAAGGCAAGCTTGGCGTAATTGCCGCGTGGCGGCGTATAGGTGCCGTCACCTCTGGCGGCGAACCGGTACTGCCGCCCATCCGGATAGGTGACCAGCACCGTCTTTGTTTGCGGCTCGTCCTGGATGCGCATGTCCCAGCGGGTGGTCCATCCGGCACCGAACAGGCCATCGGCCCGCGGATCGAGGCTGTTGTACGTGCGCGTCACCGCCAGCGGTATTCCAGCGCTCGCGATGGCAGCGTCAGTGACCGTCTGGGTGTAGTTGCCGATGGTGTGGTTGAATTCACGGCCATCAACGCCGGAAGCCAGAAGCGCATTGATCGTGCCTTGCTCGGGAGTGGTCGTGAACGACCTCCAGGGCGAGGTCTCGGTGACGCCACTGGCCGTGGCCTGGACCTGCCAGTAATACGTCTCTCCCCACTTGAGCTTGCCCGCCGGCACCTGCCAGGCATTGGACAGTCCCCACGCGCTCGGACTCTCGCACCATGTCCAGTTGCCGGGCGTGCCCGCGCACACTTGGAACCAGTACGACACCGACTCCGTCGCATCACCCGGCTTGGCATAGGCGGCCAGTGTCGGTGTGAGCGAGCCGACCTGGGAGTTGTCCAACGGCTCTGCCCACTGCATAGTCAGGGCTTCGACCCGCATCGACTGCCATGCAGACCAGGCTCCGGACACCGAATCGGTTGAGGCTGCCCACCCCTGGATCCGGAACTGCACCGACCATCCGTTGCGCAGTTTGCCTGAGGGCACATCGACGGGCACCCGCGAACCTGACGTCCACCCGGCACCGGTCATCGTCGACCAGATCAGCCCGGTACCTTGCGCCGGCACCGACGGATCATGCTGGATTTCCACCTTGACCCCGACATCACGGCCTTCCGGGTCAGTCACCACCGCCGACAACGTCGGCTGCAACTTCGACGTCACCCACGTGCCCGACGACAACGTCGCCGGCGACACCGACAATGACGACACGGTCGGCTTGGCCCGGTCCACCCGCATCGACTGCCACGCCGACCACGCCCCCGAGTCCGAATTCGTCGAGGCTGCCCACCCCTGGATCCGGAACTGCACCAACCAGCCATCCTGGAGCTTTCCGGACGGCACGTCGACTGACACCCGCGAACCTGACGTCCACCCGGCAGCGGTCATCGTCGACCAGATCAGCCCGGTACCTTGCGCCGGTACCGACGGATCATGCTGGATCTGCACATTGACCCCGACACCGCGGCCTTCCGGGTCAGTCACCACCGCCGACAACGTCGGCTGCAACTTCGACGTCACCCACGTGCCCGACGACAACGTCGCCGGCGACACCGACAACGACGACACGGTCGGCTTGGCCCGGTCCACCCGCATCGACTGCCACGCCGACCACGCCCCCGAGTCCGAATTCGTCGAGGCTGCCCACCCCTGGATCCGGAACTGCACCAACCAGCCATCCTGGAGCTTCCCGGACGGCACGTCGACTGACACCCGCGAACCTGACGTCCACCCGGCAGCGGTCATCGTCGACCAGATCAGCCCGGTACCTTGCGCCGGTACCGACGGATCATGCTGGATCTGCACATTGACCCCGACACCGCGGCCTTCCGGGTCAGTCACCACCGCCGACAACGTCGGCTGCAACTTCGACGTCACCCACGTGCCCGACGACAACGTCGCCGGCGACACCGACAACGACGACACAATCGGTCCAACGGCCGCCACACTCCGCGCGTCGCTCGAGGTCACCGCCGGATCTTCGGAGGCCGGCCACGGCTCCTGCCCTGGCGAGACCGCCTCCAGCGAGTCGACCTTGACCGTGTCTTCGCCTCCTGGGAGGGGCGGAGGCGTCTTCAGGCCTCTATCGACCGGTTGATCTGCGATCGAATGCCGTTTCTCCCGCGGCATCGCTTTCCGGGGTGCCTTCGGGTCGTGCTTGGCAGAGGTAGCCGACGTCCGAGTGACGCCTGCCTCCACCAACGAAGGCAGGCCCTTCGTCGACCCATAGGCCTGTTTCGGAGTCTCTGGCGACTCCTGCATGACCGCCGTCTGCGCCGTGCTCGCCTCAGCGGAGGCCGGTAATACCTGCAACGACAACAAGCCCGGCAGCAAACCCAGCAGAACGGCTGAGGTCACAGCCGATGCCCGGCCAGAACGAGCCCATGCCAAAATCCGGCGCATACGCCGTCACACTCCGACCCACAACGAGGGACACCCACCCGGGGTGTCAGACGTCGCTCCACCCCACCCGGCAGGAACGAGCGTCCTGACTCGTGCGGCTCGGAGCAGTTACCAAACGGGCAAAGCGTAACTATCGCAAGATCAAGCAACAAGAGCGAATTTCGCCATATAACAGGCACGGAGTGTGACGTACCGGATGAAAGGTCCAGCTTTCAGGGGTGACGCTTCCCAACCCGATGGCGCTGAATATGCTCGGGGCAGGCGGCTCGTTCGATGTCCCTCCGGCCGGAGCGACAGGCCAGCGCGACGCTGGTGCTCATCGTGCACGGCAGCTAGTAGCTCTTGTGGGGCGAGGTGATGGGCGGGACAGGCTCAGGTCGTGTACGGATCTACAGCATCGATGTCGCCTACAGACGCCGCGCCACTAAGAGCTGTTTCTTAGATCAGGTGCGGAGCCAGATGATCAGGGCGGCCAGGGTGACGGTGCCGAGGAAGATGTAGGCGCGTTTGTCATAACGCGTTGCGACGGCTCGGAAGTTCTTCAGTCGGTTGATCACCCGTTCCACGACGTTGCGTGCCTTGTAGCGTTCGGCGTCGAAGCCGGTGGGCCGTCCTCCTGCTGAGCCGCGCCGACGCCGGTTGGCGCGCTGGTCGCGGGGTTCGGGGATGGTGTGGCGGATCTTGCGGCGGCGTAGGTAGGCGCGGTTGGCGCGGGAGGAGTAGGCCTTGTCCGCGGTCAGGCTGTCAGGTCGGGTGCGGGGACGGCCCGGCTCGAGCCGGGGGACGCGGATGGTGCCCAGCACTCGCCGGAACTGCGGGCTGTCGCCGTACTGGCCCGGTGTCAGCACCAGCGACAGCATCCGGCAGCGGCCGTCTGCCGATAGGTGGATCTTGGTGGTGAAGCCGCCGCGGGAGCGGCCTAGGCACTCCCCAGTCTGACCACCTCCGTCAGCCGGGCGGCCAGCGTGGCCAGTACCGGATCGCCCCGTTTTGTCCCGGCGGCGTCCCCCTTTTGCCCCCTTGGTGTGGGAGGCGGCGGGGGTGGTGTGCGAGGCGCGCCGGCCGCGTGCTGGTGCGCCCGGACAGTGGTGGAGTCCACGGCGATGTCCCAGTCCACCCGGCCCCCGGCGTCCTGCTCGGCCTGGATTGCAGTCAGCAGCATCTGCCAGGTGCCGTCGGCCGACCAGCGGCGGTGCCGCTTGTAGACCATGATCCATGGGCCGAACCGTTCGGGCAGGTCACGCCAGGGCAGCCCGGTCCGTGCCCGGTACAACACGCCGTCGATCGTCGTGCGGTGGTCATTCCATCGTCCACCCCGCTGGCCGCCCTCAGGCAGCAACGGCCGGAGCCGCTCCCACTCGGCGTTCGTTAAGTCACCACGTCCCATGAACTGATCGTGACAACATCACCACGATTAGTCAGCAGATCTAAGAAACAGCTCTTAGGGCGTTCAGATCGCTCTCAACATCACGATTCCGGCGTCAGACCAGCCGCCAGTAAGTAGTCGACACAACCGCGGCGACAGATCGGCTCAGCGGCCCCGCTTGGTACTGTCGGGGGTATGCGTTCGGCGAGCGCCTGCTGCCCGGGCCGTCAGTAGTCCTGGGCTCCGGCCCTGTGCAGGGCACCACCCTGCAGGATGGCGGCGTATTCCTCGATCCACGAATCGGGCAGTCGAAATGCTTGCTGTTAGCCAGATGGCAGGTGCTGTGGATATGCCGTAAGCAGCACACAAGCAGCGATCATTTCCCAATGCCTTCCCGCTGGGAGTGCCGATTTGCTGCGACATATGTGTATCCGCAGGTTAAACCATGATCGCCCCGTGTCGCCGGTCGGACTCCTAATACGGTGCGCCCTGGAGCGAACGGGAGATCGGATAATGGGCGATCAATGTCTCGCTGGTGGGCAAATGCACGATGCCTGATCGGCGAGCCTGGCCCGGAAGGCGCCTGGTCCGGGGCGGGCATCAGGCGGCCCACCGCTTCGCAGGTCAACGGGTGGGTTCGATGGCGCCGTCAGGCGCGGGTGCGCCGTCAGGCGCGCCCCGGGAAGGGCAGTCCGAGCGGAGCGAGGCCCTTTGTGGTCGGGGTGGGTGTCAGCAGGCCCACCATCCAGTTGGGCAACGGGTGGGTGGTTCTCGGCCCACCTACCCCCGTCAACTTCGCTGACGTATTAGCCTGATAATCGCGTCCCGTTTTTTCGGATGGGAGAGCGAATGAAGGCCGATCCCGTTGTTCTGCTTACGGCGGTGTTCAGTCTCGTCCTTGGTCTCGGTGCCTTCGCCTGGCAGTGGCGCGCGCCGGATGGCGGAAACGAGCGGGTGCACATGATCTCCTGGACCCTGCTCGCGCTCTTTCCCGTCACGCTCCTGTTCTCATTCTTCCCGCAGAGCCAATTCTCCGCCGAGATCAAGGGTGCCACCATGACGGGCGCCGTCGGGCTGTGGGCGTTCATCTGGTGGTACGGGCTGCGTTCCCTGCGCACCGCGGGCCGGGCCGACGAATACCGGAAGGAGATCCGCGCGCTGCGGGAGCAGATCGACACGCACGCGAAAATGCGGCAGCCGCAGCCCATCGAGGAGACACGGACGTACGAATACACGGTCCACGGCCGGCCCTCGCGGCGGCTCGTGCTCATCACCGGCGACCTGCGCAACGTCAAGGACGTGGACGTCTGGGTGAACTCCGAGAACACCGACATGCAGATGTCCAGGTTCCATGAGCGGTCGATCTCCGCCGTCATCCGGTACGAGGGCGCGCGGCGCGATCCCCTGACCGAGCGGGTGGTCGAGGACTGCGTGGCCGACGAGCTCGGCCGGCGGGTGGGCGCCAACGTGCCCGTGGAGCCCGGAACCGCCATCGTGACCGGGGCGCACCAGCTCGCCGAGCGCAACGGCGTCATGGGCATCGTGCACGCCGCCGCCGTCCACGGGGCCGCCGGCGTCGGGTACCGCCGGGTGGACAATCTGGGTACGTGCGTGCGCAACGTGTTCCTGCGGGCCGAGGAGATCGCCGACGGCGGGCGGCGGGCCGCCTCGATCGTGTTTCCCATCTTCGGGACCGGCGAGGCGGCGGCCGACGTCGAGTCCACGGTCCAGAGCATGCTGACGGCCATTGTCGCCCATCTGACCGACGGCCGTCCCCGGCACGTCGAAACCGTCTATTTGCTGGCCTACACCGACGCGGAATTGGCGGTCTGCGAAAAAGCACTTGACGCGTCCGCGCATATCTCTCCGGCCGGGAAGGCCGGGAAGAAACGTACCCGGCAAAAATAAGTGTCGCCCGGCGGGCCGGATTCCTTAATCTCGATCTCGTGGACACCCCGACTCTTCTCCAGCATTTCAGGACGCACGACGCCCCTTTGGTCCTGTCCAGGGGCGGCGATCTGGTCTGGGACGACGCGGAGCTCCACCGCAGTGCCCGGCTGAGCGACCCCGAGGGATACGCGCTGCTGGCGCTGGTGCCCGGTGTGCTCCCCTGGCAGCGGGCCCGCGTGCTGCTGTGCACGCTGGCCGCCTCGCAGGACGGCCTGGACGAGCGCACCCGCGCGACCCTGGCCAAGGTCACGAGGGCGCTCATGTTCGGCCTGCCGCCGGCGTACGCCGTCACCGCGCTCCTGGCGCTGCGGCGGCTGCGCGTCAACCACAAGCACGCCACGCGGGCCGTCGTCGCGTTCGTCCTGGAGCACCCGGAGGCCGACGCGCTCATCGAGGCGCGCCGGCCGGCGCTGGTCGACTGCTTCGAGCACGCGCTCGGCAAGGCGACCGCGCGCGGGTGCGCCCGCCTGATCGCGGAGGGCGACACCGGGTCCGGCCGGCTGCGCAGGAGCCTGCTGCGCTTCACCTCCGACCCGGCCGTGGCGATCGGGCGGGTGCGCGCGCTCTACGCGCCCGGCACGTACGGCGCGGAGGCCCCGCAGGAGCCGCCGGCGCCGCTCGACCAGGTCGGGGAGCGCCCGCCTAACGTCACGCCGACCAACCGGGGCGACATCGCCGCGACGCTGGTGCACCTCTACCGGGGTGGGCCGGCCGCCGAGCTGCGGCCCGCGCTGGCGGGCTACGTGGCCGAGGCGACGCGCGGGCTGCCGCGCCTGGCCGGCCACGTGGCCGTGGTGCTCGACACGTCGGGCTCCATGCGCGGGTACGGCGATCGAGAGTGGGCGGTCATGTCGCAGGCCGCGGCGCTGAGGCTGGTCCTGGCCGAGGTCTGCGAGCGCCTCACGGTGATCGAGACCGCCGAGGCCCTCGAGGTCCGCGAGCGCCTCACGGTGGTCGAGACGGGTGAGGTTTGCGAGCGCCTCACGGTGATCGAGACCGCCGAGGGCCCCGAGGTCCGCGAGCGCCTCACGGCGGGCGAGACCGTCGATGGCGCGACCGACCTGGCGACCCGGCTGCTCGACGCCCTGGACACCCGCCCCGACCTGGTGGTGATCGTGACCGACGGCTACGAGAACGTCCTGCCGGGCGACCTGGCCAGGGTGGCGGCCACGCTGCCCCGAGCGGGCGTCACCACTCCGGTGGTGCTCTGCCAGGCCACGTTCACCGCCGGCGACGACCTGACCCTGCGCGACCCGGCGCCGCTGCTGCCGCGCCGGCCGTTCTGGCATCAGGACGACTTCGCCGGGCTGCTGCCGTGGCTGTTCGGCCACTGCGCGCCCGGCCGTGACTGGATCCGTACGGCCATGCTGAGCCGACTGGAAGGAGGACGCACATGACCGCACTCGAGACGCTCCTGCCCGCGCCGCTCGACCTGCGCGGCTACCGCGCGGGCGCGCCGCAGCGCGCCGGGGCGCTGACCATGGTGCCGATCTGGGGCCCCGAGCGGCCCGGCATCGTGCCGCCCCGCTCCGGGCTGAAGCTCGAGCGGGTCGTCGGGTACGGCCGGGTCGAGCTGCTCAACGGCGCCCGCGAGGGTGTGGCGATCGTGCCGCTGCACATCGGCTACATCCAGGACGCCGCCCAGAACCACGCCCTGTGCTCCGCGGCGCTGATGGGCGCCGGGCAGACGAGGCGGTTCGACGACGCCTGCTGCGTCCAGGCCGGCCAGGGCGGTTACCTGGAGGGCCGCGACCAGTGGTTCTTCGTGCTGCCGGTGGAGCTGCGGGCCAAGGCGCTGGAGCTGCGCGGGCACCACGACTACGCCAAGCTGTGGCCGGACATCTCCGAGCTCAACGCCGCGTGCGGGCTGCCGTCGCGCGGGCACCTGGAGCAGATCCTGTCGCGCAAGCGGGCGACGCTGACCCAGTTCCAGAGCCGGCTGGAGCTGCTGCCGGGGCAGCTCGGCGCGCTGTTCTTCGTGGGCGACAGGTTCGCGGGGCTGGAGCTGGCGCCCGATCCGGTGTACTTCGCCGAGATGTGGATGGCGCTGGTCTGCTTCGCGTACGGGGTCGCCGCCTGGCGGGCCGAGCCCGAGCGGGTCGACGCGGAGCCGTACGAGGCGGGCAGCCTGGCCGAGCTGCGCGCGGAGCTGGCGCGCGACCGGGCCGCCCGTCAGGCAGAGGTGGCCTCCTGGCTGCCCGCGCCGGCCGGTGACGTGCGCATGGTCGAGGAGGAGCGCTACCTCGACCTGCGGCTGTCCACCGTGACCGGCGACGGGCTGGCCGGTCAGGTGGTCACCGAGCACGGGCGGCCGGTGTACGCGTCGCTGTTCGCGAGCCGGTAAATCCGGTTGCGGCGGGTCCACGACGACAGGTTGAATGATCAGTGCGGGAACTGCGCCGGGCACGGCGGGCTCAACCCCTCATGCCATGTAAGGGCGTCGTTTTGAGAACGGCTCTATGGTCCGCCGAGGCGCCGGCCACCGGTCCCGCACTGAGATCTTGCCAGCCCCCGGACTCGGTGTTACCTCTTGCGGGATGCGTGCAATCCGCGCATCCCTGAGACGCAGGAGGGAACCGTTGTCCTGGTTACGCAGTGCACTCGTCGCCGTCGCGCTCGCCGCGTCGGCACTACCTCTCGCAGGGCCCGCCCGGGGCGAACCCGGCGGGCAGGCCCCCATCCATGACTTCCAGGCCGAAGAGCACGGCAAGCCGGACGTGGACAACCGGCAGGGCAGGGTCGCCCCGCCCGCCGGACTGAACGCCCGCAGCGCCGGGACGGCGGCCGAGATCCGCTGGAACGCTCTCGGCACCCCCGCGGCCGTCACCAGCGCCGAACCGCTGGCCGAAGGACTCGGGTCCGATCCCGAGCAGGCCGCCCGCACGTATCTCAAGGACAACCCCGCGGTCTTCGGCCTGTCCGCGCAGGCGGTGGACGCGCTGGAGCGGGTCGCGGTCAACCACGTCGGCGCGGGTCACGCCGTGCTGCTGCGCCAGCGCTTCGGCGACCTGCCGGCCGGCGTGGACGGCCTCGTCGCGATCGGCGTGGTGAACGGCCAGATCAGGCACGTCACCTCCTCGCTGTCCCGCGAGACGGAGGCGCCGCCGGCCGCGACGATCACCGCGCAGCAGGCGCTGGAGATCGCGGCCAGGGACGGCGGCATCGACCTGGCCACGGCGGCCACCAAGCAGGCCACGCCGGTGGCGGTGCCCGCTCCCGACGGGGTGCACAGCGCGTACCAGGTGGTCCTGATCGGTGGCTCGAGCGGCGAGGCGGCGGGGTACACGACGCACGTGGACGCCGTCAGCGGCGCCATCCTCGTACGGGAGAACCTGGTCGACCACTTCGACCCCGAGAACCCGCGCTGGAAGGCCTTCCCGGCTAACCCGCGCGACGACTACTCCTCCCGTGACACCCGCCAGACCTGGTGCTTCGCGGCGGGCCCCGGCTGCGACTACGTGACCGGCGGCGACCCGGCGACCGGCAAGGCGTGGGACGTCGACCACACCACGGACGCCTCGACGAACACCAGCGCCGGCAACGCGACCAAGACGACCGAGAACCGGGCGAACGGCGACCCGTTCTCCGTCGGGACCCGCACCAACGTGCTCACCCCGAGCAGGAACTACCTCTTCCCGTGGAAGAACACCTGGCACGAGTCCAAGTGCGACCCGGCGGTGTTCGACCAGGCCGGCGAGGCCGACCTGGAAGCCGCCATCGCCAACCTGAACGCGATGCACAACAGGATGCACGACTGGTCGTATCGGCTCGGCTTCACCGAGACGGCCTGGAACATGCAGGCGGACAACGGCGCCCGCGGCGGCCTCGGCGGCGACGCCGAGCAGGGGAACGCGCAGGCCGGCGCGCGGGTGCTGTCCGTGCGCGACAACGCCAACCAGATCACCGGCCCTGACGGGCTCGCGCCGATCACGAACATGTACCTGTGGCAGCCGATCGCCGGCTCGTTCTACTCGCCCTGCGTGGACGGCGACTACGACATGTCGGTCATCGGCCACGAATACACGCACGCGATCTCCGGCCGCATGATCGGCGGCCCGAACGCCGGCTGGAGCGGCGCCCAGGCCGGGGCCATGAACGAGAGCACCTCCGACCTGTTCGCGATGGAGCACCTCTTCGAGTACGGCTTCCGCCCCTCGGGCCTGACCCCGTACGTGACCGGCGGCTACGTGACCGGGGACAAGGAACGCGGCATCAGGAACTACGACATGTCCAAGTCGCCGCTGAACTACAGCGACGTCGCGTACGACATCGTCGGCCAGCAGGTGCACGCGGACGGCGAGATCTGGTCGGCGACCCAGTTCGACGTGCGCGCGGCGTTCGTCAAGCGGTACGGCGACGGCACGGCCAGGCAGCAGCGGGCCTGCGCGGACGGGCAGACGCCGGTCGAGCGGTGCCCGGGTAACCGGCGCTGGGCGCAGCTGTCGTTCGACGCCCTGCTGCTGATGGCCTCGGGCGCGGTCAGCTACGTCGACCACCGCGACGCGCTGCTGGCGGCCGACGCGATGCGGTTCGGCGGCAAGAACCAGGACATCATGTGGCGCGCGTTCGCCGAGCACGGCCTGGGCAAGGGCGCGGCCAGCACCGGCGCGAACGACGCGGACCCGACGCCGAGCTTCGTCAACCCCGCGGGCAAGAACGGCTCGCTGCAGCTCAAGCCGCTGGGTGAGGCGAAGGGCGCGGCGCTGCGGCTGTATGTGGGCGACTACGAGGGCCGCGCGGTCCCGGTCGCCGACACCGACCCGGCGACGCCGCTGGGCGACACGGTGGAGATGACGCCCGGCGTGTACTCGTTCATCGTGGCGGGCAACGGGTTCGGGCACACGCGGCTGAAGTTCGTGGTGGTGGGCGGCGTGCAGTTGCCGCTCCCGCTGCCGCTGACCCGCAACCTCGCCTCGGCGGCGGGCGGCGCGACGGCCACGGGCGACGGCGTCAACCAGGCCAAGCTGATCGACGAGACCGAGGCCACGAACTGGGCCTCGCTCACCGGCGCGCCCGCCGGCAAGTCGGTCGTCGTGGACCTGGCGGGCGACGCGCCGGTCAAGGTCCGCCGCGTGCAGGTGAGCGCGATGCTGCGGCCCAACGTCAACGACGCGGCCGACCCGGGCGGGCAGAACCGCTTCTCCAGCGTGCGCTCGTTCGAGGTGCTGGCCTGCGGTTCGGGCTGCACCGACCCGGCGAACTTCACGAAGATCTACACCAGCCCCTCGGACGCCTTCAAGTCGGGGCTGCCGCGTCCCCGGGGCGCCGACATGATCTTCAAGTCGTTCGACGTGCGGGCCACGAGTGCCACGCATCTGATGTTCCGGGTGCTCAGCACGCAGTGCACCGGCAATCCGCTGTACGCCGGTGAGCAGGACCAGGATCCGAACTCCGCGACGGACTGCGCCACGGCCAGCCCGCAGCGGGAGCAGGTGAGGGCGGCCGAGTTCCAGGCGTTCTCGCACTGAGGTCGTGATTCTGTACGGCCCGCGTCCTCTTGGGCGCGGGCCGTTCGCGTGCTTGCTCTCTGGTAGTTCGAGGTCGTACTATTCGGGGCAGATCTAGTTAGATGTCGAATTATCTGGGGGAGAAGTATGCGTACCCTGATTCGTGGTGTCCGGGTCTTCGACGGCGAGCGGACCGTGCCGGCGGCCGACGTGGTGATCGACGGCGACCGCATCGGCGCGGTCGCCATCGGCGGCGAGGTCGCCGGCCACGTGGACGCCGTGATCGACGGCGCCGGGAAGACCCTGCTGCCGGGCCTGATCGACGCGCACACGCACGCCTTCGAGGGCGACCTGGCCGAGGCGCTGACGTTCGGCGTCACCACCGAGCTCGACATGAACAACCTGCCGCCGCTCCTCGCCGCCCAGCGCCGCCAGGCCGCCGAACGCGACGACGTGGCCGACATCCGCAGCTCCAGCATGATCGCCACCGCCCCGCACGGGCACCCGACCCAGATCATGACCGCGGACGTGCTCAAGGCCCTCGGCACGGACCGCACCCTCGACACGGTGGCCGACTCGGGCGAGGCCAAGGCGTTCGTGGAGGCCCGGCTGGCCGAAGGCGTCGACTACCTCAAGATCGCCATCGACGACGGCGGGTCGTCCGGGATGCGGCTGCCCGCCCTCGGCCCCGAGCTCGCCGCCGTCCTGGTCGAGGCCGGGCACGCCGCCGGCCTGCGGGTCATCGCGCACACGGTCACCGCCAGGGAGGCGCTCATCGCCTTGGACGCGGGCGCCGACGGGCTCGCGCACCTGTACTCCGACGTGAACGAGGAGCAGGCCGAGGAGATGGCGGCCAGGATCGCCGCGTACGACGCGTTCGTGATCAGCACGATCACCTACATCGAGGCCGTCACCGGCGACCCGAACGGTCGGGAACTGCTGCGCGACCCGCGGATCGCCGCGCGCATGTCGGACCGCTCGAAGGCCACGTTCGGCCGGGAGTGGGCGGACATCCCCATGCACTCCCAGGGCGCCATCAACGCCTCGCACGCGGCCGCGGCCCTGCGGCGAGCGGGGGTGCCGGTGCTGGCGGGCACGGACTGCACCCCGTTCGGGCCGGTGCACGGGGCGGGCCTGCACCACGAGCTGCTCCTGCTGACGGAGGCGGGCTGGACGGCGGAGCAGGCGCTGGCGGCGGCCACCGGCACCACGGCCCGCCTCTTCGGCCTGACGGATCGGGGCCGCATCGCCCCTGGCCTCCGGGCGGACCTGCTGCTCGTGAACGGCGACCCGACCACGGACATCACGGCGTCCCGGGCCATCGAGGAGGTGTGGCGAGGCGGCGTACGACGTAGGTTGGCCGTCTGACACCCACCCTGCCAAAAGGATCAGCCCGGTCGATTGACCGCGTGATTGTTCGATCGGTCGTTACCCATGTCGGCCCCACGACGCTTGCCGGCTGGGCGAGATCGGCCTGACCGAGGTGACGGCCGCGCTCAGTGATCCGATCCGGGTCGGCCTGGTGCGAGTGTCGGCCGACGGTCGTGAGCGCGGGTGGGGCGAGTCGCAGGCGCCGGTGGCCAGGTCGACGCTGTCGTGCCGAGTTGTCACAGACCGGGCCGCCGCCCTGTCTTACAGACGGACCGGACGTTGCGCAGCGACAGGAGCGAGACCTTGCCACCCACCGGCACCACCATCCGCCTTCGGGTCCGGATGAGCGCCCGCCCCATCGACGAGCCGCACCGCGCTTCGAGCCAGCTCGAGCTGCTGTTCGACCTCACCTTCGTGGTCGCGGTCGCCGCCGTCACCGCCCAGCTCGCGCACAACCTCGCCGACGGTCACGGCCTCGCCGCACTGGTCCCGTTCCTCCAGGTGTTCTTCGCGATCTGGTGGGCGTGGATGAACTTCACCTGGTTCGCCTCGTCCTACGACACCGACGATGTCGCCTACCGGCTGCTGACGATGGTGCAGATGGCCGGCGTGCTGACCCTCGCCGCCGGCGTGCCCGCCGCGTTCAGTCACTCCGACTACGGCATCATCACCCTCGGCTACGTCATCATGAGGATCGGGCTCGTCGCCCAATGGCTGCGAGCCGGTCTCGAAGACCCGGCCGGCCGCCGCACCGCGCTGCGCTACGCCGCCGGGATCAGCCTCGTGACGGCGGGCTGGGCGCTGCGCTACCTGTTCGCGGAGCTGGGCCTGCTGCCCTCCTTCGTCGGACTGCTGGTCCTTGTCCTCCTGGACGTACTGGAACTCTCGGTGCCGCGGTGGGCCGAACAGGCCAGGCCCACCACCTGGCACCCGCACCACATCGCCGAGCGCTACGGCCTGTTCACGATCATTCTGCTCGGTGAGAGCGTGCTGGCCGCGAGCAGGGGAGTCGAGGGAGCGCTCGAAGCGGGCCAGATCAGGGGAGCCTTCGTCGTCATCGCCGGTTGCGGGCTCGTGCTGCTGTTCGCGCTTTGGTGGCTGTACTTCCTCATCGAGGCGGGGGAGGGGCTCAGCGACCGCCGGCATCGCTCGTACCTGTGGGGGTACGGCCACTACGGCATCTTCGCGGCGCTGGCGTCCCTCGGCGCCGGGCTGGAGGTGGCGGTGGAGCAGAGCGGGCACGCGGTCGCGGCGTCGCCGCAGGCACTCGGCTACGCGGTCGCCATCCCGGTCGGTGTGTACCTCGCGCTGCTGTGGGCCGCGCACGCGCTGGTCGCCGCCGAGCCCGTCATCTATCCCGCCGCGGTCCTGGGCTGTGTCGCCGCCGTCCTGCTGCTGCCGCTCGCGGCGCCCTGGATCGGGGTGGCCGCCGTGGTCGCGGCGATCACGGCCCTCTGCGTGCTGCTGGTCGCCGTCTCGATCACGACCGCGGCCGCCGGGAGGCGTCGTCAGGGCCCGCTGCTGTCCACCTCCGGCGAGTCGTGACCTTCGGCGGCGGTGGACATGGCGATGAGCTTGGCGGGGTTCATCATCCACAGCACCTGGTCGATGCCCTGGTCCGAGGCGTTGACGGTGAGGACCGTGAACACCTGTCCGTCGCGGCTCAGCAGCGCTGAGGTCTGGCCGTTCGTGCTCGCCCAGGCCACCTCGACCCCGGCCCAGAACCGGCTCGCGAACGCCCTCACGTACTTCGCCACCCGCTCCGCGCCCACCACGGGGAACCGGGAGGCGCGGACGGCTCCGCCGCCGTCGGAGTAGCTGATCACGTCGGCGGCGAAGAGCTCTTCGAGTGCGGTCATGTCGCCGGAGCGGGCGGCGGCGACGAAGGCGGTGAGGAGGCGGCGTTGTTCGGCTTGGGTGACGGGGGTGCGGCGGGCGATGAGGACGCGTTTGCGGGCTCTGCTGACGAGCTGGCGTACGGCGGGTTCGTTGAGTTCGAGGATGTCGGCGATCTGCCGGTAGGGGTAGTCGAACGCCTCTCGTAGCACGTAGGCGGCGCGTTCGGTGGGGGAGAGGCGTTCCAGGAGGAGCAGGACGGCGAACTCCAGGGCTTCGGCGCGTTCGGCGCCGAGGGAGGGGTCGGCGGCGGTGTCGACGGGTTCGGGCAGCCAGGGGCCGAGGTAGGTTTCGCGGCGGACGCGGGCGGACTGGGTGGCGTTGATCGCCAGCCGGGTGGTCGTGGTGGCCAGGAACGCGGCGGGGTCGTCGACCTTGGCGCGGTCGTAGGCCTGCCAGCGCAGCCAGACGTCCTGGACCAGGTCTTCGGCTTCGGTGACGCTGGCGAGCATCCGGTACGCGATCCCGAACAGGCGTGGTCGCACCCCGGCGAACACCGCCGCCGCCTGCTCCAGATCGGCCACCGCCATCTCCCCCTGCCCCTCGACTGCCACCTACCGCCTACCCCTCGAGCAGCGAGGACAGCCCGCGGCAGGTAACAGTACCGGGAGATCTCCGCTGGTCAGCTCTGGATGGACTTGGTCTCGAGATACTCCTCGAAGCCGTGGCGGCCGGACTCGCGGCCGTTGCCCGACTGCTTGTAACCGCCGAACGGCGCGAGCGCATTCCAGCCGGCGCCGTTGACGTCCACCTGGCCGGTACGCAGCCGACGACGTACGCCGCCGCGGCGGCCACCGCGAGCTCCACCGCCTCCTCCTGGCGCGACGCCGGCACCAGCATCCGCGGCCACGCACCGCAGACCTGGCCGCCGTTGGTGAAGAGCATGTCGATGCCGGGATGCGCCGCGATGGCCGCGCCGACGGTCCAGCACTGAGGTCGAAGGAATTTCGGCGGCTGCTGTCACAAGCCCGGAGGCTGCCCTGTCTTAGCTGACGACCGGCTGGCACACGGATGCCCCGGCGGGACAGAGAGGGTGCGCCATGAAGGTCGTCGTGGTCGGCGGGACGGGCCTGATCGGGTCGAAGCTGGTGGCCATGCTGGGGGAGCACGGTCACGAGGCGGTGGCGGCGGCGCCGAGCACCGGTGTCAACACGCTGACCGGTGAGGGGTTGGCGGAGGTGCTGGCGGGTGCGCAGGTGGTGGTGGACGTGTCGAACTCGCCGTCGTTCGAGCCCGCGGCGGTGATGGAGTTCTTCGAGACCTCCACGCGCAATCTGCTGGCCGCGGAGGCGGTGGCCGGGGTCGGTCATCATGTCGCGCTGTCGGTGGTGGGCACGGAACGGATGCCCGAGAACGGCTATTTCGCGGCGAAGATCGCTCAGGAGCGGTTGATCGAGAAGTCGGGGATCCCGTTCTCGCTCGTGCACGCGACGCAGTTCTTCGAGTTCGTACGGGCCATCGCGGAGGAGGCCACGGACGGCGACACGGTGCGGATCGCGCCGGTGCGGTTCCAGCCCATCGCGGGTGAGGAGGTCGCCCAGGCGGTCGGCCGGGTCGCGGTGGGGCAGCCGCTGAACGGCCGGGTCGAGGTGGGCGGCCCTGATGACGTCCGGATGGACGAGTTCTTCCGCGATGCCCTGGCCGCCTGGGGTGACCCGCGCACGGTGGTCGCCGACCCGCAGGCCCGTTACTACGGCAGCGTGCCGGGCGAGCGGACGCTGGTGCCCGGTGAGGACGCGATCCTCGGCACCATCCACTACCGCGAATGGCTCGGCAAGTAACGCATGGAGGAAAGATGAGCGCTCCCAACAGCGAGGACGACTTCCTGTACGAGCTCCAGATCGAGGTCGAGACCGAGGTGACCCTGATCGAGGCGAGCCATCCGGAGGAGGTCGCTGAGCTGCCGGTCACCGAGTGGCTGTTCGACCCGACGGACGCCGAGCGCGAGGAGATCGGCCTGCGGGGCCTGCTCGACGCGGTCGAGGCACTGGAGGACGGCTCCCGGCCCGGCGATCACGTCGCGTGACACGCCCCCTTCCCACAACCGAGTCAGGACACCGATGAAACACCTGGAACCCCAGCGAACCCGGATCGACACCCTCGAAAGCCTGCGCGAGCACCTGCAGTGGGCGATCGAGCTGGAACACGCGACCCTGCCGCCGTACCTGTGCGCGCTGTACTCGCTCGACCCGGAGCGCAACCCCGAAGCGGTCGAGGTCGTGGGCAGTGTCTTCGTTGAGGAGATGCTGCACCTGGCGCTGGCCGCCAACCTGCTCAACGCCGTCGGCGGCCGGCCGCGGCTGGACACGCCGGGGATGTTGCCGCCGCACCCCCGCCCCCTGCCCCACGGCTCGCTGGAGCTGTCCCTGGTGCCCTTCGGGCCGGAAGCCCTCGAGATGTTCCTGCGGATCGAACAACCGGCACCGCCCGGCGCCCCGGCCGAAGCCGACGGCTACGAGACGATCGGCCAGTTCTACGCCGCCATCGAGGAGGGCCTGCGCCACCTGTGCGAACGGCTCGGCGAGCAGGCGGTCTTCAGCGGCGACCCGGCCCGCCAGGTGAGCGCCGACCACTTCCGCCACACCGCCGGGCACCTGGTCCAGGTCGGTGACCTCGCCTCGGCGCTGGCGGCGCTGGAGGAGATCGTCGAGCAGGGCGAGGGCACCGCCCGCGGCGGCGTCTGGGACGGCGACCAGGACGTCTTCCACCCCGAACGCCAAGAAGTCGGACACTACTACCGCTTCCAGGAGCTCAAGCTCGGCCGCCGCTACCAGCGGGGCGACACCCCGCAGAGCGGGCCCACCGGCGAGGCCATCCAGGTGAACCTGACCGGCGTACCCCCGATGCGGCGCAACCCGCGGCTGTCCGACCACGAGCCGGGCAACGCGATCAGGACCGCGCAGGAAGAGTTCAACCACACCTACTGCACCCTGCTGAGCCAGCTCGAGCAGGCCTTCAACGGCAGCCCGAAGCTGCTCGGGGCCGCCACCGGCACCATGTACGCGCTCAAGGGCCAGGCCCAGGCCCTGATGCGGATGCCCGACGAAGACGGCACCACCGCCGGTCCCACCTTCGAATACGTGGTGCCCGAACTGCGGCGGTGAAGCGCAGGCGGCACCCCGCCCAGGCGAACCGGGGCCGGCGGATGCGCTCACTCAGGTCCTGCTCACACGAAAGCCTATTGCGCTACCCTTGGTATCGATACTTGAGGTAGCGAAACTAGGGGGGACACATGGGCGAGGTCACCGCAACGGAGCGGCCGCCGCTGGGCATCCGGTTGATGCATGCCCTGGGAAAGGAGCCGGACTGGTTGGCGATGACGGCCGAAGAGCTGGTCGTCTTGCGCGATGCGGTGAACCGCAAGCGGTCGTCCCGCCTGGCCCGGCTGATCACCGGATTTCCGGACCGCGGCGCCACGATCCGGTGGCAGGAGGTGGCGCTGCACGACCGCAGGCTCCGGGTCCGGGTGTACCGGCCCTCGGCCGGGCAGGCCGGCTTGCCCCTTGTGCTCCACGTGCACGGAGGCGGGTTCGTGGGTACGGCGGTGCAGAGCGACTGGGTCAACAGCCACCTCGCCGCGCGGCTGCCCGCGGTCGTCGTCTCGGTCGAGCACCGCCTCCTCGACCAGGAGACCCCGCTGCCGGCGGTCGTCGACGACGGCTGGGACGTGCTCCGGCACGTGGTGCGGCACGCCGGGCAGTGGGGAGTCGACCCGGCACGGGTCGCCGTCTTCGGTGAGAGCACCGGCGCGTTGGTCACGGCCCTGGCCGCGATCCGGGCCAGGGAGTCCGGCCTGCCCCTGCGGGCGCAGGTGCTGGTCAACGCCGCTGTCGACCTGACCTCGGCGGGGTTCGACCTCGCCTCCATGCGCCGGCACGCCCACGGCCCGGGCCTCACCATGACGCAGATGCGGCTGTTCCAGCGGCTCGCCGTTCCGCCCGGATCGGATCCCCGTACGGTGTCGCCGCTGTATGCCGGCGACCTGGGCGGGCTGGCCCCGGCACTCGTGGTGGTGCCGACCATCGATCCGGTGGCCGACCACGGCCGCTGTTACGCCGAACGGCTGCGGGCGGCCGGGACGCCCGCGCGGCTCACCGAACAACCCGGAGCGACGCACGCGTTCCTCAGCATGCCGGGCGTGGTGCCGCAGGCGAAGGCCGCGCGGGCGGAGATCGCCGCGTTCCTCGGAGAGGCCTTCACCGGGTGAGGATCCAGGAGTTGCGTGAGCGCACGAGAATAGGTGCGTGACTCACGTCCACATCGTCTACGCGCACCCGAGCGAGCGAAGCTTCACGCGCGAAGTTCTCGACGCGTTCCTGGGCGGGCTCGACGACGCCGGCCACACGCGTACGGTCTCGGACCTCTACGCGATGGACTCCCGCTCGGAACTCACATTGGAGGAGTACGAGCGTGAGTCCGGCCGCCGCGTTGACGCGCGCGTCCCCGATGACGTCGCCGCTGAGCAGGCCAGGCTCAATGCCGCCGACGTGTGGGTGTTCGTCTATCCGGTGTGGTGGACGGACTGCCCGGCGCGGCTCAAGGGCTGGTTCGACCGCGTGTGGACGACGGGATTCGCGTACAAGCCCCTAAGCGTGCGAGTGGCTCGGCAGGCGCTCGTCCTGTGCACGGCCGGGTACAGCGTCGCCGAGCTCGACGCGTCGGGTTGCCACCAGGCGATGAGGACCACCATGCTCACCGACCGGATCGGCGAGCGGGCGAAGGCGAGCGAGCTCGTCGTGTTCGGGGGTTCGGTGCTGCGCGATGGCGAGGGCGCCGGCGATCCCGATCACTGGGCCGCCGTCAAAGCCGGGCACCTGGCACGGGCGGCCGAGCTGGCACGGTCCCTCTGACCAGCGGCGGTGGGTCAGGGACCGCCCTCGAAGTCCCCAACGCGGCTGCGGCGACCGAGCGCCCGCCCGTTGACCGACGAAGCGGCGGGCCCGCTGAAGCGCGGAAAGACCCGGCGCGCGGGGCGCCGGGCCTGGGGACCGCGTGTGGAGGTGGGTCAGGAGATCAGGCGGTTTAGTAGATGCGGTACTTGCGGCCGCAGTTGTCGAACTTGCCGGCCCAGCAGGTGAACGTGTAGACCTTCTTGATCCCCTTGCCGCTCCAGCTCCCGACCACCTTGCCGTCGAACGAGCGGTTGAACTTGTGCCAGCTACCGTTCTGGTAGAACTCGAACCACACCCAGCCCTTCTTACCGCCGACCTTGTCCACGCCGTACCACTTCGTGTGGACCACGTGGCCGCTCTTCCACGTCTTGCCGAACGTGTAGGCCTTGCGGTCGCTGGAGAAGAACTTCCCCCAGCTCGTCCCCGTCGAGGTGGTGGCAGCAGTGGTGGCGGTGGCGGCCTGGGCGGCGACCGGGCTCAGGGCGAGGCCGGTGACGGCCATCGAACCGGCCAGAGCCGCGATCGCAAGAGTCTTACGCATTGGGTTCCTCCCCGTTTGTCGTGCACCGGTTGATCCGGCAGCAGGGACATTACGGAGATTCCATGCGATCAACTGTGGACAAATCCGCACTCCGAGAGTGATGGGCAACACACCTGCCAGGCGATCAACGGACTGCGGCAGCGAGCCTGTCCGCCGGGAACGGGGTGAGCGGGAGCCGGGAGGACTTGGCCTGGGGCGCGGTGGTGCCGCACAGGGCCAGGAACAGGTGGTCGACCAGGGCGAAGTCGATCGGGCTCGGTACGATCTCGCCGTTCTCGTCGATCCGCTGGTACTTCGCGAGGTTGATCCCGAAGGACAGCTGGCGGCTGCCGTCCGGGCTGGACAGTGACTGCGTGATCATCCCGAACACGCCCCCGTCGTGACCCCAGAAGCGGCCGCACGGCAGGTCGAGGGAGTAGAGGCCGAGGCCGTAGTTGATCGCGGCCCCGCCGGCCAGCACCGTCACCGTCTTCTGCATCTCGGCGACCTGCGCGGCGCCGACCAGCTCGCCGCGCAGCAACGCGCGGTAGAAGCGGTTGAGGTCGTCCATCGTGGACACGATCGCGCCTGCCGTCCCGCCCCACGACATGTTGTAGACGCTGTAGTCGCGCGGCGGGTCGATCAGGCCGAACAGCGACTCGTACGCCTTGGAGTGCGGCCCCGGGATGACCGGGGTGCGCGGGAAGGACGTGTGCCGCAGGCCCGCCTTGCGGATGACGTTGCGGGTGATGTACCGCTCGGCGTCCGTGCCCGTCACCTTCTCCAGGAGCAGGCCGGCCAGGATGTAGTTGGTGTTCGAGTACGACCCGGGGATCGCCCCGGGCTCGCCGGTCGGGGCGGCGGCCAGGCCCATCCCGACCAGTTCCTTCGGGGTGAACGTACGGAAGCGATTGTCGTCCAGACTCTTGCCCGAGCCCTCCAGCAGCGACGGGAACGCCGAGCCGATGTAGTCGCCGATGTGGCTGGTGTGGTTGAGCAGCATCCGTACGGTGATCCGCTGGCCGCGGTCGCCGGGGACGAGGTCGGGGAGGTAGCGGCCGATCGGGGCGTCCAGGTCGATGGCGCCGCGCGCCACCTGCTGGAGGATGGCCACCGAGACGAACGTCTTGGTGATGCTGCCCACCCGGTGCACCATGTCGGGCCGTACGGGGCGGCGCGTGTCGACATCGGCCACGCCGGACGCGCCCTGCCAGGTCTGACCCTGGTCGCGAACCTGCGAGTAGATGCCGTACATGCCCGCCTCGTGGACGGCGTCCAGGGATTTCCGGAGCGCCTGCCGGTCCAGCCCGCCGTCCTGGCTCGTCCCGGTGGCGCTCGTCGTCTGCGCGGCGGCCGGTGCGGTGAGGGTCGCCGCGGCGAGCACGGCCCCCATCCCGGTCGCGAGGGCCAGCCGTCCGGCACGGCCCACGGTCGATAGCAGTGTCCTGAATCGGAGGGATGTCATGGTCGTCAGCATGATTGAGCCGGGCTCGCGAGGTTAGTCCGCTGTGTCACCGGGTCCCCATGAGCCGTGTCACCGGGTCCCCATGACACGGGTCATCCCGAACCCATGACACTCTCGGCCTTACGGACGATGCGCCCGGCGGGTGAGCGGGCCCGCCGATCCGGTACGGGTACTCTTCTAAACCGGTCTGTTCACCGTCGGAAAGGACACTGCGGATGCCCCATGCGGCGAGGCCCACGGTCACGCTGCACGACGTGGCCGCGGCGGCCGGAGTCTCGATCTCCACCGCGTCCAGGGTCCTGGGCGGCAGCACGCGTAAGGTGGCGCCCGAGAACGAGGCCCGCGTGCTGGCCGCCGCGGCGGCCCTGCGGTACACGGTGGACGCCTCGGCCAGGGCGATGCGCCGGGCCAGCGACTCGATCGCGCTCGTCGCCGACGACCTCACGACGCCGTCCATGGCCGTGGTCGTGGCCGCGATGGAACGGGAAGCCCGCACGGCCGGCGCGTTCGTCACCGTCTCGTCCACCATGGGAGCGGTCGAGCGGCAGCTCGAGACGGTCCGGGTGCTGCGCTCGCTGCGGCCGCGCGCGCTGGTGCTGACCTCCAGCCGGTTCATGGCGAACGCGCTCGGCGGGCGACTGCTGAAGGAGCTCGGTTCGTACGAACGGGAGGGCGGCCGGGTCGTCATCGTCGGCGAGACGGACATGACTTTCGACGCGATCGGATTCGACGATTTCGCGGCCGGGCACTCGGCGGGCGCATTCGTCGCGGAAACCGGGCACCGGCGGGTGGCGATATTCGGCGGCGCTCGCGAGCTTCGCAACATGGGCTCGCGTACGGCCGGTTTCATGGCCGGACTTCGCGCCGGGGGCCTTGACGATCGGGATATCCGGATCGTTTATTGCGAAGTCAGCCGCCAGGGCGGATTCGACGCGGCGCGGCGGCTGGCGGGGGAGGGGATGTCCGGCACGGACGCGGTTCTCGCGGTCAACGACACCGTCGCCATCGGCGCGATGTCGGGATTTCGCGCCGCCGGGCTGGCGGTTCCCGAGGACGTTTCCGTGACGGGCATCGACGATATTCCGCTCGCCGGGGATGTGACGCCGCGATTGACGACCGTCGCGCTTCCGCTGGCGCAGGCGGGGGTGGAGGCGATCCGTTTCGCACTGGGAAATGTGGGTGCGGGGCGGCGGCTCACCCTGGAAGGGCGGCTGATCGTGCGCGAAAGCACCCGCCCGAGGAAATAACCCCTGCGCTTATGCCCGCTTCCGGGGGTGGTGGTGGCGGCACCGGGCCCGCCGAGTTGTGATCCGCTGGCGGATTCGCGACTGGGGCTCGGTCCCAGGGGCGCCGGTCGATGGTGGTGGTGCCGGGGCCGTGAGTGCCGCCCATGGCGGTGGCGAACGGGTCGCCGCACCGGGCGCGCTCGGGCGCTGTAGTCGGTCGGTAACACCCTTGACGCGTAGGTAACGCGCGTGCAAACTGCGGAATACGTTTTCCAACGGAATACGTTTTCCAGCAACCCCAGGAGGTCACGTGTGAGTGCTCTCGGCGAGCTCCAGCGCATGCGCAAGGGCAGCCGCGGACCCCTCGGCGGCGGCAATCGGGACAACAAGGCCGCCTTCGCGTTCCTCGCCCCCTGGTTCGTCGGCCTGCTGCTCATCACGGCCGGCCCGATCGTGGCCTCCTTCGTGCTGGGCTTCACCGACTACAACCTCATCCAGCCCCCGACCTTCAACGGCCTGGACAACTTCGCCCGCATGCTCACCGACGTCCGCCTCCACCGGGCGCTCGGCGTCACGCTGATCTACGTCGTCGTCTCCGTCCCGCTGCAGCTGGCCGCCGCCCTGGGGCTGGCGCTGCTGCTCGACAAGGGGCTGCGCGGGCTGGCGTTCTACCGGTCGGCGTTCTACCTGCCGTCGCTGCTCGGCTCCAGCGTGGCCATCGCGGTGCTGTGGCGGCAGATCTTCGGCGCCGACGGCCTGGTCAACCAGCTGTTCGGCATCGAGGGCCGCGGCTGGATCTCCGACCCGGACACCGCGCTGTCGACGCTGATCATCCTGAACGTCTGGACGTTCGGCGCCCCGATGGTGATCTTCCTGGCCGGGCTGCGCCAGATCCCGAGGATGTACTACGAGGCGGCGGCCACGGACGGGGCGGGGAAGTGGACGCAGTTCAGGAGCATCACGATCCCGCTCCTGTCACCGATCGTCTTCTTCAACCTGGTCCTGCAGATCATCCATGCGTTCCAGTCGTTCACGCAGGCGTTCGTGGTCTCGGGCGGCACCGGCGGGCCGTCCGACTCGACCCTGTTCTACACGCTCTACCTGTATCAACGCGGGTTCCACAACTTCGACATGGGGTACGCCTCGGCGCTCGCCTGGCTGCTCCTGGTGATCATCGCCGGCTTCACCGCCGTCAACTTCTGGGCCGCCAAATTCTGGGTCGTTTACGATGACTGAACTCCGAAAGCTGATCAAGCACGCCGCCCTCATCCTCCTCGCCCTGGTCATGCTCTACCCGGTGCTGTGGATGGTGGTCAGCTCCCTGAGGCCCGACAACGAGATCTTCCGCCGCCCCGGCCTGATCCTCGACGGGCTCCAGACCCAGAACTACGGCGCCGGCTGGACCGCGCTGGCCTCCCCGTTCGGCCACTACCTGGCCAACTCGGCCATCCTCGTGCTGGCCTGCATCATCGGGAACCTGGTGTCCTGCTCGATGGCCGCGTACGCGTTCGCCAGGCTGGAGTTCACCGGCAAGCGCCTGTGGTTCGCGATCATGCTCGGCACCATCATGCTCCCGATCCACGTGATCATCGTGCCGCAGTACATCCTGTTCTCCCAGCTCGACTGGGTGAACACGTTCCTGCCGCTGGTGGTGCCGAAGTTCCTGGCCACGGACGCGTTCTTCGTCTTCCTCATGGTGCAGTTCATCCGCGGCCTGCCGCGCGAGCTGGACGAGGCGGCCAGGATCGACGGCTGCGGCCACCCGAGGATCTTCCTGCGGATCATCCTGCCGCTGATGCTCCCGGCGCTCGCCACCACGGTGATCTTCACGTTCATCTGGACCTGGAACGACTTCTTCAGCCAGCTCATCTACCTGACGGACCCGGAGATGTACACGGTGCCGGTGGCGCTGCGCTCGTTCGTGGACGCCACGGTCTCGACCTCATGGGGATCCATGT
Organism: Nonomuraea sp. NPDC049625; assembly: GCF_040675285.1. Classification (NCBI taxonomy): domain Bacteria; kingdom Bacillati; phylum Actinomycetota; class Actinomycetes; order Streptosporangiales; family Streptosporangiaceae; genus Nonomuraea; species Nonomuraea sp. NPDC049625. Next base: position 195,391 of record NZ_JBFAOQ010000004.1, on the reverse strand, counting down.
TCGCCATGAGCGTGGTGTCCCTGGCCCCGGTCTTCATCGCCTTCCTCGTCGGCCAGCGCTACCTCATCCGAGGCATCGCCACGACCGGCGGCAAGTAACCCCCCGCGAAGAGGAATCATCATGCGACGAATAGCCCTCGCCATGGCGTCGGTGCTCATGCTCAGCGCGTGCGGCAGTGGCGGCAGCGCCGGTCAGGAGCTGTCGAAGGATCCGGTCACCCTCCGTTTCACCTGGTGGGGCGCGGACGAACGGCACAAGCGCACCCAGCAGGTCATCGACCTCTTCCAGAAGAAGTACCCGAACATCACGGTCAAGGGCGAGTTCAAGGACTGGAACGGCTACTGGGAGAGCCTCGCGACCACGGTGGCGGCCAACGACGCGCCGGACGTCATCCAGATGGACGAGCTCTACCTCTCCTCGTACGCCGAGCGCGGCGCCCTGCTCGACCTCGGCACCGCGAGCAAACACCTCAAGACCGCCGACTTCGACAAGTCCGCCCTGGACACGGGCGTGGTCAAGGGCAAGCAGTACGCGCTCCCCGTCGGCCTGTCCACGTACGCGATCGTCGCCAACACCGACCTCCTCGACCAGCTCAAGATCAAGCTGCCGGACGACGACACCTGGTCGTGGGAGGACCTGAAGAAGGTCGGCGACGAGGTGTCGAAGGCGGGCGGCGGCAAGGTCACCGGCCTGCAGTCGCCGGGCTTCGACGCGGGCGGGCTCAACATCTGGGCCAGGCAGGCGGGCGCGGCCCTGTTCGACGCGAACGGCAAGGTCGCCGTCCCGCCGGAGGTGCTGGCCTCGTACTGGACCTACGTCAAGGACCTGGCCAAGCAGGGCGTCACGCCGTCGCCGTCGGTCACCATCGAGCGGGCCGGCGGCTCGCTCGACCAGTCGGGCACGGCCACGAACGCCTCGGTCTTCGCCACCTGGTGGAACACCCAGCTCAGCTCGCTGACCACGGCGAGCGGCGCCAAGCTGAAGCTGCTCAGGCTCCCCGGCGAGACGCAGGCCAAGTCACCCGGCGCGTACTTCAAGTCCTCGATGTACTGGTCGATCTCGGCGCGCAGCAAGCACCCGGCCGAGGCCGCGCTGTTCGTGGACTTCCTGGCCAACAGCCAGGAGGCGGCCGACATCCTGCTGACCGACCGCGGCGTCCCCGCGAACAAGAAGATCCGCGCGGCCATCACCCCGAAGCTCACCGAAACGGACAAAGCCGCTGCGGAGTATCTGGACGCCGCCAAAGTAGGGCAAGCCCCTAGAGTGACCCCGAACGGCGCCAGCGATCTCGAAGCCATCATCAAACGGCACACGGAAGAGGTGCTGTTCGACCGGGAGACGCCGGAGCAGGCGGCCAAGTCGTTCATCACGGAACTGCAGGCCGAGATCGACGGCGCCTGACAGACCCCCACATAGGAGCAACATCTTGAGTCAACGGAACTACCGGGCCGCGATCGTCGGGACCGGCGCGATCGCCCACGCGCACGCGCAGGCCCTGCTCGGGTCGGGGCGGGCCGAGCTCGTGGCGGTGGCGGACGTGGACGCCGGGCGGGCGGGCGAGTTCGCCGGGAAGTACGGCGGGCCGAGCACCCACGCGAGCCTGGACGACCTGCTGCGGGAGGAGCAGGTGGACCTCGTCCACCTGTGCACGCCGCCCCAGCTGCACGCCCCGCTGGCCATCGCGTGCCTGGAGGCCGGGGTCACGGCGCTGGTGGAGAAGCCGCCGACGCTCTCGCTCGCGGAGTTCGACGCGGTGATCGAGGCGGAGCGCCGCTCGACGGCGCACGTCGCGACCGTCCTGCAGCATCGCTTCGGGGCGGGCGCGCTCCGGCTGCGCCGGCTGCAGGAGGCCGGCGAGCTGGGCCGCCCGCTGCTGGCCACCTGCAACACCCAGTGGTACCGCGACGAGGCGTACTACGCGGTGCCGTGGCGCGGCACGTGGGAGTCGGAGGGCGGCGGCCCGACGATGGGGCACGGCATCCACCAGTTCGACCTGCTGTTCTCGGTGCTCGGCCCGTGGCGCGAGGTCACGGCCGTGGCCGCCCGCCAGGCGCGCCCGGTGGACACCGAGGACGTGTCGCTGGCGCTGGTGACGTTCGAGAACGGCGCCGTGGCCACGATCGTCAACTCCGTCGTGTCCCCGAGGCAGACCTCCCAGCTCCGTTTCGACTACGAGCGCGCCACCGTGGAGGTGGAGCACCTGTACGGCTACACCGACGACGACTGGACCGTGACCCCGGCGCCGGGCCAGGAGAGCGTGTCGGAGCTGTGGGCGCAGGGGCGCACGACCACGTCGAGCGGCCACGACGGCTGGCTCGCCGCCGTCTTCGACGCGCTCGACCGGGGTGAGGCGCCTCCGGTCACCGCCGAGGACACCCGCCGGACGATGGAGTTCATCGCCGCGCTGTACACCTCCGCCTTCACCGGCGAACGCGTACAGGCCGGACAGATCACTGCTGACAGCCCGTTCGCCCGGCGCATGGACGGCACGGGCGCCCCCTGGGAAAAGGTGAGGAACCCGTGACCCTGCAGGCCACGCACGCGCTCGGCCGGTCGGTGACCGTCGCGGCCGGTGACGTCGAGCTGTTCACCTACGTCTACAGCCCCGACACGCCGGTGCTGGAGTCGCCCAAGCCGTACCTGCACCCGATCCGCACCCTCGGCGGCCGGCTCGTGTCGCTGTTCAGGCCGCACGACCACGTCTGGCACAAGGGCATCGCCTGGTCGCTGCCGCACGTCGGGGAGCACAACTTCTGGGGCGGGCCGACGTACGTGCACGGCCGGTTCTACGTGCAGCTCGAGAACAACGGCAGCGCCACGCACCGCGAGATGACCACCCTGGCGGCCACCGGCGAGCGGGTCGAGCTCGGGCACACGCTCGACTGGGCCGCGCAGGCCGGCGACCCGGTCATCGAGGAGCGGCGCTCGCTGGCCGCGCACGTCGTGGACGAGGCCACGTGGGCGCTGGTGTTCGACACGGAGATGACCAACGTGTCGGGCGGCACGCTCGCGTTCGGCTCCCCGACCACGAAGGGCCGCGAGAACGCCGGGTACGGCGGGCTCTTCTGGCGCGGGCCCCGGTCGTTCACCGGCGGGATCATCCAGTCGCCCGCCGGCGCGGGCGGGGACGAGCTGCGCGGCACGCGCGCCGAGTGGTTCGGCTTCCGCGGCCGGCACGACGAGAGCGGCGACCACTCGACGGTCGTCATGGTGGACGCCGCCGACAACCCGCAGCACCCGCCGCAGTGGTTCGCGCGCAGCGAGGACTTCGCCTGCCTGTGCCCGGCGCCGTTCTTCAGCGAGGAGGTCGAGCTGCCGGACGGGCAGTCGCTCCGGTTCCGGTACGCGGTCGTGATCGCCGACGGCGACCGGGGCGAGGAGGGCACGGAACTGCTGGCCAAGCAGGGGAGGGCGGCGCTGGCATGACGTTCCCCGGAGGCACGTCCGTCAGCCGCCTGTCGGTCTACTCGGGCAGCCCGTGCGCCGACGGCCTGGAGGGCGGCACGCCGCACCTGCACACGGCCTCGACGGAGGCGTACGTGGTCATCGGCGGGCACGGCACGCTGCAGACGCTCGACGTGAACGGGCTGCGCGAGACCGCGCTGAGCGCCGGGACGACCGTGTGGTTCACGCCCGGCACCATCCACCGCGCGGTCAACCGCGCCGGAAATGGGGGCGGCCTGGAGGTGGTGGTCGTGATGTCGAACGCGGGCCTGCCCGAGGCCGGGGACGCGGTCATGACGTTCCCCCCGGAGATCGTGGCCGACCCCGAGCGCTACCGCCAGGCCGCCACCCTGCCCCCGTCGCCCCCGTCCGGCGCGCTCCCGACCGGCGGGCCTCCCGCGTCCTCCACACCCCCCGAAGGACTCGCGCCCGGTGCGGCGGGCGCGCTCCGTGACATCGAGGAGGCCGTACGGCGCCGGCGCGAGCTGGCCGTCGAGGGTTTCCTGCGCCTGGCCGACGCCGCCGCCGACGGCGACCTGGCCCCGCTGCACCGCTTCTACGACCACGCCATCGCGCTCGTACGCCCCAAGGCCGCGGCCTGGCGCACGATCTGGGAGGGCACGGTCGCCGAGGAGACCCGCCGCACCGCCGGGATCCTCGACGCCCTGGAGCGCGGCGACGGCGCGCACCTGCGGCGCTCCGCCCTGATGGAGAGCCCGCCGCACGACCGGTGGGGCATGTGCGGCAACCTCCGCGCGCACGACGTGGCCCACCCGATCATCCACACCCCAGAACCGAGCTGATCGCCCACCGGCGCGTCCCGCGAGGGGCGCGCCGAAATCACCCCCCAGGAGCCCGGCGATGTTCCCCCAACTGCTGACCGCTGCCATGATCCTGATATCCACCCCGCCCACGGCCACAGTCACGGCCACGGCGGGCACCACGTACTACGTAGACGCCGCGACGGGCGACGACTCGGCCTCGGGCCTCGACCAGGCACACCCTTGGAGGAGCCTGGGCAAGGTGAACGACACCACGTTCCGTCCGGGCGACCGCATCCTGCTGCGCGCCGGACAGCGGTGGACCGGCCAGCTCTGGCCCAAAGGCTCGGGCGAGAGCGGCGCGCCGATCACCGTCGACAGGTACGGCGAGGGCGGCAAGCCCCGCATCGACGGCGCGGGCCAGGTCGGCGACGCCGTCCGGCTGTTCAACCAGGAGTTCTGGACCATCCGCAACCTGGAGGTCACGAACGAGGTCCCGCCGACGGGCACCCCCGGCGAGAACCTGCGCGACCTGCGCGGCATCCACGTCTCCGGCGACAACAGCCAGACCCTCGACGGCTTCGTCATCGACGGCGTGGCCGTGCACGACGTCACCGGCCAGGTCAACTGGATCAGCGGCAGCACCGACAACAACGCGCCCGGCGTGCGCTTCAAGACCGGGTGGGACGGCTCGAAGAAGACGGGCGGCATCGTGTTCGACACGACGGTGCCGGACATCCACACGCCGCCGGACAGGGCGACCGTGCTGAACGACGTGGTCATCCAGAACTCCACGGTCGCCAACACCTCGTTCGCCGGGATCGTGTTCAAGCAGTACACCGGGGACGGCAAGAACGACGCGGGCGAGACGATCGCCACGGCCACCGGCTGGGGCACGCGGCAGAACGCCGACGACCCCAAGTTCACCCCGCACACGAACATCGTCATCAGGAACAACCACGTAACCCAGGCCGACACGGCCTACGGCTGCAACGGCATGTACCTCACGAACGTCCGGGGCGCGCTGGTCGAGCGCAACGTCGTCTACCGGGCGGGCACCTCGGGCATCGAGTCGTACTACGCCGACGACGTGACGTTCCAGTTCAACGAGGTGTACGAGACGCAGCAGAAGGCCGGCGGCGCCGACTCCAACGGGATCGACCCGGACAAGGGCACCACCCGCCAGGTCGTGCAGTACAACTACCTGCACGGCAACGGCGACGGCGTGCTGCTGTGCCAGTTCGCGTTCGGTGACGCCGTGGTCAGGAACAACGTGATCGCGAGCAACACCCGCTACCAGATCTACCTGCACTCCGACCGGGCCGCGACCGCCAAGGTCCACAACAACACGATCTACAACGACAGGAGCGACTACCTCATCTACGGGTACGGCTCCTACATCGAGGCCCGCTACGACATCTCCAACAACCTCCTGTACTCCACGCGCCCGGCGACGCTGACGACCAGCCCGACCATCGCCTACAGCCACAACCTGTACGGCGGCGCCGACCTCGCGGTCCCGGACGGCGACACCGGCGCCGTGGTGGCCGACCCGCTGTTCGCGAAGGCGCCGCCGACCGGCCCGTACGGCACCCCGGAGTCGGGCCCCCGGCTCGACACCGCGTACGGCCTGCGCGTCTCCTCCGGCTCGTACGCGATCGACGCGGGCGCCGAGATCACCGGGAACGGCGGCCGCGACTACGCCGGGACCCCGCTCTACAACGGCGGCGCGGACATCGGCGCCTTCGAGTACACCACCGCCCAGGACGCCACCACCGAGTCCGTCACCGGCACCGCCCGCACCCCCTCGGGCGCCCCCGTCGCGGGCGCGACCGTGACGGCGGCGGGCAGGACGGCGACCACCGGCGCCGACGGCCGCTTCGCGATCAGGGACCTCCCCTTCGCCGACGGCGTCGAGGTGGCCGCCGCCAGGAACGGCTACGCGAGCGCCACCGAGACCGTGAACGTGCGCCCCGGCAACACCGTCACCGTCCGCCTGACCATGGCCTCGGCCGGCACGGTCGGCTCGGTCGCCGGACGCGTGCTCGACCAGGCCGCCCGCCCGCTGCCCGGCGCCACGGTCACCGTCAAGGACGGCGGCCAGGCGCTCGCCACCGCGACCAGCGGCCCCGACGGCGCCTTCACCGTGGAGGACGTCCCGGTGGGGGAGGGCTATCTGGTCCAGGCCGCGTCCGGCGGATACGTGACGGCCAGCCGGTCCGGGCTGACCGTGGAGGCGGCCACGGCGACCGACGCGGGCGCGCTGCTCCTCGTCCGCCCGATCCCGGACTACGTGGCCGTGCACGACTTCGACGACCTGCCGACCGGGCCGCTGACCAGCGGTGACGGCCTCACCGTGAGCTCCACGGGTGGGAGCGTCGAGGTCGTCGAGACGCCGGGCGGCAAGAGCCTGAAGCTCACCCGCACCGCGAACAGCGGCAGCACCAGTGTCTCCCGGACGTTCGCGCTCAAGGGCGTCGTGACCGTAGAGGCCCGCGTCATGAGCGAGCAGCCCTACACCTCGGGCAACCACTGGTGGTCCGTCCCCTATGTCAGGAACGCGAGCGGTCAGAACGCCGTCAGCCTTGCCTTCACCAAGAACACGATCGTCGCCTACGCGGGCACGACCACGCGCACGGTGGGCGCGTACGAGCCGGGCCGCTGGTACCACGTCAAGGCCGTGATCGACACCGTCAACCAGCGCTTCGACCTGCTGATCGACGGCCGGAAGGCGCTCGAAGGGGCCGCGTTCAGGACCGCGATGGACACCGTGGCGCAGATCGACTACTACGCCAACAGCACCAACTACGGCGGCATCCACCTCGACGACCTCCGGGTCGCCCAGGGGGTCGGCCTCGCCCGCGACGACACGGGCCTGCTCAGCGTCGACACCAGCCAGGGCGCGCCCGACGGCGACGTGCTGGACGTGCCCGCCCGGGTCACCGAGGTGGAGGTGACCGCCGTGGCCCGCAGCCCGTTCGCCAGGTCGGTGAGCATCTCCGGCGAGCGCACCGCCGGCGCGCAGGCGACGCGGAAGGTCACGCTGGGCGCGACCGGGGCCGAGGTGCCCGTCGTGGTGACAGCCGAGGACGGCACCGAGGCCACCCACACCCTCCAGATCAGGCGCCGCCCGCTCGCCCAGGACACCACCCTGTCCGGCCTCGTCCCGGACGCGGGCACGCTGGAGCCGGCCTTCGACCCCGACGTCCTCGCCTACGCCCTGACCGTCCCCGGGGACCGGGTCGTGTTCACGCCGACCGCGCTCAACCCGAAGTCCGCCATCACGGTCCAGGGGCAGCCGGTCGCGAGCGGCGCCGCCGCCCCGCCCGTGCCGCTCCCGGTCGGCGACACCGAGGTCGCGGTCAAGGTGGTCGCCGAGGACGGCACGGCCGACGCCACGTACCGGATCAAGGTCACCCGCCCCGAGCCCCAGCTGCCGCAGGACGGCGCCACCGCGCCGCCCGCGCGGGCGGCGCTCTCGACCACGAGCGGGTGGCGGAACGGCCTCCACGACGGCACCTACGACGTGACCATGAACCTCTGGTACGGCGTCAACGCCAGCGTGTTCGTCCTGTACGAGAACGGCAAGGAGATCGCCAGGCGCGACCTCGCCCCGAGGACGCCGTCGGCCCAGAAGGCCACCGTCCCCGTCACCGGCCGCCCCAACGGCACCTACGTCTACACCGGCGAGCTGCTGAACCAGGCGGGCCGGACCGCCACCACGTCCGTGCGGGTCGTCGTGACCGACGCGAACCCCGGCGAACCCGTGCTCAGTTCGGACAACTGGGACGGCGACGGCGAGTACACCATCCGCATGAACATGTGGTGGGGCACCAACGCCACCTCCTACCGCCTCTACGAGGACGGGGTCCTCGTCGACAGCCGGCAGCTCGACGCCGCCACCCCGGCCGCGCAGAGCGCCGCCACCGTCCTGTCCGGACGGCCGGCGGGGACGCGCACGTACGTGGCCGAGCTGGCGAACGCGGCGGGGGTGACCAGGAGCGACCCGCTGACTCTGGTGACAGAATGACCCGTATGGAGGAGGGGTCCACGGCCCCGCCCACCCTGCACGACGTCGCCCGCGAGGCGGGCGTGTCCATCGCGACGGCGTCGCGCGCGCTCAACGGCAGCACGCGCAACGTCAGGTCCGAGAACGTCTCCAGGGTGCGCGCGGCGGCGGCCAAGCTCAACTACGAGCCGCACCTGTCGGCGCAGGCCATCGCGAAGGGTTCGACCAGGACCGTCGCGCTGGTGGTGCGCGACGTGGCCGACCCCTACTTCTCCTCCATCGCCGCCGGGGTCACCCAGGCGGCCGAGGCCGCGCAGCTCATCGTCACCATGGCGGTGGCCGACGGGTCGCCCGAGCGCGAGCTGGAGATCGTCAGGACGCTGCGGGGCCAGCGGCCGCGCGTGATCATCGTCGCGGGCAGCCGGGTGGCGGGCTCCGCGACCCGGGACACGCTCATCGAGGAGCTGGAGGAGTACCGGACGGCGGGCGGGCGGGTCGTCATGATCAGCCAGCGGGACCTGCCGTTCGGCACCGTCACGATCGACAACCACGGCGGCGCCCGCGACCTCGCGCGGGCGCTGGTGGAGGTGGGATACCGGCGCTTCGCCGTCTTCCACGCCCCCGGCGAGCTGCGCACGTCCCGCGACCGCCACGAGGGCTTCCGCGCCGGGCTGGGCCCCGGCGTGCCCGAGCCGCTGGCGATCGAGACGGCCTTCACCCACGCGGGCGGCTACGACGCGGCGCGCCGGCTGGTGGAGCGGGGGTTGGAGGACGTGGAGGCGGTGTTCGCGGTCAACGACGTGATGGCCATCGGCGCCATGACGGCCTTCCGCGACGCCGGGGTGGTCCCGGGCGCGGACATCGGGGTGGCGGGCTTCGACGACATCGCCTCGGCGCTGGACGTGGTGCCCGCCCTCACCTCCGTGGCGGTGCCGCTGCGGGAGGCGGGCTTGAGCGCGATGCGGCTCGCTCTGTCGGACGAGGAGAGCGCGGACGATGTGCGGCTCCCGGCCCGCGTCGTCCTGCGCGAGAGCACACCCGGCACCACTTTCCTATGAGGAAAGTAGATGGTACTTTCCTCATAGGAAAGTAGTCGACCACGGGGGTGGCTCATGAATCCGCAGGATGCCCAGGCTTCGCTCAACCAAATCCGGGCCTTCCAGGACAGGACCCGAGAGGAAATGGTCCGCAAGATCTTCCCCTGGTCTTTTGTGATCGTCTCGGCGCTCGGGCTCTTCGCCGTGTTCACGTCGATCGATCTCGGGCAGCCTTGGGACTCCCTCGCTCGCGGGCTGGGGCTCGCGGTGTTCATCGGCTCCGGACTCCTGCACTCGTTCCGGGTCACTGTCCAGCCGAGGCCCACGGCTCCGATGATCGGGGTCTTCATCGGCATGACGCCCATTCTCTTCGTGTTCTTCGTCATCGGCCGGATCGCCGGCTTCGCCTTGTTCGGTCTGCCGGCGCAGGGATTCCTGTCGCAGGCCATGGTCGGCGGTGCCCTGGCGGCCGTGGTGTACATCGCGGTCATGCCCGTGGTTCGCAGGATCATCACGTCGATTGCGCTGCAGGCTCATGGACCCGCAGTTCGATGAGTTCCTGCACGTGCCCGCGCGGCTGTCGGTGGTCGCGGTGCTGGCGCCGGCCGACTGGGTCGACTTCGGGTTCGTCAGGGACACGATCGGCACCAGCGACTCGGCGCTGTCCAAGCAGGTCTCCGCACTGGTCGGCGCCGGGTACGTGGAGGTGCACAAGGGGCAGGACAAGCGGGCGCGGCGCACGTACGTGCGGCTGACCCCCGCGGGACGGCTGGCGTTCCAGCGGCACGCGGCGGCGCTGGAGCGGATCGTCGCGCTCTCCCGGATGCCCGCGCCGGACGGGCCGCCCCCGCCCGAGTGACCGGGCGAAAAGGACGTGCGGAACGGCCGGTCCCCCGGGCACGATCATGCCCATGGAGTATGAGGAGCTGATCCGCGACGCGCTGGCCACGCCGTTCGAGGGGTGGGACTGGGCGGTGTTCCGCGGCCGGATGACCACGGCCGGCGACCTGCCCTGGGACTACGAGCGGCTGGTGCGCGACCGGCTCCCGCGCACGCCGTCGCTGCTCGACCTCGGCACCGGAGGGGGCGAGCTGCTGGCGTCCCTGGCGCCGCTCCCGCCGCGCACCGCCGCCACCGAGGGCTACCCGCCGAACCTCCCGATCGCCCGCGACCGCCTGGAGCCGCTGGGTGTCGAGGTGACCGAGTCGGCCGGGCACTTCCCCGACGGCTCGTTCGAGCTGATCATCAACCGGCACGAGTCGTACGAACCGCACGAGATCCGCCGCCTCCTGGCCGGGGGCGGCACGTTCGTCACCCAGCAGGTGGCCGGGTGCGACCTGGAGGAGCTCAACGCGGCGCTGGGCGGCCCGCCGCACGAGGACCACGCCTGGGACCTCGCCGGCGCGGCCGCCGCGCTCGACGCCGCCGGACTCGAGGTCACCTGGAGCGCGGAAGCCGGCTACCCGGTCGTGTTCCACGACGTCGGAGCGCTCGTGCTCTACCTGCGGGTCGTCTCCTGGCAGGTCCCGGGCTTCGACGCCGGCGCGTACGAGGACCGCCTCCGCGCCCTGCACGATGACATGCCGCTCCAAGCGACCGCCCGCCGTTTCGCCCTGACGGCCCGGCACCGTTAACGGTCAAGCTGCGGCGGCGGCGAGGAGGGGGCGAAGGGCACCGCGAGCCGGAGCCCCACGCTGGGCGCGAAGCCCAGCAGCGAGCTCTGCGCCATCGGCGGCAGCTTCTTGAACCAGGCGGGCGACGGCACGCCCCACTGGCCCCGCGCCGGGTTGAACAGCCGCCCGACCGCACCGTTGAAGCCGCCCGCGATGCCGCTGAACAGCGCCACGTCCCCGAGCGTGGCACTCCACGACTTGCCCTCCACCCTGGCGTTCCAGAAGGCCGGCACGCCGCCCGCGAGGGCGCCCATGGCCACGTTGTTCACGAGCGGGCGGCTGGCGGCGAGCCCGGTGAAGTACTTCGTCTGGCCGAGGGGCCCGGTGAAGCCGGCGACGGTGGAGGCGTTGGCGGTCTGGGCGAGGGAGAGGATGGAGATGTCGAGGGGGTTCTGGCCGAAGACGCCCCTGGCCACGCCGCCCGCCAGCAGGTTGCCGCCGAACGACCAGCCGTGGATCTGGCCGTACTTCCCCAGGGCGGCCAGGGCCGTCTGGCGGAAGCCGCCGCCGGCGTACATGCTGAGGCCGCGTACCAGGCCCGACCTGCCCATCATCGTCGTGAACCCGCGCATGGCCGCCGCCGCGGCGGCGCGCACCGCGGCGAAGCGGCTCAGGATGCCGGTGGCCGTCGCCGCCCCGCGGGCGGCGGTCGCGGCGCTGGACGCCCACACCGCGAACGTGCTCAGGCCCGCCGCCGCCAGCGACGCGACGACACCCGCGGACACCGACGCGATCAGCGAGGTGATCAGCTGGTTGAGCGCCTCCCTGGTCTTCCTGGACGCCTCCACGGCCTGGTCGAGCACGTCGGCGGCGTCGCCGAGCCGCTCGGCCGCCGTGGCCCGGAACTCGGGGGCCAGGTAGCCGCGCCACTTCTGCCGGAACATGTCCGCGTCGCCGCCGATCCACCCCTGGAGCGAGCCGGGGATGGGGGAGAGCGCCGGCTCCAGGCCCTCGATGCCGCTCTTGAGCCGGCGGCAGGCCGCGGCCATGGCCAGCAGGCGCTGCTCCTGCTCGTCGTCGCCGATCGAGGCGACGGTGTTCTTCAGCGTGTTGACGAGGTCGACGACGGGGGCGAAGGGCCCGGACATCAGCCGCCTCCCAGCCGCTCAGCGCTCTCCCGCAGCCCGGTGGCGGTGTCGTCGAGCTTGGCCACCAGGTCCTTGGCGAAGCCGAGCAACTCCTGGTGGTACTCCCGGTACGACTCCTCCAGCTCCTTGCCGCCGCGCTCCAGAAGGCCGAAGCAGCCGTCGGCCGGCGCGGCATTCCGCTCGAAGTCGGGCAGCAACGGCTTCAGCGCGTCCCGCGCGTCCTCGCACCGCTTTCCCGCGGCCAGGAGCGCGCCCGGATCGATCCGGATTCCACCGCTCATGAAATGGCACCTTTCCCACGGATTAGCCGCTGAGAAATCTGCCATTAATCCATTAGTCAGAGCAATGAAACTTCGCATGCTTCAACTTTTTCCGAAATGGCGGGCCTCCCCCGTACTCTCCCGTCGCAGAGACCCGGGAGGTACGGTGAACGACTTCGACCCCGAAGAGCTGGAACGGATCACCGCGCGGGCGGAGGACATGCTGGCCCGCGTCGAGGAGCTCAGGAGCGAGATCGACGTGGTCGTCGGCCACGGCGAGGCGGCGGACGGTCAGGTACGCGTGACCGCCGGCGCCTCGGGCCGGCTCATGGACGTCGTCCTCGCGCCCAGGGCCATGCGGCTGGACAGCCAGAAGCTGGCCGAGGCCGTGCTGCGGGCCGCGCAGGAGGCCCAGGACGACGTCGCCGCCAAGGTCGACGCCGTCATGGCGGAGACGCTGGGCGGCGCGCTGCCCGGCAGGGAGCTGCTCGACGAGCAGTTCGGCAGCGTGCTGGAGTCGTTCGAGTCGTCCATGGACGAGCAGTTGCGGGCCATCGACGATCGGACGCGTGACAGCCGGTGATCGGACACTTCCAGGTTATTTGAAGGAACCTCGCGATCCGCGGACGCCCCCCTAGGGTGTCCGCGGGCACGTACACGTACGGGATGTGAGTCGGTGGCCATTCGGTGGCGGAATGCGGCGGGACGGCGGGCGGCGGGAATCGTCGCGGGCGCCCTCGTCGCCGTGCTGGTCGGCGTCGGCCTGTTCCTGGGCCAGGGCGTCTCCAGCGCCCGCCCCAAGCTCGCCGACGTCGGGGCGTGGCTCGGCAGCGCGCTCAACGGTGAGGTGGTGCACGCCAACGGCCTGTCCGGGCAGCTGGACGGCCGCGTGGACCTGGCCTCCGCCGAGGGCGAGCCGCTCAAGGTGGTGCAGGACGGCAACAACGTGCTCGTCATGGACTCCACGGGCAAGGTCGGCCGCATCGACCCCACCCAGCTCGAGGTCGCCCAGACCAACACGCTCGGCGCGGGCGGCATGCAGATCGTGATGGGCGGCGGGAAGGCGTACGGGGTCGACCCGCGGGCCGGCACCGTGCAGCAGCTCGACCCGCTGACGGTGAGCACGATCGGCTCCCCGCTCACCCTCAAGGCGCCGCTCGGCCAGGCCGGCCTCGGCAAGGACGGCACGCTGTGGGTGCCGGTGCCCGAGGAGGGCACGCTGGTCCAGGTGAAGGACGGCCGGCAGGTCAAGGCCGTGACGGTCGGCGAGCCCGGCGACCCGCTCACCCTGACGCTCGCGAACGGCGCCCCGCTGGTCACGAACTCCGCCGCCGCCTCCGCCATGCTGATCGGCCCGGCGGGCACCCGGCTCCAGGTGTCCCTGCCCAGCACGGTCACGGGCGCGGGCGGCGGCGGGCTGCTGGTCCCGGCGGTGGCCGAGAGCCAGATCGTGCCGATCCTGGAGCCCAGGAAGGGCGCGCTCGTCCTGGTCGACACCGCCGGCGGCGGGCTGACCACGGTCTCGGTGAAGGGCGGCAAGCTGGGGGCGCCGCAGGCGCTCGGGCGGCGCGTCTACATCGCCGACGAGAGCAAGGGCCGGCTCATCGTGTACGACACGGTGGCCAAGGCGTTCGAGCCCGAGAAGGTCGTCACGGGCAAGGCGGGACCGCTGGAGGTGTTCGTCAAGGACGGGCTGCTCTGGGTGAACGACCAGTTCAGCGAGACCGCCCTGGTCATCGAGCAGGACGGCAGGGGACACCGGGTCGGCAAGTACGACGAGGCGCTCGGCCAGAAGGACACGCCGACGCCGCTGCCGATCCCGACCTACACACCCTCGGTGGTGCAGCCGACCCTGGTGCCCACCCGGTCGACCAGGCAGCCCACCGGGAAGCCGACGTCCGTTCCGACGAAGACGAAGACGGCCGTGCCGACCGTGACCGTGACGAAGACCCCCACCCCGACCCCCACTCCTACGGACACGCCGACTCCGACCCCGACGCCCACTCCGACGCCGACCCAGACCCCCGATCCGCCGGGATCCGTGACGGCCAAGTCCGGGCCCGGCTGGATGGAGGTCACCTTCACGCCGTCCCGCCAGGGCACGGTCAAGGCGTACACGCTCAAGGGCGCGGCCGACGTCACGCCGTCCCGCGTGCAGCCCGACGGGCCGTACCAGTTCCGGGTGAACGGCGGCCGGTGCGACCAGGAGTACACGTTCCGGGTGGTCGCCGAGTGGTCCGGCGGCGAGGTGGAGTCCCAGCCGTCCGTGCCCGTGCGCCCGTGCGTCGCGCCGGGGCAGCCGTCCGGCTTCGCCGCCAAGGGCAAGAACCATGGCGCCGACCTGACCTGGTCCGCCCCGGAGAACGCGCGGGACGGCGGCGTCACGTACACGCTGGACGGGCCCGGCAACCACCCGGGATCGCCCGACGGCACCAGCGCGGAGGTCACCGGGCTCAAGAACGGCCAGTCCTACACCTGGACGCTGCGGGCCAAGAACGCGGCGGGCGAGAGCGAGGAGCGCGCGGAGGCCACGGCCGACCTGCGCCCGCCGTCCGCCCAGTTCAGGAACGCCAACAACAACAACAGGGACACCCTGATCCGCTCCGGGCCCAGCGCCGGCGCCGAGGCGGGGCGCATCCCCAAGGGCGAGTACATCACGATGACCGTGCTCTGCCAGCAGAAGGGCGCCGCCTTCACCGACACGGACACGGGCATGAGCAGCGACGTCTGGAACAAGGTGGAGTCCGGCCGCGGCAACGGGTGGCTCAACGACGTGCTGATGGACACCCCGAAGGGGGGCTTCCCCGCGGCCCCGCTCTGGGAGTGCGAATGATCACCAGGGCGGGGTGGGGCCTGGCGGCGGCCTCGGTGCTGGTCTACGCCGTGGGGGCGCCGTTCGGGTACGCCCAGGCGGCTGTCCTCGCGGTGGCGGGGCTGGCCGCCGTGGGCGCGGGCGCGCTGTGGACCCTGCGCGGCGCCGGGCTGGACGTGCGCCGGGAGCTGACGCCGGTGAAGGTGGCCAGGGGCGACCCCGCGGTGGCCCTCCTGCACGTGCGCAACACCGGCCGCCGGCGCCACGCCGGGCTGGTGGCCCGCGACACCTGCCGGGGGACGTCCGTCACGGTCGAGGTGCCGGCGCTGGCGCGCGACACTGCGCGGACGGTGTCGTACCGGCTGCCCACCCGGCGGCGCGGGGAGACGCCCGTCGGGCCGCTGCTGCTCGACCGCACCGACCCGTTCGGGCTGGCGCGGCGCTCGATCGCGTACGGGCGCACCGACCTGCTCCTGGTCCGGCCGCGTACGGTGCCGCTCGCGCCCCCGCACGCCGGCCGCCGCAGGCACCTCGACGGGCTCGACTCGCGCTCCGCGCCGAACGGGGCGATCAGCTTCAACGGGCTGCGCGACTACGTGATCGGGGACGACCTGCGGCACGTCCACTGGCGCTCCACGGCCCGCACCGGCGTCCTCATGGTCAAGGAGCTGACCGACGTCAACCTGCCGAGCACCGTCACGGTCCTGGACACGCGGCACTCGTCGTACGAAGGGGACGACGAGTTCGAGCTGGCCGTGGACGTGGCGGCGTCGGTGGCCTGCGCGGTGGCGCGCGACCGCTTCCCCGTGCGGCTGCTCACGGGGGCGGGGGAGCTGCTGCACTCCAAGGGCGGGCCGGGCGAGACCGAGGAGGTCCTGGACCGGCTCGCCGTGGTGGAGCGCTCCGAGCAGGCGGACGCGCCGCTCCACGCGCTGCGGCGGGCGGGCTCGGGCGGGGCGCTGGTGCTGGTCAGCGGCTCGTTCGACGGGCTCGCGGACGCGGCGGCCGTGCGGCGGCGCTTCGACGAGGTGCTGTTCGTGCGGGTGGGCGAGCCGGTGGAGGGCGGGCGGCCCGCGGCGGCCGGGGTGACGGTCATCGAGGTCAGCGACCTGGCGGAACTGGCGGCGGCATGGCCTCGCTAGCCGGTCCGCCGCCCCCCGACGTCGCGGTGCCGCAGGGGCGCACCGCGACCCCACCGGACCCCGCCCCGGAGCCGGCAGGCGCCTCGGGTGTCGGACCAGCGTCGGGTGTCGGACCAGCGTCGGGCATCGGACCAGCGTCGGGTGTCGGATCGGCGTCGGGCGTCGGGTCCGTGTCGGGCGGCGGGTCGGCGGGTGGCGAGCCGGTGGGGGCGCCGGGACCGGGGCCGGTGCGGGGGCTGGTGTCCGTGGGGGTCGTGGCGTTGCTGGCCGCGACGGCCGGGCTCGCGTTCGACGGGGTGTTCCCGTTCGCCGCCCTGCTCCCCGTGGTCGGCCTGGCGGTCGGGGTGCCGTGCGTGCTGTCGGTGGCGCTGTACGGCCGGTTGCCGCTCTGGGGAACGATCCCGGTCAGCGTGCTGGGCTGGCTGGTGGCGGTCTCGGCGACCCTGTTCAGGTCGCAGGCCTGGCTCGGGTTCCTGCCCGGCCCGGCCGCCGTGCGCGCGGCGCTGCTCGGCGTGCGCGACGCGGGCGGCCGGCTCCTGACCACGATCCTCCCGGCGGCGCCCGACAGCACGGCCGTCGTGCTGGTCAGCTTCCTGGTCTGGGCCGCCGCCCTGGCCGGGGCGGAGATCGCACTGCGGTCCAGGTCCGTCATGCTGCCCGCCCTGGCCGCGCTCCCGGTGCTCGCCGTCGCGGTCGTGCTGGGGGTCGCCGGGGCCGGGTCCGTGGTGCCGTACGCGGCGGTGTTCGCCGGGCTCACCCTGCTGCTCGGCCTGGTCAGGGCGGCCAGGTCGGCGGGGACGATCGCGGTGGGCGTGCCGCTGCTGGCCTGCCTGGTCCTGGCCGCCGTCGTCACCGCGCCCGCCCTGCCCATGGCCGAGCGCCCGTACGACGTGCGCCGGCTCGTCGAGCAGCCCCCGCCGCGGCCGATCAACGGCGTGAGCGCGCTCGACCAGGTGTCGGCGTGGCTGCAGAACCCGCAGCGCGAGCTGTTCACGGTCGGGACCGCCTCCGAGGCGAACCTGCGCCTGGCCGTCCTGGACACCTTCGACGGGGTCACGTGGACGTCGGGCGCGGGGTTCGTCCCCACCGGCGGGCGGGTGCCGGGGCAGGAGGGCGGCGGGGATCTGGTCACGCAGCGGTTCACCCTGCGGAAGCTCCCGGGTCCGTGGCTGCCCGCCGCCGACCGGCCGCTGCTGGTGAAGGGCGCGGGCATCGTGGTCGATCCCGCGACGGGCATGCTGGCCGGCACGCAGGCGCGCGAGGGCATGACGTACGAGGTGACCTCGGGGATCCGCCGCTACACGGCGGAGGACCTGCGCGCGGCCGTCCCCGCCGCCGACCCGGCCGCGCTGCGGCTGCCGGACGGGCCGGACGGCCGCACGCCGCCGCAGCGGGCCCGCCTCCTCGCCATCGCCCGCCGCGCCACGGCCGGGGCGCAGAGCCCGACGCAGCGGGCCGCCCGGCTGGCGGCCTACCTGCGCAAGCACGCGGTGAACGACGTCAACGCGCCGCCCGGGCACGGCTACCGCAGCATCGAGTTCTTCCTGACGGAGTCGCGCAGGGGGACGACGGAGCAGTTCGCCGCCTCGTTCGCGCTGCTGGCCCGCGCGATCGGGCTGCCGAGCCGGATCGTCGTGGGCTTCCGCCCGGGAACCGGCTCCGGCCCTGGCTCCGGCCCTGGCTCCGGCGCTGGCGGGGTGCGGCAGGTGCGGGGTGGGGACGTGCTGGCCTGGGCCGAGGTCGAGTTCGAGGGGATCGGGTGGGTGCCGTTCTACCCGACGCCGTCGCGTACGCGCTCGGGAGGGGGCGGTGACGTGGCCGAGGGCGCGCCGAAGCAGGCGCGGGAGATCGAGCAGGCGATCAACAGCGACTCCTCCGAGCCCAAGCCGACCCCCACGGCCGCCAACCGGGCCACCCCGACCCCGTCACCGCGTCCCGGCGGCTCCGCGGGCCCGCTCGTCTGGGCGGCCGTGCCCGCCGCCGCGCTCCTGGTGTATCTCCTGGCCGTGCTCGTCGTGCCGCCGCTGAGGCGGATGCGCCGCCGCCGGGCCGCCGCACCCGCCGCCCGGGTGGTGGGGGCGTGGCGGCAGACGGTGGCCAGGCTGCGCGTGGCCGGGATCCCTGTGCGCTCGGACGCGCTGACGGCCGGCGAGGTGGCGTCTCTGGCCGAGTCCGTCCTGGGTCCTGCCGCGCGCGAGCCGCTCACGACGCTCGCCGACCTGGCCAACCTGGCGACGTTCGGGGGAGCGCCCGTGGACCAGGCGGACGCCGACCTCGCCTGGCGCCACTTCGGCGGCGTGGACGCGCTGGTGCGGCGGAAGGTCGGCCTCGCGAGCAGGCTCGCGCACCGCCTGTCGCCGCGATCCCTGGTGGGGTAGCCGGTCTCAGGAGGGTGGCGGGGTGGCCAGGGGGAGCACGATCGGGGGCTGGACCTGGTCGTCCTGGTTCGTCTCCGCGGCGCCGCGGATGCACAGGGCCGACGACCACGCCACGGACGAGGGCTGGCCGATGGCGACCACGGTGCCGACCTTGAAGCAGTAGCCCGTGACCGGGTCGAGGCCGCCCAGGGTGTAGGTGTTGCTGCCGCTCGCCGCCGGCACCAGCCGGTTGCCGGGGGCCTGCTGGATCACCACGGGATAGCCGCTCCTGCGCACCGCCTTCCAGGCGAGCGTCACGGTGGCGCCGTTGTCGGACACGACCTTGAGGCTTTTGGGACGGTACGCGGCCACCGCGGCGGGATCGACGGTCTGGCGGCGCGCGGGCGGCTCGGACGGCCTGCTCGTCTGCGGTTGCGGCTCGCTCGGTGGCGTCCGCCGGCCGGTCGGCTGGTCCTTTGGTTGCTGGTCGGCCTGGGGTGGGGTGCCGGGGGTCGTGGGGTCGAGGGCGGCGGCCGTCGCGCCGGCGGGTTGCGGCGCGCCGGGCCGGCCGTTCATGGCCAGTGCCACGCTGCCCGCGCCCACCAGCACGGCCAGCGCCGAGGCGGTGGTGACCAGCAGCGGGACCCGGCTGCGGCGGTCCGGCGCGGCGGCGGGGGCGTGGGGTGCGGAGACCTCGGGGGGAGGCTGGGAGAAGGGCTGGGGGCCGGCGGGCGGCCTGACCTGGGAACGGTCGGGATCCACCGTCCAGACCAGCTCACGGGGACCTGACCGCGCCGCCGCTCCCGAGTCCTCGAGCGATGGCGAGGGGGAGGGGAGACGCGCGGTGAGGGGCTGTCCCGCGGTCCCGAGGGGGAGGTGGGCGGTCGGTGGTTGGGCCGGGCCTGCGGCGGGCGCGTGAGTCGTCAGGAGCCGGGAGGCGACGGTGGCCAGGTCGGTGGCGGCCGGGCGGGCGTCCGGGGTCTTGGCCATCGCCTTCAGCAGGGTCTCGGCCAGGTCCGGCGGCACCCCCGGCGGGAGGGGCGGCGGCGCCTCCGTCAGCACCCCGAGCACGAACTTGGCCGTGCCCCCCGTCCCGTCCAGCGGGAACGCGGGCCGGCCCGCCAGCAGCTCGTACACCATCGACCCGAGCGCGTACACGTCGGAGGCGGGCACGGGCGGGTGGCCCTCCAGCTCCTCCGGCGCCGCGTGCGCCGACGGGAGCGTGCCGTCGGGCAGCTCCACGATCGACATCAGCGCGGACATGCCGAACCCCGTGAGCGCCACCCCGCGACCGGCCACGATGACGTTCTCGGGCGTGACCCGGCCGTGCACGCCTCCGGCCGCGTGCGTGGCGGCGAGCGCGTCCGCCACCGCCCGCAGCAGCCCCAGCGCCTCGTCGAGCGGCATCGGCAGGCTCCGCCCCGGCCGCTCGGCGAGCGTGAGACCGCCGTGGGGCGGCGTCACCAGGTACGGCCGCCCGTCACCGGTGGCCCCCACCTCCAGCACCGGGATCACGCCCTCGTGGGCCGCCAGCGCCTCCGGGAAGCCGAAGCCGCGGACGATCCGCTTCAGCGCCCGACGGTCGGCCCGGTGGCACGCGAGCGTCTTGACCAGCGCCTCGGCCCCCGTGGCCGCGGATTGCGCGAGGTGCGCGGTCCACGGGCCGTCCTGGCCGGCCCGCTCCAGCAGCCGGTAGCCGCGGACCCGCTCGGTCGTCACCGTCATGCGATCACGGACGGGCCGCCCATGTCATCGGTCTCGAACGCCTCGTCCTCCACCAGCGGGAACCTGGCCCGGTCGCGGTCCCGCTCGGTCCCGTTCTGGCCGCCGCCCATCATCGGCGGCATCATGCCCATCCCCATGCCGGTGGGGCCCAGCCGGCCCGCGCTGCCCGCGGGCGATCCCGAGCCGCTGAGCTGCGTGGCCGGGACGCTGCCGGGCAAAGTGCTGGGGCCGCCGCTGGTGGGTGCGCCGGGCGGCAGGTTCGTCTGCGGCGGGGCCGTCTGGGGCGGTACGGCCGCCAGGTCCGTCCTGGGCGTCTGGGGCAGTTGGGGGGTGTTGAGCTCGGGGTTCTTCAGGTCCGGGGTCTGGGGGGTCTGGAGCGAGGGGTCCTTCAGTGAAGGGTTCTGCAGTGACGGGTCCTTGAGCGACGGATCCTTCAGGGACGGGTCCTGGAGAGAAGGGTCCTTCAGCGACGGGTCCTGGAGTGACGGGTTCTGGAGGCCGGGGGTGTCGAGGCCGGACGGGGTGCCCGGCAGGCCGAGACCGGGGGTCCCGTACGGGGAGCCCAGGCTGGAGCCCTTGTACGGGTCGCCGGTCAGGCCGCTCGGCATCCCGGGACCGAGCGGGAGGGACGGGTCGGTCATCCCCGCCTGCGGAGCCGAGGACCGCTGCTCCACGTAGCCCGCGATGGCCCCGTACACGTCCCCCATGAACCTGTTGAGCTGGCGCAGGTGATGGCGGGCGAGCGCGTGGCCGTTGGTGTCGCTGCCGAAGGCGTCGCCGATGTCGTCGTCGAGGCCGACGCTGCCCGTCCGCGGCACGTTGTTGTGGAACCAGGGGAGCACCTGGGCGCCGTACCACTCCAGGGGCGTGCCGACCGAATCGGCGGCGATGCTGATGCGCGCGAGGTCGCGTTGCAGCTCGCCGACGGTCTCGAAGATCTTCTGCAGGGACTCGCCGCCCAGCGTCTCCGCGATGCGCCCGGCCTGGTTGTGCAGGAGCTCCACGGACTCGGCGCACATCTCGGCAATCTCCTTGTACCGCTTGCCCGCGTCGGCGACGCGGCCCGGGTTGGTGCCCTGGATCAGGGCGGCGACGCCGTCGCTGCTGTCGGAGTCGCCGTTGCCGGTCGGCGCGATGTCGTCGATCTGCGGCGCCCGGGTGTCCTTGAGCGCGTCCGTCCAGTAGTCGGTCATTCGTCCCCCGTCAGGTACGCGTGCGCAGGCCGCCCGCGATGGACTGGTCGGCGCCCTTGGCGGTCTTGACGGTGTCGTCGAGCGCCTGCACCACGGCCGCGTACACCGAGTAGACCCGGTTGATGGCGGCGTCCAACGTGCTCTGCGCCTTGTCCGTGGTCGCCTTCATGTCGGCGGCGGCCTGCCAGCTGCCGAGGTCGCGGTCCGACAGCCCGGCGAGGGTGAGCCGGACCTTGAGGCTCTGGCCGCCCACCTCGCCCTGCAGGCGCTTGAGGTCCTGGCGGAGCTGCTCCACGGGCGACGACGGGAGCGGCCTGCCGGTGGCCGGGTCCTCGTACTCGCCGACCTTGATGAACATCTCCTTCTTCGCCGTCCCCGGGTCGACCGGGTTGCGGGCGAGCAGGGCCTCGCGGTCGGCGTCCGTCGGCGTCCGGGGCGCCTCGGGGGGATAGTCGCCGTTGCGGTGGAAGTGGATGTGGTCGGCGTACGACTCCTCGATGTTGTCCGGATCGAAGTCGTACTCGGTGCCGCTGAAACCGCCTTCGTAGGTCTGGTTGATCTGCGGCCGCTGGTATACCGACAGGCCGAGGCCCGGCCTGGGGGTGCCGTGCGCGTCGCCTCCCTCGGCCTCAGGTGTCGACATGCTTCCTCTCCGCGGTCGAAGGACGTACCGGCACCTGCCTATCTCGCGCTCCACCCGGCGGCGCGTCATTTCAAGATATTTCTAAGAGACAAGCCCCAAATCGGAAATGTCGGCAGACTGCCTTACCGTGCCTTTCTCCTGGTACGGCGCCGCGGCCATCGGCCTGGTGCTGACGCTCACCCCCACCCCCGCACCCTCGCGCGCGGTCACGTGTGATCCCCAGCCCGGCGTGGCGGAGGTCACCGGCAAGCCGTGGCCGCAGGAGAGGCTGAGGTTCGAGCGGGTGTGGCGCTTCACCAAGGGCGAAGGGGTGACCGTCGCCGTCGTGGACAGCGGCGTGGACGCCACGCATCCCCAGCTCGCCGCCGCCGTCATCACCCAGGTCGATCTCACGGGCACGGACCTGCGCGACTGCGTCGGGCACGGCACGGCGGTGGCCGGGATCATCGCGGGCCGGGACCTCACCGCGCGCGGCGTGCCCGTCATGGGCGTCGCGCCGGCCGCCAGGATCCTGTCGATCAAGCAGACCGAGGGGAGCTCCGGCGACGTGTCCCGGCTGGCCCAGGGCATCAGGCGGGCCGCGGAGCTGGGCGCGGACGTGATCAACGTGTCCGTGCAGGCCCACGACCATCCCGCGCTGAAGGCCGCGGTGGCGTACGCGCAGGCCAAGGACGCGGTGATCGTGGCGGCCGCGGGCAACGTACGGCAGGACGACGGCGTGGTCACGCCCGCGTACCCGGCCGAGTATCCCGGAGTGATCGCGGTCGGCTCGGCCTCGCCGGACGGCGGCAAGTCGGAGTTCTCCAACAGCGTGACCCGCATCTCTGTGACCGCCCCCGGAGCCGGGATCACGAGCGCGTGGACCGGCGGCGGCTACCGTACGGAGCTGGACGGCACCAGCTTCGCCGCCCCCTTCGTGGCGGGCGTCGCCGCCCTGGTCAGGGCCCGGCACCCCGAACTCGACCACTGGCAGGTCAAGCGCCGGCTGGAGCGCACGGCGGACGGCGGCGGCGCGGCCGGCACCGGGGCCGGGCTGGTCAACCCGCTGCTCGCGGTCACCTCGGTGCAGCCCGACGCAGAGGAGCGCGCGCCCGCCGCGCCGCCGATCGTGCTGGCCAGGGCTCCGGTGCCGGACCCGCGTACGCGCGGCCTCGCGGTGGCGATCACGGCGGGGGCGGTGGGGGCCACCGCGCTGGTGGTGTTCCTGGCGTTGACGCTGCCCAGGGCCCGTCGCAGGGGCTGGCGGGCCGGAGGGCCCACGACATTTACAGGAAAGTTGAAATCGTAGCCCTGCCCGCTTTGACCCATTTACTTTGATCCACAGTACGGAAAACCCGGTCGAATTCGGGTTCACGAGATCCGAGAGGTGCACGTGGCAGAGCCGACACGTTATCAAGAGGGCAGCCAGCACAGCGCGGCAGAACGCGCGCTCATCGCACACCAGAACATCACGCAGATTCACAACAGGCTCACCCAGATTCCCGCGACGCTCGGCGCCGCCTGGCAAGGCGAGTCCGCGAACGTCTACCGCCAGGTCCTCGACGAATGGAACCCGCAGTTCAAGAAGGTCATCGACGCGCTGCACACGATCGCGGAGAACCTCAAGAGCTCGGGCATCACGTACACCGAGGCGAACACCCAGGCCAGCGAGGTCGCCACCAGGCTCAAGGCGGCGCTCGGCGGCGGCCAGCTCTGACGAACGGAGAATCACCATGACGGGTGGCGGAGACATCATCCTCGCCAATTTCGACGAGATGGACGAGATCGCGTCGGAACTGGGCCGGGCCTACGCCAATCTGGTCGGCGAACTGGCCGACCTCGAAGACGACCTCAAGGTCCTGGAGACCTGGGACGGCTCCGCCAAGGAGGTCTACCGGACGGCCAAGGAGCAGTGGAACAACGCGGTCGTGGCCATGGGTGACACCATGCAGCGCTTCGGCCCCGCCCTGCACGACGCCACGGAGATCATGCGCGACGCGGAGGCCATGAACATCCGCCGCTGGGGCACCTGAGGCCGGTGGATCAGCCTCTCATCGACCCGGCCACCGCGGGTGACACGGCGATGTGCAAGCCGGAGGCCCTCATCGACGTGGCGGGCAAGCTCGGCGACAGCCTGCTGCCCCGGTTGCGCGCGGCTGTGTACCAGGTGCCCGACCTGTCGCCGGCCGCCCCGGGGAGCTGGGACATCGCCCAGGGGTACGGCGAGACCGTGCGCAGGGCCCGGGTGGCGACGGGCGATTCGCTGCAGTTCGTCATGGAGCAGGTCCAGCGGATCGTCGACGACCTGGCCGCCACCGCGAACACCGTGCGGGACGCCGACCAGCGGGCCGCGGGCGCGGTGCCGCGTACGTGATGTGAGGGGACCCGTTGCCGCAACCACAACCGATCAAGCACGGCTGCCTGCAGGGCGGGAACGTCAACGCGTACGGCGGGCGCGAGGAGATCCGGCGGCTGGTGATGGGGACCGGGCCGGAGGAGTTCGCGCCGGTCGTGGACGCGTACAAGAAGACGTCCCAGCTGCTCACCGACACGATCGCGGCGCTGGGCGACAGCGCGGCGCGGCTGGTGGCCGACGGCAACTGGGGCGGGGAGTCCGCCAGGGCCATGCTCACGCGCATGAACCGGCTCCAGGCGTACCTGCAGTCGCTGCGCAACGGTGTGGACGGTGTCCCGCCCGGGCTGGAGACGGTGGGCGGCGAGCTGGCCTCGGCCAAGGAGCGCTTCGACAAGGCCACGGAACAGCAGGAGTACTGGGTGGAGGCGAGCGGCATGGGCGCCGGGTCGATGGAGCCGCTCAACGATCCGGACGCGGACGCGCGGGCCTTCATGCAGCAGCTCAACGGCGTCTACCAGCGGGCGTACACGGCCATGCCGGACGCCCTGGCGTGGGACCCGGAGCTGGCCTCGCCGGCCCCCTACCTGCCGCCGCCGGTCGGCCCCGCCTCGGTGCCGGCGCAGAGCGGCGACCTGCCGTTCGAGAGCACGGTGCCGGTGCGGTCCCGCACCGATCTGGCCGGCACGCCCGGCCAGCCACTGACTCCCGCGGGCCCGCTACCCGGTCAAGCTGCGGTACCGGGTGCGCCCGCGGGGGCGTCACCGCCCACCTCCCTGGCGAACTGGCCGGGCGTGCCGCCCGCCGTGGGAGGCGGGCAACCCGCCCCGCCCGGGACGGTGCCGCCCGCCGGGCCGCTGCCACCGCCCGGCACGGTTCCCACCCCGGCCGGACGCGATCCCCGCACGACAGGGACCACCCCGGCCGGGACCACGAGGCCACCGAGCAGCCAGGGAAACCCGGGCCGCCCGGGGACGAATCGCCCGGTGGACCCGTACCAGGTCCGCCCTGCCGATCCGGGCACGAGCGCCGCTCAGGAGCCGGGGCCGTCCGGGCCGTCCGTGCGGCCGGGCAGCGTGCCGGTCGTGGACGGCTCATGGCCCCCGGCCAGGTCGCCCGTGGCAGGGGCCGAGTCTGGCGCGGCGGCCTCCGGCGGCATGCCGTTCCTGCCCATGGGCGGCCCCGGGGACGGCGGGCAGCACGCCCGCAGGTCGACCGCGGCGAAGGACGCCGACGACGACTTCTTCCGCCCCGAGGTCGTGCACGGCCCGCCGGTGGTGGGGTGAGGCCATGTCCGGCGACTTCGTGGCGACGCAGGTCGACTCCATCCGCGAGATGGGCCGCAACATGGCCGCCGCCCCCATGCGGGACCTGGAACGGATGTCCTCGGCCATCGGGCACGTCGATCTCTCCTCCGGCGCCTACGGCGCGTTCGGCCTGCTCGGCGGCTCGCTGGGGCAGGCGTTCGACGACGTCAAGCGGGCCGCGCTGACGTATCTGACGGCCAAGCGGGCCGAGGTGGCCGGCATCCACGACAAGGCATACGGCACGGCCAACACCTACGTGGACGGCGACGGCACCGCCGGCCGGACGGCCGCCGACATCACCAGGACGTGAACATGATCGAACAACCGTGGTCCGTCATCGAGGGCTCGGCGATGGCCGTGACCGGCTCCCTGCTCCTCGGCTGGAACCGCGCCCGTTACGCCACCCTGGTCCTGCCCCTCATGTACGGCGACACCGCCCAGCAGCGGGCGGCGGCCGAGGTGTGGGAGGAGCTGGCCGGAGCCCTGCGGGCGCACCCGAACCTCGTGGACGGCTCCGTCAGGAACGTCGAGTGGACCGCCCCCAGCGCCGAGCTCTACAAGGGCACCGTGCAGCACTACTCCGACGACGCCGCCGACAAGTCCGCCTCGCCCAAGGCCTCGGCCGACACCCTGCGCCTCACGGCCGGCGTGTACGACGTCCTCGGCAAGGCCGTCTTCCTCACCGGCGCGAGCATCCTCACCGCCGGGGTGATGCACAAGGTCGCCCAGATGAACGCGTTCACGAGGGTCGCCTCGGAGGTGGCCGCCACCGGCTTCGGCCGCCGGGCGGACCACCAGGCCGGCGCGATCGCCGCCAGGGCGCGGGCGTTCGCGGAGGGCGGCAAGGGCGTGCTGGGCAAGGTGGCGCAGAAGCTGGTGCAGATGTCGCCCGCCAAGCAGGCGCTCGTGGGCGGCGCCGCGGCCGTCACGGCCGGGATGATCGGACAGTCGGCGGTCGCCGACCAGTTCAGCGGTACGAAACTCGAGGCTCCGACTCCGGGGGTGAAGGCATGACGGCGTTCGACGAGAGTGCCATGGACCGGCTGATCGCCGAGGCCCAGCGGCCCGCGGGCGGGCTGGACGACCTCTACGATCAGGTTCTCGCCGTCAAGGGGTCCGCGCAGGACCCGGACAAGCTCGTACGGGTCGAGTGCTCGGCGCAGGGCGTCACCGGGCTGGACATCGACCCGAGGGCCATGCGCTGGGGCTCGCAGCGCCTCGCCGAGACGATCCTGGTGCTGATCGCCGACGCCCTGTCCGACATGCAGGCCAAATCGACCGAGCTCCTCGGGGACGTCCTGGGGGAGGGCCCGCTGGACCTGGCCGCCGAGAACAACCCTGCCGACCTGCGCATGCGGGAGGCACGGGAGGCGTACGAGCAGGCCATGGACCAGGCGGTGGCCGAGCTGGGCCGCATCGAGCGCGACCTGGACCGTTAAAGGCCAGGGTCGAGGTAGGCGGTCTGCACGAGCTTCTCGCCCGACCGCCGGTCCACGTAGAGCCCGCGTCCCGGTGGGAGCTGGCGCGGGCGCACGTTCCCGAACAGCTGGCCCTCGTCCCGGGGGCCCGACAGCATCACGGCGGGCGAGTTCATCTCCTTCAGCCGCCGCACGATCGGGTCCAGCATGCTCCGCCCGGCCCCGCCCATGGCGCGCGCCAGGACCAGGTGCAGCCCGATGTCCCTGGCCTGCGGCAGCAGCTCGCCGAGCACGGACAGCGGGTTGGCCGAGGTCGCCACGAGGTCGTAGTCGTCCACGATGACGTACAGGTCCTGGCCGGTCCACCAGCTCCGCGTCCGCAGCTGCTCCGAGGTGAGGTCCGGCGGCGGCAGCCGCGTCTGCATCACCTCCTGGACGCCCTTGAGCAGCTCCGCCGCGGCGGCGCTGGAGGCCGCGTACCCGATCCGGTGCTCGGTGTCGGTCGCGTCCAGCAGCGAGCGCCGGTAGTCGATGACGATGAACCGCGCCTCCAGCGGCGTCTTCCCGGCCGCGATACCCCGGGCGAGCACCCGCAGCAGGTTGGTCTTGCCGCTCTCCGTGTCGCCGAACACCACGAAGTGCGGGTCGGCGTCGAAGTCCAGCAGGACGGGCGCCAGCGCGGCCTCGTCGATCCCGATCGGGACGCGCGTGCCGCCCTGCAGGGGAGCGGGCAGGGTGTGCGCGGGCAGCAGGGCGGGCAGCAGCCGTACGGGCGGCGCCGGATGCCCGCGCCAGGCCGCCGCCGCGGCCTCGACCAGGGCGGCGACCCCGTCGGCGAGGTCGTCCACGGTGGAGCGGCCGTCGATGCGCGGCAGCGCGGCCAGGAAGTGCAGGGCCTCGCGGGTGAGCCCGCGCCCGGGGGCCCGCTCGGGCACGTTCGAGGCCGCCTTGCGGTCGATCTCGGAGTCGAAGGAATCGCCGAGCCGCAGCTCCAGCCGGGTGCCGAGCAGGTCGCGCACCCCGGCCCTGAACTCCATCCACCGGTTCGCGGTGCCGATCACGTGGATGCCGAACCCCAGGCCCCGGGTCACCAGGTCGCCGAGGTCGGGTTCGAGCAGCTCGTACTCCTGGCGCAGGATCGCCCAGCCGTCCACCACGATGAACACGTCGCCCCAGCCGTCACCTTCGAAGGCGCCCGAGGCGACCATCCTCCGGTAGGTGGCCATGGAGTCGATCCCGCGCTCGACGAACAGCCGTTCACGCCGGTCGAGCAGCGTCTTGACCTCGGCGACCGTCCTGCGTACCGCGTCGGCGTCCAGCCGGTTGGCCACCCCGCCGACGTGCGGCAGCCCGGTCAGCGAGGACAGCGTGCCCCCGCCGAAGTCCAGGCAGTAGAACTGCACCTCCTTGGGCGTGTGCGTGAGCGCGAGCGAGGCGATCAGCGTGCGCAGCAGCGTGCTCTTGCCGGTCTGCGGCGCGCCGACGATCGCGACGTTGCCCGCCGCCCCCGACAGGTCCAGCCAGTACGGGTCCCGCCGCTGGTCGAACGGGCTGTCCACGATCCCCGCCACGGCGTGCAGCCGCCCCGGCCGGTCCTGGGCGGTGCCCGCGGCCGTCAGCCCGTGCTCCGGCGAGACCTCGACGGGCGGCAGCAGCTGGTCGAGCGAGGCGGCCTCCTTGAGCGGCGGCAGCCAGATCCGGTGCGCCGCGGGCCCCTGCCCGGCCAGCCGGCCCACCACGATCTCCAGCAGGCTGTCCTTCTTGCCCTGCTTTCCGGGCTCCGCCACCACCGGCGGGGCCTGCTCGACGGGCGGCATCGGCACCCGCTCCGGCCCGTACCAGACGATCTTCCCGCGGTGCCCGGCGCGCGCCGTCACCGCCGGCCCCTCCGCCGAGGCGAGCTGGTACGGCCCCGACACGTACGCCGCCTTGAACCGCGTCATGCCCGTGGTCTCGAACATCAGGTAGGCGTTGCCCGGCTCGGGCGGCAGCGAGTACGCGTCCGCCACCCCCAGCACGGCCCGGCTCTCGGCCGCCGAGAACGTCCGCAGGCCGATCCGGTACGACAGGTGCGTGTCGAGCCCGCGCAGCCGCCCCGACTCCAGCCGCTGCGAGGCCAGCAGCAGGTGCACGCCCAGCGACCGGCCGAGCCGCCCGATCATCACGAACAGCTCGATGAACTCCGGCTTGGCCGACAGCAGCTCGCTGAACTCGTCCAGCACGATGAACAGCGTCGGCAGCGGCCGCAGGTTCGCCCCCTGCTCGCGGGCCTGCTCGTAGTCCCGCAGCGAGGCGTGGTTGCCGGCCGCCCGCAGCAGCTCCTGGCGGCGTACCAGCTCGCCGTGGAGCGCGTCGTGCATGCGGTCCACCAGTGGCAGCTCGTCCTCCAGGTTCGTGATGACCGCCGAGACGTGCGGCAGCGTGTCCAGCCCGAGGAAGGTGGCGCCGCCCTTGAAGTCGACGAGCACGAAGTTCAGGGTCTCGGAGGAGTGCGTGATCGCCAGCGAGAGCACGAGCGTGCGCAGCAGCTCCGACTTCCCGGAGCCGGTCGCGCCGACCACGAGCCCGTGCGGTCCCATGCCGCCCTGGGCGGCCTCCTTGATGTCCAGCTCGACGGGCCGCCCGTCGGCGCCCAGGCCGATCGGGACGCGCAGCCGGTTCCTGACCGGGCGGGGCTGCCACGTCTGGGCGGGCGCGAGCCGCCGCGCGTCGCCGATCCGCAGCAGCTCGGTGAGCGTCGTGTTCGTGGCGAAGACGTCCCGTACCTCCTCCGCGCCCGCCCCCGAGCCGGTCCGCATCGGCGCGAGCTGCCTGACCAGGGCGGCGAACGCGGGCGGGTCGAGCCGGTCCGGCCGCCCCAGCCCCGACCTGACCTCCTTGCCGAGCTCGTCCTCGGCGACCCGGACCACCTCGTCCGCGCCGACCTCCAGCCGCAGCGTGAGCTGCGCGGGCACCTGCGCGGTGCTGCCGCCGACGTCGATCACGGTCACGCCCTCGATGACGTCCAGGCCGAGCTGGCTGCCCGCGGGCACGGTGCCGCCGTCCATGACGACCACGTGGTACGGCAGCGCGTCCGGCGAGAGCCCCTTGCTGAAGCGCGGCCGGTCCTTCAGCTCGAACCCCAGCAGGTCGTCCAGCTCGCCCAGATCCCCCGAGACCAGCCGCACCGGGCCGGCCCCGTCCTCCTCGGTGGGGTGCAGGGCGTGCGGCAGCCACTTGACCGGCTCCCACTCGCGGGCCCTCTCGGCGCCCGCGCAGACCGAGATCCGCAGGTCCTCCGGCGAGTGCAGCGCCGCCGCCTGGGCCAGCAGGGCCCGTACGAGCCCGCGCGCCGCCGCCGGGTCGCCCGTGATCACGATCCTGGCGAACGAGTGCAGCGCCAGCGCCACCGGCAGCCCGGGAACGGTGGCGTGCGTGCGCACGAACCGCCGCAGCGCTCCCGCCGTCACCGGGTCGAGGTCCTCGATCGGCTTGGTCTCCGGCGGGATCAGCGGCAGCGCCAGCCGCTGCGCCGAGGTGGCGATCCTGATCTGGGCGAAGTCGTCGTCGCGGGGCCGCCGCTCCCACAGCCGGGTGGTCATCACCAGCGACCACAGGGCGGCCGGGTCCGGATGGCTCCAGGTCATGACCTTGTGCTGCTGCGCGGCGGCGGCCCGGACCCGCTTCCTGACCTGCTCCAGGTAGCGGTAGTAGTCGCGGCGCTGGCCGTTGAGCTGGCTCTTGCGCTCGCCCGCGCCGCGCATCATCTGGCCCACGGTCATGCCGATCATCGAGACCGCGAACAGGCCGCTGGAGACCAGCATGATCGGGTTGTTCGTGGACCCGCCGGTGAACATCAGCGCCATCGCGCCCGCGCCCGCCAGCATCGGCAGGTACGTCAGGAGCTGGGTCAGCCCGCCGCCCGTCACCGTCTCGGGGATCTCGGGCGGGGACTCCAGCAGGACCTCGCCGCCGGGAGGTTCGGGTGGCCGGCGCCGCTCGGGCCTGCGGACCACGATCAGGCTGCCGCTCACGACGCCATACAAGTCGCTGACGTAGCGAAACAGGCGATATTTCAAATTTCCTGTACGTATTAAGCCCGTCGCGTTCGGTGTCCGATCCATACACTCGTCCGGGTGAGCGCCACCGGAACCGACCTGTGCCGGGTCACCGTCGTGACCCCGCGTGGATTCCTGGACCTGGGCCTGCCGCCGGACATCCCGCTCGGCAACCTGCTGCCTACCCTGCTGCGCGTCGCCGGCGAAGGGCTCGCGGAGGCGGGCCTGGCCCACGGCGGCTGGGTGCTCCAGCGCCTGGGCGGCCCGCCGTTCGACGTGAACGCGACCCTGTCGGAGCTGGCCGTGCACGATGGCGAGATGCTGCACCTGCGGCCGCGCGGCCACGAGCTGCCTGAGGTCGTCTTCGACGACGTCGCCGACGCGGTGGCGACCGGCGTGCTGGAGCGCACCGGCCGCTGGCAGCCCGCCACGACCAGGGCCTACGGGTTGCGCGCCGCCGCCACCCTGCTCGGCGCGGGCGCCGCCGCGCTGCCGGCGACCGGCCCGCCCTGGCTGCCCACGGCCCTCGTCGCGGGCGCCGTCGCGCTGGTCCTGCTGCTGGTGGCCGTGGCGCTGTCGCGGGCCCTCGGCGACGCGCGGGCGGGCGCGGTGATCGGGTACGCGGCCCTGCCGTACGGGTTCGTCGCGGGCCTGACCGGACCGGCCTCGGCGGCCGTCGTCCAGCCGGACACCCTGCTGTCGGCCTGCGGCGTGGTGCTGATGCTGGCCACGGCGACCGGGTTCGCGGTCGCCCAGGGGCTGCCCACGTTCCTCGGCGTGGCCGCCGCCGCGCTGTCCGGGCTGCTGGCGTCGGGGCTGGTCATGGCCTTCGACCTGCCCGCGGCCGGGGTGGTGGCGGTGCTCGCGGCCCTGGCGGTGGGGCTGACCACGGCGATCCCCTCGCTGTCGTTCCGGCTGGCGGGCATGCCGCTGCCCGCGCTGCCGACGACGGCGGAGGAGCTGCGCCGCGAGAGCGGCGACCTGGACGGGGAGCTGGTGATCGACAAGACCGTGGTGGCCGACCGCTTCTGCACGGGGCTGGTCGCCGGTGTGGCGGTGATCGTGCTCGCCGCCCAGGTGCTGCTGACGGTGGCGGGCACCTGGGCCGCGTTCGCGATGAGCGCCGTGCTGTCGTTGTCGCTGCTCATGCGGGCCCGCGTGTTCGAGGGCCGCGGCCAGCGGGCCTGGCTGCTGACCGCGGCCCTGCTGGGGGTGGCCCTGCCCGCCGCGGCCGCGGTGGTCACGGCGGCCGACGGGGTGGTGCTCTACGGGATCGTCCCCGGGCTGGTCGTGCTGGCCCTGGCCGTGGCGGGGACGGCGCTGTGGCTGACGTCCGCGCGGCCGTCCCCCTTCTGGGGCCGGGTGGGCGACATCTTCGACATCCTGCTGATGATCGCCCTGATCCCGCTGGCGCTGGCCGTGATGGACCTGTACGAGACCATCCGCGGGCTGGTGAGCTAGCTACGGCTCTTGACCACGTCCTCGAGGCTCATGTCGCCGCCCGGCGCCTTGACCGTCCACTGGAAGGACCCCGTGCCGGGCGGGAGCGGCTGCCCCTGCGGAGGAGCGGCGAACGTCCCCGCCTTCGCGGGGTCGACGGCCCCCGTGCCGAAGTCGATCGCCGCGGCGCCGGTCGGGCGCATGAAGGCCAGCTGCACGGCCGCCGTCCCGCCGACGCCCGCCGCGACGCCGCCCAGCACGTCCTTGAGCCCGAGCGAGCCGAGAAACCGCTTCAGCGCGCCGGTCGAGGCGGCCAGCGACGCGCTCGCCTGGACCCCCGTCCTGCGCATGGCGATCCTGGCGGCCAGCCTGGTCTGCGGCGCCAGCGCGAGGACCTGCAGCGCGGCCAGCCGCAGGTACGTCTCCTGCGCGATCTTGGCCGCCGCCCCCCAATAGACCATGAACCCGTCACCGATGCTGTCCACGTGCCCGGCCACCCACTGCACGTTGGTGCGGAAGGCGTCGAGCTCGGCCCGCAGCCGGTTGGCCGCGCTCGCGAACTCCTTCTGGTCCCCGGCGACCCAGTTCTGCCCCGAGTTGTTGATCACCATGGTCATCGAGTTGTTCGCGCCCTTGTCGAGCCGGCCGCCCGCGCCCGCCTGGAGGTTGGCGGCCGCCTCCCAGATACCGGGCACGTTCGCGACCGCGGGAACGGTGGCCAGCATGCCGACGACGACCGACGGCTCCATCCTGGCCGCCTTGCGCAGGATGCCCTGCACGGCCTCGGGGTCGGGCGGGTTCTTCGACAGGCGCAGGGGAGAGCCGTCCCGGGCGCGCCCGGCCACCCTGGGCCTCACGGCTTCTTCACCCGCTGGACGATCAGGTCCTCGGCGGTGCGCCAGTTGCGCTCGGCGAAGGCCAGGTCCTCGCCCTCCCACTTCCGCATCACCGCGAGCGCGGTCTCGGTGTCGCGGACGAACGAGTCGATCAGCGACCGGTACAGTGCCCCGACCGTCCACTCGCCCAGCGGCCCCCAGCCGGGGAAGCCGACCGCCCGGTTCTGCTCGAAGATCTGGCGCACCTCGTCGAAAACCGGCAGGAGGTCGTCCCTGATGCCCCGCCGGACCTCGCCGATCGCATCGGGGGTGATATAACGCGTATCCGGATTCACGATCATCAGCCTGTAACGTGCCGGGCGCGCGGGACAGGTACGTCATTCACTGGTCATTGATCATTCTCAATTACGAAACCAGACAGCTTCTCACTATTTATCCCGATAAATTGGGTTAAGTAGGGGAGTCATGTGATCCAAGGGGCGGGAGTTGCACAGCCAGCGCGACCTTTATCAGGCGTACCGCCTCACCGTTCAGCGCATCGGCCTGGCGCTCCTGCGGGCCCAGCCGAACCAGCCCGAATGGCCGCTCCGCCGCCAGAACATCGGCTTCCTCGCCGGCATCATGGTCGCGGTCCTGCTCTGCGTCGGCTTCGCGGTCTTCGGCCTGCTGCGCCCGGGCGGCACGAAGGCGCTGGAGGAGCCCGGCACGCTGATCATCGAGCGCGAGACCGGCGCCAGGTTCGTCTACAGCCAGGAGCAGCGACGGCTCATCCCCGTCGCCAACTACGCCTCCGCCCGCCTCGTGCTCGCCTCCCAGGACGTCAAGGAGCGCGTCGTCGCGCGGGAGGCGCTGGCCAAGTACGAGCGCGGCGCCCTCATCGGCATCCCCGAGGCCCCCGACTCGCTGCCCGGCCCCGCGAACCTGGCCCGCGGCCCCTGGGCGGCCTGCGTCCAGGAGCGCGCCGAACCGACCGGGCGCAAGCCGTACGTGACGCTGGTCGCCGGGCGCGACCTCGGCGGCACGCCGCTCGCGGAGGGGAACGCGCTGCTCGTCGACGTGGGCGGCCAGCGGTGGGCGATCTGGCGGGGTGCCCGCATGCGCGTCTCCACCGGCATCGCCCGCGGGCTCACCTCGGCCGTCCCCGCCGCCGTGCCCGTGGCCTGGCTGAACGCGCTGCCCGAAGGGCCCGACCTGGCCGCGCCGGACGTCCGCGGGCGCGGCCGGCCGGTGGCGGGGCCCGGGGGCAGGACGGCGGCCGTGGGGCAGGTCTTCCGCGCGGGCGGCGTGGCCGGCGGCGAGGACCGCTGGTACGTGCTGCTGGACGACGGACTGGCCCCCATCACGCAGACCCAGGCCACGCTGCTGCTGAGCGACCCCGACAGCAGGGCGGCCTACGGCGGCGGCGCGGTCAGGGAGATCGCCGTCGACGCGGCCTCCGCCAACGCCGCCCCCCACTCGCGGACCGCCGTCCCCGCCGACGGCCTGCCCGCGGTCATGCCGCGCATGACCGCCTACGACCCGGCCAGTGCCATCTGCGTCGTCTACGCCGACACGGGCACCGGATCCACCCGCGTCCGGCTCACCACCGGCGCCAAGCTGCCCGAGCCGCGCGGCGACGCCACCGACCTGGTACGCCTGCCGCCGGGCAGGGCGGTGCTGGCGGGCGTCCTGCCCGGCGACGGGCAGCTGAACGCGGTCCAGTCCTACTACCTGGTCACCGCCGAGGGCCGCCGCTACGCCGTGCCCGGCACCGACGTGCTGGCCAAGCTCGGCTACGCCCCCGGCCAGGCCACCCCGGTGCCCGCCAACGTGCTCCAGCTCATCCCCGAAGGGCCGGTGCTCGACCCGGCCAGGGCCGCCAAGCCCCTGCTCGAAGGGAGGGGGCAGC
The DNA here is from genome assembly GCF_040675285.1 of Nonomuraea sp. NPDC049625. Lineage (NCBI taxonomy): Bacteria > Bacillati > Actinomycetota > Actinomycetes > Streptosporangiales > Streptosporangiaceae > Nonomuraea > Nonomuraea sp. NPDC049625. Next base: position 159,989 of record NZ_JBFAOQ010000004.1, on the reverse strand, counting down.
AGGCCGCGGGTCAGTAGCCGCGGTAGCCGCCGCCGGTCTTCATCCCGACCACGCCGGGCACGTTCGAGACCGAGCCGTAGCGCTCGATGGCGTACCGGACGCCCGCGATGATGTTGTCCACCGGGTTCCAGACGTTGTCGTGCCCCGGCAGCTTCCACCGCTGGAAAGTGGGGTCGATGGTCTGCATCAGCCCCTTGGACGGCGTGCCTCTGGCCGCGTTGGAGTCCCAGGTGTTGATGCTGTTCGGATTGCCGCCGGACTCGTGCCGGATGATCGTGTAGATGTCGTTGACGTTCATCTTCTCGACCGGGTAGCCGTTGGCCTTGAGGATCTCGATGGCCTGGCTGATCCAGCCGGCGATCTCCGCTGGAGGGGCGGGCCCGCCGCCGGGCGGGGGCGGGCCGCTGGGGCCGTACCCGCTGAACCCGGCGCCCGAGGAGCCCGTGGTCGCGGCCAGCGCGGTCGTGCCCGGGCCCTGCTGCGCGGGTGACCAGCCGAGCGGCTTGCCCGCGCGGGGGGCGAAGGGTTGCGCGTCCGGCTCGCCCAGCTCGGCGGCGACGTCCGGGATCGTGCCGAGCGCCTTCTGGATCTTTCCCGCCGTGTCGGACAGGACCGTGCCGGTGTCGGCGACGAGCTGCTGCAGCGTGCCGCGGGCCTGGTCGAGCGCGGGTTTCAGGCTCTGGGTGACCTGCTCCTCGGTGGGCCGCGGCTCGCGGCCCCGCACCTCCTGCGCGGCGGCGGCGTAGGCGTGGCAGGTCTCCAGCGCCCGCGACTCTGCCGAGCGCAGGGTGCTCGCGGCGGCGTCGAGGTGGCCCGCGCACTCCTGCAGCGCCTGCCGCAGCCCGTCGCCGCAGCGCACCACCTGGCCCATGTAGCCGGTGAACGCCTCCGCGCTGCCGCCCTGCCACGCGCCGCCCACGCCGGCGGTCGCGGTGCGGATCGCCTCGGTGTGCCGCTGGCCGGTGCCGGCGGAGGTGCGCAAGGCGTTCGCCGCCGCGGCGATCCCGCCCGGGTCGCCGATCACCTTGGCGGCCAGCTCGGCCAGCTCCGCGCCACCCGGCGCGGCTCTGACCTCGTCGAGCGGGCTCATGCTCGAACCGCGCCGCCATCGGCCTCGATGACCGTGCTCCGGACGGCGTCGAGCGTGCGCTCGACCGCCTCCAGCCGGCCGCCCAGGGTCCTCGCCGCCAGCTCGGAGACCCGTGCCAGGTCGGCCGCCGCCGTGGCCATGGCCGCGGATCCGGACACGTTCCCGAACGCCGCCGCGCCCGGCGCCTGGCCCTTGATCCCCGAGAACGCGCCGGACGCCGCACCGGCCGCCTCGGCGCACGTGGCCAGCGCGTCGCGCTGGAACTTGAGCATTCCGCTCCTTCCCGTCAACGCCGGAACAGCTCCAGCAGTTCGTCCGCCCGATGGGTGCGGGCGATCCACACCTCGCGCCCGCGGCGCTCGCGCGTGATCAGCCGCCCGGCCCGCAGCCGGTCGCAGTGGTACGTGAGGCCGCTGGGCGCGATCTTCATGTCCGTGGCCAGCATCGACATGGTCATGGGCTGGTCGAGCGCGCACAGCAGGTCCGCGCGGACCGGCCCCACGAGCGCCGACAGCTCGTCCACCGCCGGCGCGAGGGGCTTGCGCCACAACGAGTCCGCCCCTCGCACGGGGTAGGCGATCCACACGGCCTCCGGGCTGTCCATGCTGAGGATCAGGGCATCCTTGCCGGCCAGCATCGGCACCAGGACGATCTTGCGGTCGCCCAGCTCGAACGTGCCGGGTTCGAGGTCCGGGACGAGCAGGCCGTGCTCGCCGTACACGAGGCGGTCGCTGAGCGCGCCGAGCAGCAGCTCGGGACCGCCGCGCACGGTGGCGACGCCCACCCGTTCGATCTCCCTGTCCAGCAGCGGGCGGCCGCGCTTCCACAGGGGCTCGGTGGTGTTCCAGACGTCGGCTAACGCGCCGGCGTAGCCGAGCAGCCAGCGGGCCGGCCGCTCGGCCGCCGCCCGCCAGTGCGGGGGCAGCGGCCCCGGGCCGAACGCCTGCTCGAGGTCCCTGATCAGGTGGTCAGGGGGCGTGTCGTGCAGGGCGCTGATCTGGGCCTGCATGGAGACGTCCTGGCCGATGGGCGTGTGCGGCACCAGGATGTCCGGCGCGACGGAGTGGCCGGGTGCGGCCAGCGGGCGTACGGCCTCGTGGCCCAGCGGGCCGACGCGCGAGCTGATCGCCCGCCGCCAGAGCTCGGGCAGGCCGCGGCGGCGGCCGGCGAGGGCGTCGGCGATCATTGCGAGGACGGTCAGGTTGGGCGAGACGGAGATATAGAGCTGAGGAGTGGAGCTCACGCGCAGCTCGCTCCACACCTTGGTGCGTGTTACTTGGGCCCCCACAGGTAGGACTGTAGACAGGGAAGACATCTCCGGAGGAATGCTTCGAGAATGCTCGAAACGTCCGTAAGCGGGATGATCAACTTCTACGTGATGCGAACGCTCCGGCTTTCCGGGACGCGCGTCCGCCGCTCTGGGGTCACGTTCATGATGTGTCCTCTTTGTGGTGCTGTGCTGTGATTTATCGAGAACTTACGCCCCTCCACTAACTTCTCACTTAAAAGGCTCTAACAGACACTTGTCCATCGCTGGCCACTGGTGCGCCCTGAGGGTCGGCAATCTTGCGTCCCGGGTCAAGAGATCGCCTCCTGTGAGTGGGTTTTTCCAACCTCCCTCGTCCCCGGCCCAGTGGCCGGGTCACCCCTCGGAGTGCAAGGCTTCCCGCATCCGCCCCGGTCCTCCTGCGAACGGGTGGCCGGGGTGGAATCCCCGCAGGGCACTGGAAGGAGTGCGTATGAGTCAAGTCGCCGGCCGCGTCGAGGCCAAGCGGATCAACGACCACGTGGAGCTCATTCACGTCGACAACCCGGACGCGGTGCTGGAAGTACCGCGCCGCGACTGGGAGTCGTTCACCACGGCGGTCAAGGCGGGCTCGTTCGACCTCGAGACGCTCAACCGGTTGGCCCAGGAGAACGTGGCCTGACGCCACGCCGCACGAAGAGGCGCCCGCTCTCAGCGCAGTGGAGCGGGCGCCTCCGTGGTGCCGCGTCCTGCCATGGGGCGGACGTCAGCCGCGGCCGGTCCAGTACGCCTTGGCGCGGTCCCAGGCCGCCGTGCCGACCGCGCGGCCGAGCGCGCGGCCCTGCAGGTCACCCAGGCGGAAGTGGATACCGCCGTACCGGCGCGACATCCCGGCCTCGTCGGCCGCGTCGGTGAACGTGTTCCAGCGCAACGTCACGTCCTGCGCCGGTGTCACCCCGGGCTCCACCAGCGACGAGCCCTTCGCCACCACGGCCTGCCCGCCGAACGCGTCGCCGCCGGTGAAGCGCTTGAGCACCTCGGCCGCCGCCCCGCTGAACGTGCTGTGCCCCGAGACGTACTCGGCGAACGGCGGCGTCGGGAACGTCGACACCTGGAACGGCGCCCACGTGGCCCCGTCGATCGTCCGGCCGCCCCACGTCGGGATCTGCTGCCCCTTGTACAGGAACCGGATCGCGGTGATCGGGCGGCCCGAGTCGTGGTCGCGCTTGACCTCCCACGAGGCGATCCCGGCGTCCATGACCGAGTTGGCCAGCGCGAAGAACAGCTTCACGTCCTGGTCGAGACCGTAGTGGTCGCGCGCCGAGATCTGCTGCGCGAACAGGCTCCAGTGGCCGGGCGGCGTCTCGCTGTTGGGGCCGTCGGCCCAGTATTCGGCGATCGACTTCTGCCGGTCGGTCAGCGCGGCCGTGATGGACACGATCTCGGCGGCCTGCGTGCGGAAGCCGGACGAGCCGTAGGCGTACGGTGGGGGCACGGCGTCGGCGAGGCCGCGGGCGGTGCCGCTGAAGGAGGCCACCCGGCCCCAGTGCGGCGCGAGGAACGGCGGCGTGACCGTCGCCCCGGCCCGGTTGACGAACGTCAGCGGCGCCCACCGGCCGGGATCGTTGAGCGAGGTCAGCGGGTCGGCCACCACCACGGAGGCGTTGACGGGCGCGTAGCCGGTGGTGTCGGCGTAGCCGCCGAGCTGGTTGGAGCCGTCGGTGTGGCGGTAGTCGAGCACCGCCTGGCACGCGGTGACGCCGGTCTGCGCCGGGACGCTCGACGTGTCGGCCGGGTCGTAGCCCAGGTCGGTCATCAGCGCGTCGAACGTGGCCCGCTGCGCCGGATAGAGGTCGACCGCCGCCAGGTGGGCGGCGAAGCTGACGGCCTTGGCCTTGTTCGCATCGGTGCGTTCCGCCGCGGGCCGCCGCAGCGAGCCGCCCAGCCGGGTGCCGACGGCGACCGCGTCGTAGGCGGCCCACGCGTCGTAGGCGCAGGTGTGCACGATCGCCAGCGCCCTGGCCACGAGCGGCGGCCCCAGCGTGCCGGCGCGCACCGCGGTGAGCAGCGTCTGGTTCCACCGGACGACCACGTCGGGCCCCGTGGCCTGGGCGGGTAAGGCGGGCAGGACGAGCGCGGCGGCGCTCACCAGCGCGAGCGCGGCCACGCGTAAGGATCTCAGAACGGGCAAGGCATTCCCCTCGCTGTCGGCGGCCCCGGGGGCGTCCCGGGGCATGACGACGATTCCACGCTCGAACACATTTTCGGGCTAGCCTTCCGGTGACAGTCGCCTGCCGTTGCGGTGACCCCCGCTCGATCTTCTCCGAGCGCGTCCTGGGGTGCTGACCTGGCCAGTGTGCCTGCGCGGGAGCGTGGCCGGATTTCTCGCAATTTTCCTTGATAACGCCGCAGTCCGAAAGTTTCGGCGAGCCATCGAAATATTCTTGACGGCTTTTGCGGTGGGCACCTAGAGTCCGAATTCAATGATCGGAATGAGCTTTCGAAGGTTTCAGAAGGAAGGCCATGACATCAGTGAACGCGCCGGGTCTGGCACCCTGGCGGGACAGCGCGCGGACGGTCGGCGAACGAGTCGAGTCCCTCCTCGCGGAGATGACGCTGGAGGAAAAGGTCGCGCAGCTCGGCTCCATCTGGCTGCAGAACGGGCCCGAACACGGCAACGTGGCGCCCATGCAGGACCGCTTCGACAAGGCCGAAGGGCTGGACGAGCAGCTGGCCCACGGGCTCGGGCATCTCACCCGCGTGTACGGCACCGCGCCGCTGTCCGCCGCCGAAGGCGCGGCCCGGCTGCGCAAGCTCCAGGAGCTGGTGGTCACGTCGAACCGGCTCGGCATCCCGGCCATCGCCCACGAGGAGTGCCTGACCGGGTTCGCGACGTTCGGGGCGACCGCGTACCCGACCCCGCTGGCCTGGGCGGCCACGTTCGACCCGGAGCTCGTCGAGCGCATGGCCGCGGCCATCGGCGCCGACCTGCGGGCCGCGGGCGTGCACCAGGGCCTGTCGCCGGTGCTCGACGTCGTACGCGACTACCGCTGGGGGCGGGTCGAGGAGTCCCTGGGCGAGGACCCGTACCTGGTGGGCCGGATCGGCACGGCCTACGTGCGCGGCCTCGAAGGCGCCGGGATCATCGCCACCCTGAAGCACTTCGCCGGGTACGGGGCCTCGCGGGCGGCCCGCAACCACGCCCCCGTCAGCATCGGGCCGCGCGAGCTCGCCGACGTGATCCTCCCGCCGTTCGAGGTCGCGCTGCACGAGGGCGGCGCGCGTTCGGTGATGTGCTCCTACACCGACCTCGACGGCGTGCCGGTCGGGGCGAGCGCGGACCTGCTGCGGCGGCTGCTGCGGGATGAGCTGGGGTTCGACGGGACCGTGGTGTCCGACTACTGGTCCGTCCCGTTCCTCGCCTCCACGCACCGGGTGGCCGAGGACGACGCCGCGGCCGGGGAGGTGGCGCTGCGGGCGGGCGTCGACGTGGAGCTGCCCGAGACGGTGTCGTACGGCGCGCACCTGGTCGCGAAGGTCCGCGCGGGCCACGTCGAGGAGGCGCTGGTCGACGAGTCGGTACGCCGGGTCCTGCGCCAGAAGATCGAGCTCGGCCTGCTGGACGGCGGCCCGCTCGTCCCGGACGGCGCGGACGACGTCGATCTGGACAGCCCGCGCAACCGCGGGATAGCCGCCGAGATCGCGGAACGTTCCATCGTGCTCCTGAGCAACCCCGACGGCCTGCTGCCGATCGGCCCCGGCACGACCGCCCGGCTCGCCGTCATCGGGCCGTGCGCCGACGACCCGCGCACCCTCATGGGCTGCTACGCCTTCCCCAACCACGTGCTCGACCGCTATCCGGAGCACGGCATGGGCCTGCCCATCCCGTCCATCAGGGAGAGCCTCGCGCTGGAGTTCCCCTACGCCGAGGTGCGCCACTGCCTCGGCGCCGAGGTGTCGGGCGACGACGCGTCGGGGATCCCCGGGGCCGCCGAGGTCGCGGCCGAGGCGGATCTCGCGCTCGTGTTCGTCGGCGACCGGGCCGGGCTGTTCGGCGGCGGCACGTCGGGCGAGGGCTGCGACGTGGCCGATCTGCGGCTGCCGGGACTCCAGCCCGACCTGGTCGAGGCGGTCCTCGCGACCGGCACGCCGACCGTGCTCGTCGTGGTCTCCGGCCGGCCGTACGCGCTCGGCGCCTACAAGGATCGGGTGGCCGCGCTGATCCAGGCGTTCTTCCCCGGCGTGGAGGGCGCGGCCGCGGTGGCGGGCGTGCTGAGCGGGCGGGTCAACCCGTCGGGGCGGCTGCCGGTGCAGATCCCCGGCACGCCGCCGATCAGCCCGTCCACCTACCTCCAGCCGCCCCTGGGGAGGAGGGCGGAGGGCATCACGGTGCTGGACCCCACTCCGGCGTACGCGTTCGGGCACGGCCTGTCGTACTCGGCCGTCGAGTACGTGGCCATGACGACGGACGCGGCCGAGTGCCCCACCGACGGCTCGGTCGAGGCCCTGGTGAAGGTGCGCAACACCGGTGCCAGGCCGGCGGAGGAGGTCGTGCAGCTCTACGCCTCCGACCCGGTCGCGCAGGTCGCCAGGCCCGTCGTGCAGCTCATCGGGTTCGCCAGGGTGGCGCTGGAGCCGGGGGAGGAGCGGGCGGTGGCGTTCGGCGTGCCCGCGGACGCGTTCTCGTACACCGGTCCCGACCTGCGGCGCATCGTCGAGCCTGGGACGATCGTGCTGTCCGCCGGGCCCTCCGCCGAGGACCTGCCGCTGCGGGCCGCCGTCCGGCTCACCGGCGAGACCGTCGTGCTCGGCTCGAAACGGCGGCTCACCACCCACGAGACGCCGGCCCGCCGAGCCGGTTAGGGCAGGCGCAGCTCGGCGAAGACGCCGCGGTGGTCGGTCCTGGGCACGTCCACGATCTCGACCCGGTTCACGGCCACCCGCCGGTCGGCCAGCACGTGGTCGATGGAGATGACGGGCGGCACGGCCCGGCCGTTCGGCCAGGTCGGGATCAGGCCCTTGCCCACCTGGTCGGCCGCGTCCACGTAACCGCGGTCGAGCAGGTCGCGGAAGGCGCGGTGGTCGAGGCTGGCGTTGAAGTCGCCGGCCAGCACCCGGATCGCCGACGGCGAGGCCGGGGGGAGCGCGCGCAGGGAGGCCTTCCACTCCGCCTCCATGCGCCCGAGCGGCGGATTGGGGTGGATGGCCACGAACTCGACCTTGCCGCCGCCGGGCAGCGCCACGGTGGCGGCGGGCATGTTGTGGCCGATCGGGGTGAACAGGCCGGTCAGCTCCGTCACCGGATGCTTGGAGAAGATGCCGCTGCCGGTGGCGCCGAAGTCGGCCTGCAGCACCCGGTAAGGCAGGAGCTGCTTCAGCCCGGCCGCGTCCAGGCGCTCGACCTCGGCCGGGGTGAGCTCCAGGGCGCTGAACACCTCGACGTCGAACCTGCGTACCAGGTCGACGACGGTCTGCGCGTCACCGCGGCCGAACAGGTTGACCGACAGCACCCGCAGCGGCGCGCCCTTCGCGGGCGGCTGCTCGGCGCTGAAGGCCCGCGGCGTCACGACCGACACCAGCACCGCGCAGACGAGCGCCGCGGCGAGCGCGGCCGGGCGGTTGCGCCTGAGCAGGGACAGGATCGCGGTCAGCGCCGCCAGCCCGGCCCCGATGGGGGTCACGGTCATGAGCTGGGTCACGAACGAGCCGCCCTCCATGCCGGCGACCCTGATGACGGCCCACAGGGCCAGCAGCGCGACGACCGTCCACGCGAGCCACCGCCTGCGCCGCTTCCCGGGAGCAGGGGAGCCGCCCGCCGTGGCCCGCCCGGTCTCCACCGTTGTGCTCACACTCCGCCGTCCCGTCCGCGCGTCGTTCCGCTGCTTGAACCTTAAACCGCCTTGCGGCGGCTCGCGCCGGGTCCACAGCTCGCTCTCAGGTTCGGCGTCGGCGGAGGTCAGCGCTTGTGGCCCACCCCGGCGTACCTCCAGGTCGCCGGGTCGGCGAAGAGCGGCGGGTGGTGCCACTCCGAGACCGCCACGAGCCCCGGCTCCACCAGGTCGAACCCGTCGAAGCAGCGGGTGATCTGCTCGCCCGTCCTGGGCGTCCGGCGCCTGCGCGACCTCGTGGGTGTTGCCCTGGGTCGGGATGCCCGTGCCGAGGTCCGGCGGTCGGCCTCGAAGTCGTCCTTGCCGCCCAGCCAGGAGTCGCGGGCCGAATGCGGGACATCGGGGTTGATGCCGTGCGGTACGGTCACGCTCACGATCTTGAGCCGGGGATGTAAGAAACCCTTCCTTCGGACCACATACGCCATGAAAGACGTGTTCCCGACCGAAGGAACGGGCTTGCCCAACCGACATGAGCGCTTCACCGTGCTCTACAACACCTACCAAGCGCGGGTGTACGGCTATGCGGCCGGCCGAGCCGGGCACCAACTCGCGGAGGAAGTGGTCAGCGAGACCTTCCTGGTCGCCTGGCGGCGTCTCGACGACATCCCCGACCAGGTACAGCTGCAATGGCTCTTCCGCGTCGCCCGCAACATCCTGCGCGACAACTTCCGGCAGGCCGCCCGCCGCGAATCCCTGGAGGCCGAGCTGCGCACGTGGATCACGGAGGCCGTCGCCGACGTGGGCGAACACGCCACCGAGCGGCTCACCGTGCTCCGCGCGCTGGCCACCCTGTCCGACGACGACAAGGAGATCCTGACCCTGACCACCTGGCACGGCCTGTCCACCGCCGAAGCGGCCCAGGTGCTGGGCTGCACCAGAGCCGCCTTCTTCGTCCGGCTGCATCGGGCGCGCCGCCGGCTGCGGTCGGCGATCGACGCCGCGGACACCGCCACATCCCGAAAGCCCGTGACCGTTCCAGGGAGGGGACCCCGATGAGCCGTAAGCCCGACCCGATGCGCCTGCTCACCATGGCGCGACCGGCCTCGCTGGACCGCGGATCGAGCGTGTCCGCCGACGACCTGCTGGTCAAGGCGGCCGCCGAGGCGCCGGCAGAGCCCGGCCGCAGGCGGCCGCGCCTCTTGACCGCCTTCCGGCTCGCCTCCGTCGCGACGGCCGTCGCGGTCGCGGCCGTCGTCCTGGTCCGGAGCGAGGGCGCTACGCCTTCCCTGGAGCCCGCCCGTACGGTGCTGCTCGCCGCCGCGGCTCGGATCGAGACCGCGAACCCGGCGACCGGCCGCTACTGGCACACCATCGGTCAGAGCATGGCTGTCGGTGCGGAAGGACAGGCGCCCGCCGGCATGGAGCCTCGATTGGTCAACTACCGGGTCACGTGCACCCATGAGGTCTGGATGGCGAAGTCGGGTCGGGATCCCAGCTGGCTCGTGGTCACCGCCCAGTCAGGGAAGCCGCTCACCGAGGCCGACGAGGAGACCTGGCGGCGGCAGGGAGCGTACCGGCTCGGCGGTTGCGAGGGGCCCGGCGTTCCCGGCGTGGGAGGTGTGGTGCCGTCGCCGCCGTTCGCCGTACGGCTCGACGACGAGCTCGCTCCTGAAGTCTCCTATCCCCAGGTGGGATCCACCCACGTCACCACGAAGGAGGTCATGAACCTGCCGACCGACGTGGCGAAGCTCCGGCAGGTGCTCCAGGGGTGGACCCGGAGAAGTGGTCAGCGGGCCGACGACGAGTCCCTGTACACGCAGGCCACCAGCCTGCTCTCGCAACTTCCGACGACTCCCCGGCTGCGGGCCGCGCTCTACCGCGTGCTGGCGGATGTGCCGCGAATGCGGAACACCGGAGCGACCACCGACCCGATCGGACGCGCCGGGACGGGCATCGAGCTGTCGGGCAGCGGCCGGCGGATCGTCATCGACGAGACCTCGGGCCGGCTGCTGGCCGCGGAGGAACGGGACGCGCGTGCACTGACCTCGTGGACGGCCCTGACCGCGTCCGGCTGGACGGACACGAGACCGGCGCTTCCGACCAGGATCATCGGCCCATGAGCGCGGCTATGAGGCCAGCAGGTCGAAGTGGAAACCGATCAAGAACAGCCCCAGGGACATCCACCGCGCCGCCGGAGCGAACTTGGGATGCTGAAGCGCGTAGCCGATGACGCCCGCCAGCCCGCCGCTCACGTTGCCGACCGCCAGCACGAGCCCGTACCGCAGCTGGGAGTCATTGCCCATCGGCCCGGTGACGACGACCGTGAACGCCGCCGCGATCATCCCTGCGAAAAGGCCGACGACGAACGGGCGCACGGTGATCCGGGCGGCCATGAACCCCACCAGGCGTTCACCGTACCGGGCGAGCTTCTCCACCCCGACCAGGTCGATGATGACCACGGTGCCGGCGACGAACGAGAGGATCTTTCCTGTGCGTCCCCACCACAGCATCGGGACGCCGAACAGGTCGGAGCCGATGGTGGGCCTGCCCTGGAGCCACAGCTGCCACGCGTCGAAGTAGCTGATGTCCGCCACAACCGGAGCGTAGAAGCCTCCGGGACCTCTGCCTAGCCGGATCCCGGCCCGCGCGGGCGTCTCAGGCGGTGGCGTAGTCGGCGATGATCACCGTGGCGTCGTCCTTGGGGTCGGCCGCGGCCATCTCGTCGTACAGCCGGTCCAGGCACGCGCTCGGCGACATCCCCCCGGTGACCAGCTCCTTCATGCGCGCCGCCCCCAGCGCCCTGATCGCGCCGCTCGTGACGACCACGACGCGGTCGCCAGGACGGAGCGGAACGGCTCCGACCTCGGGGTTGAGCTCTGAGGGTAAGCCGATCCCGCGTAACGGCGGGCCGTCGCCGAAGGAGTGCGACGTGGTGAGCTGCTGGGGTCGCCCGCCCTTCGGGCAGTGCCAGATCGCGCCGTCGCCGACGTGCGCGAAGCGCAGGCGCGGGCTCTCGCCCGGTTCGAGGACGATCACGTCCAGGCTGGTGACCAGGGCGGACCCCGCGCCGCCGCGCAGGGACGCGGTCCGCACGGCGCGATGCGCCGCCTGCGCGCACTCGTCCAGGTTCTCCTGGTACTTCGGCCTGGCGCCGACCACGGCGCCCAGGGCCAGGGCCGCGGCCGTGTGGGCCGCCCCGCCGCCGGCCGCGCCGCGGGCCGCCGCGACCAGCCGCTCCTGGATGACGTACGCGTCCGACGGCCGCCCGCGCGAGCCCTCGTACGTGCCCCCCACCGCCACCAGGCGCGGCCGGGCCACCGGCATGCCGGGCGGCCAGTTCCCCCGGCGGCCGCGGGCCGTCATCACCGACAGGCAGCCGACCAGGATCGAGATCACCAGCAAGGTCATGAGGTCCCCTCTCGTCGCATCGTCGCGACCCGCAGCCCAGTACACGCGCTGCCGAGCGGACGCGACTGACGGCTGATCGGCCGTCGTAGCGAATGACGGCCGATCAGCCGTCGTGCCGCGGGACGCGCGGGGAGCGAGGGTGCGGAGAGGCGGTCAACACCGCGAGCAGAGCCGGCACGAGGGAAATGACGATGCGATCCATGTCTCCACCCGGCGCCACAGAGACGCTCTTACGTTATTGTGAAGCCCGTCTTGTGCTGTCATCGCGAGCGGGCGGCTCATGTCTCTCCCCGGTTCCACGAGATACGACTCCGCGACCAGGCACATGGAGCGGACCATCGCGCGCACCGGTGCGGGGGCACGGGGTGTGGTGGGGTTCGTGGCGATCGTCGCCGCGACCCTCGGCGCCGTTCCACCGGTGTCCGTCGCGTGGCTGGCGCCCGCGCTCGCGGTCGACCTGGTGTGGACAGGGCTGTTCCTGTGGGTGGCCTGGCGCGGCCGGCGGCTTCCGGCCTGGCTGGTGGCCGGTGACGCGGTCATCACCGTCGCCCTCTGCCTCGCGCAGGGCCATCTCGTCGGCGGGGCCGCGCTCGAGGGCGGGTCGAGCTGGATCGCGGGGCTGGTGACGATGACCATCGTCGTATCGGGGGTCACGTGGCGGCCGTGGGTGGCCGTGTCCGTCGGGCTCGTCGTGGCGGGGGCGTACCTGGCCGGGATGCGGCTGGCGGCCCCGGACCAGGAGGTGGCCGGGACGCTGGGGATCCACCTCGTGCAGATCCTCTGCATCGCGCTGCTGATGACGCTGCTGCGCCGCTCCGCCGCCTCGGCGGACGCGTTCCTGCGGGAGAGCGCGCGCGCCGAGATCGCGCTCATCGTCGAGCGGCTGCGCCGCGAGGACGAGCTGCGCCAGGTCGGCAGCGTCCACGAGACGTCGCTGCACACGCTGACGATGGTCGGGCTGGGCACGTACGACAAGCCCTCGCCCACCCTGCGCCGGCAGGCGGTGGCCGACCTGGCGGCGCTGGAGAAGCTGCGCGACCGGCCGAGCGCCGAGTCCGCGCCCATCGCCCTGGACGCCCTGCTCGACGAGGTGGCCGGCCGGGTGACGGGGCTGGACGTCCGCAGGCGGCTGACGCCGGAGACGGTGCCGGGGGAGGTCGCGGAGCGGTTCGCCCGCGCGGTCACCGAGGCGCTGGCGAACGTGGCGCTGCACGCCGGGGTGCGCGAGGCCGAGCTGGTCTCCAGCCGGTCCGACGGCGAGATCAGGGTGGAGGTCGCGGACGCGGGAGGCGGCTTCGACATGGAACGGGTGCCGTCCGACCGGTTCGGCGTGCGCGGGTCGATCCTCGACACGATGCGCTCGCTCCCGAACGCGGGCGCCGACATCCGGTCCGGCGACCAGGGCACCCGGGTGAGCCTGTGGTGGCGGCCATGACCGGCGGCATCTGCGGCCCGGGGGCAGCTCGCGGCGTTGGGGGCGGCCATGACCGATGACATCGAAGAGGTGGCGCAGCGGTACGCCCGCTACACCGCGATCGGCGCGGTCGTGATCACGGCGGTCTGGCACACCGGCTACGACCTCACCGTCACCGTCTCGGGCTGGCCGGCCTTCCGCTGGCCGTGGCTGGTGGCGGTGGCCTGGATCGCCTACACGGCGGTCGTCGTGATCGCGGCGCGATCGCTGGTCACGGCGTTCGAGGGGCCGGCCAGGGCCCGCGTGCTGGCCGCCGTCGTGCTGGCCGCGGACATCGCGGTGATCGTGTCCTGCCGCCCCGAGGACCTGCTCGGCCCCAGCGACTGGGGGTGGGGTTCGGTGGGCTGGGTCGGCGTCCTGCTCCTGTGGAACCGGCCGGCCTGGCGGCGCGAGCTGATCGCGTTCCTCGCGCTCAACGCCGGGATCATGCTGACGGCGATGATCGTGACGGGGACCGACGACCGGGTCTCCATCGCCAAATACCTCATGGTCATGGTGGGGAGCATCACGCTCCAGCTCGGCTACGCGGCGGGCTGCCACACGCTGCGCGTCCGCGCCGAGGACGCCGCGCTGCTGGCCCGCCGGCTGGCCGCCGACGACGCCTGGCGGGAGTCCGCCCAGCGCATCCACGCCGACCGGATCCGCCGTTACGCCGCGATCCGTGACGTGGCGGAGTCGCTGCTCGACCAGCTCGCCGACGGGGCCGACCCGGGGGATCCCCGCGTACGCGAGGACTGCACGGCCGGGGCCATGCGGCTGCGGCGGCTCATCACGGAGCGGGAGGACGTACCGGACGAGCTGGTTTCGGTGCTGCGCGAGCGCATCGACGCGGCCGAGCGGCGCCAGGTCCTGGTGACGGCGCCGCCGTTCGGGGAGCGCATGCCCGCGCTGCCGGACGGCGTACGGGAGGATCTGCTCAGAGCACCCGTACGGGCGCTGGACGGGGCGAGATCGCGGGCCAGGGTCACGGTGTCCGCGATGTCCACAATGGTGAGCGTGGCCGTCGTGGCCGACAACGACGACCTGCCCGTCAGCGCCACCCCGGTACGGGAGCCGAGCGGGGTCGTCGTCACCTATCAGCGGCAGGGAGGGGAGGTATGGGTCAACAGCATCTGGGAGGGCCCGCCGGCGGAGCGGCGGGACGCGTGACGGTCGCCCTGGTGGAGGACCATCAGGTGGTGGTGGACGGCGTGAGGTCGTGGTTCGGGCCGCCGAGCCCGGTGGAGCTGGTCGCGCAGGGGCCGACCATCGAGTCCGTACGGGGCGTGCAGGCCGACGTGCTCCTGCTGGATCTCAACCTCAACGGCACCATGGTCGTGGACCGGGTCGCCGAGCTGTGCGCGGGCGGCCAGCGGGTCATCGTCTTCTCCGAGCACGAGGAGCCGGAGACGGTGCGCGCGGTGCTGGACGCGGGGGCGTCGGCGTTCATCGGCAAGGGCCGGGCCACCCGGGAGTCCTGCCTGGAGACCATCCTGGAGGTGGCGGCCGACCGGCCGTCCGTCACGCCGCCCATGGCCCAGGCGATCGCCACGGACGAGGGCCCGCACCGGCCGCAGCTGTCCGACAAGGAGCGGGCGGCGCTGCTTTTCTGGTTCCAGTCGATGTCGAAGGCGTCGGTGGCGGCCAGGATGGGCATCAAGGAGCGCACCGTGCGCCAGTACATCGACCGCGCCAGGGTCAAGTACGCCGCCGCCGGCCGCCCCGCGCCGACCAAGGAGAAACTCCTCATCTGCGCCATCCAGGACGGGCTGGTCCAGCCGGACGAGGTGACCGTCTACACCTCACTGGCAGCCCGGGCGGCGACGCCGTCCGAGGAGTTCCGCCCTGGGTGAAGACGTTATGCCGTGGGCGATGCGGGGCTGCCTGGGCCGATCCGGAAGGGCAAGGTGATTCTCGAACGGTCTGCCGATCGAGAGGTGGTGTCACGCCATGGCGGTGGCGGAGGTGCTGGGCCCGGGGGAGTGGCTGGGGTCGGAGCTGAGAGGCGACGACAGCTGGCGGATCCGGCTCACGGAGGCGCACCGGCAGGAGGTGCTCGCCGCCGTGCAAGCGGCGGGGAGTGAGGTCACGGAGGCACGCCGGCACGAAGCGCAAGCGGCGGGGAGTGAGGTCACGGAGGCGCACCGGCGGGAAGTGCACGCGGCGGGGAGCGAGGTCACGGAGGCGCGCCGGCAGGAAGTGCTTGCGGCGGGGAGCGAGGTGTCGCGAGAGAGCTTCCGGCTGCCGACGCTCGGCCCCGTCCTGCGCCGGGTGCGCGACGAGCTCACGCACGGCCGCGGCTTCGCGCTGATCCAGGGGGTGCCCGTCGAAGGGCTGAGCGAGCGCCAGTGCGAGACGGCCGCCCTCGGCCTCGCCTCCCACGTGGGCGGCATCGTCCCGCAGCCCCCGGAGGGAGCGCCGCTGATGCACGTACGCGACACCGGCGCCGACCCGTCCCATGCGCGGACCAAGAGCTACCAGCACAGCGGCCGGCTCGGCTACCACAGCGACCCGACCGACGTCGTGGCCCTCCTCTGCGTCCGCCCGGCGAAATCCGGCGGCCTCAGCGCCGTCGTCAGCTCCGTGGCGGTGCACAACGAGGTCGTGCGCACCCGGCCTGACCTGGCCGAGGTCCTCTACGAGCCATGGTGGCACGACCGCCGCACCGGCGACGGCCCCGACAGTTTCTACACCAAGCCGATCTGCGCGGCTCGCCCTGAGGGCGGGGTGTCCATCGCGTACGGCCCCGACTACCTACGCTCCGCCCAGCGCGGCGCCACCGTGCCGCCCTTCACCCGGGCGCAGGAGGAGGCCATGTCCCTCCTCGACGACCTGACCAACGACCCCCGCTTCACGCTCACCATGGATTTCCGGCCGGGCGACCTGCAGTTCCTCAACAACCACGTGACCTTGCACAGCCGCACCGCCTACGAGGACCACCCGGACCCCTCCCGCCGCCGCCACCTACTCCGCCTCTGGCTCACGACGGGATGAGATAAGGGGTCAGCGTCGTGGGCGCTCCAGATCGGCAGGATCGAACACGAGATCGGCAGGATCGAAATTGACGGGGAAAGGTCTCGTCACGTTCGCAACGGCACCTGCTTTGTAGGCGGTCGGCGGGTCGTAGCTGGCGCCGTTGAGTTCGTAGGCGTAGAGCGTCGGCCCTTCATCCAACTCGATTCGCCAATAGCTGGGGATGCCCGCCGCTGCGTATGCATCGGTCTTGAGGCCCCTGTCCCTACTCTTGGTGCTCGGGCTGACAACCTCCACCGCAAGCAGGAGTTCTTCCGGCGAGTACATGAGCTGATCGGTGCCTGCAGGCACGATGACAAGGTCAGGTATGTAGTAGTCCTTGTCGGAGACGCGGAGATTGACGGTTGCCAGGGGCTCCAGCTCGGGCGGCGTAGCATCGTCGAGGATGCGCTGCAGCCGATAGATGGCGCGCTGGTGGGGAGATGTGGGGGAAGGGCTCACCAGTAGGCTTCCGTTGAAGAGCTCGTAGCGGTTCCCGTCGTCGGGGAACTCGAGCAGGTCGTCGACAGTGAACGGCGCACTGGGAAATGCCGTGCGTCCCGCCGGTTCGATCGTCGCCATTGCGGTCACCCACCAAGTATCGGGAACCTTGCCCTCGCCCACATGCTACTTCCCCAAATCTCATCACTTTAAGTTTTGACGCAGTCACGTATTGATACATCACCTCCGGACCGGACAAAAGCTGAAAGTTTCAGTCAATCTGGCGGCTTTGTGGGAAAGCCCTTTCCGCTGCTCATCCGGCACGCCGACCTGGGTGTGCGGAGCGATGACCATGAGCTGACATAGCCCGTCATTTGTGTGGACTTGTGGGGTCAGATACGGTCGCCTCGCGGAGCGCTCCCCTTCCCGGAATCCCCCGACCGGAACACGGAGATCGCACTATGCCCCAAGCCGGACCCCACCGCTGGGCGCGGCGCGCCCTCGCGGTGCTGCTGACAACGGCGATGATCTTCGCCGTCCCCCTGGCCGAGTCCGCCTCGGCACACGGCTCGGTCGTCGACCCCGCCTCCCGCAACTACGGCTGCTGGCTGCGCTGGGGCAACGACTTCCAGAACCCAGCCATGCAGCAGCAGGACCCCATGTGCTGGCAGGCGTGGCAGGACAACACCAACGCCATGTGGAACTGGAACGGCCTCTACCGCAACGGGGTCGCCGGCAACCATGAGGCGGTCATCCCCAACGGCCAGCTGTGCAGCGCCGGCCTGACCGAAGGCGGCCGCTACCGCTCCATGGACAAGCCAGGGGCCTGGACGATGGCGAACCTCACCGGCAGCACCTTCAACATCCGTCTGAACGACCAGGCCAGGCACGGTGCGGACTACATCAGGGTCTACATCACCCGCCAGGGCTACAACGCCCTCACCACGCCCCTGGGCTGGAACAACCTGGAGCTGGTCCGCACGACCCCCAAGTACGCGCCCGGTGACGTGTACATGATCAACAACATCAGCAAGGGCTCGCGCACCGGCCGTCACGTGATCTACACGATCTGGCAGGCCTCGCACATGGACCAGTCGTTCTACTTCTGCAGCGACGTCAACTTCGGCTGAGCCGCTGCTACGGGCGGGGGCGGGTCGAGGCGCGGATGGAGAGCTCTATCGGGTGTACACGCTCCGTGCCCAGGGGCGCGGCCCCGGACAGCAGCTCGAACAGCAACTCCGCGCAGCTCGCCCCCGCCTCCTTCGGTCGCAGGTCGATCGCGGTGATCGGCGGATCGGACTGGCGGGTGGCGGCGCTGTCGACGCATGAGGCGAGCAGCACGTTCACGCCTGCCTCCCGCAGCAGCGGCGCCACCTCGGTCGCCGCCCCGGCCGGTGCGCACACCAGGGCATCCAAAGGCCCGTCCCCGCCCCGCCCCAAGACCGCCTCGCCCCGCCCCTGACCGTCGTCCCGCCTGACGGACCAGCCTTCACCCCGCCCGGCCCCCCGGTCGGTGGAGCGGTCGTCGTCCTGTTCAGCCCCTAGGTCGGCGCCTCGGCCGGAGCCCCCGGCGGTGTCGAGGAGGGCGCGGGCGGCGGCGCGGACCTCGTCGCCCGAGGCGTCGAAGGACACCCGTCGCACCAGCGGCACCACCCCGTGTGCCGTGCACCACTCCAGGTAGCCCCGGTGCACGCTGGCCGCCCAGTCGCTCTCGTCCCCGGCCACGATGAGTGCCGGTCGTGACGCGCCCGACTCGCGCAGGTGGTCGAGGAGGCGGCCCAGCATCGAGGCGTGTTCCGACCACACCACGCCGTCCGCCTGCCGGGAGCCGGGGAAGCGTTCGCACGAGACCGTCGGCAGGCCCGTCGCCATCAGGCTCTCCACCACGGGGTCGCCTCCCAGCGGGTCCCCGAGCACGAGGCCGTCCACGCGCGGCGGCCGTGAGCGGCGCTGGCCGGACGTGATCAGCGTGACGTCGTAGTCGTGCCGCGCCGCCTGCTCCACCACGCCGAACACGAACGACATGTAGTAGGAGGAGCGGGTCAGGACCTCGGGAACGTGCAGGCCGATGGTGCCGGTGCTGGCCTTGCGCAGGTGCCTGGCCGAGCCGTTGGGCACGTAGCCGAGCCGCTCGGCGACCTGCGCGACCGCCTCCCGGGTGCGTTCGGAGACCCGCCCGGAGCCGCGCAGCGCGTCGGAGGCCGTCGTCTTCGACACCCCCGCCTCCCTGGCGACGGTGAGGATCGTGACCGGCTCCTCCGTGCGCACGCCTGCCCGCTCGCGCCCCTCGTCTGCTCGCACGCCCCGATGCTAGCGGCCCTGATCGCCCACTTCCGCCGAGCGAGCCGCCGCGCCCCCACCGGACCGCCCGACGGTCTCCGCGTCTCGCGCGCGGCGGGACCCTCCGGCGGTTCGGCGTTTCCAGTGTGACGGGGGTTCTTCGGTGGCCTCGGTGTTTCCCGTGTGGCCAGTCCGTCCGGCGGTCTGCGCGTTTCACGGGTGGTGGGGCCGTCCGGCGGTCTGCGCGTCTCGCGCGCAGCGGGGCCCTCCGGTGGTTCGGCGTTCCCAGTGTGGTGGGGCTTCCGGCGGTCTGCGCGTCTCACGAGGTGCAAGGGCCGTCCGGCGTTCCCCCTCGTCGGGTGGCGCGACCCATGGGCGGGTGGAGGTCCGCGTGGGTGGTGGGGGCTTCGGTAAACGGTCTGTTTCGGGTGGCGGTTGGGTCTTGTCTCCGTCCGGGGGTCGCAACTAAGTTAGCCCAAACCTTGCCGGAACGTTCCGGCATCAGAAAGGGGCGGAACGTTGCACCTGACCACCGGGAAGCACCCCCATCCTCTCGACCCCCTCGCCGCGCAGGAGATCGACGAGGTCAGGCGGATCCTGATGCAGGAGGGCCTGCTGACCGACACGGTGCGGGTGTCCTACCTCGGCCTCGAGGAGCCGCCGAAGGGCGAGGTCCTGGCGTACGAGCCGGGCGCCCCCGTCGGACGCCGGGCCCGCGCGTTCCTCCTGGACCTGGCCACCGAGACGGCCGAGGACGTGATCGTGTCGATCACCACGGCCACGGTCGAGGAGCGCAGGCCCATCGACCCGGTCACCGACGGCCAGGTGCCCATGCTGGACGAGGAGCACGCCCTGGTCAGGCGGGTGCTGCGGGAGGACCCGGCCTGGGCCGAGGCGCTGCGGCGCCGGGGGATCGAGGACCCGGCGGGCGTCTACCTGGCCGCGCTGAGCGCGGGCAACTTCGGCCTCCCCAAGGAGAAGGGCCGGCGGGTGGCGAGGGTGCTGGCGCACCTGATGCCCACGCCCGAGAGCCTCCCGTGGGCCCACCCCGTGGACGGCCTGGTCGCGTACGTGGACCTGCTCAAGGGCGAGGTCATGGAGATGGTGGACACCGGCCCCCAGCCGATCCCCGCCGAGCCCGGCGACTACCACCTGGGCCCGCACCGGACCACGCAGAAGCCCATCCACATCACCCAGCCGGACGGTCCCAGCTTCACGGTCGACGGTCCCCTGGTCACCTGGGAGAAGTGGAGCCTGCGCCTCGGCTACGACATGCGCGAAGGGCTCACCCTGCACCAGCTCGGCTTCGAGGACGACGGCCGCGTCAGGCCGATCGTCTACCGGGCGTCGGTGGCGGAGATGCTGGTCCCGTACGGCGACCCGAGCCCGATCCGGTTCTGGCAGAACTACTTCGACACCGGCGAGTACCAGCTCGGCAAGCTGGCCAACTCCCTGGAGCTCGGCTGCGACTGCCTCGGAGAGATCACGTACTTCGACGCCGTCGTGACGGACGGCGCCGGCGTGCCCAAGGTGATAGCGAACGCGATCTGCATGCACGAAGAGGACTACGGCGTGCTGTGGAAGCACACCGATCCGGCCAACGGCTCCAGGGAGACCCGCAGGCAGCGGCGCCTGGTGATCTCGTTCTTCGTCACGGTGGGCAACTACGACTACGGCTTCTACTGGTACCTCTACCTCGACGGGACCATCGAGCTGGAGGTCAAGGCCACCGGCATCGTCTTCACCGGCGCCTACGACGACCGCGCCGCGCCCTACAGCTCGGAGGTCGCGCCGGGGCTGGCGGCGCCGTACCACCAGCACCTGTTCAGCGCCCGGCTGGACATGACGGTGGACGGCGTGGCGAACGCGGTCGACGAGGTGGAGGCGGTCGCGGTCGAGAGCCCGTACGGGAACGCCTTCGGCCGCGCCGTGAAGCGGCTGCGCACCGAGGGGGAGGGGCGGCGCGACGCCGACCTCGCCAGGGAGCGCACCTGGCATGTCGTCAACCCCGACGTACGCAACCGCCTCGGCCGCCCGGTCGGCTACGCCCTGTACCCCGAGGGCAAGCCGGCCCTGCTCGCGCACCCGGAGTCGTCGATCAGCAGGCGTGCCGAGTTCGCGACCAGGCATCTGTGGGTGACGCGGTACCATCCCGCAGAGCGCTATCCTGCCGGTGACCTGGTCAACCAGCATCCCGGCGGCGCGGGCCTGCCCACCTACACCAGGGCCGACCGCGACATCGACGGGCAGGACATCGTGCTGTGGCACACGTTCGGCCTGACACATTTCCCCCGCACGGAGGACTGGCCGATCATGCCGGTCGACACGTGCGGCTTCGTACTCAAGCCGGTCGGGTTCTTCGACCGCAACCCCACGCTCGACGTCCCGCCGAGCGCCGCCGAACGTTCCTGCCACTAGAGGAGAAGAGGCCCATGCGTCCCATACGCCTGGCCTGCGGTGTCATGGCAGCTCTGCTGGCCTCGGCCTGCGCCGCCACCGGAACGACCACCACCCCCGCCACAGCCCCCGACCAGCCCAATCCGACCGGTTACCTCGCCACAGCCGACCCGTCGCTCCCCACCGGTGGCACGCTCAACCTGGCCGTGCACATCGACAGCGGCGCCGCCACCGGGTACGACCCGCAGCTCGCCGACGTCGCCACCACCTGGCAGCTGCTCTCGCTGTCCTACGAGACGCTGGTCATGGTGGGCCCCGACTTCAGCGTGCAGCCCATGCTGGCCGAGAAGTGGGACACCCCCGACCCCAAGACGTACGTCTTTCACCTGCGCGACGGCGTCACCTTCTCCAACGGCCGCGAGATGACGGCCGACGACGTGGTGGGCAGCCTGAAGCGGCTGCTGGCCTCCAAGTCGGTCTGGCGCGGCCAGCTCGGCCCGGTCAAGTCGGTCGCCAAGGACGGCGACCGCGCGGTCAAGGTCACCCTGAGCGAGCCGTACACGCCGTTCCTGGCCGCCCTCGCCAACATCCCCGCCGCTGTCCTGCCCATGAAGGAGATCGACGACAAGTCGGTCGACCCGGCCAAGACGCTGCTCGGCACCGGCCCGTACGTGGTGGAGAACCACCGCCAGGACGTGTCGTGGACCTTCAAGCGCAACGACAAGTACTGGGCCAAGGGCAAGCCGGCCGCCGACGCCGTCAACGTGACGATCGCCCCCGAGGAGGCCGCGCGCATCGCCGCCCTGCAGAACGGTAGCGCCGCCCTGGCCACGCTGGGCAACGTCGACTCGGCGACCATGCTGGCCGGGGCGAAGAACGTCCAGGTCGTCACCCAGGCCACCACGGACTTCTACTACCTCATGCTCAACACCCAGGCGGCCGGCTCCAAGTTCGCCGACCCGAGGGTGCGCCAGGCCGTCGCCATCGCGCTCGACCCGAAGCAGATCGCCGACGTGGCGCTCGGCGGCAAGGGCAAGCCGACGGCCGTCACCCCGGCTGGCCTGCCGGGCGCGTGCGACCCGGCCGCGCTGCCGTCGGCGTCCAAGAGCGTGGACGAGGCGAAGAAGCTGCTGGCCGACGCGGGCGCCCAGAACCTGACGTTCACGCTCAGCATCTTCTCCACCGAGCCCGCCCCGGCGGTCGCCCAGGTGATTCAGCAGAACCTCCAGCAGGCCGGCATCACCATGAAGATCGAGCAGCTGGACGAGGCGAGCTGGTCGGGCAAGGTGTACGGCAAGGCGCCCGCCGAGTTCGACGCCGCGATGTCCTGGTTCGCCGGTTACGCCGACCCCGGCATGGTCACCAAGTGGTGGAACCCGGAGACGGCCGGCTTCAACGTCGGCTTCATGAAGCCCGACAAGGAGCTGAACACCCTCATCGACGCGGCCGGCAAGGAGCCCGCGGGAGCCGCCCGCGACAAGGCGCTGGCGGCCGTCTGCGCCAAGGCCGACACCGACGCGCAGATGATCCCGCTGGTCACCCGCCCGGCCACGATCGCGTTCCGGACCGACGCGCTCAGCCCCAGCCTGTACGCCACCGAGGGGTACGGCAACGTGCTGCGCCTGATCGCCGACGCCCGCGTGAAGAAGACCCAGTAACCATGCGCCTGCTGATGTGGTGGTCCGGCCGGGCGCTCAGCTCGGCCGCCACGCTCCTGGGCGTCTCCGTGCTGATCTTCACGGCCGTGCGCCTGATGCCCGGCGGTTTCGCGGAGACCGTGCTGGGCCCGTTCGCCACGGCCGAGCAGAAGGTGGAGCTGGCCGCCCGCTACGGGCTCGACCAGCCGGTGTTCATGCAGTACGGGCACTGGCTGGCCGCCGTCGCGGGCGGCGACTTCGGCATCTCGATGATCAGCCGCCAGCCGGTCGGCGCGGAGCTCCTGGCCCGGCTGCCGGTGACCGGCGAGCTGACCGTGCTGGCCGTGGTCGCCAGCGCGCTGGCCGGGGTGCCCCTGGGCGTGCTCACCGCCGTGCGCTCCCAGTCAGGCCGCTCGCCGGGCGGCGGCGGCGCGGCGGGGCGGCTGCTCAGCGGGCTCGGCGTCAGCGTGCCGGAGTTCGTGCTGGGCAGCCTGGTCGTGTTCGTCTTCTCCCGGTACGCGCTCGGCCTGGAGGTCGGCACGTGGGTGCCCTTCACCCAGGACCCGGCCGCGAACCTGGCCACGATGGTGCTGCCGGCCGCCGTCCTGTCGGTGTTCGCCATCTCCGTCACCGCCAGGACCACCCGGGACGCCGTGCTCGGGGTGCTGGTCGAGCCGTACGTCACGGCCGCCGTCGGGCGCGGCGAGTCGCCGTGGTTCATCGTCCGGCACCACATCCTGCGCAACGCCGCCACCCCGGTGGTGACGCTGCTCGGCACCATCACCGCGTACCTGCTGGGCGGGGCGCTCATCGTGGAGCACGTGTTCAACCTGCCGGGCGTCGGCTCCTACATCGTGCAGGCCGTCGGCCGCCGCGACTACGCGGTCGTGCAGGCGGGCGTTCTGCTGGCGGCAGCGGTGTTCATCGTGATGAACGTGCTGATCGACTTGCTCGTCGGGGTCCTGGACCCGAGGCTGGGCGTGCTGGCGGGGAGGCGTTCATGAGGAAGCTGGACCGGCTGTCCATCGGCGGGCTCGTCTGCCTGGCGGTCCTGGTGGTGTTCGCGCTGGGCTCGCTGGTCGGGGCCGGGGGAGACCCGGACGCGATCGTCGGCCCGCGCCTGCAGCCGCCGGGGCCCGGCTGGTGGCTGGGCACCGACAACCTGGGCCGCTCGGTGCTGCCGCGCGTCATGGAGGGCGTGGGCACGACGCTGCTGCTGTCGTCCGTCGCCGTGCTGGTGACGGCGGCGCTGAGCGCGACGTTCGGCATCATCGCCGGATACCGCGGCGGCTACCTGAACGAGCTGGTGATGCGCCTGGTGGAGGTGCTCTACTCCTTCCCCGCCATCGTGCTCGCGATCCTGGTCGCCGCGGTGCTCGGCGCCGGGCAGACGGCGGCGCTGGCCAGCATCGTGCTGGTGACGATCCCGCTGATGACCCGGCTGGTGCGGGCCGCCGCCGTGGCCGTGTCGCAGCGCGACTACGTCACCTCGGCCGTCATCAGCGGGGCCGGGCTGCCACGCGTGCTCGGGCGGCACGTGCTGCCCAACGTGGCGGGCACGATCGCGGTGCAGGGCACGTACGCGCTGTCGGTAGGGATCGCGGTCGAGGGCGGGCTGAGCTTCCTCGGGTTCGGCGTGCAGCCGCCGCAGGCCTCGCTCGGCGTGCTGATCCAGCAGGGCGGCACCTACATGATCGCCGCGCCCTGGCTGATCCTCGGCCCGGGGGTCGTGCTCGTGGCGGCGATCCTGGCGATCAACGTGGTGGGCGACGGGCTGCGCGACCGGCTCGAACCCCGGGAGACGAGGTCCTTGACATGAGCCTGCTCACGGTGCGGAACCTGGTGATCGACTACGCCGAGACCAGGGCGCTGGACGGCGCCGACCTGGAGGTGGCGCAGGGGGAGACCGTCGGCCTGGTCGGCGAGAGCGGGTCCGGCAAGTCCACGCTCGGCTCGGCCGTCGGCCGGCTGCTGCCCGGGACGGCCCGGCGCAGCGAGGGGGAGGTCGTGGTGGCCGGGGAGCCGGTGTTCGACCTGCCGCCCAAGCGCCTGCGCCAGCTGCGGAAACAGCATCTCGGGTTCGTCTTCCAGGACCCGATCGCCTCGCTCAACCCGACCATGCGCGTCGGCGACCAGCTCCGCCTGGTGCTCGGGCGC
Organism: Nonomuraea sp. NPDC049625; assembly: GCF_040675285.1. Classification (NCBI taxonomy): domain Bacteria; kingdom Bacillati; phylum Actinomycetota; class Actinomycetes; order Streptosporangiales; family Streptosporangiaceae; genus Nonomuraea; species Nonomuraea sp. NPDC049625. The sequence continues at coordinate 135,040 of NZ_JBFAOQ010000004.1, read as the reverse complement.
GGCGCCGACGTGGGCTTCCACCTGGGGCGGGTCAAGCTCGACGACCCCCGCGTCGTGCGCTCGTACCCGCACCAGCTCTCCGGCGGCATGGCGCAGCGGGTGGCCATCGCGATGGCCATGGCCACCGAGCCCGAGTTGCTCGTCGCGGACGAGCCGACCGCCGCGCTGGACAGCCAGGTGCGCGAGGAGGTGCTGAACGTGGTCTTCTCCCTGGCCGCCGCGGCCGGGACGAGCATTCTGTGGCTCAGCCACGACCTGCCCGCCGTCGCCCGCAGATGCGACCGGGTCGCGGTCATGTACGGCGGCCGGGTCGTCGAGACCGGGCCCGCCCGCGAGGTGCTGGGCCATCCCGCCCACCCCTACACGGCGGCGCTGGCCGGGTCGGCGCCCGCCGCCGCGGCCCACGGCGTCCGCCTGGAGCCCGTGCCCGGCCGCCCGCCCGTGCTCACCGGGCCGTCGCCGGGCTGCGCCTTCGCGCCGCGCTGCCCGTTCGCGGAGGAGCGTTGCGAGCACGAGCGCCCGCAACCGGTCCGGGTGGGCGACCAGGACGTGCTCTGCCACCGCGCGGGGGAGGTGGCGGCGTGATACTCGAGCTCGACGATGTCACCGTCACCTTCGCCGCGGGTCCGCCGCTGCGGCGCATCCACCTGGACGCCATGCGGCACGTGTCCCTGTCCGTCGCGGAGGGGGAGACGCTCGGCCTGGTCGGCGAGTCCGGCTCGGGCAAGACGACCAGCAGCCGGGTCGCGCTCGGCCTGCAGCGGCCCACGTCCGGCACGGTCAGGTTCGACGGCCGCCCCTTCCCCAAGCGGCGGCGCGAGCTGGCGGGCCGGATGCAGGCCGTGCTGCAGCACCCCCACTGGTCGCTCAACCCGCGCATGCGCGTCGGCCAGAGCGTCGCCGAGCCGCTGGACGTGCTCGGCCGCCCGGCCGGCGACGCGGTCACCGAGATGCTGGAGCACGTGGGGCTGGAGGCGTCGTTCGCCTCGCGCTATCCCCATGAGCTGTCCGGCGGCCAGCGGCAGCGCGTCTCCATCGCCCGCGCGCTGGTCACCCGGCCCAGGTTCATCGTCTTCGACGAGGCCGTCAGCGCGCTCGACGTCTCCGTGCAGGTGCAGATCCTCAATCTCATCAAGGACCTGCAGGCCGAGTACGGCTTCAGCGCCCTGTTCATCTCCCACGACCTCGGCGCGGTCCGCTACGTCGCCGACCGGATCGCGGTCATGCGCAAGGGCGAGATCGTCGAGACCGCCGACACGGCCACGTTCTACTCGGCCCCCGCTCACGAGTATTCGAAACAGCTTTTGGAGGCATTGTGACGAATGAGCCCCGGCTTGCAACTCCGTCCGCGTTCGCGCCCGGGGTCCCGCGCAACGCGGACCTGCCTTTGACCCCGCAGGCCAGCCCCGGTCGCGGGTCGGTCGCGTTCGACCTGCCCGGCGTGCTCGTCGGCACGGCCGAGTACGCGGAGGGCCCCACCGGGTGCACCGTGATCCACGTGCCGGCGGGCGCGCGCACGGCCGTGGACGCGCGCGGCGGCGCGGTCGGCATGAGCGGCGGGTACGACTACAACCACGCCATCTGCTTCGCCGGCGGCTCGGTGTACGGTCTGGCCGCCGCCGCGGGCGTGAGCGACGAGCTGCTGGCCCGCAGGGACAACCGGACCCGCTGGGACGACCTCCAGCTCGTGTCCGGCGCGGTGATCTACGACTTCTCGGCCAGGGAGACCGCCGTCTACCCGGACGGCGAGCTGGGCCGGGCCGCGCTCCGCAACGCCGTCGAAGGCGAGTTCCCGGTGGGCCGGTGCGGCGCGGGCCGCACGGCGAGCGCCGGGAAGGTGGACTTCGGCCGGGCGGAGTTCGCCGGTCAGGGGGCCGCGTTCGGCACGTTCGGCGAGGCCAAGGTGCTGGTGGCGACCGTGGTCAACGCCGTCGGCGCGGTCGTCGACCGGCAGGGCGGGATCGTGCGCGGCAACTACCACGCCGAGGACGGCGCCCGCCGCCACCCCGGCGCCGACTACGCCGCGATGGTCGGCGACCCGGCCCCGGCCGTCATGGGTAACACCACGCTGACCGTCATGGTGACGAACGTGAAGCTGACCGACATCGAGCTGCTCCAGGTGGGCCGCCAGGTGCACAGCTCCATGCACCGCGGCATCCAGCCGTTCCACACCATGAACGACGGCGACGTGCTGTTCGCGATGACCACGGACGAGGTGGACCTGGTGAGCGTCAAGCCCACCGGCTTCGGGACGCTCGCGTCGGAGCTCGCCTGGGACGCGATCCTGAGCGCGGTGGAGTAGCCCGATGCATGTCTTCCCCCGTTACGCCGCCAAGGACCCGGCCCAGGCGGTCGAGCTGGTCAGGCGGAACCCGTTCGCCCTGGTCGTCAGCACGGTGGACGGCGTGCCGGTCGCCACGCACGTCCCCGTCATCCTCGAGGAAGGCGTGCTCGAAGGCGGCGCGCTGCTCGGCCACATGGCCCGCGCCAACCCCCACTGGCGCTCCTTCGAGTCCTCGCCCGAGGTGCTCGTGGTCTTCTCCAGCGCGCACGGGTACGTCTCGCCCACCGTGTACGCGACCGACCCGGCCGTCCCGACCTGGGACTACGCGGCCGTGCACGTGACGGGACGGGTGGAACTGCTCGACGACGCGCTCGACGTGGTGGAGCGCACCGTCACGGCGCTGGAGTCGCTCCGCTCGCCCTCCTGGGAGCCGACCCCGGCGTCCAGGGAGAGGTTCGCGGCGCTCTTGCCGGGGGTAGTGGCTTTTCGGGTGCATGTGCATACCGAGAAGAGCATGTTCAAACTGAGCCAGGACATCGACGCCGAGCGGTACGCGCGCGTCCGCGCCTCGTTCGCGGCCGAGAACCCCAGGCTCGCCGACCTGATGGATGGTTCATGACTTTCCCCACCTTCACGTCCACGCAGATTGACCCCCGAGCCCGCGGCAAAGAACTCGGCACGCACCGGAGCAGGGCGATCCGTGCCAACCTCTCCGGCTACACCGACCTGTTCACCGTCGCGGGCGCCACCGCGACGCAGGTCCGTACGTGGGGCGAGCTGGCCATGGAGCGCACCGCCGACTGGGCGCCGCACCTGGCGGAGGAGATCGCGGGGATCGCGCGCGGCGCCGGCCTGGAGCCCTGGCAGGTCGCCGTCGTCAACGCGCGCACGGAGATCCTGGCCGCCATCGACGCGACCGGCGAGGGGGAGTGCTCCACCTCCGTCGTGCTGCCCGGGGCGGGGGAGGCGCCGCGCACGGTGCAGACGTGGGACTGGCACGACCACCTGCGCGACGCGCCCATGCTCTGGGAGCTGGAACCGCGTCCGGGGCACGTCGTGCGAACGTTCACCGAGGCCGGGGCGCTGGCCAAGATCGGGGTGAACACGGCCGGGCTCGGCATCCACTTCAACATCCTGCGCCACGACTCCGACACGGCCGACCTCGGCGTGCCCGTCCACCTGATCGCCCGCAGGATCCTGGACGAGGCCACCACGGTGGAGGAGGCCGCCGACATCGCGCGCTCGGCCACCGTCTCCGCCTCGACCGTCATCACGGCCGTGACCTCGTCGGACGCGGCCTCGATCGAGATCTCCCCGGCCGGCGTCGCGGTCATACCGCCGGAGCCCGACGGCGTGCTGCAGCACTGCAACCACTTCCTCGACCCCGCGCTGGCCAAGGACGAGCGGCATTCCACCGACCGGCCCAGCACGTACGCCAGGTTCCAGCACCTGCGGGCCAACACCGAGGGCCTGAGCAGCGACGACCACACCAAGCGGGCGCTGGCCATGCTCAGCCACGGCCCCGAGGACGCCCCCGTCTGCGCCCACCCGGACCAGACGATGCCGATCAACCAGCGGTGGGAGACCGTCGCGACGATCGCGCTGGACCTCTCCGCCGCGCGGCTGCGGGTGCACCAGGGCGGGCCGTGCCAGGTCACCGAGGCGACCTGGCAGACGTTCTGATCAGTGGAACGCGGCGATCCCGGTGAGCGCCTTGCCCAGGACCAGGGAGTGGATCTCGGACGTGCCCTCGTAGGTCAGCACCGACTCGAGGTTCACGGAGTGCCTGATCACCGGGTATTCGAGGGTGATGCCGCTCGCTCCGAGCAGCGTGCGGCACTTCCTGGCGATCTCCAGGGCCTCGCGCACGTTGTTCAGCTTGCCGGCGCTCACCTGCTCGGGGGTGATCGTCCCGGCCTCCTTCAGCCGGCCCAGGTGCACGGCGAGCAGCAGGCCCTTGCCCAGCTCCAGCGCCATGTCGGCGAGCTTCTCCTGGGTGAGCTGGAACGAGGCCAGCGGCCTGGCGAACACCTCGCGGTCACCCGCGTACGCGATGGCCGTCTCCAGGCAGTCGAGCGCCGCCCCCATCGCCCCGAACACGATCCCGAACCGCGCCTCGTTCAGGCAGCCGAGCGGCCCCGACAGGCCCCGCGCGCCGGGCAGCATGGCCGCGTCCGGCAGGCGCACCCCGTCGAGCACCAGCTCGCTCGTCACGCTCGCGCGCAGCGAGATCTTGTGCTTGACGTCGTTCACGGTGAAGCCCGGGGTGCCCGCCGGGACCAGGAAGCCCCTGACACCCTCGTCCGTACGCGCCCACACCACCGCCACGTCCGAGACCGAGCCATTGGTGATCCACATCTTGGTGCCGTTCAGCACCCAGTCGCCGCCCTCGCGCTTGGCCGTGGTCCGCATGCCCGCCGGGTCGGAGCCGAAGTCGGGCTCGGTCAGGCCGAAGCAGCCGATGCGCTCGCCGGCCGCCATCGCGGGCAGCCACTCCTGCTTCTGCTCCTCGCTGCCGTACTTCCAGATGGCGTACATCGCGAGGGAGCCCTGCACCGACACCAGGCTGCGCAGCCCCGAGTCGGCCGCCTCCAGCTCCAGGCAGGCCAGCCCGTACGAGACCGCGCCCATGCCCGCGCAGCCGTACCCCTCCAGGTGCATGCCGAGCACGCCCAGCGAGCCGAGCGTGCGGGCCAGCTCGCGGGCCGGCAGCTCGCCGGTCTCGAACCACTCCGCGACGTTCGGGCGGATCTCCCGGTCGCAGACGCGCCTGACCGTGTTCCTGATCTCGCGCTCCTCCTCGGTGAGCAGCGTGTCGATGGCGAAGAGCGCGGTCGGGGTGATCATCGGATGGCCTCCGTATTTTGGATCCAATATTGAAAATCCAATATTGCACAGTTAGGGTTCGTTGACCATGGACCTTCTGAATCTCATCGGCGGCCGCTGGGTCGAGGGCGACGGCGAGGAGTTCGCCGACACCAACCCGGCCCGGCCCAGTGAAGTGGTCGCGCGGGGGCGTTTCGCCTCCGCAGCCGAGGTGGAGCGGGCCGTCGCCGCGGCCCGTGCGGCGGCGCCGGAGTGGGCGGCGATGCCGCACCACGCCCGCGCGGCGGTGCTCGTGGCCGCCGCCGACCTGGTGGACGCCGCCGCTGACGAGTGGGGCGCCGAGCTGGCCCGCGAGGAGGGCAAGACGCTGCCCGAGGCGGTCGCCGAGGTACGGGGCTCGGCCCGGATCCTGCGCTACTACGCGGGCGAGGCCGACCGGGAGAGCGGCGAGATCTTCGCCTCCCCGCGGCCCGGCGAGAACGTCCTCGTGGTCCGCAAGCCGATCGGCGTGGCCGGGCTGATCACGCCGTTCAACTTCCCGATCGTCATCCCCGCCTGGAAGATCGCGCCCGCGCTCAGCTACGGCAACACCGTCGTGTGGAAACCGTCGTCGCTGGTGCCGCTGCTGGCCTACCGGCTGGCGCAGGCGCTGACCTCGGCGGGGCTGCCGGACGGCGTGCTCAACCTCGTGTACGGCGAGGCCGAGGCCGGCTCGGCCATCGTGGACCACCCCGGCGTGGACGCGATCTCGTTCACCGGCTCCACGGCGGTCGGGCGGGCCGTGATCGCGCGCTGCGGCGAGCTGGGCAAGCCGGTGCAGACGGAGATGGGCGGCAAGAACGCCTCCGTCGTGCTCGCCGACGCCGACCTCGACCACGCGGCCGAGCAGGTCTGCCTGGGCGCGTTCCGCTCCACGGGCCAGAAGTGCACGGCCACCTCGCGGCTCATCGTGGCCTCCCCGGTCGCGGACGAGCTGCTGGAGCGGGTGGCCGAACGGGCCGCGCGCCTCGTGGTCGGCGACCCCCTGTCGCCCGGCGTGGAGATGGGCCCGCTGGTCAGCTCGGCCGCCCGGGACCGGGTGACGTCCGGGGTGGCGCGGGCCGTGGACGAGGGGGCCAAGCCGCTGGCGGGCTCCTCCCCGTACGACGGTGAGGGCTGGTTCGTGCCGCCGACCGTGCTCGACCTGCCGGGAACCGGGGTGGACTTCTGGCGTACCGAGCTGTTCGGGCCCGTGGTGGGCGTGGTGCGGGCGTCGGGGACCGAGGAGGCCCTGGGGCTGGCCAACCTCAGCGACCACGGCCTGTCGGCGGCCATCTTCACCAGGGACCTGGGGGTGGCCCTGCGGGCGGTCGATCGCCTGGACGTCGGCGTGCTGCACATCAACTCCGAGTCGGCCGGGACCTTCCCGTACGTGCCGTTCGGCGGGGTCAAGCAGAGCGGGTTCGGGCCCAAGGAGCAGGGGCGGGCGGCCCGCGAGTTCTTCACCCACACGATGACCGTCTACCTCGGGGCGCCGGCGTGAGCGAGCGTAGCGAGCGAACAATTGGACACAGCACCGGTGCGCTGTCGGGGTTGCTGGTGGCGGACTTCAGCCGGGTGCTGGCGGGGCCGTACGCCACGATGCTGCTGGCCGATCTGGGCGCCGAGGTGGTCAAGGTGGAGCGGCCGGGCGCGGGGGACGACACCCGCGCCTGGGGGCCGCCGTACGCGCCCGACGGCGAGGCCACGTACTTCCTCGGCGTCAACCGCAACAAGCGCTCGATCGCCCTCGACCTGCGCGCGGACATCGAGGTCGCCCGGGCGCTGGCCGCCCGGGCGGACGTGGTGGTCGAGAACTTCCGGCCCGGCACGATGGACCGGCTCGGGCTCGGCTACCCCTCGCTGCGCGAGCTCAACCCCGGGCTGGTGTACTGCTCGATCACCGGGTTCGGGTCGGGACCCGGTGCCGGGCTGCCCGGCTACGACCTGATCGCGCAGGCGGTGGGCGGGCTGATGAGCGTCACGGGCGAGCCCGGCGGGCCCGGGACGAAGGCCGGCGTGGCGCTGGTGGACGTGATCACCGGGCTGCACGCCGGGCTGGGCATCCTGGCCGCGCTCCGCCACCGCGACAGCACCGGCGAGGGGCAGCACGTCGAGGTCTCGCTGCTGTCGTCCCTCCTGTCGGCGCTCACCAATCACGCCTCCGCCTACGCCGCCGCCGGAGTGGTCCCCCAGGCGATGGGCAACCGGCATCCCAGCATCGTCCCGTACGAGGTCTTCGAGGCCGCCGACCGCCCGATCGTGATCGCGGCCGGCAACGACCGCCAGTTCCAGGCCCTCTGCGGGGCGCTGGACCGCCCGGACCTCGCCGGTGACCCTCGTTACGCCACCAACGCGGACCGGGTCGCCGGCCGCATCGGGCTCGTCGCCGAGCTCAACGCGGCGCTGGCCGCCCGTACGGCCGACGAGTGGTTCGAGACGCTCACCGCCGCCGGGGTGCCCTGCGGCCCGATCAACGACCTGGCCGCCGCCTTCGCCCTGGCCGACGACCTCGGCCTGGAGCCCTCCGTACGGCTCGACGGCGTCGGCCAGGTCGCCAACCCGCTGCGGCTCAGCGCCACCCCGCCCTCCTACCGCCACCGGCCGCCCCGGCTGGGGGAGGACGAGGAATGGGTTCGTGAGATATTGGGGCGATGAGTTCGGACGAGGCACGACGCAGGCCGCCGACGGCCCAGCAGTTCGTGCTGGGCGAGCTCCGCCTTGCCATCACCACCGGGCGCCTGCGTCCCGGCGCCCCCATCCGGCAGGACGCGCTGGCCGAGGAGCTGCAGGTCAGCCGCGTCCCCCTGCGCGAGGCGCTCAAGACGCTCGAAGGCGAGGGCCTGGTCACCTACAAGGCGCACAAGGGCTACTGCGTCGCCATGCTCTCCCTCGACGACCTGCGCGAGGTCTACCGCATCCGTGAGCTGCTGGAGGAGGAGGCCGTCCGGCGGGCCGTCGAGCGGCTCACGGACGACGACCTCTCCCGGCTGGAGTCGGCCCAGAAGGAGGTCGAGCGGGCTGCCGCGGCGGGCGACGTGCTGGCCATGGCGACGGCCAACCGGCTGTTCCACATGACGCTGTTCGACTGCGCGGGCATGCCCCGGCTGGTCCGCCTGATCAGGACCCTGTGGGACACCACGGACGCCTACCGGTCGATGTACTACGGCGACGCGGGCAACCGGGAGCGGGTCGTCAAGGAGCACCGCGCCACCCTCGACGCCCTGCGCCGCCTCGCCGCCGACGAGGCGGTGAGGACCCTCGACATCCACCGCGCCCACGCGGTCGCCGAGCTGGAGTCGCTCCTCGACCACCCCGCCTGATCGGGGGAGCCGGAGCGGTTACGGGGCGCAGTGGTCGCGGCAGCCGCCGAAGCGCGCCAGGTCCGGTTTCGCGAACGCCGTCCCCGCACTGCCGGCCAGCGCCTCCGTCATCGAGGACTTCCAGATCGGGCCGGGGATCGACGTGCCCTCGACGTGCCGGTAGCGACGACCGCCGATGGTGATGTCCGACAGCTTGTGCTTGACCGCGCCGCGCGGGTCGCCGAGCGCGACGGCAGAGGCCAGGTCGGGGGTGTAACCGGCGTACCAGGCGGTGGAGAACTCGTCAGCGGTGCCCTCCATGCCCGCCGCGTCCCGGCCGAGCCCCTTGAGCGGGCCCTTGGCCAGCGCCTCCGCCAGCACGTCGGTCACCGCGTCGGCGACCGCGGGCTCCAGCGCCTCCTGACACCGCGCCGGGAAGGAACGCATGACGCCCGTGTCGCCGCGCACCTCCGTGACCAGCCGCGGCTCGCACTGCCTGCCGTGCGCCGCGAGGGTGGCGTACGAACCGGCGAGCGAGACCGGGTCCACCTCGTTGATCCCCAACGAGAACGTCTCGAATTCCTGGAACGGCAGGCCGTCGGCCCGCTTGAGCCCGAGGCGCTTGGCCGCCTGCACGCTTTCGCACAGACCGACCTTCTCCGTCAGCTTCATGAAGAACGTGTTCTCGGCGGTCCGGGTGCCCGAGCGCAGGGTCGTGAACGCGCCGTGGTCGCGCTGCCTGTTGACGATCGAGAACGACGGCTCGGCGACGTTCTCACCTTTGCAGTTCTTGATCGCGTGGTAGTTCGCCGCCCGATACTGGCTGAGGTAAGGGAAGCCGTCGTCATAACGCATGCCGCTCCCCAGCGCGGCCGTCAGCGTGTACACCATCGCCGTGGTGCCCTGCTGGAAGCCGAACCGGTCGGTGGGCGGTTCGGCGCCGGGTCCGGGCGCCCGGCTGGCGGCCAGGGCCCTGATCTCGCCGGTGCCCGGCACGATCATGGCCTGGGCGGCGACCGGCGCGTCCTCGCGGCGCACGTACCGGTCGATGCCCTGCTGGGCGGCGCGCTGCACGCGCTGGTCGATCGCCGTCACGATGGTCAGGCCGCTGCGGCGGAGCAGGTCCTCGTCGAGCTCCTCCTTCGCCTGAATGCAGACATACGGGTAGCGGCTGGCCGCGCAGTCGCCGGTGAGCTCCTCCAGGACCGCGCCCTGGGCGTCCACCAGCACGTTGGGACGCACGACCACGGGCGCGACCGCCAGGCGATCACGCGGCGGCGGGTTGTCGCCGCCGCCGCGCAGTAACAGGAAGCCGCCGGCCAGAAGCGCCCCCGCCCCCACGGCGGCCACGACGACGCGGAGCGGTTTCATGGCTCACCTCGGGGGCTCGCGGATCTTCAGGGACAACCCGCATTATGAGCCATCATGACTGCAAAGAGCCCCAGAAGGCGCAATTGCTGGCGCCGGCGGTGTCGGTCAGGTGGATGCCGCCGCGGCCCGGCGCCAGGCTGAGCACGTCGCCGGAGCCGCTGAAGCGCGGCCAGCGCGGGACCCAGGGGGCGTTCGGGTGGCCGTCGCGGGCGAACGACGTCCAGTAGCCGATCATGGCGTTCGACAGCTTCTCCTGCTCGGCGTTGAGCCGGCCGAGCAGGCCGGGGAACAGGTAGACCAGCTCCGTCGCGTGCTCGGCGCCCTCCTCGAAACCGGGCACGTCCATCAGCGGCGGCGCGGCGCGGTCGGCGAACTGGTAGGCGTAGACCTCGACCCCGGCCCGGGAGAGCAGGCCGAAGGCGTCCTGGTGCGTGCAGGTGGCGAGCGGGCCGGTGCCGTGGGTCAGCATGGTGGCCAGCCCGATCCGCAGGTCGGGGCCGGTGGCGGGATAGCGGGCCAGGACCTGGCCGGCGTTGGCCCCGTACGTGGCGCGCACGAACTGCTCGTATTGCGCCTGCGTGATCGGCTTCGGGTAGGTCAGGCCGGCGTACAGGCGCATCTCGTCGAGCGTGTTGCCGTGCATGACGGGCACGCGGTTGATCCGGCCGCTCTCGATCGCCGCGCGGGGCTGGAGCGGCAGCACGTGGTCGCCGCCCGCGACCGGGTACGGGTTGTGGCCCCGGAACGCCTCCAGCAGCGTCTTGACCGGCAGCGCCCGCAGGCAGGCGGCGGCTCCTGCGGCGCAGCCCACGGCCGCGGCGAACCTGGCCCCCTCGGCCTCGGCCTGCTCCTCGGTGCGGGTGGGGGAGGAGCAGCTGAAGCTCTGCACGATCGCCTTGTCGAACAGCCCGGCGGCGGTGGGCGAGGCCAGGTCGGCGCAGATGTCGGCGGCTCCGGCGGACTCCCCGAACACCGTCACGTTGCGGGGGTCGCCGCCGAACGCCGCGATGTTCCGCCGCACCCAGCGCAGCGCCGCCTGCTGGTCGAGCAGCCCGTAGTTGCCGCTCTGGTAGCGCTCGCCCGTCTCCAGCGCGGGGTGCGCCAGCCAGCCGAGCGCACCCAGCCGGTAGTTGACGCTCACGACCACGACGCCGCCACGGGTCGCCATCCTGGTCAGGTCGTAGAAGGCGGGGTTGCCGCCGGCGTTGCCGCCGCCGTGCAGCCACACCATGACCGGCCGGTCGCGGCCCCTGCGCGGCGCGGTGACGTTGAGGTAGAGGCAGTCCTCGCCGTACGACGTCTTGCCGCCGTAGGGCTCGGCGAGCTGCGCGCACTGGCTGCCGAACGCCGTCGCGTCGCGGACGTCCGTCCACGGCTTGGCCGGCTGCGGCGGCCGCCATCGGAGCGGGCCCGTGGGCGGCTGGGCGTACGGGATGCCGCGGAAGGCCCGGTGGTCCTTGCGCACCTCGCCTTTGACCATGCCCTTGTCGGTGCGCACCAGCGCGGACGGGGCCGACTCGGCGGCGACGGGAGTGGTGGTCATGACCAGGGAGAGTGCCGCCGCTGCGGCGCGAACGAGTCTCACTGGGCCCCCTATGGTTACCGTGTGTAATCCTTCCGTTCCTGAACGTACACGATGAGGGGGTGTGGAACTACTGATTTATGCGCCCGGCCAGGTCGGCCACGGCGCCCACGACCTCGTCGCCGGCCAGCATGACCAGGTCGTTGTGGCCCGCCCCGGCGACCTCGACGGTCGTGGCCCGCTCGCCCGCCGCCTCGGCGACCGCCCTGCTGAGCCGCGGGGGCACGATCGTGTCGCGGGTGCCGTACACGACGACGACCGGCGCCCGCACCCGCCGGATGCTCTCCGCGACCGGGAAGCGGTCCCGCAGCAGCGTCCTGACCGGCAGGAACGGGTAGTTGGCCCGCCCGGCGGCGGCCAGGTCGGTGAACGGCGAACGCAGCACCAGGCCGTCGGGCGGGCGCTCCAGGGCGAGCCGGGTGACCACGGCCGCGCCCAGGCTCTCGCCGAAGTAGATGATGCGGGTGTCGCCGAGGTGGTCGCGGGCGGCCAGGGCGTCCTGGCGCAGCCCCTCCTCCGTCGGGCTGCCGGGGTTGCCGCCGTAGCCGCGGTAGTCCATGAGGAGCACCGCGAACCCGTGCTCCGACAGCGCGCGGGCCAAGGGGGCGCGGTCGCGCCGGTTACCCCCGTTCCCGCCCGCGATCAGGACGGTCACGCCGCGGGTGCCGGGGACGTACCAGGCCGCGAGCCGGAGCCCGTCGCCGGTCGTGAACGTGACGTCCCGCGCGCCCGGGACGACCTCGGCGGCGGGCGGCACGGGCGCGCTGTCGGGCAGGTAGATCAGCCGCCGCTGGAACACCCACAGCAGGGCGAGCAGCAGGAGCAGCACCGCGACCACCACGAGAGCGGCGCGCGTCAGCGTGGTCACCCTGCCACTATGCAACGCCGCCCGCCCCGAAGCGGCTCCGGCTCAGCCGGAGACGACGCGGCCCGCCTGGACGACGTGCCTGAAGTGGGCGGGGTCCGCGAGGACGCCGATGTCGGCCAGCGGATCGCCGTCGAGCACGAGCAGGTCCGCGTGCGCCCCCACGGCCAGCGTGCCGACCTCGCCCGCCATCCCGACCAGCTCCGCCGCCCCGGTCGTCGCGGCCCGCAGCACGTCGATCGGCTGCTGCACCTCCCGCCGCAGCCGGAACTCGTGGTTCTGGTGCCGGTGCATGCCGCCGAGCAGGTCGGTCCCGTACGCCAGCCGCACCCCGCCCCGCGCGGCCCGCTCCAGCGCGACCAGCCCGGCCTCGAGCACCTCGTCCACCTTGCGCCAGCTCCGCTCGGGCAGCCCGAACGTGAGCCCCTCCTCCTTGAGCGCCCAGTACGTCACCAGCGTCGGCACCAGGAACGCGTCGTGCCGCCGGAACAGCTCCACGCTCGTGTCGTCGATCAGGTTCCCGTGCTCGATCGAGCGCACCCCGGCCTCGAGCGCCCGGTTGACGGCCCGGGCGGTGTAGGCGTGCGCGGCGACGTACCGGTTGGCCGCCTCGGCCTCCTCGACGACCGCGCGCAGCTCGTCCATGGAGTACTGGGTCGAGTCGATGCGGTCGGTCGGGGAGGCCACGCCGCCGGAGGCCATGACCTTGATGTGGTGCGCGCCCTTGCGCAGCTCGTCGCGGGCGGCGACGCGGACGGCGTCGACCCCGTCGGCCACGCGGCCGACGCCGGCGCAGCAGGGGTGATCGTCCTGCTGGTGCTCGCCCCGGCCGCGGAAGTCGGCGTGGCCGCCGGTCTGGCTCAGCCCCTTGCCGCAGAACAGCAGCCGTGGCCCCCGGATCAGCCCCTCGGCCTGCGCGTCGGCCAGCCCGAAGTCGGCGCCGGACGCGTCGCGCACCGTGGTGAAGCCCCGGTCGAGCATCCCGCCCATGATCTGGGCGCTGTGCGCGGCGACGTAGGAGGGGGACATGGAGCCGAGCGTGCCGAGGTTCGCGGTGGAGGCGGTGACGTGCACGTGCGCGTCGATCAGCCCCGGCACCACGTGCGCACCGGCGAGGTCGATCACCCGCGTGCCGTCCGGCGCGCTCAGCCGGGGTCCCGTCTCGGCGACCCGGCCGTCCGCGCAGCGAAGGTCGCCCTCGGCGTACTCGCCGCTCGTCACGTCCAGGACCCGGGCATTACGCAGCAACAAGCTCATGCCGCACCTCCACGAAGCGCCGGGACGGCGAGCGGCGCGAGCGAGCGCGCCACGGCCACCGACTCCTCGTCGTAGCTTCCCTCGGCGTCGAGGATGTTCAGCACGCCGAGCACCTCCCCCTGGTCGACCACCGGGACGTTGATGATCGTCCCGCAGCCCAGGCTCTCGATCAGCTCGTGGTCGGCGAAGATCTCCCGTACCGCGGCCCGGTCCTTGCCGAAGTACGGCTCCCGGCCCTCGATGCACCGCCCCAGCCAGCCCTGGGCGACCTCCACGGTCTTCTCCCCGCCCACCGGATACTGCTCGGGATGGCTGGTGTGGACGCGGCGCAGCGCCCGCCGTTCCGGCACCCAGGCCAGGACCGTGAACAGCCGCACTCCCACCTCCCGCCGCACGGTCTCTTCAAGCTCGCTCAATCCGGTCATTTGCTCGCCTCCTTGGCGGGTTCCGTCAGCTCCTCAAGTGATCTCCCGGCCGTGGCCAGGCCGAACACGACCACGCACACCACCCCGACCACCAGCACCGCCGTCGTCAGGCCGAACACGCCGCCGAAGCCGAGGCTCGCCGCCGACAGCCCGATGATCGTCGGGGCCAGGATGCTGCCGACCCGCCCGAACGCGCTCGACAGGCCCGTTCCGGTGGCGCGGATCCAGGTGGGGAAGACCTCGGGCGTGTACGAGTAGACGCCCGCGTACGTGCCGTTCAGGAAGAACGACAGCACCGCGCCCGCGAGCGTGATCGTGGCGGGCGTGTCCATCTGCGACAGCCAGAACGCGCTGACCGCCGAGCCTGACAGGTAGATCGCGATGGTGTTCTTGCGGTCGAGCCGCTCCGACAGCCAGGCCGCGGAGAAGTAGCCGGGGACCTGCGCCAGGTAGATGATGATCGAGAACTCGAAGCTCTTGGTCACCGTGATGCCGCGCTGCACGAGCAGGGTGGGGATCCACGAGAAGAACCCGTAGTACGAGAACGTGATCACGAACCAGATCAGCCACGTCACAGCCGTCCGCCTGGCCATGACCGGGCTCCACAGGAACCGGAGCGCGCTGATCAGGTTGACCCCGGCCGCCTTGGTGGCGGTGTCGCTGGCCGGCTGGGCGGCCGGCTCGGGCACCGGCGGGAGCGGCTGTCCGGTGGCCCGCTCGACGCGGCGTTCGAGGTCGGCGACCACCGCCTCGGCCTCGTCCACGCGGCCGTTCTGCAGCAGGAAGCGCGGCGACTCCGGAAGCGAGCGGCGCCACCACAGCAGCATGACGATCGGCAGCGCGGTGATCACCTGCGCGATCCGCCAGCCGTCGTCCATCGTCGGCACCACGAAGCGGCCGATCAGCGCCGCCATCACGAACCCGAACGAGAAGAACCCGGCCAGCGCGCCGATGAACCATCCGCGCCGCTTCGCCGGCACGAACTCGGACAGGAACGGCGCGATGATCGCGCTCTCCGCGCCCGCGCCGGCCCCGGCCAGCACCCGGGAGCCCAGGAAGACCTCATAATTCGGGGCGAACGCGGCGACCACCGAGAAGGCGGCGTAGAAGGCGAGCGCGTACATCATGACCTTCTTGCGGCCGATACGGTCGCCGAGCAGGCCGGCGACGGTCGCGCCGAACAGGAACCCGAACGGCGTCGCGGACCCGATGAGGCCGAGCTGGCCGTTGGACAGGCCCCAGGCGTCCTGCGCGCTGGGGAGCAAGAATGCCACGACGGCCGAGTCCATGCCGTCGAAGGTGTAGCCGAGGCCGCCGATGAGGAGGAGCAGGTAGTGAGGGCGGCTCAGCGGGAGCCGGTCCAGACGGGCCAACAGGGTCATTGAACAACACCTTCCCGAGGTCATGGCCCCTTCAGGTTGATTGCGAAGCAACATATAGTGCGAAATATCCGAAATGCAATGGTCTTTGCAGAATGGCAGTGGAGAGGGACACGGTGACAGAGCAGGCCGCGGACAGCTTCGAGGAGTGGTTGCGGACCCGGGTGCCCCCGCGCGGGCTGCGCGGCAAGGCGGCCGCGGTGCTGGAGATCCTGCTCTCCCAGCCGCGTCGGGCGTCGTTCGAGTCCGCGGCTGACCTGGCGCAGGTCGCGGGGGTGAACGTGGCGACCGTGACGCGTACGGCGCAGGCGCTCGGGTTCGCCGGGTGGCCGGCGCTCCAGCAGGAGCTGCGGGCGCGCTACCTGTCCTCGCTGAGCGCCGGCCAGGTGGCCGCCGAGCACCGTGGCACCGGCTCGCCCAGCTCCCGCTCGCTCCGGCGCGACCTGGACAGCCTCGCGCTGCTGAACCGCCGCCTCGACGAGGGCGTCCTGCTCACGATCGCCGAGGCCGTGGCCGCGGCGGGCCGTACCGTGATCGTCGCCGACGGCAGCTACGCGGCCGTCGGGCTGGCCCTGGCCCACAACGCCCGCCTGGCGGGCTATCCCGTCACGGCCGTGACCAACGGCGACGCGGAGCTGGCCAACGCGGTGGCCGCGCTCGGCGCCGGGGACGTGCTGGTGGCGATCAGCTTCTGGCGCCTGTACGAGAGCACGGTCCTGGCCGCGAACGTCGCCCGCTCGCGCGGGGTGCGGGTGTTCGCCCTCACGGACGCGGCCAGTCCCGCGCTGGCCGAGGCGGCCGAGGAGGTGGTCATGGTGCCGGCGGAGGGGGAGGCGTTCTTCCCGTCGCTGACGGCGGGCATGGCGGTCGCCCAGGCCCTGGTCACCCAGCTCGCCGCCGTGGACCCGGCCCGTACGGGCGCCTCGATCGAGGCGGCGGAGGCCATGTGGACGCGCTTCGGCCTGCTGCACCGCCGCCCGGCCACCCCTACACCCCCCAGTCCGCCGAGGCCTTAGTTATGTGAGCCTTGCCTATTCGAGAATGCCTGTAACAAAATCGGTTCCAGGCGGAAACCCTCGAAGCGCGGAGGCTCACACATGACGATCACCGCCGAACCGGCGGCCCCCGTGGCGTCCCCGCCCGAGGACGGCGGGCCCGCTCCCGACCGCGCCGCGTTACTGGCGCTGCTCGCCCCCATCCGCCCGAGGCTGGTCGCCGCCGCCGTGCTCCAGGTGGTGTACGCCGTCTCGGCGCTCGTGCCGTTCGTGTGCGTGGCCGAGCTGGCCCGGGTGCTGCTGAGCCCGGCCCCCGAGGCCGGCCGGGTCTGGCTGATCGCCGGGATCGCGGTGGCCGGGCTGCTGGTCAGGTTCACGTCGTTCGGCCTGGCCGGGGCGATCACCCACTTCGCGGACGCCGACCTGCAGCTCCACCTGCGTCGCCGGATGGCCGCGCACCTGTCGCGGGTGCCGCTGGGCTGGTTCGGCGAGCGCAACTCGGGCCAGGTCAAGAAGGTCCTTCAGGACGACGTGCGCGAGATGCACCACCTCGTCGCGCATGCCCTGCTCGACCTGCTCGCCGCCGTGGTGACCCCGCTGGCCGCGCTCGCCTACCTGCTGTACGTCGACTGGCGGCTCACGCTCGTCGTGCTCATTCCGGTGCCGCTGTTCGCCGTCGCGTTCGCGGTCATGATGCGCGGCTACGACGAGCAGATGCGGCGCTGGAGCGAGGCGAACACCAGGATCAGCGCCGCCGTGGTCGAGTTCGTGCAGGGGATCGCGGTGATCAAGACGTTCGGGCAGGCCAGACGCTCCTACCGGCGCTTCGCCGAGGCCGCCGACGACTTCGCCGAGTTCTTCGGCGCCTGGGTGCGGCCCATGCTCAGGCTCAGCGGCGTCTCGAACGCGCTCATCTCGCCCCCGACCATGCTGCTCGTGGCCACCGCGGGAGGCGTCGTGTTCGCCGCGAACGGCTGGCTGGCGCCGGTGGACGTGCTGCCGTTCGTGCTGGTCGGGGTGGCGCTGACGGCGCCGTTCCTCACCCTGGACATGGGCTCGATGCGGCTGCGGCGCGCGGCCGAGTCGGCCGGGCGGGTGGCCGCGCTGCTGGCGACGCCGCCGCTGCCCGAGCCCGCCGAGCCGACCCGCCCGCAGGGCCGCCGGGTGGAGTTCCACGAGGTGTCGTTCTCGTACGACGGGAGCACGCCGGTGCTGCGCGGGGTGGACCTGACCCTGATGCCCGGCACCGTGACCGCGCTGGTCGGGCCGTCGGGCTCGGGCAAGTCCACGCTGGCCAAGCTGCTTCCCCGCTTCTACGACCCCGGCTCGGGCCAGGTGACGGTGGGCGGCGTGGACGTGCGCGACATCGGCTCCGCCGAGCTGTACCACCACGTCGGCTTCGTCCTCCAGGACGTGCAGCTCCTGCGCGCGTCCGTCGCGGACAACATCGCGCTCGGCCGCCCCGATGCGGGGCGCGAGGAGGTCGAGCGGATGGCCCGCGCGGCCCAGATCCACGACCGGATCACGGAGCTGCCGCGCGGCTACGACTCGGTGATCGGGGAGGACGCCCACCTGTCGGGCGGCGAGGCGCAGCGCGTGTCGATCGCCCGCGCCCTGCTGGCCGACGCGCCGATCCTGGTGCTGGACGAGGCCACCGCGTTCGCCGACCCGGAGTCGGAGTCGGCCATCCAGGACGCGCTGTCCACGCTGGTGGCCGGGCGCACGCTGCTGGTCATCGCCCACCGGCTGGGCACGATCACCGGCGCCGACCAGATCGCGGTGCTCGACGGCGGCCGGATCGTCGAGCGCGGCACCCATGACGAGCTCCGCGCGGCCGGCGGGCTCTACACCCGGCTGTGGGCGGCCCACGTACGCGACGACGATCGGGATTGGACCCGGGCATGATCGGAGAACTGGGCGCCGTACTCGGCCCCGAGCACGGGGCGCGCCTGCGCCGCAGCCTGCTCGCGATGATCGTGTACGGCGTGCTGCAGGGCGCGTCGTTCGCGATGCTCGTGCCGGTGCTGCGCGCGCTGCTGTCCGGCGAGGCGGCCGGACCGTGGCTCGCGGCCTTCGCCGTCGTGGTCGCGGCCACCGCCGTCGCCTCCTACCAGCAGTCGCAGTACGGCTACGCGGTCGGCCTGGCCGCCCTGCGCACGCTCTACCACCGGATGGGCGACCACGTGGCCGGGCTGCCGGTCGGCTGGTTCAGCGCCGACCGGGTGGGCCGGCTCGGGCAGCTCGCGGGCAAGGGCGTCATGGACGTGATGAGCGTGCCCGCCCACCTGCTCCAGGTCGTGGTGACCTCGGTGACCGCGCCGGCGACCGTGCTGGTGTGCATGTTCGTGTTCGACTGGCGGCTGGGGCTGGCGGCCCTGGTCACGGCGCCGTTCCTGTGGCTGGCGTTCCGCTGGACGCAGACCCTGGTGCAGCGCAGCGACACCGCGATGGACGACGCGGGGGCCGAGGGGGCCGACCGCGTGGTGGAGTTCGCCCGGCAGCAGGCGTCCCTGCGGGCGTTCGGGCGCACGGCGGACGGCTACGACCTGCTCGACGACGCGCTGGTGCGGCAGCGGTCGGCGCTGCGGCGCCTCCTGCGGACCACGCTGCCCGGCCTCGGAACGGTCGCGCTGACCGTGCAGCTCGCCTTCACCGCGATCCTGCTGGTGGGCTGCTCGCTGGCGCTCGGCGGCGCGGTGGACGTGCCGGAGCTGGTCGGGGTGCTGGTCTTGGCCGTGCGGTTCACCGAACCGCTGCTCGCCGCCGCCGACGTGGGCGGCGAGCTGCGCATGGCACACGGCGCGCTGCGGCGCATCCGCGACGTCCTGACCACGCCGCCGCTGCCGTCCGGCGGCACGGCGCGGGCCGGTGAGCCGTCGATCGAGCTGGACGGGGTGAGCTTCGCCTACGACGAGCGGCCGCTGCTGCGGGACGTGAGCTTCACCGTCGCGCCCCGCACGGTGACCGCGCTGGTCGGGCCCTCCGGGTCCGGCAAGACCACGCTCACCCGTCTCATCGCCCGCTTCTGGGACGCCTCCGCCGGGTCGGTCCGGGTCTGCGGGAACGACGTGCGCGACTACCCGCCCGAGGACCTGATGGCCCAGCTGTCGATCGTGTTCCAGGACGTGTACCTGTTCGAGGGCACGCTGGAGGACAACATCCGGCTGGGGCGGCCGGACGCCACGGACGAGGAGGTCCGCGAGGCGGGCCGGCTGGCGCGCGTCGAGGAGATCGCCGCGCGGCTGCCCGGCGGCTGGCAGGCGAGGGTCGGCGAGGCCGGGGCGACCCTCTCCGGAGGCGAGCGCCAGCGGGTGTCCATCGCCCGCGCGATCCTCAAGGATGCGCCGATCGTGCTGCTGGACGAGGCCACCGCCGCGCTGGACCCGGAGAACGAGTCCGCTCTGATGGACGCGCTGGCCACGCTCGCCCGCGACCGGACGCTGCTGGTGATCGCGCACCGGCTGACCACGATCGCCGCCGCCGACCAGATCGTCATGCTGGAGGGCGGCGTGATCGCCGAGCGCGGCACCCACCAGGAGTTGCTGGACGCGGGTGGCCGGTACGCTG
The DNA here is from genome assembly GCF_040675285.1 of Nonomuraea sp. NPDC049625. Taxonomy (NCBI): domain Bacteria; kingdom Bacillati; phylum Actinomycetota; class Actinomycetes; order Streptosporangiales; family Streptosporangiaceae; genus Nonomuraea; species Nonomuraea sp. NPDC049625. The sequence continues at coordinate 115,169 of NZ_JBFAOQ010000004.1, read as the reverse complement.
CGTTCTGGGAAGAACGCGCGCGGGCCCGCGGCTGGCGCCTCGTACGCGCCTGACCGGTGGACGGCCCGGCGCGACGCGATCGACGGCGGTAGGGGGCTCGATGGGTGAGGAGACGACGGCGCGGGAGTGGCGCGTGCTGGGCCGCCCGCGGGGCCGCCCGCCGCGCATCACCCGGCCTGACATCGCCGACGCCGCGCTGGCCGTCGGGTTCGACAACCTGACCCTGGCCACCGTGGCCGACCGCCTCCGGGTCGCCCACTCGGCCCTCTACCGCCACGTGGCCGACCGCGAGGAGCTGGTCATCGTGGCCATCAACCGCGCGATCGGCAAGGCGGACTGGCCGGAGCCGACCGGCGAGTGGCGATCGGACTTGGAGGCGCAGGCCGGGGCGCTGTGGGCGCTGCTGGAGGCGCATCCCGGCCTGATCAAGGAATTCCTCAAGCTCAAGCGCTTCCCCGACGAGGTGATGCACCGCTTCGGCGCGGCCGTCCAGCGCCTGATCGGCTACGGCTTCGCGGTGGAGGACGCGTTCCTCGCCGTCGACACCGTCTTCGACCTGGCGATCGACGTCTTCGGCAGGGGCCAGCAGCTGGACGCGCCCGCAGGCAGCTCTGTCGGCACCTCCAAGGTCCGCGACAGCTCGGCCGACGCCTGGGCCGAGGCGGTCGGCCCGGAGGTGGCGCCCGTCATGCGGCGGGCGCTGTCGGAGCCGGCCTCCGTGTGGTTCAACCGCAAGCTCGGCCTCGTCCTGGACGGCATCGCGGCCGGCCTGGCCCCCTAGCCAGAAGCGCTGCCGTCCTCACAACCAGCTGGCGCGGACGGCGGCGGCCGAGGCGTCGTCCGGCGGGGTCGCGAGGGCGCCGGAGTGGACGCCGTCGAGCAGGCGGGCGACGGTCTCGACGATCTCCCCGGCACGCTCGCGCAGGCCGGTCACGTCCGCCGGGCTCACCTCGCCGCGGTCCACCCCGACCTCGTCGAGCACACCCTCCAGGTCGGCCAGCCGTCCGCTCAGCCACTTCAGCGGCTCGCCGGAGAGCTCCTTGTCGAACACCCGCCTCCCCGGCTCCCACCCGTCGATGCCGGGGTGATGGTGGGTGCGGTCGAAGCTGCCGGGTGCGCTGTTGACCGACTCCAGCAGGTCAACCCGCCAGAGGGGGCGTTCGACGGTGATGGGCCGGGCCGAGTAGATCGACCCGTTCAGCTCGCCGGGATGCAGCTTCCGCAGCTCCAGGCGTACGCCGCGCTCGGCGCCCTCCTGTCCCCTGATCGGGTCGGGGTCGACGAAGTAGATGTCGCTCACCGCGACGCCGATGCGTTCGAAGCCGAAGACATAGAGCATGGGGCACCACTCCTTCATGAAAGCCGGGAGTCGGGACCTTCATGGACGTACCCACTTGAAGCCGGGGCGATCGCTCAGTGGAGCCGGTAGCCGATCTGCCCCGCCGGTTCGGCCGGGCCCCTGCTCAGCAGCAGCGTGCCGAGCCAGATGAGCGCCATGCCGACCGGCGTCAGGGCCGGTTCGAGCAACCCCCCGATCAGCACCGCCACGCCCGTGGCCGTGACGGCCGCGCTCAGCACCGTGACCCGCCGCAGCGCCGCGAGCACGGACGCCAGCGCGACCAGGGCGGCGAAGGCGGCCCCGTAGACGAACGGCTCCCACGCCGCGACGCGCGGGCTCTCGAACCTGTTGTAGAGGTCGACGGCGAGACCGACGACGTTGGCGGCCGTGCTGAGCAGCGCCACCGCCGTGGCGGCGTCCGCCGCCGCCCGCCACCCGCCCGTCACGGGCCCGGCTATACGGCGCAGCGCCAGGAGCATGACGCCGAACATCAGGAACCCGGCCAGCAGGACCGCGTGCGCGGCCGCCCACCACGGCCCGCCGACGGCATCGGCGCCGGGGAGGCGCGTGAGGAGACTGCCGGCGAGCAGCGCGGCGGGGGCCGCGGTGAAGGAGAACTGGGTGAGGCGGTTCATGAGGCCCACGATGCCTCCTCGGGTCAGGGGCGCTCATCGGTGATCGCCCCTGACTTTCCCCTGATCTCCCCGGTCAGGCGAAGTAGCGCAGCCAGACGTACGCCCAGGCCATCAGCGTGCTGATGACGGTCACGACGATGCCGTACCGGGTGAACTGCCAGAAGGTGATCTTGTGTCCGGAACGCGCGGCGATGCCGAGGGCCACCACGTTCGCGCTGGCCGCCACCGCCGTGCCGTTGCCGCCGAAGTCCGCGCCCAGCGCGAACGCCCACCACAGCGCCTGCCCCGTGCTCGGGTCGGGGATCTGCGCGACCACGCCCTCCACGATCGGGGCGGTCGTGGCGACGTACGGGATGTTGTCGAAGAACGCGCCCAGCACGCCCGAGCCGAACAGCAGCGCCGTCGCGGCGACGAAGTAGTCGTCGCCCAGCGCGCCCAGGGCCCACGTGCCGATCGCCCCGATGACACCCGTGTGGACCAGGCCCGCGACCATGACGAACAGACCCATGAAGAAGACCAGCGTGGACCACTCGACCTCGCGCAGCACCTCGTGGACGTCCGTGCGCGAGACCATCAGCATCACCCCGGCCCCCACGAGGGCCACGATCGACGGGTCGACGTGAGCCACCGCGTGCAGCGCGAACCCGGCGATCACCAGGCCCAGCACCACCAGGCAGCGGGTCAGCAGCCGCGGGTCGGTGATGGCCCGCCGCTCGTCCAGCGCCATCACCGCCGCGGCGTGCCCGGCGTCATAGTGGAACGACCCGCGGAACAGCACCCGCGTGAGCAGCACGAACACGGCGAAGACGACCACCACGATCGGCGCCATGTGGACGAGGAAGTCGTTGAACGTCAACCCCGCCCGGCTGCCGATGATGATGTTGGGCGGGTCGCCGATGAGGGTCGCGGCGCCGCCGATGTTGGAGGCCAGCACCTCCGCGATGAGGTACGGCTGGGCGGGGATGCGCAGCCGGTCGCACACCATGACGGTGACCGGCGCGACCAGCATGATCGTGGTGACGTTGTCGAGGAAGGGCGAGGCGATGGCGGTGATCGCCATCAGCATGACCATCAGCCGGTACGGCCTGCCCTGCGACCGCTTGGCGGCCCAGATGGCGAGGTAGTCGAAGACCCCCGTCTGCTTGATGATCCCCACGATGATCATCATGCCGAACAGCAGGAAGATGACGTTCCAGTCGATGCCTTCGTGCTCGGAGAAGAACACCTCCGCGCCCGGGACCAGGCCCAGGACGGCCATCAGCCCGGCGGCGATGAGCACCACCTTGACCTTGTCGGCCTTCTCGGTGGCGATGAAGAAGAACGCGACCAGGAAGATCGCGAGGGCTACGTATGCGCTCATCCGTCACGCCCCGGCGGCCCGGACCGGGCGGCGGGGCATGACGATACAAGGCGGGATTGGCGGCACACGACTATCGACCTCCGGGGTCGGAACGGGTTCGGGCTTGGTGAGCCGCCGCTCCAGGATGATCGTCTCGTCGCGCGCGCCGCTTCGAGGACATCCTTCGCGGGCGGCGGCTCCGTCCCAGTCTCGTGGCCCGGGTGGGCCCGGCACCATCGGGTCCAGCACCCATACGGGGAGGGACGGAGCATGTAGGGACGTCCCGCAGGATGGGGGTCAGGCCGGATCGACAACCGGACCGGGAGACAAAGAGGCTGGTGAAATGACCGAGAGGGCGAAGAGGACGGCCGGGAGCCCGGCACAGGCGCTGTTCCGGCGGCTGTTCATGATCAACGGGCTGGTGTTCGCGGTGGCCACGCTCGTCCTCGCGATCTCACCGGCCACCGTGTCCGCGCCCCTCGTGCTGGCCGAGGTGCCGGTGCTGATCGTCGGCCTGGCGCTGATGCTGGCCGCCAACGCGCTGCTCCTGCGCCGCAGCCTGGCCCCGCTGGACGCGCTGACCACGCTCATGCAGCGCGTGGACCTGCTGCGTACCGGCGAGCGGCTGACCGACGGCGGCAACAGCGACCTCACCCACGTGATCGCCACGTTCAACGCGATGCTCGACCGCCTGGAGGCCGAGCGCAGCGCCAGCAGCGGCCACGCCCTGGCCGCCCAGGAGGGCGAGCGGCGGCGCATCGCCCGCGAGCTGCACGACGAGATCGGCCAGAGCCTGACCGTGGTGCTCCTCGGCCTGAAGCGGGTGGTCGACCGCGCGCCGGACGACCTGCGCGAGGACCTGCACGGCGTGCAGGAGACCGTACGCGCCAGCCTCGACGAGGTCCGGCAGGTCGCCCGCCGGCTGCGGCCCGGCGTGCTGGAGGACCTCGGGCTGCACGCCGCCCTGAGCGCCCTGTGCAGCGACGTCTCGCAGATGAGCGGGGTCCAGGTGACCCGCGCCGTCCAGCACGACCTGCCCGAGCTGGGCGCGGACGTCGAGCTCGTGCTGTACCGGATCGCCCAGGAGAGCCTCACGAACATCGCCAGGCACGCCCGTGCCACGCGTGCCGAGCTGTCACTGGCCACGCACGACGGGCGGCTGACCCTGCGCGTCACCGACGACGGGCAGGGCGGCGCGCGCCAGGACGGGGCCGGGATCCGGGGCATGCGCGAGCGAGCCCTGCTGATCGGCGCCCGCCTGACCGTCGACTCCCCACCGGGGGAAGGCACCCGCGTCCACCTGACCATCCCGAGCGATCGGAGCCCAACGCGGTGAGCACTGCCAAGACCAGGATCCTGCTGGCCGACGACCACGCGCTGGTCCGCCGGGGACTCAAGATGATCCTCGACGCGGAGCCCGACCTGGAGGTCGTCGCCGAGGCCGCCGACGGCGCGGAGGCCGTCGCGGCCGCGTCGGAGGACGCGGTGGACCTGGCCATCCTGGACATCGCGATGCCGCGCATGACCGGGCTCCAGGCGGCCCGCGAGATCTCCCGCCGCGCGCCCGGCATCCGCATCCTGATCCTGTCCATGTACGACAACGAGCAGTACTTCTTCGAGGCCCTCAAGGTCGGCGCCTCGGGATACGTGCTCAAGTCGGTCGCCGACCAGGACCTGCTGGAGGCGTGCCGGGCGACGATGCGCGGCGAGCCGTTCCTGTATCCCGGGGCGGTCACCGCGCTCATCCGCGACTACCTGCAGCGTTCGCGCGAGGGCGAGCGCATGCCCGAGAGCATCCTGACGCCCCGGGAGGAGGAGATCGTCAAGCTGATCGCGGAGGGCAACTCGGCCAAGGAGATCGCGGAGACGCTGGTCATCAGCGTGAAGACCGTGGACCGGCACCGGGCGAACATCCTGCAGAAGCTCGGCATGCGCGACCGCCTCGACCTGACCCGCTACGCCATCCGCGCGGGCCTCGTCGAGCCCTGATCAGGGGCGGAACCGTCTCATCCCCCGGAGTCCACGCGGCGGCCGTTGATCCAGACGTCGCGCAGCACGAGCCCCGTCACGTCGCGTACGACGTCGTCCTCGGCCATCTCCTCGAACACGCTGCCGGTCACCCGCACGCCCTTGATCGGGTTGCCCGGGTTGCCGATCAGGTTGAACGCCCTGGGCGCCCGCCCGGCCCGCAGGCGGCGCACGTCGATGGCGCCCACGTCGGGGAAGTACGGGCCGGTGTCCTTGTTCTCGTAGTTCAGGGCCACCTCGATCACCGCGTCGGCGGCCTGCCCCACCGTGATGTCCCTGAAGTAGACGTCCCTGACGTAGCCGCCGCGGTCGGGGTTGGTCTTGACGCGGATCGCGCGCTCCAGGCGGGGGCTGCTCATCGTGCAGTTCCAGGCGTAGACCCAGCGCACGCCGCCGGTGGTCTCGCTGCCGATGGTCACGCCGCCGTTGCCGTCGCGCATCACGCAGGAGTCCACGAGGACGTTCATGGAGGGCGCGTTCACCCGGCGGCCGTCGGCGTTCTTGCCCGCCTTGATCGCCACGCAGTCGTCGCCGGTGTTGAACTCGCACCGCTCGATGAGCACGTCCACGCAGGACTCGGGGTCGCAGCCGTCGTTGTTGGGGCCGTTCGGGCTGTCCACGGTGACCTCGCGGATCGTCACGTTGGTGCACAGGACCGGGTGGATGTTCCACATGGGGGAGTCCTTGACAGTCACGCCCTCGATCAGGACGTTGCGGCAGCGGTAGAGCTGGATGAGGTTGGGGCGCAGGTAGTGGCCCTCGCCGAACACCCGCTCGGCCACCGGCACGCCCTGCTCGGCCATGGCGGCCAGCAGGTTCTTGTCGGGACGCTCGGACGGCGGCGGGTCGCCCGACCAGTCCCACCAGTGCGTGGCGTCGGCCTGGCCGTCGATGGTGCCGCTGCCGGTGATCGCGACGTTCTCCCGCTCGTAGGCGTAGACGAACGGGGAGTAGTTCATCAGCTCGACACCCTCGTAGCGGGTGTGGACGACCGGCAGGTAGTCGGCGGGGTTCCGGCTGAACCGGATCGTGGCGCCCGCCTCCAGGTGCAGCTCGACGTTGTCGGCCAGGTGGATCGCGCCCGTGAGGTACGTCCCCGCGGGCACGAGCACGCGCCCGCCGCCCGCCGCCGCGCAGGCCGCGATCGCCTGCCTGAAGGCCTCGGTGCACATCGCGGTCCCGTCGCCGACCGCCCCGTGGCGCGTGACGGGGAAGGTGCGGCGGGGGAAGCGGGGCGGCCTGATCCGCCGCCGGATCCGCGGCACCCTGGCCCAGCCGTCCAGGTCGGGGGCCGCCTCCGCGCGCCCGGCCAGCTGGGGGGCCAGCACGGCGCCGGCCGCCACGGCCAGGAAGCTCCTGCGGGACTTCATGGTGCGCTCCTATCCATGGGCCAGGGAGATGCCGCGCCGCTCGACCAGCGTGTGCTCGCCGACCTGGTACGGCTCGACCCGCCGTACCGCCGTGTAGAAGTGGTGGGGCCGCCCGCCGTGGGAGACGAGCGCGGGCTTGTGCGCGTACGTGTCGTCGGCCGAGCCCGGCGGGCCCACGTCGATGAGGATCTCGCCGCTCTTGCGCCAGGTGCGCAGGTCGCGGGAGACCGCGAAGCTCTCCCTCGCGTGCCCGTCGAACGAGAGCCCGAAGTAGAACATCACCCACCAGTCGCCGTCGCGCAGCACGCACGGGTCGGAGGCGAAGCGCTCGTCGAACTCGCCCGGACCGCCGTGCGGGACGACCGGGCCGGGCTCCGGGCGCTCCCAGCGTTCGAGGTCGGGGGAGACGGCGTAGCCGATCTGCTCGCGCCAGCCGTCGTAGGTGCGGTTCTTGGCGTTGTAGAAGCAGTAGTAGAGGCCGTCGTGGCGGAGCAGCCACGACTTGTACAGGCCGCCGCGCTCCCACGCGCCGCCGTCCTGCGGGCGCAGCACCGACCCCACGTCTGCCCAGGTACGCAGGTCGTCACCGGCCACGAACCCGATGACCGCCGCGCCCATCTCCATGCCCGCCTCGGGGTAGGCGTGGTACGTGCCGACCGCCCGGCCGTCCAGCCAGGTCACCTGGCCGGGGGAGTCGAGGCGGTTGTCGCGCACGATCGACGTGAGCGCCGCGTTGTAGCCCCGGTACGGGTGCGCGGGGTCGCGCGGCAGGATCACCTCCCCCGGCGTCCACGACACCAGGTCCGCCGATCGGCTCAGCGCGGTCTGGTAGCCGGTCCCGTCGAAGCCGACGTACGTCATCAGGTACTCGCCGCCGTCGGAACACACGAACGGGCAGTCCACGAAGAGGCTGTCGAACCTGCCCGGCTCCCGTGACGCCTCGACCAGCAGCCTGCCGACCTTGTGCGGGGTCCTGACGCGGGCGGCGTCGTACGTGCCGATCACCTGCCTGCCCCGAACGTCCAGCGCCCGGCCGGCACCTCGTAAGCACGGGCCCCGAGCTTGACCGCCGCGTCCGGCAAGGCGTGCCGGGCGAGCCCGAGATCCGGCAGCCGCACCTCGGCCGACGAGCCCGGCGGGACCGCCACGTCGAGCGTGAACTCCCCGTCCGCGCGGGTCCAGGACACCTCGACCCCGCCGTACGGGGTCACGGTGCTCGCCCGCACCGACTCCAGGTCGCCGGGGGCGGCGGGCTCGATCAGCAGCCTGCGGAAGCCGTTCGAGCCGGGGGCCTGGCCGATGCCGCCGAGGCCGCGGTAGAACCAGGCGTCGACGGCGCCCAGCATGTAGTGGTTCTGCGACAGGCCCCTCGTCGGCCCGTCCCACGCCTCGGTGAGCGCGGTGGCGCCGTGCCGTACCTGGTAGCCGTAGCTGGGGTGGCTCGTCGAGGTGGCGAACGCCCACAGGGCGTCGTGCCGTCCCGCGCGGCCGAGCACCCTGAACAGGGCGGGCAGCGCGATCTCGCCGACCGTGATGCCGCCGCCCGCCACCGCCTCGGAGATCCGGTCCAGCACCCGCTCGTCGGTGATCACGCCCATGTCGAGCGCCAGGATCTCCGACGCCTGGCTGCGGGAGCCGGCGAAAGTACGGGGGAACGCCGCGGTGATCTGCTCGGTCAGGGCCCGGTAGCGCTTGGCGTCGTCGTCGCGGCCCAGCACGCCGGCGGCGCGGGCCAGCGTGCCCGCGGCCCGCCAGTAGCCCCAGGTGGAGACCAGCGGGACGGGCGTCGAGTCGTCCAGTCCGATCCAGTCGCCCAGCCCGTGGCCGAGGACGCCGTCCACGGCCTTCGACGTGAGGTAGTCGACGTAGCGGCGCATCGCGTCGTAGTGCGTCTCCATCGCCGACGGGTCGCCGTACCAGCGGTAGAGCTGCCACGGGATGCGGACGATCGCGCCGCCCCAGTTGGGGTCGTCCCTGAAGGGCGCGTCGAACACCAGGAACTCCGGCGCGATGTCCGGCACCAGCCCGTCCCCGGTCTGCGCCTCGGCGATGGTGACCAGCAGCTCGCGGTAGTAGGCGGCCACGTCGTAGTTGTAGGCGACGACGTCGAACAGCAGGTGGGTCTGCTCCAGCCAGCCCAGCTTCTCCCGGTGCGGGCAGTCGGTGAGGACGCTGTACATGTTGCCCCGCACCGCGCGGTCGATGATCGTGTGGATGTCGTTGACCAGGGCGTCGGAGGTCTCGAACGAGCCGGTGGGAGTGTTGTCCGCGCGGAGCACGAGCGCGGTCACGGCCTCCGGGCCGACGTGTTCGGGCAGGCCCTGGACCTCGACGTAGCGGAAGCCGTCGTAGCGGAAGCTCGGGTGCCAGGTCTGCGGGCCGTCCTTGGTGACGTACGTGTTGAAGATCGGCGCACCGGTGGTGGGCTTCGACTGGATGACCCGGCCGTAGCCGTCGAGCTGGTCGCCGGGCACGAGCCGCAGGTGGCGGCCGGCCGGGAGGTCCAGGCTCAGCTCGGCCCAGCCCGCGACGACCGTGCCGACGTCGAAGACCGGCGTGCCGTCGGTGGCGGCGAGCCTGGCGGCCGCGGGCAGCCGTTCGGTGACCCTGATGGGCGGGCAGGCGCGCGACCTGAGCACGTCCTTCGTGCCGGGGACGACGGTGGCGGGTCGCCAGGCGGAGGCGGTACGGCGGGCGTCGTGGTCCTCGCCGCCGTACCAGTGGGAGCGCACGGTCGGGCCCTCGGCGGCCCGCCAGTCGGGGCCCGTGGCGAACCGGCCGAACGAGCCGTCGGCGTAGTCCAGTTCGAGCTGCGCGATGGCCCGCGGGGCGGCCTTGGAGCCGAAGAACTTCATGTACCGGTCCTGGTGCGGGAAGACGTGCGCGATCCCCGGGCCCAGCTCGACGCCGAGCGTGTTGCGGCCCTCGCGCAGCAGCTCGGTCACGTCGTGGGTGGCGTACACGACGCGCCTGGTGAAGTCCGTGTACGGCGGCTCCAGCACGGCGTCGGTCACCGGCCCGCCGTTCACCGTGGCGACGTAGACGCCGAGGCCCGCCACGTGCAGCCGGGCGCGGACGACCGGCTGGGCCAGGACGAACTCGCCCTTCAGCAGCGGCAGCGGCCTGCCCTCGCCCGCGCGCGGGTTGCCCTCGTCGTGCCAGTCGGGGTGGGTGATCCACGAGGCCGTCCAGTCGTCCGGGCTCAGCAGACCCAGCTCGAAGCGGGCGGGCGGGCTCCAGCCGGACCATCGGCCGTCGCCGTCGCGGATCCGCACCCGCCAGCGCGCCGCCGTCCGGGAGGTCAGGGGCCGCCCGTCGTACACCACGCGCTGGTCGGCCGACTCGACCTCGCCGGTGTCCCATAAGTCGGGCTCGACCCGTACGTGGTAACCGGTCTGCATCGTGGCGCCGGTCAGCTGCCAGCTGAGTGTCGGGCGGGTGATCTCGATGCCGAGGGGGTCGATCAGGTCGCACGTTCGCAGGTTGGTCGCCATGGCAGGGGCTCCAGGTCAGGTGATTTTGAGCATGTACGCGGCTTTCGTGGGTGGCGTCGGGGGCAGGTCGGCATACAGGGCCTCCTCAGCCAGCCGCCAGGCGACGGGGCCGTGGCCCAGGAGCTCGACCCTGGCGGGGCGGCGCTCCAGCAGCCCTTCGCCGGTGCCCATACTGGTGATCGCGGCCGTCCCCTCCTCCGGCCAGGCGAGCAGCGTGGCGTACACCGCGTCGCCGCGCCGGGTGAAGCGGATGTCGCCCGGCCGGTAGGCGCGGTCGGCCTCGTTGTAGCCCTCGTACCCCTTCGTCTCGCCCAGGCCCGTGGCGCCCTCGGCGGCGCGCTTCCACGGCGTCGTGCCGTACACGCCCTCGCCGCACACCCGCAGCCAGTCGCCCACCTCGCCCAGCAGGGTACGGGCGTGCGCGTCCACGGTGCCGTCGGCGCGCTGCGGGACGTTGAGCAGCAGGGTGCCGTTCTTGCTGACCACGTCGATCAGCGTGTGCACGACCTGCTGGGACGTCTTGCGCGGGTGGAACATCGGGTCGTCGTCCGAGCAGTCGAACCACTCACCGTCGCTGGTGTCGAACTGCCAGGGGTACGGCTGCGCCGCGTCGAGCTGGCGGCGTTCGCAGTCGAGGACGACGGCGGTGCGGTCGGCGTCGGGGACGTCCTTGACGGTCACCAGGCCGCCGGTCGGGCAGGTGTTGTAGTAGTGGGCGAGCAGGTCGAGACCGCGCGTGCTGACCGGCTCCGACTCGACCACGCTGCCCGCGTCGAACGGCAGGCGGCCGTCGTCGAGATAGACCAGGTCGGGGTGGTAGCGGTCGATCGCCTCGCGCACGCGGGCGTAGAAGCGGTCCGCCACCTGGGGCGGGGGCTTGGCGCCCGGGGCGTGCCTGGCCGGGTAGAGCTCGGCCGGGTCGAGGCCCTCCCACCAGGTGCCGGCGCCGTCGCCCTTGGCCAGCGCGCCGTCGTGCGGCCGGCCGGTGGCCGGGTCGGCGCCGTGCGCGACGTCGAGCCAGCGCCAGGTCCAGTTGTTGTGGAAGCTGAGCCCGAACGGCAGCCCGGCCGCGCGGGCCGCCCGCTCCCAGGCGCCGACGATGTCGCGGCGCGGGCCGATGCGGGTGGCATTCCAGGCATGCTGCCCGGAGTCCCACAGGTCGAAGTTGTCGCAGTGGGCGGCCAGGGCGACGAAGTAGCGGGCGCCGCTGGAGACGTACAGGTCGATCAGCTCGCCGGGGTCGAAGCGCTCGGCGCGCCAGCGGTGGAAGAGGTCCTTCGCGCCGCCCGCGCCGAAGCGGGCGCGGTGGTGGGCGTGCTGGCGGTCGGCGCGGCGGCGCTCCCAGGCCTCGGAGGCGGGTTGCATGCCGTAGAGGTGGCGGGCGTACCAGTCGCCCGAGCTCGCCACGGACTGCGGGCCCCAGTGCGACCAGATGCCGAACTTGACCTCCCCGAACCACTCGGGGATGGGGTGACGGCGAAGCGACTCCCAGTCCGGCAGAAACCCGCGCATGGCCCACCTATCTTATTGAAACGATTTACCTAGGATATATTTATTCAATGTCGGATGTCAATGCATGAGGAGCTGGCAGGCGGGAATCTTCGCGTATAGGGTTAAAACGTTTTGTCGCGGAAGGGCGTGCGGATGGTTGACTTCCACGAAGATCCCGGGCCGGGCTCCGGGCGGCGGGCGGCACGCGCGGACTTCCTCTCCGACGCGCCGCGCCTGTCGCTCAACGGTCAGTGGCGCTTCCGGCTCTCCGGCACGGCCGAGGGCACCGGCCCCTCGCTGCCCGACCCGGCGCTCGACGACACCGGCTGGGAGACGATCCGGGTGCCGTCGCACTGGGTGCTGGAGGGGTACGACCGCCCGCTCTACACCAACACCGCCTACCCGTTCCCCATCGACCCGCCGCACCTGCCCGACGGCAACCCCACAGGCGACTACCGCCTCCACTTCGACCTGCCCGAAGACTGGCCCGACGGCCGGCCCGGCGGCAGGGCCATGCTGCGCTTCCAGGGGGTGGACTCCTGCGGCACGGTGTGGCTGAACGGCTCGTTGCTCGGCCACTCGAAGGGGAGCAGGCTGCCGTTCGAGTTCGAGGTCACGGGGCTCGTCCGGCCGCGCGGCAACCTGCTCGCCGTACGCGTGCACCGCTGGTCGTCCGGCAGCTACCTCGAGGACCAGGACATGTGGTGGCTGCCGGGCATCTTCCGCGACGTGGAGCTGCTGGCCCGCCCCTCCGGCGGCATCGACGACCTCACCGTCCGCGCCTCCTACGACGCCTCCGGCGGCTCCGGCACCCTCCTCGTCACCGCCGACGCCCCCGGCCTGGTCGAGATCCCCGAGCTGGGCCTCGCGGTCGCGACCGGGGAGGAGGTCACCGTCCCCGGCGTCGAACCGTGGAGCGCGGAGTGCCCGCGCCTCTACCGCGGCACCCTCACGGCGGCCGGGGAGACGATCGACCTCCCGATCGGGTTCAGGACCGTCGAGATCGCCGGCGGGCGGCTGCTGATCAACGGGGCGCCGGTCCTCTTCCGCGGCGTCAACCGGCACGAACACCACCCGGAACGCGGCCGGGCCCTCGACCGCGACACCATGATCCGCGACATCGTGCTGATGAAGCGGAACAACGTCAACGCCGTCCGCACCGCCCACTACCCGCCGCACCCGGAGTTCCTGCGGCTGTGCGACGAGTACGGGCTGTGGGTGGTGGACGAGTGCGACATCGAGACCCACGGGTTCATCTACGCCGGTTGGGAGGGCAACCCGCCGGCCGAGCCGATGTGGCGCGACGCCCTGCTCGACCGGGCCCGGCGCATGGTCGAACGCGACAAGAACCACCCCAGCGTCGTCATCTGGTCGCTGGGCAACGAGAGCGGGAGCGGGCCGGCGTTCGGCGACATCGAGCGGTGGATCCGGGCCCGCGACCCCGGCCGGCCGCTGCACTACGAGCGCGATCCGAGCTACCGGCACTCCGACTTCCACAGCCTCATGTATCCGTCGCTGGACGACCTGGAGCGCATCGGGCGGCGCGAGGAGGACCCGCCGGACGGGGTCGTGCCGGGGTCGGCCGACGACGTGCGCCGTCGCGGGCTGCCGTTCCTGCTGTGCGAGTACGCCCACGCCATGGGGAACGGGCCCGGCTCCCTGGCCGACTACCAGGCGATCCTGGAGTCGTACGAGCGGTTCTGCGGGGCGTTCGTGTGGGAGTGGATCGACCACGGGCTGACGGGGCACGACGCGCTGGGCCGCCCGTACTTCCGGCACGGCGGGGACATCGACCACCAGCCGAACGGCGGCCGGTACTGCCTGGACGGGCTGCTGTTCCCCGACCGCACGCCGTCCCCGGGGCTGGCGGAGCTGCGCAAGGCGATCGAGCCGGTCGGGATCGCGGTGGACGTGGGGGCGGGGGAGGTGGTGGTCGCCAACAAGCACGACCTGATCGACCTCGGACACCTGGACTTCCGGTGGTGGGTTGAGGTGGACGGCGTCCCTGCGTCGAAGGGCGGGGTGCTGCGGGTCCCGGGGTGCGGGCCGCGGGAGACGGTGCGGGTGCCGTTGCCGGAGGTGGCGGTCGCGGGGGAAGGCGAGACGTGGATCACGATCGAAGCCGCGCTCGCCGCCGCGACCCGCTGGGCGCCGGCGGGGCACGTGGTCGCCTTCACCCAGTCCCGCCTCGGCCCCACCGCCTCCCAGTTGGCGGGCGGAACGGCGGATGGCCTGGTGGGCGGCGATGCGACGAGGACGCCGGGCAGTGCGCCGGGTGGCGGGCTGCGGTTGGGTGGGGCGGTGTTCGATCGGAGGAGCGGGCGGTTGGTCCGGCTGCACGGGGTCGAGCTGGACGGGCCGGTGCTGGACGTGTGGCGGGCCCCGACCGAGAACGACCGCGGCCAGGGCCCCAGGAACGCGCTCGCCGCCGACTGGGAGGCCGTGGGGCTCGACCGCTTCCTGCACCGGACCGTCGCCCTCGAAAGGCCGGACGACCGCACGCTGGTCGTCCGCGGCCGGAGCGGCCCGGCCACCCGGACCCTCGGCTTCCTCACCACGTACACCTGGCAGTGGCGCGACGGCGCGCTGCACCTGCGGATCGAGGCCGAGCCCGTCGGCGACTGGCACGACACCGCCTACGGCCACCTGAACGTGAGCCCGCCGCGCATGGGCGCCAGGTTCGCCCTGCCCGGCGGCTACACCGACGTCACGTGGTTCGGGCGGGGCCCGGGCGAGTCGTACGCGGACAGCCGGGACGCCGCGCGGGTGGGCCGGTACGCGCTGGCGATCGACGCGCTCCAGACCCCGTACGTGGTGCCGCAGGAGAACGGCAACCACGTCGAGACCCGCTGGCTGATGCTGTCCGGCGCGGGGCTGCCGACCCTGCGCGTGGACGGCGAGCCGCACCTGGACTTCACCGCCCGCCGCTGGACCAGCGAGGCGCTGCAGGCGGCGGGCAGGCCGCACGACCTGCGCGACTCCGGACGCGTCTGGCTGAACCTGGACCACGGGCAGCAGGGCCTCGGCAGCGCCTCCTGCGGCCCCGCCCTGCCCGAGCGGTACCGGCTGCCGGTCCGCCGCCACTCCTGGTCGATGACGTTGACCGCCTGAGAGGATGCTGATCACATGACGGAACCGACCAAGTTCGACTTCTGCCCGTGGCTGTTCTGGGACCACGCGACCGAGGAGGACCGCCGCGCCCAGGAGAGCCACCTGGAGGAGCTGCGGGCCAGGTTCGACCTCAAGGCGGGCAAGGTGTTCGTCTCGCCGCTGGCCGCCGTGTACGCCGACCGCCTGCGCATGGGCGACCACTGCTACATCGCGGCCCACGCGTACGTCACCCATGACGTCGTCATGGGCGACGACTGCACCGTCAACCCGTACGCCGTGGTGCGCGGGAACATCGTGCTCGGCGACGCCGTGCGGATCGGCGCGCACACGTCCCTGCTCGGCTTCAACCACGGCACCGCCCCCGACCGCCCGGTCTTCCGCCAGCCGACCACGTCGAAGGGCATCCGGATCGGCGACGACGTGTGGATCGGCTCGAACGTGGTCGTGCTCGACGGGGTGACGATCGGCGACCACGCCGTCGTCGGCGCGGGCGCGGTGGTCACCAAGGACGTGCCCGCCTGGGCCATGGTCGCGGGCAACCCGGCCCGCCGCATCCGCGACCGCCGCGCCACCGGCTCGGGGGACGATCTGGAGGGGCTGCTCGCCGGGTTCGCCGCCCGTGCCAGGGAGCAGGCGGAGGACGTGCTGGGGCGCTGCTGGACGGGGGAGCGGTACGTGGACCGCCCGGACGCCCCGCCGACCGTCCGCGCCTGGTGCGACGCGGTGGAGATCGCCGACCTCCTCCTGGACGGCCCGCCCCCGACCCCGGCGCGGGAGGAGATCGTCGCGTTCCTGCGCGACCGCCAGGACCCGGCCACGGGCCTGGTCCCGGAGCTCGACGCCTCCGGGCCACCGGAGCTGGACGGGGTCACCGCCTATCACGTGCTCTGCGTCGGCTACGCCCTCGACCTGCTCGGCACCCGCTTCCGGCACCCGGTCCACGCCGTCGCGGACGTCACCTCCCAGGACCTGATCGCCTCGCTCGACGCCCTCGACTGGGAGCGCAACGCCTGGACGGCGGGCTCGTGGGTGGACGCGTTCGGCACCGGCCTGCACCGCAACCTCGCCGACTTCGGCGTGCGCGGCGAGACCGAGACCCTGTACGGCTGGCTGCTCACCCGCTGCAGCCAGGCCCACGGGATGTGGGGCGAGCCGGACCCGGACGCGGGCTGGCTGCAGGTGGTCAACGGGTTCTACCGGCTCACGCGGGGGACGTTCGCGCAGTTCGGGCTGCCGGTGCCGTACCCGGAGCGGGCCGTCGACACCGTGCTCGCGCAGGCCCGCGACCCGCGCTACTTCGGCCCGGACACCGGCAACGCCTGCAACGTGCTCGACGTCATCCACCCGCTGTGGCTGCTGGGCAGGCAGACCCGGCACCGCCGCGAGGAGGGTGCGGTGTGGGCGAAGGAGCACCTCGTCCGGGCGGTCGGTGGCTGGCACGACGGGGCGGGCCTCAGCTTCGCCCTGACCAGGGGGAGCGGCGCGGCCCGCACGCCGGGGCTGCAGGGTACCGAGATGTGGCTGGCCATCATCTGGCTGCTCGCCGACTACCTCGGCGTCTCCGACGCGCTCGGCTACCGCCCCCGGGGCATCCACCGCCCGGAGCCGGCGGCGCGCCTGCCCAGACCCGGCCGCTGACCGGCGGCATCGAGCAACACGCGCAGTTCGAGCGCGGCGGCCATCGCCCGGTGGCCCGCCGCGCTCGGGTGCAGGTGGTCGCCGCAGTCGTAGCGGGGCAGCAGGCGGCGGGGGTCGGCGGGGTCGCGAAGCGCCGCGTCGAAGTCGGCCGGCCCGTCGAACACGCCGCCGTCCCGTACGAACGCGTTCACCGCCTCCCGAGCCCGCTCGCCCTCGGCCGTGTGGTACTCCGCGCCCGCGAACGGCGGGAGCGTGCCGCCGATCACGCGTACCCCGGCGGCGTGCGCCCGCTCCACGATGCGCCGGTAGGCGGCGACGAGCGGCTCCGCCCGCGCGCCCGCCCCGAGGTCGTTGACGCCCGCCAGCAGGATCACGGCGCCGATCCCCGGCTTGGCCAGCACCTCGGCGGCCAGCCGCGCCTCGGCGTCGCGTCCCGTCCCGGCGGCCAGCACCCGGCCGCCGGACACGCCCTCGTTCACCACGGAGAGCGGCCACGACTCCAGCAGGGCCCGGTCGGCGAGGAGGTCCGGCCAGCCGTGGCCGGTCTCGGAGCCGACCCCGGTCGTGATCGAGTCCCCGAGCACCGCCACGGCCGACACCGGCTCGGGCGCGGTGACGATCAACGCGTCCAGCCGGTGCCAGACCGCCACCCCTTCGACGTACGCGGCCCCGTCCTCGTCGGCGGCGTGGTCACCGGGGAGCGACCGGTAGGCCGCGTCGTCCGGCGGGGCCGTGGCCCGGTTGCGGCCGGTCAGGACGCCGCCGTCGCCCCGCAGGTGCAGGCTGACGGCCAGGCGCTGCCGGGGGGCCACCCGGCCGGGCAGCGGGTCCCCGAGCACGGTCGCGCCCGGGGCCAGCGTCACCTCCGGCCGCCCGCCGAACGTCACCGTCCGGTTCGACCCCGGCACCAGCGCCGCCCCGGAGCGCGGGACACCCACGCGGACGTGCCCGAAGGTCACCGGCCGGTCCCCGAGCGCGTTGGTCAGCCGGACCCGCAGGCCGGTCCCGCCCGCGCCGGTCCGCACCAGATTGCGTACGGTGAGATCCCGCAGCCCGGCCCCCGCCCGCTCGGCGGCGGCCGCCCACGTGGTCACCGGACGGCCTCCCGTCATCAGGCTGCTCCCGGCCCGCTCGGCGGTGGCTGCCACGTTGTCACCGGGCGGCCTTCCGTCATCGCTCCCACGCCGCGGTGAACTCGTAGCGGCCGGACGCGACCCGGCACACCAGCGCCCCGCCGGCGACCTCACCGGGCACGGGCGCGCCGGACTCGCGGACCGACGCCGGATCGGTGGTCGGCACGTGCACCGTGGCCTCGGCCCCCGGCGGGATGCGGACCTCCAGCCGGAGCGTGTTCCCGTCCACCTCCCACCGGCTGCCCAGCCGGCCCAGCGGGCTGTCGTACGAGGCCGCGGCCCACTGGAGCCGCCCGCCGGGCAGCGGCCGGATGAGCGGGCGGCGGAACCCGACGGACCCCTCCTCCTGCCCGATCCCCGCGACCCCGCCGTACAGCCACGCCCCGACGGAGCCCAGCGCGTAGTGGTTGAAGGAGTTCATGGCGACGGGCCCGAAGCCGCTCTCCTCCGTCCACCCGTCCCACCGCTCCCAGATCGTGGTCGCGCCCCGCTTGATCGAGTACCCCCACGACGGGTAGCGGTCGTCGTGCAGCAGGGAGTAGGCCAGGTCGTGGTGGCCATGCGCGGACAGGACGGGACCGAGCAGCCCCACCCCGGCGAAGCCGGTGGTCAGGCGTCGCCCACGCCGTTCCAGGTCGGCCACCAGATGCCCGACGGCCGAAGGGACGAGGGGCGAGGGGATCAGGCCGTGCGCGAGGGCCAGCAGGTAGCCCGTCTGCGTGTCGCCCGTGACGCGGCCGTCCGCCGACACGAACGCCCGGACGAAAGCCTCCCCGATCCTCGAACGCAGCTCGGCATAGTGGGCGGAAGCGGCCACGTCGCCCACCACGGAGGCGGCCTTCGAGGTCAGCTCCGCGCTCAGCGCGAAGTACGCGGTGGCCATCACCTCGCGCGAGGTCCGCCCGCCCGCCTGCAGCCAGTCGCCGTAGTGGCTGCCGGTCCGGTTGCGCCAGATCAGGTCGGGGTTGTGGCGTTCGACGTGGTCCACCCAGCGCCGCATGCTGGGCAGGCTGTCGCGCAGCACCCGCTCGTCCCCGTACACCCGGTACAGGTGCCACGGGACGACGGTGGCGGCGTCGCCCCAGCCGGGCGTGCCGTGCCGCTCGGTCATCACGTGCGGGATCACGTCCGGCACCGCGCCCTCGCCGGTCTGCGCGTACCGCAGGTCCGCCAGCCAGCCGGTGAAGAACGCGGCCACGTCCGCGTTGTAGCAGGCGGTCGGCAGGAACACCTGCGCGTCGGCGGTCCATCCGAGGCGTTCGTCGCGTTGCGGGCAGTCGGTCGGCACGGAGACGAAGTTGCCGCGCTGGCTCCACCGGATGTTGCTCATCAGCCGCCGCACCATGTCGTCCGAGCACGAGAACTCGCCCGCGACCGGCGTGTCGGAGTGCAGCACCCGCCCCACGACCTCGACGTCCGCGTGCCCGCTGACCTCGACGTACCGGAAGCCGTGCACGGTGAAGCGCGGCTCGAACGTCTCCACCGCCGCCCCGGCCGCCACATAGTGGTCGGTGGCCTCGGCCGAGCGCAGGTTGGCGGTGTAGAGGCCGCCGTCGTCGTCGAGCGCCTCGCCGTGGCGCAGCGTGACCCGGGCGCCCTCGGGGGCGCCGCGCACCACCAGGCGGACCCGGCCCGCGATGTTCTGGCCCAGGTCGACGATGGTACGGCCGTCGCCTCGGCGGACGTCCACCGGCACGAGGTCCTGGGTGACGCGGACGGGCTCGGCGGCGGACGGGACGAGGACGTCGTGCGCGGTGTCCACGACTCCGGCGGGGGCCCAGGAGGCGTCGTCGAATCCGGGCAGGTCCCAGCCGGGCTGTTCGAGGCGCGCGTCGTACCACTCGCCCATGAGCAGGTCGGCGTGGCGCAGCGGCCCGGTGCTCTCCCGCCAGCGCCCGTCGGTGCCGACGACCGTACGGGAGCCGTTCTCGTGCTCGGCGACGATCTGGACCAGCAGCTGCGGGCGCCGGCCGTACCGCTGCGCCTGCTGCCGCATGTCCCAGCCGAGGCTGCCGGACCACCAGCCGTCCGCGAGGATCGCCCCCACGCAGACGGGGCCGTCGCCGGCCAGGTCCGTGACGTCGTACACCTGGTACGGCACCCGCTGCCGGTAGTCGGTCCAGCCCGGCGTCAGCTCGCCGTCGCCGACCCGGTGGCCGTTGACGCGCAGCTCGTACAGCCCACGGGCGCTGCACGCGATCCGCACGGCGGTCGCCGGGGGCAGGTCGAGCACGCGCCGGAAGTACCGTGGCGCGGGCAGGCCCGCGGTGCGGGCGGAACGCGGCTCGCCCTCGTCGGTGGGCGGCTCGAACGGCGGCTCGGTCTCGGGATCGTGGCCGATCCAGGCCGCCACCCACTCGTCCTGGTGCATCACCCCGGTGTCGAACCACGACTCCGCCGCCCCGCCGGGCCCCGTCTCGCTCCGGGCCTCGACCGTCCAGGTGCAGCGGGTGAACGACGCCAGCGGCGCGCCGCCGTAGTCGGCGCTGACGTCCTGGCCCTCGACCCAGCCGCTGTCCCAGACCAGCGCGCCGCGCGCGTGGACCCGGATCCGGTACGCGTCCTGCGCGTCGCCGCGCCGGTCCGAGGCCAGCCGCCAGCTCAGCCTCGGCACCGGCGTGCCGATGCCGAGCGGGGTGCCGCGGTGCTCGCAGCGCAGGTCGTACGGCCGCAGCGAGCCGCCTGCGGGCACCTCGGGGAGAGACCAGTTCACCATGCCCACTCCTTCGCCGGCCGGGCCAGCTCGTAGTCGCGCCGGGGCGCGGTCGGATGGACCTTGCGCCCGCTGTACATCGGCCGGGCGGTCCCCTCCGGGCTGATGCCGATCACGTCGTCCCCCCGCCAGCGCACGCGGTACTCCCGCCCCGCCGCCACCTCGGTGGTCGCCGTCTCGGGCACCGGGAACGTGACCGTGACGCGCTCCCCTCGCCGTGGCGCCGGGATCGACAGATAGCCGTCCGGCGCCCACGCCCCGGCCTGGGTCCCGTCGAAGCCCCCGCTCTCGCGGGCGACGCGCACCTTGGCGTACCCGGCCCAGTCGGGCACCCGCATCCGCAGCTCGCGCAGGTCCTCGTGGACGTCCAGGTCGACGCGGCCCTCGTGGGGGAGGTGGCTGAGCACGGTGACGTGCCGGGTGGCCCGGGTGAGGAGCAGGTTGACCCGGACGGCGTGGGGATCGGCGGTGACGATCGAGTTCCAGCCCCAGAACAGGCCGCGCAGCCCCGAGCCGACGCAGCACGCCTGCACGTCGGCCGTGTGCCCGCGGCCCAGCTCCACGTCGCAGACGAAGTCGTTGGGCGCGCCGTACCCGGCGAAGGCCCCGCGTACCCGCTCGCCCACCCGCACGTGGGTGACCCAGCCCGGTTCGTCCCCCGAGGTGTCGGGCGCGGACTCCACCCAGCTCAGGTCCAGGAGCTGCGACTCCACGAGATGGTTGCGCAGGAACCGCTCCACCACGCCCCAGTACGCGGTGTGGCCCGACCCGGCCAGCGTGGTCCCGGTGCCGATCAGGTCCACCAGGGAGCAGCTCTCGTGCTCGTAGCGCTGGTCGGCCAGGTCGCCGGGCGTCCAGCCGAACGCGGTGGCCTGCCCGAGTGCCCAGTCGTAGGCGCGGCGGACGTACGCGGTCAGCTCGTGGTCGCCGACGTGGCGGGCGTAGCGGGCGAGCCCTTCGAGCGTGCCGAGGCGGGTGTGGAAGTGGGCGCTGCGGTACGCGCGGGCGGGGTTGAAGGAGCCGTCCTCGTTGAAGACCCCGCTCTTGTGCACGATCAGCCGGGCGAACCAGCCGCACAGCTCCAGCGCGTCCTCGTTGCCCGTCGCCTGGTGGTAGCGCAGCAGCGGCATGATGAGCCGGCCGCTGAACGAGGCCGGGTCGGGGGCGAGGTGGAGCGCGATCGCGTTCGGCGAGGGCCAGCCGCCGGGGGTGTACTCGGAGGCGGGGTAGAACCACACGTCCCGCTCCTTGATCGCGATCCGCTTGAGCGCGGCCACGTGCCGGTCGGCCAGCCTTCTGGCCTCGGGGTCGCCGTCGGAGACGTACCAGGTGGTGAGCGAGAGGAGGACCGCCCGCTGGTCGATGAGGTTGGCGTTCGGGGGCCAGCCCACCTCGGGGCGCGCCAGGCGGTAGCTCAGCCCGTCGTCGCCGAAGAAGCCGATCAGCCGCCGCCTGAACCCCTCCTCCACCTCTCGCCAGGTGTCCTTGCCGGTCATCTGCCGGGCGAGCACGCAGGCGTCCAGGAGCCGTCCGTGGCTGGAGCCGTAGTCCCAGTCGCCGTGCCGCAGCGCCGCGGGGCGGGCCAGGAGGTCGGCGCTGAAGTACGGGATGCCGTCCATGTCCTGGTCGGGCAGTCCGGCCACCGCGTTCATGGCCAGCTCGGCCCGTTCTTCCAGCAGCACCGTGTCGGGGATTTCGGGCATGGGCGTCCCTTCGCATAAATATTCATACATGCATAGACGTCCCATCAAGCGTGCGTCGTCCCTCCCGCCCCGTCAAGCCGCACCCCCGCACTTCGGCCGAGGTCCTTCTGGGGGGAAGGGGTGGCCGAGGGTGCGCGCCGTTCCCGCCCCACGGCGCGCTCGGCGGCGCCACGCCCCGCTCCAAGCGGCGGCGACGCCCCTCGCTCCAAGCGGCGACGCACGGCTCCGCTCCAAGCGGCGACGCTCGACGGGCGGTCGGTGGTGCGCGCCGCCACCCCGATTCCGGCGGGTGGCCGGTGGGCGCCCTCCCCAAGGGACGGCAACCCCGGTCGGCGGGTCCCGGATACGGCATCGTGGAGCATAAATATTCGACCCTTGTTGGATATTTGGCCCTGAGGCAGGATGAGCAGTATGAGCGATGATCGGATGTCTTCGGTCGTACGGCCCGGCCCCGACGCGGCGGTGGCCCTGCGTCCCGTGGCGGGCGGGCGGGTCGAGGGCGGGTTCTGGGGGGCGCGGCAGCGGGTCAACCGCGAGGTCACGATCCCGCTGGGCGGCGAGCGGGTACGCGAGTCCGGCGCGTTCGACAACCTCAGGCAGGCGGGCCCGCATCGCGGCAAGGTGTTCGCCGACTCCGACGTCTACAAGTGGCTGGAGGCGCTCGCCTGGGAGCGCGGCCGGGCGGACGACGACGACCTCGCGCGGCCGTACAAGGAGGCGTCCGAGCTGGTCGCGGCCGCCCAGTGCGACGACGGCTACCTGCACACCCACACCCGGCTCACCGGCGCCGAGCGCTACTCCGACCTGGCCTCCAGCCACGAGCTCTACTGCGCGGGCCACCTCATGCAGGCGGCGGTGGCGGGCAGCCGGGCGGTCGGCGACCGTACGCTGCTGGGGGTCGCCACCCGGCTCGCCGACCACCTGGCGGCGGCGCTGCCCCCGGACGCGCTCGACGGCCACCCCGAGGTCGAGATGGGCCTGGCCGAGCTGCACCGGGAGACCGGCACGCGCGCGTACCTCGACCTCGCCGCACGCCAGGTCACCACCCGCGGCCACGCGCTCATCCCGCTCAAGGGCCACCACGGGCCCGGCTACCGGCAGGACCGGGTGCCGGTGCGCGAGGCCGCCACGGTCGAGGGACACGCCGTACGCGCCATGTACCTGGCCGCGGGAGCGGCCGACGTCGCCGTGGAGACCTCCGATCTCGAGCTGCTCGCCGCCCTGGAGCGGCAGTGGCACGACATGGTGGCGACCAAGACGTACCTCACCGGCGGCCTCGGCTCGAACTGGTACGGCGAGGCGTTCGGCGGCCACCACGAGCTGGCCCCGGACACCGCCTACTGTGAGACCTGCGCGGCCATCGGCAGCATCCAGTGGTCGTGGCGGATGCTGCTGGCCACCGGCGCGCCCGGGTTCGCGGACCTGATCGAGCGCACGCTCTACAACGCCGTCCTGCCCGGCGTCTCGCTCGGCGGCGACCGCTTCTTCTACGTCAACGCGCTGCGCGTGCGCGCCGGCGCGGACCCCGACGACCTGCGCTCGCCGGCGCGCGGCCGCCAGGACTGGTACGGCACCGCCTGCTGCCCGCCCAACGTGATGCGCCTGCTCTCCTCCCTCGACCACTACCTCGCCACCAGGGACGGCGACGGCGTCCAGCTCCACCTGTACGCGCCCGGCACCGTGCGGGCGGGTTCCGTGGTGCTGGAGGTGGCGACCGGCTACCCGTGGAGCGGCCGGATCGAGATCACGGTCAGGGAGACCCCCGACCGGCCGTGGACGCTCTCGGCCCGCATCCCCGCCTGGGCCGACGCCGCCGGCGTGGACGACCGGCCGGCCGAGCCCGGCACCTACCACCGCGTCCGCAGGACCTGGCGGCCCGGCGACCGGATCGTGCTCGACCTCGGGATCCGGCCCCGGCTGACGGTGGCCGTACCCCGCCTGGACGTGGCCCGCGGGCAGGTGGCCGTCGAGCGCGGCCCGCTGGTCTACTGCCTGGAGCAGGCCGACCACCCCGGCGTCATCGTGGACGACCTGTGCGTGGCGGGCGCGGACCTCCGCGACGGGACCGCCGTCACCGGCCTGCCCGACGAGGTGGTGCCGGTCATCGCGCGCGGCCGGGCCCACGTGCACCGGGAGGAGGACGGCGGCTTCCCCTACCGCACCGCCGCCGCCCCCCACGAACCGGAGCACGCGGGCCCGGTTGACCTCACGTTCGTGCCGTACTACGCGTGGGCGAACCGGGGGACGGGCCCGATGACGGTCTGGGCGCCGATGCACGGCTGACCCATGATCTCCGGGCGCGCGTGGCCTGACCACGGCCGTCGCCGCGCGCGCCCGGCCATACCTCCCAGGGACCTACTCCTGAGACGCGGCGGTCACCGTGACGCCGGTGACCGACAGGTCTTCGACGTGCTGTGCCACGTCGGCCCGGAGCACCCCGGTGAACGAGCTGTCCCTGATCGTGATCTCCCTCAGCGGCTGCTCGGGATACCCCCGCAGCAGGTACGCGCTGCGCGTCCGGTCGCTGCGCAGCCCCGCGACGTTGATGTTGCGGATGAGCGGCGCCTCGTCGCCGTTGTGACCGTCGCCGTGGTAGAGGTCGATCGAGACCGCCTCCTTGGTCAGCCCGCTGATCTCGATGTCCTTGACGAAGACGTTCTCCACGAAGCCGCCACGCACCGAGTTCGTCTTGATGTAGAGCCCGAAGTACAGGCCGGGCCCGCCCCAGCGGCAGCGGCGGACGAAGACGTTGCGGATCCCGCCGGTCGTGTCCGTGCCGATCGCGACCGAGCCGTACCGGTAACGCATGTCGCAGTCCTCGATCAGCACGTCCTCGCACGGCACCCCGACCCGCCGCCCGTCGGGGCCGCGCCCCGCCTTGATCGCGATGCAGTCGTCGCCCACGTCGAACACGCATCCCGAGATCACCACCGAGCGGCACGACTCGGGGTCGCAGCCGTCGTTGTTGGGGCCGCGCGAGTGGATCGTCACGTTCCTGACCAGGACGTTCTCGCAGCGTACGGGATGGATCTCCCACATGGGGGAGCGGACGATCCGCACGCCCTCGACCAGCACGTTGCGGCACAGGTACGGCTGGATCAGGTTGGGCCGCAGGTAGTGGCCCGCGCCGAACACGCGCTCCTCGACGGGCACGTTCCGCGCGGCCATCCGCTGCAGCGCGGCCCAGTCGTCGGCCTCGTGCGGCGTGCCCGGCCGCCAGCCGAACTCCGGCGTGCCCACCCACGGCCACCAGTGCTCGGGCCCCGCCCCGCCGTCGAGCGTCCCGGCGCCGGTGATCGCGATGTTCTCCTGGCCGTAGGCGTAGACGAAGGGGGAGTAGTTGTAGCACTCGATGGCCGAGAAGCGGGTGTAGACGGCGGGGAGGTAGTCGGCGGGGTCGGTGCTGAACAGGATCGTCGCGCCCGCCTCCACGTGCAGGTCCACGTTGCTGAGCAGGTGGACGGCGCCGGTGGGGTACGTGCCCGGAGGCACCCGCACGTGGCCGCCGCCCGCCTGGTGGCACGCCTCGATCGCGGCGTGGAACGCCCCCGTCCACGTGCCCCCCGAGCCGCCGAACTCCGTGAGGTCGAACCACCGGTCGGGGAACTCCGGCGGTCGCACGCGCTCGCGCAACTCGTCGGCGTACCGCCACGCCTCTTCCTCGTTCATGGAACCTTCCTCATGCGCAGCGCGTGGTAGAGGGGCAGCGCGATCACCCAGGACGGGTTCCACGTGTTCGCCTCGCCCTTGCGCTGCCAGTTGGTCTGGAAGAACCCCTCACCCTGCTCGCCGGGCGTCTCGAAGCCCCAGTCGCCGGGCTCGCGGCAGATGCCCTGGCCCATGGCGTGCAGGATCGTCTCGGCCCTGGCCGCGTACCCGGGCCGGCCGGTCAGCAGGCCGAACTCCATCAGCTCGGAGGTCGGGAAGAACACGTCGAGGTGGTGGTTCTGCACGCTGACCGACGGCCAGCCGCACGCCTTGAACCCGCGCCGCTCGAACGTGCTGCCCGCGTCGAACTCCGGCGACCACACGTAGACGAACGTCAGCAGCCAGTCCGCCGCCGCCTCCGCCCACCGCGCGTACAGGTCGCGGCCGGTGAGCCGGTAGAGCTCGAAGGCGGCCAGGAAGTAGTACATCCCGGCCTCCTTGTCCTCGCCGGAGGCGTCCAGCGTGGCGTGCGCGAACGGCCGCTCGAACGTGGCCGCGTGCAGCCGGTGATAGTGCCCCAGCACCTCCTCGGCCCGCCGCAGCCACACCCGCTCGCCGCTCAGCCGGTACGCGCCCAGCATGGCCTGGACGCAGGCGATGCCGGCCGCGCTGACCATCGCCGAGAACGGCCGCCCGTCCGGCGTCCAGCCGATCGGGACGATGCCCTCCTGGAGCCTGGTCCGCCAGAAGAAGGCGGCGGCCTCCTCCACCGCCTCCTCCCACGCGGGCGGGACCGGCAGCCCCGCCTCCCTGAAGTGCAGCGCGATCCCGGCCAGGTCCGCTACCGTCTCGCCGTGGGCGCGGCTGGAGACGAAGTCCGCGCCGTCCTTGCGGAACGTCTCCCACCGGCCCTCGTCGAGCAGGTACCGGCCGTGCCGCAGCCCTGGGGCCGGCGTCCGGCTGCCCTCGACGTAGAAGTCCGCCGCCCGGCGGGTCCGCTCCGGGCGGCCGAGCAGGGCGTCGCACAGCGCGAGCTTGAGGCACTGGCCGGTCCAGCCGTACAGGTACGACCGGGGCCGCCCGTGGCGGGTGCCCTCGTAGGCGAGGTAGCCGTGGCCGGTCCAGCGCGCGTCCATGGCGTTGGCCTTGAGCCGGACGATGTCCTCCCGGCCGAGCGGGCGGGCGCCCTCGTCCTCCGGGTGGATCCGCGTATGGACGAGCTTCCTGAAGCCGTGGCCGCGCGGCTCGACCGCGCCCCAGTCGAGCGTGTGCCTGGTGGTGATCGTCTCGCCCGGGGCCAGGGTCCGGTAGCCGATCGGGTCGTCCGCGACCTCCGCCTTGCTGACGTAGCAGACGTCGGGCCTGCCGTCGAACATGATCACGCCGGTCATGGCGGCCACCGTCAGGCCCGGGTACCTGATGACGCCCAGGGAGTCGTAGGTGACCCTGCCCTCCGCGTCGC
This sequence comes from Nonomuraea sp. NPDC049625, assembly GCF_040675285.1. Lineage (NCBI taxonomy): Bacteria > Bacillati > Actinomycetota > Actinomycetes > Streptosporangiales > Streptosporangiaceae > Nonomuraea > Nonomuraea sp. NPDC049625. The sequence goes on along the minus strand of NZ_JBFAOQ010000004.1, from coordinate 88,065 downwards.
GGCGGGGGGCAGGGTGGGCGAAGAGGCTGACGTACCGGCCGGACCAGGCGGCGTTGACGGCGGGGATGGGCAGGCGGTCCTGCTCGCACACGAACCCGCCGCCCGGCTCGACGCGGGGGACCCTGCGGTGGGGGTCGGAGGAGGGGTTGCCGTTGTAGAGGACGCCGGGCATGGTGACGTTCGCGTCGTCGGTGGGGAGGGGGAGCAGGAGGCCCGCCGCCACGTCGGTCACCTCGTGCTCGGAGTCGTTGTGCCAGGTGGCGGTGAGGGTGAGCAGGCCGCCGGGGGTGAAGGCCAGCTCCAGCCTGGCCCCGAGCGGCCCCGTCCGCGCCGTCACCACCAGGGCCTCGCCCCCGGGTGCGGCCCCGGGCGGCCCCGTCGCCACCAGAGGCTCGCCCAGGGGCGCGAGGTGGACGGAGCCCGGGTGCTCGATCCGCCAGGGGCGGCCGGTGGAGGCGGTGAGCAGGCCGCGCAGCGGCGCCCGCAGGTGCGGGCCGTCCGCGTCGCGGTGGCTCAGCCGCACCTCGGGGCCGCCCTCGCCGGGCACCACCTCGACGACCTTCCCGCCCGGCTCGGTGAGGGCGGCGACAACAGCGGACGCCGTCACGCGTGCCGCCTGAGGCGGACGGCCTGGGTCCCGGTGGCCGGCAGCGGGACCGTCAGCGTCCCGCCCTCCTGGACCCCCAGCGAGCCGACCGTCATCTCCCACGTGTCGATCACCTCGACCTCGTACCGCCCGGCCGGCACCTCGTACACCCGCTCAGGGAACCGGTGCTCGCCGCAGTACTCCAGGTAGAACTCCCCGGGCACCTCCAGCATCGGCGCGTCCCGATCCCGGTAACGCGCCTGCGCGGGCGTCTCGGCGATCACCTCCCGCAGCAGCCCCAGCCGCGCCACGGCCGCGCCCGCCAGCGTGCCGCCGGCCTCCGACCAGGTCAGTCCCTCGTCGTCGAGGTACGACTCCCCGTGCGTGACGTACCGGCGCCGCACCGACCCGTCCCAGGCCTGGGCGACGACCTCCTCGGGGGTCAGGCTGTGCCATGGATCGTCCGAGTCCCCCTCGTACCCGCACATGTCCATGAGCACCGGCTTGTGGTGGTCGCGCGTCAGCACCCAGGCGTCGCGCGGGCTGCGCGCGGCCACGCTCCCGTGCGTGAACGCGCGCCGCCACAGCAGCGGCGAGCCCGCCTCGGCGGTGATCGACAGCGGGTGGTGCCCGGGGTCCTCCTCGGCGACCAGATCCGCGAGACGTACCCAGTCGTGTTCGGAAATTTCGGGGAAAAGGGTGGGGTCGGCGGCCAGCGACCACCACACGTTCGCGTGCGCGGCCAGCCGCGGCACCACCTCCGCCACCAGGCGGGCGGCCGCGTCCACGTCCCCGATGCCGTCGGAGGGGTGCAGCAGGACCAGCTCGGCGGTCACGCCGATCGCGCCCAGCTCCGCCACCCGCTCCTCCAGCGAGTCCAGCGAGCACCGCGTCGCGAACGCCGCCATCCGCACCCGGTCGAACGGCGACGACTCCAGCGTGGCCAGCGTCCGCGCCCGCCGCTTCTCGCCCTGCAGGTGCCAGCCGAGCGCGGTAGTGGCCAGCGAAATCATGATCACACCCTCGTCATTCGCAGCGCCAGGTACGGCCGGCTTGGCAGCCCGACGCGCACCCGGTCCCGGTGCACCCCGTCCACCGGGGTGATCGTCATGTTCCAGGCGTCGATCAGCTCCACCTCGTGGTTCCCTTCCGGGAGTTCGACGGTCACGGAGGAGGGCTGCCGGCGCCCCAGGTAGCGCAGGTGCACGCCGTCGCGGCGGGCCTCCATGACCTCGCGCAGGAACGCGATCCTGGCCGGGCTCTGCCCGCGCAGCTCGCCGCCGTTGCCGACCCACGGCCGGCCCGGCCCGCCGGTCACCACCTCGCCGTGCCCGACGTACCCGCCGCGCACCATGCCCTCCCAGAACCGGTCCACCAGCTCGGGCCCGCTGATGTTGCCCCAGCGTTTGCCCGCGTCCCCCTCGTAGGAGATCTCGTCGATCACCACGGGCTTGGGGCACGTACGCAGCCACTCGTCCGTCAGCGTGGCGTCCCAGTGCTGCACGCTCTGGTGCGTCACCCACGGCTTGGTGAAGTCATACAGGGAGGCGACCTCGTACATCCGCGTCCCGTTGTGGATCGACCGCAGATGCTCGTACGGGTCCAGCCGCACGACGGTCCGCAGCAGGTCGTCCCAGTCGGCGACGGTCTTGGCGTGGTTGAAGTCGTACTCGTTGGCGACCGACCACCACACGTTCCGGTAGGCCGCCAGGCGGGCGACGACGTGGCTCAGGTACGCGTGATCGGCCTCGCGCCCCATGTCCTCCACCCCGCGCAGACCCTCGTCGTACGGGTGGAAGAGGATCACGTCGGCCTCGACCCCGATGTCCCGCAGGTCCCGGATGCGGGCCTCCAGGTGCCGGAAGAACACCGGGTTGAAGCGCGTCTTGTCCAGCCCGCCGGGGTCGTCTCCGGCGAAGGGCACCTCGGGCGGCGCCATCCGCCCGGTCGGCAGCACGCACATGCGGAGCTTGTTGAACGGCGAGGCCGCCAGCGTCCGCAGCGTCTCGCGCTCGCGCTCCTCGTCCATGTCGTGCGTCCAGTGGTAGCAGGTCGTCCCGAACGGCAGGTACGGCGTCCCGTCGGCGTACGCGAAGCCCGTCCCGACGGCCCGCACGGGACCGTGGTTGCCGGCGGACGCGGGCGTCACCTCGAAGCCGCCCGCGTGCCCGTCCAGCTCACTCACGTTGCTGACGGTCGTGAACCGCCACGGACCCACCGCGTCCGGCATGAACCGGACGCGGTAGACACCGTCGCCGTCGTAGAAGCCCTCGGCCTCCACGACGCGGTTGCGGTACTGGTACCGGGCCGACAGGCGAACCTCCGCGAAGGGGTTGCCGCCCGCCGGTCCGGCCAGCTCGATCTCGTGGACGCCCCAGCGCTCCACGGTGTCCGGAAAAATCACCAGTCCTTCCCGGCGGCGGCCTGCGCCTTGATGTAGGCGGGGATGTCCTGCTGCTCGGAGACGGTCAGCGACTGCTCGGCCGTCATGCCGTCACGCAGCACGTGCTGGCGGAAGACCGAGTACAGCGGCAGGTCCCAGAACTCGGTGTTCTGGTAGTTCGACACGGTGGCGTTCTCGCCCCAGTACACGCCCGAGGTGTCGATGCCGGCCAGCTCGGGGACGCTCTTGCCGAAGTTCGACACGACATTGTCGGTCTGCAGGACGGCCTTGATGCCCTGCTTGGACAGCTCGGTCTGGGCCTCCTCGGAGACCAGCCACTTGACGATCTGCAGCGCCTGCTCCTTCTTCGCCGAGGACGGCGGGATGAACGCGGCCCGGGTGTTCGGCTGGTAGATCGCCTTGGAGCCCCGCTTGAGCACCGGGATGGAGGTGACCCCGATGTCGACGTTCTTGGCCTGCTCCTTGAACGACTCCTCGTCCCCGTCCTCGATGAACAGCTCGCTGCCGGCGTACATGTTCAGTCGCGACAGCGTCTCGACCGCCATGGCCAGGTGCCCCGGCCGGCTCATGTCGCCCTTGAAGAAGTCGGTGACGGTGGTGAAGTCGTTGCGCGGGATCTCCAGGAAGCGGTACAGGTTCTCCACGTACTGCTTCCAGCCGTCGCCGCTGATGCTGACCTTCACCTCTTCGGGCTTCGGCTCCTCGCTCGTGGTGGGCTGGAACGGGTAGAGGCCGAGCTGGTTGAACTCCAGGTACTGGTCGGGGTGCTGCATGTAGCCCTTGTAGTGGTCCAGGCCGTCGTCCCTGGTCAGCTTCTTGGCCATGTTGTACGCCTCGTCGTACGTCATGCCGGGCTTGGGGTACTTCACCCCGAACTTGTCGAAGATCTTCTTGTTGTAGAGCAGCACGTGCTCGTCGATGAACAGCGGCACGCCGTAGACCCCGCCGTCGGAGCGCGACTTGACCAGCTCCACGCTGGCCTTGTTGAGCTTGCTCAGGTCGATGCCGGCCTTCTGGAGGTCGGGGGTGAGGTCGCCGACCCAGCCCATCGGCTCCAGGTCGCGGTCGATGCGGGACTTCGGGTCCTCGATGATGATGTCGGGGGTGACCCCGGCGCTCTTGAGGTTCTCGTAGCGTACGGGGAGGTCCCACGTCGCGTACTTGATCTTTACGCCGGGGAACGCGGCCCGCAGCCTGTTCCCGATGATCTCGTCGAAGACCCTGGTCCCCTGCCTGTTCCCGTCGACGCTCGACTCGAACGGCTTGTAGTTGGCGGCGAAGATGAACAGCTCGTCGTCACAGACGCTGAACGGCTGGTTGTACTTGTTGGGGACGTTCTTACACTCCCCAGTCGATGCGCCCGCCGAGGCGTTGGCGGGGGTGGCGACGACGGTCAGAGCGAGCGCGAGCAGCGCGAGCCCGCGGGTCTTGTGGTTCATTGTGACTCCCCCTTGGAAGGCGTGTAGCTGCACTGGCGCACGACATTCCGCCGGACGCCGCTCCTGAATTCGGTGATCGTGTGCTCGGGCCAGTTCGACAGCAGGCCCACGGCGTCACGCAGGTAGGACTCGTTGAAGACGACGTGCCGGATGTTGTTGCGGTTGTAGGAATAGACCATGTGGATGAAGCCGTCGCTGCTCTGCGTCATCACCGGATAGGTGAACTGCGGCCCCGACTGCGCCTCCACGTCGACGGAGTTCTCCCAGGTCCGGCCCTTGTCGGGAGACAGCGACACCCGCATGGGGGAGCGGTGCTCGACCCAGGGGTTGTAGGCCAGCACCAGCTTGCCGTCGTCCAGCTTGAGCGCGGCGATCCGCGAGTTCGGGTTGCCGATTGGCTCGGCCACCGGCGCGCTCCAGGTGCGGGCGAAGTCGGTCGACACGCTCTTGTAGATCGCGCCGTCGCCGGTGCGCATGTAGGCGACCAGCTTGCCCGGCTCCACCTCGACGACCGTCGGCTGGATCGAGCTCTTCGCCGTCCTGATCCAGCTCGTGTGCTCCTCCGGATACGCCTTCCACGTGCTCATGTCCTGGCTGAAGACGTAGAAGCCGGAGCTGGACCCCGCCTCGTCGTAGATCGGCAGCAGTACTTCGCCGTTGGACATGCGGATCGGGTTGGTGCCGACCATCCACCCCCACTCCTTGCGGATGTAGGTCGGCCGGCTCCAGGTGTGGCCGCCGTCGTCCGAGGTGATCAGCCGGATCGGGGCCTGTTCCCAGCCGTGTCCCTCGATCGTCACGAAGAACAGGTAGAGGCGCTTGCCGTCCGACCACAGCACCGGGTTGCCGTCGGCCTTGCCCGGCTCGTCGAACACCACCTCGGGCTTGGACCACGTCTTCTTGCCCACCGCCAGGCGCGACAGGTAGAGCGCCTGGTTGGGCGCACCTTCCGAGGTGCCGCCGTAGTAGACGGTCAGGATGTCGCCCGTCGGCGCCTGCGCGATCGCGGCCGCGTGCACCTTGGGCACGTTCGGGTCGGGGGCGGCCACGTCCTGGCGGCAGGCGTACGAGCCGGTCGGCTCCACCCGCACCACGCCGCCGCCGTCATCGGTGACGTACGACGGGACGGCCACGGCCACCGCCAGCGCGCCGTACAAGATGCTCTGCCTGAATCTCATGGCTGGTCAATCTCCAGATATTTGATGGTCTTCCGCAGGTAGGAAAAGGCGACGTGGAGGCGTCCGCCGCCGCCGTCGATGACGCTCGGGTAGGAGTAGCCGAGCTCGTTCTGCCAGTACTCGGGGTCGGCGTCCTGCAGCACCCGCCGGTGCGGCCACCGGGCGCCGCCGTCCTCCGACACCGCGAGGACCAGCGGGGTGCGCAGCGCCTTCCTGCGCCGCTCCCCGTTCTTGGTCACCCATCTGAACTGGTCGCGCTCCAGGCTCGCGTCGTTGTAGACGAGCGCGAGCCGGCCATCCACCCTCGTGAGCTGGACGGAGGAGTCGTTGTTCGGCAGGTCGGTCCGTTCGGGAGCCGACCACGTACGGCCGTCGGCGGAGTCCGAGGCGTGGACGCGGCCCGCCTTCCGGTCCCTGAACAGCGCGAGCAGCCGGCCGTCCGGCCGCCGCGCGATCGTCATCTGCACCAGGTCGCGGCTGCCGGGGACCGGGTGCTCGGCCCAGGTGAGCCCGCCGTCCGCGCTGACCTCGACGACGCTGCGGTCGCCGGAGGCGCCGCAGTGGTAGGCGGGCAGCAGCCAGGTGCCGTCGTCCAGGATCAGCGGCGGGTGCCGCACGAAGATCCCTGGCTCGGCGAGCAGCACCCGGGGTTCGCTCCACGTACGTCCGGCGTCCGCCGAGGTCCTGGCCACGACGTGCGCGCTCTTCTGGTCGTACGGCTCGCTGGAGGTGTGCAGCAGCCAGAGCAGCCCGTCCGCCTCGAACAGCACCGGGTTCTGCTCGCTGCGCTCCGGGTCGGCGGCGATCACCTGAGGCGGTTCCCAGCGGTCGCCGGCCAGCCGCGACAGCATGACGTCGGTGCCGGGGTGGCCCTCCTCGGGGCCGCTGAACCAGGTGCACAGCAGGTCGCCGCCCCGGGTGCGCAGCAGGTTGGCCGCGTGGTTGTCCGGGCCGTGCGGCGCGGGCAGCAGCGCCTCGCGCGCGCCCGGAAGGTCCGCCGACGGCCTGACGACGCCGTCGAAGCGCGGATCACTCATGCCTTCACCTCCCGTACGTCCGGGTCCGGCACGCCGCGCAGCTCCAGCTCCTCGGCCAGGTGGCAGGCCACCCGGCGGCCCCCGATCTCGCGCAGCGGCGGCGGCTCCGTACGGCAGGTGTCCCTGGCGTACACGCAGCGCGGATGGAACGGGCAGCCCGGCGGCACGTGCGCCGGGTCGGCGATGTCGCCCAGCAGCTTGATCCGCTCCCGGTGCCGCTTGGCCGCCGGGTCCGGGTCGGGCACCGCCGACAGCAGCGCCTCGGTGTACGGGTGCAGCGGCCGCGTGTACAGCTCCTCGGTGGGGCCCTGCTCGACGACCTTGCCGAGATACATGACCGCGACCACGTCCGAGACGTGCTCGACGATGCCCAGGTCGTGGCTGACGAACAGGTAGGCCAGGCCCGAGTCCTCCTGCAGGTCCCTCAGCAGGTTCAGGATCTGGGCGCGGACCGACACGTCCAGCGCGCTCACGGCCTCGTCGGCCACCACCAGCCGGGGTGACAGGGCCAGCGCCCGCGCGATCCCGACCCGCTGCCGCTCGCCGCCGCTGAAGGCGTGCGGGTAGCGGTTGGCGTACTCGGGGCGCAGGCCCACCCGGTCGAGCAGCTCGCCGACACGTTCGTCGATCTCCTCCTTGGAGCCGTACCTGTGCGCGCGCATCGGCTCGCCGATGATCTCGCGCAGGGTCTTGCGCGGGTTGAGCGAGGAGTGCGGGTCCTGGAAGATCATCCGCACCTGCGCCCGGTACGGCTTGAGCTCCTTCTCCTGCAGCCCCGCCACGTCGATGACCGAGCCGTCCGGCTGCCGGTAGAGCATGCGCCCGCCGGTCGGGTCGTGCGCCCGCACGATGCACCGGCCGAGCGTGGTCTTGCCGCAGCCGGACTCGCCGACCAGGCCGAGCGTGCTGCCGGGCTCGATGGCCAGGTCGACCTCGTCCACCGCCTTCACCGCGCCCACCTGGCGGCCCAGCAGCCCGCTGCGGATGGGGAAGTGCTTGGTCAGCCCCTCGATGCTGAGCAGGGGTTCCGTGCTCACGCTTCCTCCTCGTAGAGCAGGCAGGAGACCTCACGGTCGGCCATCGGGACCCGGCGCGGCAGCACGACGTCGCACTTCCCGGCCACGACGGAGTCGCAGCGCGGGTGGAACGGGCAGCCGTCCGGCCGCGCGTACGGCGGGGGCACCATGCCCTTGATGGCCGTCAGCCGGGTCCGCGAGGCCCGTCCGAGCCGGGGCATCGAGCGCAGCAGCGCCCGCGTGTACGGATGCCGGGGCGCGGCCAGCACCTGCTCGGCCGCCCCGTACTCCACGACCCGGCCCAGGTACATGACCGCCATGCTGTCGGCCACCTGCGCGGCCACCCCCAGGTCATGGGTGATCATCATGATCGCCATGCCGAAGTCCGCCTGCAGGTCCCGCAGCAGCTCCAGGATCTGCGCCTGGGTGGTCACGTCCAGCGCCGTCGTCGGCTCGTCGGCGATGAGCAGGCTCGGCCGGCAGGACAGCGCCATCGCGATCATCGCGCGCTGCCGCATCCCGCCGCTCAGCTCGAACGGGTACGCGTCCACCCGGCGCTGCGGCATGGGGATGCCGACCCGGTCGAGCATCTCGATCGCGCGCCGCCGGGCGGCGGCCTTGCCGACGTTCTCGTGCAGCCGGACCGCCTCGACGATCTGGCTGCCGATCGTGTGCACCAGGCTCAGCGAGGCCATCGGCTCCTGGAACACCATCGCGATGTCCCGCCACCTGACCTGCCGCAGCAGCCGGCGGTTCGCGCCGACCAGCTCGACGGGGCCGCTCTCGCGGTGCAGCGTGATCCGCCCGCCCTCGATGTGGCCCGGCGGGTCCACCAGGCGCAGGATCGAGCGGGCCATGACGCTCTTCCCGCAGCCGGACTCGCCGACGATGGCCAGCGTCTCGCCCTTGCGCACCCGCAGGTCCACGCCGTCCACCGCGCAGACCACGCCGTCGTCGAGCAGGAAGTGGGTGCGCAGGTCCTCGATCTCAAGCAGCACGTCGTCTGCGGCCACGCCGGACCCTCCTGTTCCCGTATGGGTCCGCCGCATCGCGCAGACCGTCACCGAAGAAGTTCATGGCCACCACGACCACCACCACCGCGACGCCCGGCGCCAGCAGCCAGGGGGCGTTCGCGACCACGCGGATGTTCTGGGCGCCCTCCAGCAGCACGCCCCAGCTCACCGCCGGCGCCTGCAGGCCGAGCCCGAGGAAGCTCAGGCTCGTCTCGCCGAGGATCATGCTCGGGATGGCCAGCGACAGCGACGCGATGATGTGGCTGGCGAACGACGGGATCATGTGCCGGAAGATGATCGACAGCCGGCCCACGCCGTCCAGCCGGGCGGCCATGACGAAGTCCTCCTCGCGCAGCGACAGGAATCGCCCGCGCACGTCCCTCGCCAGCCCGGTCCACCCGATCAGCGACAGGATCACCGTGATGGCGAAATACCTGGTCAGTGGCCCCCAGTCGGTCGGGAGCGCGGCCGAGAGCGCCATCCAGAGCGGCAGCGTCGGGATCGCGATCAGGAACTCGATGACCCGCTGCACGGCGTTGTCCACGCCGCCCCCGAAATATCCGGATATGCCGCCTATGAGCATGCCGAGTAAGAAGCTGGCCGCGACCCCCACCAGGCCGATCGACAGCGACACCCGGGCCCCGTGGATGAGCCTGGACAGCAGGTCGCGCCCGTTCTGGTCGGAGCCCAGCAGGAAGACCGGCTCGCCCTTGGTGACCGGGCCGATCAGGTGGAGGTCCGACGGGATCAGGCCCAGCAGCTCGTACTCGTCGCCGTGCACGAACAACCCGACGTCGATCCGCTGCCCGGGGTCCTCGGTGTAACGCTGCTCGTACGTCTTCGGGTCGCGCTCGGTGCGGTAGCCGTGCACGTACAGGCCGAGGTCGCCCGAGAAGCGCAGCACCTGCGGCGGCGCGTACGTCATCGACGTGTTCGCGGTCGAACTGGACATCGGCGCGAAGAACTCCGCGAAGATCGCCACGAAATACACCGGCACCAGGATGGCCATCCCGGCCAGCGCGAGCCGGTGCCTGCGGAACTGCCGCCACATCAGCCGCCACTGCGGCAGCGTTCCCACTTCCTTGGTCGGTCGCCTGAGGAACATGCGGCGCTACTCTCTCTTGTACCGTTTGCGGATTCGCGGGTCCCACCACGCCAGCGCCAGGTCGCTCAGCACGGTTCCGATCACGGTCAGCGTGCTGAGGATCATGATGAAGCTGCCGACCAGGTACATGTCCTGGTTCATGACGCCGTTGAGCAGCAGCGGGCCGCCGGTCGGCAGGCTCATGACCACCGACACGATCGTCTCCCCGCCGATCAGGCCGGGCAGCAGCCAGCCGACCGTGCTGAAGAACGGGCTGAGCGACATCCGCACCGGATACTTCAGCAGCAGCTTCCACTCCGGCAGGCCCTTGGCCCTGGCCGTGTGCACGTACGGGCGGTAGAGCTCGTCCAGCAGGTTCGCCCGGGTCACCCGGATCATGCCGGCGGTGCCCGACACGCCGATCACCACGATCGGCACCCACAGGTGGCCGAGCAGGTCGAGGACCTTGCCCAGGTTCCAGGCGGCGTCCTGGAACTCGGGGGAGAACAGGCCGCCGACGCTCTGGCCGAAGAAGCGGAAGCCGACGTACATGAGGACCAGCGCCAGCATGAACTCCGGCACCGCCATGCCGATGAACCCCAGGAACGAGAAGCCGTAGTCGCCCCACGAGTACTGCTTGACCGCGCTGTAGATGCCGATCGGGAACGCGATCGCCCAGACCATGAGCAGCGAGCTGATCGACAGCACCGCCGACAGCGCGACCCGCTCGCCGATGAGCGTGGAGACCGCCTGGTTCCAGGCAAACGATTGACCAAAATCGCCGTGCAGGAGGATCGCCGTGATCCAGCGCCAGTACTGCAGCAGGAGCGGGTCGTCGAGGCCGTACCGGTGCCTGAGGTTGGTGATCTCCGCAGGGGTGAGGCCCTCGCCGCCGGCCTGCGCGTTGGCCACGAGCGTCGAGACGTAGTCGCCCGGCGGCAGGTTGATGATGACGAACGTGACGATCGAGATCGCCCAGAGCGTCACCACCACGTACACCAGGCGGCGGCCGAAGTATCCCAGCACGTCGGCTCCTCAGAGGGAGTACTGCTCGGGCTGGGTCGGCCCGGGGGTGGTGGGTGCGCCGGCCATCGAGTCGGGCACGTTCTTGAAGCTGTTCGACACGATGCCGTACTCGTCCGGGTACGTGCTGATCCCGATCGCGTAGAACTGCTGCGCCGCGATCTCGATCACCTTCTTGGCGGACTCGATCGCCTTGGTGGTGTCGGGCTCGGTGCGCATCGTGGTGAATGCCTCCAGCTGGTCGCGCACCTCCTTGGGCGGCTCGTCGCCGGCCTTGCCCTTGCTGCCGTACCACTGCGCCCAGCGGATGGCGTAGCGGGCGCTGCCGGAGTTGCTCGGCACGTAGTAGTGGTCGCCGCCGGTGCCCGTGATGATGTCGAAGTCGCTGCAGGTGTACGTGGAAACCTGCGGCTGGTTCGCCATCGTGCGCTCGGTGAACAGCGTGCCCGCGACCGGGTCCACCCGCAGCCCGACCCCCACCGCCTCCCAGCCCTTCTTGACGAACTCCAGCGCCTCGGTGTGGTGCGGGAACTCGGTGCTGGCCATGACCGTGACGATCAGCGGCTTGCCGTCGGGGCCCAGACGCTTGCCGTCGGCGTCCTTCTTGGTCAGCCCGGCCTTGTCGAGGTGCTCGTTCGCCTTCGCCGCGTCGAACTCGGTGTACTGCTTGGCGAACGCCTCGTCATAGACCACGTTCCGCTTGGACGGCGCGGCCTGCCACGGCTCGCCCTGGCCCGCGTACACGCCATCGATGATCTCCTTGCGGTTGATCGCGTACGACAGCCCGATCCTGAAGTCCCTGTTCTGGAACAGCTTGCGCAGCTCGTCGTCCGCGATGTTCTGGTTGAACTGGATGATCATCGTGTTGCTGAGCCGGCTCGGCACGTCGAACAGCCGGTACTTGCCCTTGGCGGCGTTCTGGGAGACCAGCGGCTTGTTCTCCGGCGTGTTGAAGTTGCGCAGCTGCATGCCGATCTCGCCGTTCATGATCTTCAGCAGCTCGACCTGGACGTCGCCCAGCACCTCCGCCCGGTAGCGGTCGATGTACGGGAGCTGGCGCCCCTGCTGGTCGACCTTCCAGTAGTACGGGTTGCGCTCGGCCACCAGCGCCGTGCCCTTGCCGATCGGGCTGCTCACCTTCCAGGCGTGCAGCGTGGGCTGGTCGGCGTTGTGCCACGGGTCCTGCTTCTGCATGAACAGCTGCGTCCAGTCCTCCAGCTGCTCGTCCTTGGCCAGCTGGTCGACGTCCGGGTTGTACTTCTTGTGGAACTGCTTGAGGTAGTGCTTGGGCAGCAGGAACCCGATCGGGCCGGGCCGCTCGAACGTCGCGACCGCGATCTGGAACAGCAACCCCGCCTTCGGCTCCTTGTAGACGTAGCGGACGGTCCGGTCGTCCACCTTCTCGACCTTCACCCGCTCGGTGGTGCTGCCGTTCTCCAGGTAGAGGTCGTAGATGCCGGTGGTGTGCAGGTCGTGGTACGTGGCCACGTCCTCGAAGGCGAACATCAGGTCGTCGGCGGTGCACGGCTGGCCGTCCGACCACTTGAGGCCCTCGCGCAGGCGGAAGACGTATTCCCGGCCCCCGTTCTTGACCTCGAACTCCGCCACGTTGGCCACGATGTCGTCAGGGCCCTTCTGGCCGTTCGTGCCGGGCTTGAGCCTGACCAGGGGCTCGTACCCGAGGGTGTTGGTCAGCCAGTCGATGTCGTCGTCGCCGACGAGGGCCGAGGCCCAGGTGCCGCCGTACCTGCCCGGTTCCTTCAGCGGCGTGACGACGAGGGGGTTCTTCGGCAGGCGCTGCTCCAGCGGCGGCAGCTTGCCGCTCTTGACCAGCTGCGCCAGCGCCGGGGACTCCTTGGCGGACATGTCGGCGGCCTGGACGGCGCCGCCGGTGTCGGGGCTGGTGTCGAGGAAGCTGCAGCCAGTGGCGGTGGTCAGCAGGAGAAGGCCGCCGCCGCGGAGGAGGTTCCTCCTCGTGAACGGTTGGTGGGTCATGGGGGGTGCTCCAGTTCTAACGATTGACCTTCACCAGGCTGAACCTGGCCGTGGTGTAGGCGTGGACCGCGTTCGCCTCCTGGTTCCCGTCGACGGCGAGGCCGATGTAGAACCGGCCGGTCCGCATCGCGATGCGCTCGTAGCCGATGCGGTCCCAGTTCAGCGAGTTGGACGACAGGAAGGCCTCGAACTCGTTGTCCCCGGTCAGCAGGCTCCGGCAGACCAGGCGCAGCCAGTACGGCTTCTTCGGGTTCAGCGGGTCCTCGCCGGCGGCCGGCCAGATGCCGACGCTGGGCTGCTTGCCGTTCGAGGCGACCCTGATGGCCTTGGCGCGCATGCCGGCACCGTCGTCACCGCTCGCGGACAGACCGATGCCGGCCAGCATGAACGGTGAGTTCGGCGCGAGGTCCTGACGCACCATGATGCCCGCGACGGCGTCGACGTGCCCCATGCTGATGCTGTCCACCCGCGCGGTGATCTCGATGACCTCGCCCCGCTGGCTGAACCCGACGGCCTGATAGGCGAAGTGGAAGGAGTCCTTCCAGCCCGCGATCTTCCCGGAGCCCTTCAGCGTGAACACGCCGTCCTTCAGCGCCGTGCTCCCGGGGATGGCCACCTCGCCGATGTCCTTCGCCGTCCACGGCTTGTGGGTCATGGTGCGGGTGACGTGGATCGGCACCAGCGACGAGGTGGTCGCCGACCCCGTGCTGTCGGTCGCGCGCGCCGTCAGGGAGTAGGTGCCGTCGGTCGCGTCCGCCCAGGTCGCCTGGTACGGCGCCGCGGTGGCCTCGCCGATCTTCTTGTCGCCGTGGAAGAACTCGACCTTGGCGATGGACGCGCCGTCGAGGGCCTTGGCGTCGGCCTGGACGACGACGGACTGCTGGTCCGTGTCCGCCGCGAACACCTGGTCGATCTTGGGGGAGAGGATCGCCACCTCGGGGTTGCGGGCCCCGGCTCGCTGGATGGAGTTCAGGTAGCGCTCCAGGTTCGTGTACCCGCTGCCGTCCACCGTCTTGGCGTCGTCGGCGCTCTCCGGGTTCAGCCCCTGGGCGGTCTCCCACTCGTCCGGCATGCCGTCGTGGTCGCTGTCGGCGGGAGCGGGCACCTCGGGCGGCGCCGGCAGCCAGCCGCCCACGTCCTTCTGGGAGTTGATGTGGCGCCCCGTGCCGGTGCGCGCCTCGTTGATCAGCCTGGCGTCGATGGCGTCCCGTCGCGGCAGGGTGGCTCCGGCCTGTTCCAGGACCGTCGCGAACGCCTGCTGCGCGGGCTGCTCCGTGATGCCGTTCTCGAACTCCACCGGCCTGGGCCGCAGCGTGATGCCGCCGGTCGGGTAGGTGATGCCGAGCGTGTTGTCGGCCGTGAGGTCGGCGTGGCCCTCGACCGTGTTGCCGCTGACGTGCCACTCGCCGAACCGGCCGGGGGCCACGATCGTCCTGGCGATCGGGGGCAGCGTGTTGGGGCCGGGCTTGTAGTAGTTGCCGATGATGTTGATGCCGTTGGCCCACTCGCCGCCGTAGCAGGTCGTGATCCCGGGGTTGTAGATCACGTTGTTGCGGTGGTCCACCACCAGGCTCATGCCCTCGGTGAAGCTGAAGCGCGGGTTGCGGCCGTTCTCGTGGATGAGCAGGTTGTGGTGGTAGGTGATGGTGTCGCCGCCCCACAGGCCGCCCATGCCGTGCCGGCCCTTGGGGTGCACCGAGTTCACCAGGCCCTCGGAGATGATGCACCACTGGACGGTCACGTTGGTGTTGCCGTAGACGGAGAAGCACTCGTCCACGCCCCAGCTGAAGGAGCAGTGGTCGATGATGATGTCCCGCACGCCACGGGCGCCGAAGGTGTCGATGGCGGTGCCGAGTTCGTCGCCGCCGCGGAAGCGCAGATGGCGCAGGATGATGTTGCTGCCCTTGATCTGCGTCTCGTTGCCGATGACGGTGATGCCGTGACCGGGGGCGGTCTGGCCGGCGATGGTGAGGTTCGAGCCGGTGATGTCGAGGCCGCCCTTGATCTTGATGTTCCCGGAGACCCGGAAGACGACCGTCCCGTCGGACTTCGCCACCGCCTCACGTAAGGACCCGGGGCCGTCGTCGTCGAGGGTGGTCACCTCGTACACGGCGCCGCCCCGGCCGCCGGTGGTGTACATCCCGGCCCCCTCGGCGCCGGGGAAGGCGGGCACACCCTTCGCCTTCACCTTCGGCGCGACGGTGGGCGTGGGGCTCGGGCTGGGCGGTGCCGCCACGCCGGAGGTGCCCGCCCATGCCACGGCGGGCGGAACCAACGCCGCGGACCGCACGAAATCCCGGCGACTGAATTCTGATTGCTGGCGATCGAAGCCTTCGGCCTCGCTCATGCGAAACGCTCGCTTTCTGCCCCGAATAGACAGGGCTGTGCCGTCTTTCGGCACGACTCCGGACCACGCTGTCGCTAAGTGAGAATTTTTATTCAGCCATGAATGGAGTGGATTCATCACATCGTGAACGACACCGTTGTGACTGTCAAGAGCGCTTTCCAACCCGCCAGATCCAGCGTCAACCCCCGCAACGGGCCCACCCGAACCCGCCCACCCACCTCACACCGCCCCCAGCCGCCCGGCCCGCCCCGGCCTCACGAGCCCGACGCCGTCCGCCCCCACGAGCCCGACGCCCTTTGGGCGCGCACGCTGACGGCCTCCGTCACGCGGGATCGCCGACCCGCCACCCAAACCCGGTGGCCTCCTGCCCCTAAGCCCGGCAATCTCCGCCGCCCAGCCTGGCGACCTGCAGCACAAAGCTGAACGGCCCCCGCCGCCCAAGCCCGGCACACCTCCGGCACGCAACCCCGGCGGCCCCCTCCGGCATGCAAGCCAGGCGACCTCCACCGCGCAAGACCTACGGCTCCTCCGGCACGCGGGTGCGGCACTGCGCACGAGGCACAGCGCCCAGTCGGTTCGTCACCGGCCCTCAGGCAGCCGCGCCCAACTGGGCCCCAGCAAGACCACCCCCAGCAAGACCACCCCCAGCAAGACCGCCCCCAGCAAGACCGCCCCCAGCAAGACCATCCCCTGACCAGGCGAAGGTCAGTCCTTAAGGAGTTGCTCAGCCACACCCACATCCGTGATGAGCGTGTTCACCCACCCCCCACGCAACGCCGCCCGAATGGCCGCCGTCTTCCGGCGACCCCCCGCGATGGCGATCCGCCGCGGCACCCGCAGCAGATCAGCCGCCGAGATGCCAAGAATGCGTTCCTCGAGCGGCGACGCGATCAGCCGCCCCTCGGCGTCGAAGAAGCGCAGGCACACGTCACCCACCGCCCCCAACTCCCGCAACGTCTCGAAGTCCTCCTCCGAGATGGCGTTGCCGCTGTCACGCAGCAGCGGCGACGGATCCAGGCTCCCGATCCCCACCAGCACCGTGGTCAACCGCGACCAGGCATCCACGACCTGCCGTACGACGTGATCGTCCGAAAGCGCCTGCCGGGCGGCCGCGGACCCGACCAGGCCGGGCGCGGGCAGGAAGACGGGCTCGGCGCCCGTGAGATCGGCCAGATGGGCGGCCAGACGGGTGGCCTGGACCTGCGCGGACCCCTTGCCCACCCCGCCGATGAGCTGGACGACCTCCTCCGCCACCTGCACCGGACGGCGCTGCATGGCCTCCACCGTGGCCAGCAGGCTGGCGCTCCAGGATGAGATGCCCAGGTGCTCGCCGCCGATCAGGGTGGCGTCCAGGTACGTGGCGCCGGCCGAGCCCAGCGCGGCCACCACGTCGTGGTTGTCGCCGGTGGCGTCCACGACGATGATCTGCTCCACGCCGTACTTGCGCTCGAGGTCCTCCTCCAGTAACGCGTGCACGCCGCTGGGCACCACGACCACCGTGCGTACGATGCCGATCTCCGCGGCCTCCTTGAGCAGCCGCGACACCCGCGGCTGCGAGATGCGCAACTGCGCCGCGATCTGCGGCTGGCGCACCCCGTGCTCGTGGTAGAGGCGGGCGACCCGCACCAGGAGCCGCATGCGTTCCGACTCCTGGCTGAGCCGGCGACCGCTGAACCTCATGGGCTCACCGCCGGAGCGGCCCTTCTCGAACTGACTGTCAGCTCCCACGATCGCTGGCCTCCGCTTCGGCTCCGCCGCTCATGCTGGTCCGGTGGCGAGCCCGGGCCACTGCCGAGTGCCATTCTGCTAGCCCGCGGCCACGCTCGCACCACGATGCCGCGGGTACGTGGCACGCGCCACGACCCGCCACCCAGGACAGCACCCGACGGGACCGTACACCGACCGCGCCACCGCCACCCCCACCCGCTCCATCCGCCAGCCACGCCACCCCAGCACCGTCGCCCCGCCGCCCGGTTGCCGCAGCACCGTCCCCCCGCCCCCAGGCCACCGTCGCCGGTTCGGCACCACCGCAGGACCCGTTCGACGTCGCCGCTCCGGCACCCGCGACCCACCGCCCGTTCGACGTCGCCGCTCCAGCACCATCGGCCCACCGCCCGTTCGATGTGGTCGGTTCAGCACCATCGGCCCACCGCCCGTTCGACGTGGTCGGTTCAGCACCATCGGACCGCGGCCCGTTCGACCTGGTCGGCGCCGCGCCGAGGCCGCCGAGCGACCCCAGCTTCGTGTGCAGCCCACTCCTCCGGCCCAGGGTCGCGAGCCGGGCGAGCCCCGACCGAGCCGCAGACCGCCGGCAGGCTGCCCGACCGCCCCACTCCGGCCCCCGCCCCCGCCCCCGAACGTCAGCGAGCCCACGTCGCACCCCTCCCTCCCACCATCGCGCCTACCGCCGGGCGAAGGCCTGCAGCTTCGCGAAGAAGTCCTCGAAGATGAACCGCGCGTCGATCGAGTCGTACGTGCGGATCGCCCGATTTTCGAGGGAGAAGTCGTACGACCCGTCGTGGCGGAAGTTCGGGGCGGGGCGCTCCACCCACGTCCCGCAGT
This sequence comes from Nonomuraea sp. NPDC049625, assembly GCF_040675285.1. Taxonomy (NCBI): domain Bacteria; kingdom Bacillati; phylum Actinomycetota; class Actinomycetes; order Streptosporangiales; family Streptosporangiaceae; genus Nonomuraea; species Nonomuraea sp. NPDC049625. The sequence goes on along the minus strand of NZ_JBFAOQ010000004.1, from coordinate 70,381 downwards.
CGGGATGGAGCATCAGCCCGATCGCGGGCGAATCGCCGAGCGCGCGGAACTCGATCGACGGCCCGCTGTGCTGCTCGTTCCACTCGACGAGCTGGCGCACGAGGTACTCGCCGATCTCGCCGTACGGCGCCACCTTCGCGTCGAGCTCGGCGTATCCGACCGCCGTCATCCGGTACGTCGGCGCCGGGACCTGCCAGACCTTGACCGCCGAGGAGAACACGACATTGGCCGCCACGATGTCGTTGGACAGGTTGAACTCCGGCCGGGCGGGCAGGCCGCCGCGCCCGTCGTACCCGTTGCCGCCGATCCAGATCACGGTCACGTCCCGCTCGGCGATGCGCGGCTCCAGGAGCAGGGCCGAGGCCATGTCGGTCAGCGGGCCGAGGAAGGCCACGTACAGCGGCTCGGGGACGTCCCGCATGGCCCCTTCGATGATCAGGTCCGCGCCGGGCGACGGGACCGGGGTGACCACGTCGGGCAGCGCGTACGGGGTGCCGTCCTCGACCCTGACCGTGCCGTCGAGCTTCATCAACCGCAGCAGCAGGTCGATTTCCGCGCGGCTTTCCTCCAGGCTCGATCGGGTGCGGCGATTGCCGAAATGCGCGGCGATCAGCCCGCGAATATCGAGGCTCGGTGAGAGCAGGGCGTGCACGATGGCGAATTGGTCGTCCGCCTCGTTTTTGGCGTCGGTGTTGACGATCACTCTGCGCCGGTGGGAAAAGGTACGGCCCGCCATGCACACCCTTCCATCTATCTTGAATATCTATTCAAGTACGTATCTATATTCCGATATTAGGTTGTGACATTTGTGGTGTCAAGGTCCCAGAGGATGACGGACAGCGCGAACGGCGAGATGGTGTGGTCGTCGTGCGTGGCGTCCTCAAGGAGATCCCACCGTCCGTGCTCGGGCCGCCCGCCGGCGAGCAGCGCCACCCGGTCGCGTACCGGGGCCTGGTAGACGCGGTGCCCGACCCCGTTGAAGCAGCACTCGTCGAACCGGTTGAGGATCTGCACCTGCCCACGCCCCGGACCGACGGACGCCAGCACGTACATGTCGAGGAAGTCGTCGGAGGTGGCGGCGTAGAAGCCGGGCAGCGCCTCCTTGGTCTGCTCCCAGTCGCCGGTCGTGGGGCGCGGCTTCGGCGAGGCGGGACGCAGGAAGAACGGCAGCGACCCGGCCGTGGGATAGCTGCGGGTGACGCGCGGGTCCAGCGCCGCGAACACCGTCGTCGCCCAGCCCCCGCCCGACAGGCCGATCATCTCGACGGAGGCCGGCCGGTACGTGGCCTGCGCATAGTTGAGGGTGATCGTGAGCGGTTCGAGGAAGAAGGTCAGGGCGGAGAACTCGGTGCTCTCCCAGGGCGGGAGCTCGCGGTGGGAGGGGTTCGGCAGCAGCTTCGCCGGGTCCTTGGGGTCGGCGATCTGCTGCTGGTTCCAGTGCTGGAACGGCATCGCGTACGCCATCACCCGATAACCGCGGTCGAGCAGGGCCTGGACGGTGCGGAGCATGGTGTCGAACGGCTCGCCGTGGCCGTTGTGGTAGAGCGCGAGGCGCCGGTTCCAGGCGCGGCGCGGGACGATGTCGTACACCTTGGCCGAAACCTGGTAGCCCAGGGGGACCGTCAGCCGGTCGATCCGGCGAACACCCGTCAGGGAGGCGAAGTCAGGAGCCGGCACGTCGGTCTCGACGGTGGGGAGCGTCTTCGGCTGCCCCGCGCCCTTCCAGATGTAGTCGATCATGCCCTTACGTTTGGCGGCGATGTCGGCGGCCGACGCGATTCCGATCAGCGGCTCGATGTCGACGCCTGCGACGGCGGGCGGCAGCGTCTTGTACTCGGGCCCGAACCTGGCCGCCACCTCCTGATTGACCGGCGCCACCGGCCGCGGCACCCCCTTCCCCCCGCGCACCCCCTCGTCCAGCCCACCCGTTCCCGCCGCACTCTCGACCCCCGCCGCACTCCCGCTCCCGGCCGCACTCTCGACCCCGGCTGCGCTCCCGGCGCGGCCCACGACCCCGGCCCCCGCACCGGTACGACTCGCCGCCTCGGCCGGCCCCGCGACGACGGCCGCCCCGATACCACCCAGCACCCCGCCCAGCAGAGCACGCCTACTAGCCAACTTGTCCATCTCATCCATTCCTTCCACTACGTCAAACCCGTGATCTCAGCACCCGCCACCACCCCGACCCGGTTACCGGGAGGCGCACTGCCCTGGCTCAGTGGTCGGAGCCGTATCGCCCCGATCCGATGGCCGGGATGCGCCGCCCCGATCCGATGGCCGGGATGCGCCGCCTTGGCCCGGTGGCCGGGAGGTGCACCTCCCTGGCTCGTTCTCTGGGAGGCGTGTCGCCTTGGTTCGGTGGTCGGGAGGTGCACCGCCTTGGTCTAGCGGCCAGGAGGCGCACCGCCCTGGTCCGGTGGCCGGGGTGCACCGCTCCGGTCCGGTGGCCTGGAGAGGTACCGCGGCGGTCCTTTCGCCAGGAGAGCGCATCGCCTTGGTTCGGTGGCCGGAGGTGCGCCGCTGCCCGGCTCAGCGTGGCCGGGGGGTTCCAGCCGCCCAGGACGAACGACGGGTCGCTCCACTTCTCCGCCTCGGCGGTCGTCAGCTGGCGGGAGCAGGGCAGCCGTTGCGCGGTGTCGATGGCGCGGCCGGTGGTGAGGTCGGTGCTGCCGTACTCCCAGAAGGAGAGAGTCTGTGCCTGCGCGCAGTCGTTCGGGTCGATGGCCCAGCCGACAGGGGCGATGTGGCCGTCCATCTCGGTGTCGATGAACACAGCCTGGCTGTGCGTGAACCGCCACACGGCGCTGCGGCTCAGCACCACCGAGCCGTCCGGGACGCCGGGGGCGCGCGTCAGCTTGGTGCGGACGAACACCGAGCCCGGCCGGGTCGCGTCGTTGCGGCTCTGCGAGATGTAGCCGGCGTCCGTCGACTCCAGCACCGAGTCCTGGATGAACACCGTGCCGGTGCCCCACACGAAGTCGGTGTCGCCGCTGATCCGGCTGCCGGTGACGAACCCCTTGCCCTGCAGGCGCAGGGTGTCCTGGTGGCTGCGCAGGTCCACGCGTTCGAGTGCGATCCGCTCGTTGTTGCCCCGGAACGCCTCCGCCTGCGAGCCGCCGTCGGGGGTCGTGTTGTGAAGTGTGAGGTTCTGAATCCGGAAGTCCGCCGCGTCCACCCCGAACATGGCCCGCCAGCAGTTGTGCAGGTCCGAGGTCTCCAGCACGCGGCGCGGGCACACATCGGCGGGGCCGCCCTGGCGAAGTGCGGCGTCGCCATTGCGCAGATCGTTGTTGGCGTACTGGATCACGGTCCGGCCCGCGCCCGCCCCGCGCACGGTGATGTGCGGCCGGTCCTCGCGTACGTAGACGATCTCGGTGTAGACACCCGGCCGTACGTCGATCGTCACAGGCGACTGATTGCCGGTCGGCACGGCATCGACGGCGCCCTGTACCGTACAGAAGTCCCCGGTCCCAGTCCCGGAAACCGTCAGGTGCCGGCTCTGAACCCCCCGCTTCCGGGTATTGAAGCCCCACCTTCCGGCTTCCTGCACCCCGCCGAACCCCGCGAACACCTCGGGGTCGACGGTGACGTAGTACTCCTGCCCGTACTCGAGCTGCCGGTGCAGGTACACGTTGGCCGTGTTGCCGTCGATCATGATCGATTCGTACGAGAAGTCGTGCGGCAGGCCCGTGTCGGAGACGGCGGCGCCGATGTTCTTCTTGTCTGCCTTGGCCGCGGCGGCTTCGACCCGATCGACCAACGCGCCGTCGGTGACCCGGCGCACCTCGATCGCGCCAGAGGAACCCAGCGTCGGGGGTGCCGGGAAGCTGATCTTCAACGGCGCGTCCACGCAGGTCCCCCTCGCCCGCCCGGGCACCGAAAATCGCACCCCCGCTCCATCGTCAGTGTCTGGTCCGCCGAGGGTTCCCGCCACATTGGGCACATCCCCTCCGCTGAGGGCCCCCGCCCCATCGGCCGCGGTTGGTTCTGTGAGGGTTCCCGCCGCATTGGGCACATCCCGTCCGCTGAGGGCCCCCGCCCGATCGGCCGCGGTCGGTTCCGTGAGGGTTCCCGCTGCCTCGGTCGTGGTTGGTCCGTTGACGCTTGCCGCCCCGATGGCGGCTGCGGCTCCGCTGGTCGTCGCTCTGTCGATGGCGGCTGTGGCTCCGCTAATCGTCGCTTTGTCGATGGCGGCGTTGGCTCGGCTGCTGGTGGTCGTGGCTCCGTCGATGGTGGCTGGGCCCCTGTTGGTGGTGGCCGCTGCCGCGGTGGTGGTGGCTGTCGTGCTGGCGCTGGTGGTCGCTCCGTTGGGGGTGGCTGTGGTTCTGGTGCGGGTGATCGTCCCGCCGGTGGTGGTTGTGGCTCGGCGGTGCCGGTCACGGTGGACGGGGGCGTGTCCGGTGGTTGTCCTGGCGGTGGTGGGTGAGGTGTTGCTGGTGGTCGTCCTGGCGGTGGTGGTTGTGGCTCTGCTGGTGGTCGTCCTGGCGGTGGTGGCTGAGGTGTTGCTGGTGGATGCGGTCTCGGCGCTGGCTAGGGGGGTCGTTCCCGGGGAGGTGAAGGGTGGGGGAATGGGGGATAAGGCGAGCGCTGCGGTGAGGAGCGCGGTGATCGGGGCCTTCACATTCACCTCTCTGAGAGCGAATGGATAGTTGACTTTGAATATATATGTAGACGTCTCGACAAGATCGGTCAAGAGCGGGAGGTCTTGTCGGTTCGTGGGGGTTCGTGGCATGCTGGGCGGCCATCGTGGATGTGACACGTGTAGAGTCGGCGCTTGACCTGGTCAGCGGCCGGAAGGCTTGAAGGAGCAACGCCATGAAGAAGAGCCTGGCCCTGGTGAGCCTCCTGGCCGTGCTGGCGGCCGGGTGCGGATCCGGAGGAGGCGGGGGCGGGGGAGATTCGGCGTCGACGACGCTGCGGTTCGTCGGGCCCGAAGATCCCAAGACGTTCCAGCCGGTCATCGACGGGTTCCAGGCCAAGAACCCCGGCGTGAAGGTCGCGTACACGCAGATCCCCTTCGACCAGCTCAACAGCACGCTGCAGCAGCGGCTGGCCGCCAAGGACGACACGATCGACGTCTACACCGTCGACCAGCCGCGCGTCGCGGCGCTGGCCACCCGGGGGTTCCTGGTCGATCTGAGCGACTGGAAGGACCGGGTCAAGCAGGCGGCCCTGCCCGCCCAGTACGAGGTCAACGAGCACAACGGCAAGCTCTGGTCCGTCCCCATCTGGACCTCCGACCAGTTCCTCTTCTACAACAAGACCCTGCTGAAGAAGGCCGGGATCACCCCGCCGCCGAGCGACCCCGCCAAGCGCTGGACGTGGGAGCAGACGATCGAGGCGGGCAAGAAGGCGCAGGCCGAGGGTGGCGCCCAGTGGGCGTTCATCCCCGAGCAGATCGAGCAGTACTACCAGCTGCAGAGCCTGGCCGAGTCGCTCGGCGGCGGCTCCGGGATCACCGGGCCCGACATGCTGACGCCCGACCTGACCACCGACGGCTGGGTGAAGGCGATGACCTGGTACCGCGACCTGTTCGCGAACAAGCTGGCGCCGCGCGGGGTCGGCTCGTTCCAGACCTCGCCGCTGTTCAGTGAGGGCAAGGTGGCCTTCTTCGCGGGCGGCCCGTGGGACGTGGGCGTCTTCTCGGGGGCCAAGGACCTCGACTGGGGCGTGGCGCCGTACCCCTACTTCAAGGGCGGCAAGCAGGTGACGCCGACCGGCTCGTGGTCCTGGGGCATCAACCCGGCTTCGGAGAACCAGCCGCTCGCGCGCAAGTTCCTCGAGTACGCCTCGCTCGACCCCGAGGGCAACCTGCTGACCACGAAGGCCACCACGATCATCCCGTCGAACCGGGCCGCCTTCGAGAAGTACGTCCCCACCCTCGACGCGCTGGGCGGTGACAAGAGCAAGGGGGTCGGCGAGATCCTCACGTACGACGCCGACAACACGGCGGTCGCGCGGCCCAGGTCGGTGGGGTACATCCAGTTCGAGGACATAATGACCAAGGCGTTCGCCGACATCCGGAACGGCGCCGATCCCAAGACCCGGCTTGAACAGGCCACGCAGGAGGTCAAGACGGCCTGGGCCCAGCTGCGATGACGGACGCGTCGGATAGGCACCTGTCCTCTGGAGGCGGAGGCGGAGGCGGAGGCGTGGCGGGCGGGCGGCCGTCATCCGGAGGCGGAGGCGGAGGCAAGGACGAAGGCGTGGCGGGCGGGCGGCTGTCGTCCGGAGGTGGAGGTAAAGGCGGAGGCGTGGCTGGCGGGTGGCCGTCGTCTCGGCGTAAGCGGAGCGGCCGGGTGGTCGGGCGGCCGGTGCTGGTGTCGCTGGCGTTCCTGGCGCCCGCCCTGGTCGCGCTCCTCGTCCTCCGGCTGATCCCCGCCGTCATGGCGTTCGCCAGCAGCCTGAGCCACACCAGCCTGGTCACCGGCGAGACCACGTTCGTCGGCCTGGGCAACTACGCCACGCTCTTCGCCGACCCGACGTTCCTCCAGAGCGTCCGCGTCACGCTCGTGTTCAGCCTGATCGTCAACCCGCTGCAGATCGCCGCCGCCCTGGCCCTCGCGGTCCTGTTCACCCGCCGCTTCGCGGGCGTCCGGTTCCTGCGGGTGCTGGTGATCCTGCCGATCGCGGTGCCCCCGGCGGTCTCGGCGGCGATCTGGAGCGTCGCGTACCGGCCGGACGGCCTGCTCAACTCGGTGCTGAGCGTGCTGGGCATCCCGCCGCAGCCGTTCCTCACCTCGCCGGGCCAGGCCCTGTGGTCGCTGATCGTGCTGCTGTCGTGGATCGGCGTCGGCTACTGGATGATGTTCCTCATCGCCGGGCTCCAGGACATCCCCACCTCCCTGTACGAGGCCGCCGCGATCGACGGCGCGTCGGCCTGGGCGCGCTTCTGGCACGTCACGCTGCCGCTGCTGCGCAGGCCGCTCGCGTTCGTGCTGGTGGCGGACACGGTCTCGAACTTCCTCGTCTTCGCTCCCGTACAGATGCTGACCAACGGCGGCCCGCAGGGCTCCACCAACGTCACCATGTTCGACATCTTCACCCGCGCCTACTCCGTGGGCGACCTGAACCTCGCCCAGGCCGAGGTGATGCTGCTCGTGCTGCTCGTCCTGGCCGTGGTGATCGTGCAGTTCCGGCTGCTCCGGGGGAGGGACTGACCGTGTCCAGACGTCTGTACGCCCTGCTGGGCACGATCATCGGCCTGGCCTTCGCGCTGCCCCTGCTCTGGGCCCTGTCCAGCTCGTTGCGTGGCGGCTCGGAGATCTTCCGCCACATCTCGCGGCTGTCGTGGGAGACGCTCGTACCGGCCGTTCCCACCCTCGGCAACTACGCGAGCCTGGTCACCGGCGACTTCGGCCGCGCGATACTCAACTCCCTGCTCGTGGCGCTGGCCACCGTGGCCGTGGGCCTGCTGATCTCGGCTGCGGCCGCGTTCGGGCTGTCGGCGGTGCGGTTCAGGGGCCAGGGGGCGCTGTTCGCGATCGTGGTGCTCAGCTTCCTCATCCCCTTCGACGCGATCGCGATCCCGCTCGCCACGCTGTTCCGGGACTGGGACCTGACGAACACGTACGCCGGGCTCATCCTCCCGGGCCTGGGCCACGGCCTGGCCATCTTCCTGCTGCGCCAGTTCTTCCTGGCCATCCCCAAGGACCTGGTGGAGGCGGCGCGCATCGACGGGCTCGGCTGGTTCGGCGTGTTCGCCAGGATCTACCTGCCGCTCTCGCGTCCCGCCCTGGTGAGCGCGGGCCTGACGCTGTTCATCTTCCAGTGGCAGTCGTACGTCTGGCCGCTGCTCATCGGCACCGACGCCGAGCACCAGCTCGGCCCGATCGCCTTGGCGAACATGCGTGGCCAGTTCACCATCGACTACGGGCAACTGTTCGCGGGCTCGATCGTGCTGACGGTCATCCCGCTGCTGATCATCCTGCGCTTCCAGCGTCACTTCACGCAGTCCATCGCCACCACGGGCCTCAAATAACCTCCGAGAACAACCTCCGAGAAGGGTCTCCATGAGTTCTTCGACCATGCGCGTCATCTTCGACACCGACATCGGCTCCGACGTGGACGACGCGCTGGCGCTCGCCGTCCTGCTCGGCTCGCCGGAGGTGGACCTGGTCGGCTGCACGACCGTCTACGGTGACACGTTGCTGCGGGCGCGCCTGGCCAAGCGGCTGGTACGTCTCGCGGACCGGTCCCTGACCGTCATCCCGGGGGCGGCCAGGACCCTGACGGACCGGCCCGTCTGGTGGGCGGGTCACGAGGGCAGGCTCTTCACCGACCTGGAGACCGAGGCGGTCGACTCCGGGGACGCGGCGGCGTACCTGGTGGACCAGGTGAGCCGGGCGCCCGGCCAGGTGGACGTCGTGGCGGTCGGGCCCCTCACCAACCTCGCCAACGCCCTGACGGCGTCGCCGTCGTTCGCCCGGGACGTCCGGCACCTGTGGATCATGGGCGGCCGCTTCAACGACCCCGAGCCGGAGCACAACCTGCGCTGCGACCCGGAGGCGGCGGCCATCGTCTTCGGCTCGGGGGCGCCGATCACGGTGACCGGCCTGGAGATCACCACCACGGTCCGGATGGACGCCGCCGACGTGGCCGCCGTCGCGGGGGCCGGGGCGCTGGGGGAGGCGCTGAAGGCGGAGATCGAGCAGTGGTGGCGGTTCTGGAACGAGGAGTGGAACAGCCCGCACGACCCGATCACGGTGCTGAGCATGCTGGCGCCGGACCTGTTCGCCTTCAGCCCGGAGGGCCGGGTGGAGGTGGGGGCGGACGGCTCCAGCACGTTCGTGCCCGGGGGCGGCCGTACCCGGGTCACCGTCTCGGGCTCGCCGGAGCCCATCGCCCAGGAGATCGTCCGCCGCATCGTGGCCGCCGCCGCGAGGGCATGATCATCATGACAGCCGGCAGGCCGTCTCCTGCGAGTACGCGTACTGAGGCTCCTCGGCGACCGCGTCGCGGCCCTGGTACTTCCACTGGCACACCGCCGTCGCGGTGATGGGTTTGTTCGTCATGCCGAAGCACGACAGCGAGCTCCAGTTTCCGGCGGCCATGCTGTAGCCCTGCGCTTTGCAGTATTCATGGGCGTCGTTGAAGGTGATCGAGCCCTGGGAGGGCGCCGGCGGGCTGCTCGGGGGCGGTGTGGTTCTGGTCGGCCTGGTCGTGGGCTTGCGGGTCGGCTTCTTGGTCGGCTTCTGGGTGGGCTCGACGACCGGGGCTTTCGTACGCGACGCCCTGCGGGTCGGGCTCGACGTGCCGCGCGGGACGGCGCTCGTACTGGGCACGGCCTCGGCCGCCGACGACCGCTCGATCTCCGCCGGGGCGGGTGTGTCCTGCGTGGTCGGCGTTTCAGGCGCGCTGGAGGAAGGCAGGGCCACGGGCACCGACGCCACCGCGGTCGCCGCGGTCGTCCCGGTCGCCTTGCTGCCGGACGCGGCGGGCACGAGCGCGAAGTAGCCGGCTGCCGCGGCGGCGACGAGCAGGGTCGCGCCCGCCGTACCCATGACCAGGCCGCGCCTGCGGCCGTCCGCCTTCTGAACGGCGACTGCCGGGCGTCCCGGCCGGCGGCTCACCGGAACGGTGTTCCAGAGCGGGGACGGCAGAGCGCGCAGGCGTTCGATCACCTGAGCGGCGGTGGGCCGCCGGGCCGGGACCTTGGACAGGCACTCTTCCAGCAGCGCCCGCACCGCCCCGTCCAGCCCGCCGAGGTCCGGCTCGCCGTGCAGGATCGTGTGCAGGACGGCGGGGATCGACTCGCCGGTGAAGGCGTGCTGCCCGGTGGCCGCGTAGACCATGGTCGCGCCCCAGGCGAACAGGTCGCTCGCGGGCCCGATGTCGCCGCCGGAGATCTGTTCGGGCGCCATGTAGGCGGGGCTGCCGATGGCCTGGCTGCTGACGACCGACTGGCTGAGGTCCAGCGCCCGGGCGATGCCGAAGTCGATGACGACCGGCCCCTCGGGCCCGAGCAGCACGTTGCCGGGCTTGAAGTCGCGGTGCACCACGCCGGCCTCGTGGATGGCCATCAGGGCGGTCGCGGTGTTGATCGCCAGCCGCTGCAGGGCGGCCGCCCCGCGCGGCCCGTTGTCGCGTACGGCGTCATGCAGCGACGGCCCGTCCACGAACTCGCTGACGATGTACGGCCTGCCCCCGAGAAACCCGCAGTCGAGGATCTGGGCCGTGCAGAAGGGCGCCACCCGCCTGGCGGTCTCCACCTCGTGCAGGAACCGCTTCTGCTCCCGGTGGTCGGCCATCAGGTGCGGGTGCAGGAGCTTGACCGCCACCGGGCCGCCGTCGCCGCCGCGCCCCAGGTAGACGGTGCCCTGCCCGCCTACCCCAAGCCGCCCTTCCAGGCGGTGGGACCCCACCGTCCTGGGATCCTCGGCCAACAGGGCCAACACTTCGGCCACCAAGCCTCCAGCCCGTCAGTGGGCCAAGATCGTATCAGAGCACCGCCAAGGTCAGTTAAGTGACAAGTCAGACACGCAGCGCAAAATTTGTTCCACGCGCGAGGCCGGGGTTGCCCATGATTCGGTACAAGGTCCAGATATGCCCGTTGGCCACGCATATCGTCCGGGTCATCGGCGCCCGTCCTGGGCATATGTTGGTTATATCGGCTCTTGGTCACGTAAGGTGACCCACTCGCTGGAGCCGATGCGAGGCATCGATGACCATTGCCACGTTGCGCGCCTCGGCGCAGACGTACGCCGGCGGTCTGCCCGCTGAGGTGACCAGTTTCATCGGGCGTCGGCACGAAGTAGCGGCGATCAAGCGCTTGCTCTCCGAGGCCCGGATGGTCACCCTCACCGGTCCGGGCGGCGTCGGCAAGACCCGGCTGGCCCTGCGCGTCGCCACCGACCTGCGGCGGGCCTTCCCCGACGGGGTCTGGCTGGTCGAACTCGCCGAACTGGACAACCCGGCACTGCTGCCCCAGGCCACGATCGCCGCGCTGAAGATCCAGAGTCACACCGCCCGGCCGCCCCTCCAGGTGCTCACCGAGCACCTGTGCGCGCGGCGGGCGCTGGTCGTCCTGGACAACTGCGAGCACGTCCTCGACGAGTCCACCGTGATGGCCCAGGCGCTGCTGCGTTGCGCCCCGGACCTGCGCATCCTGGCCACCAGCCGGCAGCCGCTGGGAGCCGTCGGCGAGCAGGCGTTCCCCGTGCCGACGTTGCCGCTGCCGGGCTGCGACTCCCAGCCTGACACGGCGTCCGCCATGTCCGACGCGGTACGGCTCTTCGCCGAGCGAGCCACGGCCGTGCTGCCCGATTTCACCGTCACGAGCGAGAACCAGGACATGATCGAGCAGATCTGCCGTCGCCTGGACGGTCTGCCGCTCGGCATCGAGCTCGCCGTCGTACGGCTGCGCGTGCTCTCGCTCCACCAGCTGCTCGACCGGCTGGACGATCTGTTCGGGCTGCTCAACACGGGGCCGAGCGCCACGGTGTCCCGCCACCGGACGCTCCGCGCCCTGATCGACTGGAGTCATGGGCTCTGCACCGAGCACGAACGCCGGCTGTGGGCGAGCCTGTCGGTGTTCACCGGCAGCCTGGATCTGGAGGGGGTCGAAGCGGTCTGCGCCGGGGCCGGCATCGCCCATGACGAGATCCTCGATCTGATGATCGGCCTGGTGGAGAAGTCCGTCCTGATCCGCGAGGAACATCCGTACGGAGTGCGATTCCGGCTGCTGGACACGATCCGGCAGTACGGGCGCGAGCGCCTCGTGGCCTCCGGGCAGGAGCAGGAGCTGAAACGCCGGTATCGCGACTACTACCGGCGGCTCTCGCGTGAGGCGCAGGCGCAGCTGTTCGGCCCGGCGCAGGCGCGGCTGCTGACCCGGTTGCGCGTCGAGCACCCCAATCTGCGCACCGCCCTGGAGTACTGCCAGGCCGAGCGCGCCGGGCTCTGCATCGACATGGCGAGCGACCTGCTCGACCACTGGATCACCAGCAGCCACCTGGGCGAAGGCCGCGACTGGCTCGAACAGGGACTCGCGCAGCCCGCCGCCCGGTCCGAGGTCAGGGCCCGGGCGCTGTGGGCATGCGGCTCGCTCGCCATCATCCAGGGCGATCAGGCCTCGGCCGTCGGGTTGCTGGCCAAGAGCAGGACGCTCGGCGAGAAACTCGGGCTGGAACCGGTGCTCGGCTACGTCGCGCTCTACTCCGGAATGGTCGCCATGCACGCGGGAGACACCGAGTCGGCCGTCAAGTCCTTCGAGGAGGCGGTGACCCATCATCGCGCCGGTGGAGACCCGGCGGGCCAGGTCCAGGCGCTGACCTGGCTCTGCCTGGCGCACTCGTTCCTCGGCAGTTCGGACAGCGCCGTCGCCGCCGCCGAGGAGGGCATCGCCATCTGCGACGCCCACGGCGAGAGCTGGCACCGGGCGTACACGATGACGGCGCTCGGCATCGAACGCTGGCGCCAGGGCGACGTGCGGGGCGCGACCGCCTTGGAGCAGGAGAGCCTGCGCGTCTTCCACGCTCTGGACGACTCGGTCGGGGTCGGGCTCACGATCGAGGTGCTGGCCTGGATCGCCGCCGCGCAGGAGGAGTACCCGCGGGCCGGCGCGTTGCTGGGCGTTCTGCGCAACGTCTGGGAGGCGATCGGCACGCCCCTGCTGGGATTCGGCCACCTCGTCCGGTACCACGACGAATGCGAGGACCGTACCCGCCGGGCTCTTGGCGAACCGGCCTTCCAGACGGCCGTCAAGCGCGGGACCAGGCGCTCCGCCGACCAGGCGCTCGCGTACGCCCTCATGGAGGAGGCGCCCTCGCGCGGCCCGTCCGGTGAGGAGGACCAGTACACGCCGCTCACCCCGCGGGAGACCGAGATCGCCCAGCTCATCGCCCGGGGGATGCGGAACAAGGAGATCGCGGCGGCGCTGGTGATCGCTCAGCGCACCGTCGAGGGCCACATCGAGCACATTCTGTGCAAACTCGGCTTCAACTCCAGGACCCAGATCGTCGGCTGGGTCGCGGAGCAGGCCCGCCGCACCGGCGAGAGGCCGCCCGGCGGCGAGTGATCATGTCCGTGAAAGACACGATCTGGAGCGCTCCGGACGCCGAGGAGCCGGCGGCGGACCGGCGGCAGGCCGACACTCCCGGCTTCGTCGGACGACGGCACGAGATCGCCCAGGTCAGGCGGCTCCTGACCAAGACCCGCCTGCTGACCCTGACCGGCGTGGGCGGGGTCGGCAAGACCCGGCTGGCGCGACGCGTCAGCGAGATCCTGCCCCGGAGGTACCGGGAGGGAGTCCGGCTGGTGGAGCTGGCCACCATCGACGACGAGGACCTGCTGGCCCCGGCCGTGGCCGCCTCCTTGGGCATCCACGACCGCACGCCGGACCTCGAGGCCCAGCTGATCGAGCACCTGGCGGACAAACAGCTGCTGCTGGTGCTGGACAACTGCGAGCATCTGCTCGGCGCGTGCGCCCGGCTGGTGGAGCAACTGCTGTACGGCACCTCGCGGCTGCAGATCCTGGCCACCAGCCGGCAGTCGCTCGGAGTGTACGGCGAGCGGGTGCTGCCGGTGCCGTCCCTGCCGATCCCGCGGCCCGGCGACCGTACCCGCGACATCGCCCGGCGCGACGCCGTGCGCCTCTTCACGGAGCGGGCGGCGACGATCCGGCCGGGCTTCCACGTCGACGCGGCCAACGCCCGGGCCGTCGCCCGGCTGGCCCGGCGCCTGGACGGGATCCCGCTGGCCATCGAGCTGGCTGCGGTACGGCTGCGGACGACCTCCGTGGAAGACCTCGTGAACGAGCTCGACGAGCGCCTGGACGCGGCGGCCCTGCCGGCTGGAGAGGTCGGCCCCGGCAGGCTGGCACGCCACCAGACCCTGCGGGCGACCATGGAGTGGAGCTTCGGGCTGTGCTCGCCCGGCGAGCGGCGGCTGTGGGAACGGCTGTCGATGTTCCCGGGGGGAGTGGACGTCGAGACCGCCGAAGCGGTCTGCCCCGGGCAGGGACTGGCCCGCGAGGACGTGCTGGATCTGATGATGGGGCTGGTGGACAAGTCCATCCTGGGCGTCGCGGAGCCGCACGGCGCCGGGGCCCGTCACCGCATGCTGGAGACCATCCGCGCGTACGGCCGCGAACAGCTGCCCCCCGCGCACGCGGAGGCGCTGCGCGAGCGGTACATCGAGCACTATCGCCAACTGGTCGAGCAGGTGCGCGTGGACCGGGTGGAGCCGGGCCAGATCGATCGCATGCGGAAGCTGGAGCCGGAGCTGCCCAACGTACGCGTCGCGCTCGACCTCTGCTTCGGCCGGCCCGGCGACGCCGCCGCCGGTCTGGAGATCGCCGCCGAGCTGTGGGCCAACTGGCTCGTCGCCGGTGGTCTCAGCGAAGGCCGGTACTGGCTGAAGCGCGGCCTCGCGCTCGTACCCGGATCGAGCGTCGCCAGGGCGATGGGCCTGTGGGCCGACGGGCTGCTCGCCCACTACCAGGGCGATGCGGCGGCGGCCGACGCGCGGGAGTGCCTGGCGCTCGCGCGTCAGTTGAGGGACGAGAGGGCACTCGCGTTCGCCGTCCAGCTCTCCGGCGTGGCGGCGTTGTCGGAGGGTGACGCCGAGGGCGGGCTAGCGCTCCTGGAGGAGGCCCGTGCCCGGCACTGGGCGAGAGGCGACGTCCACGCGGTGGGGGTCACCCTGTATGTCGCCGGCCTCTTCGCCGCCACGATGCGCCCGGACCGGGCCGCCGAGTACGGCGAGGAACTCGTGACGTTGTGCGAGAGGCGTAACGCTACGCTCTTCCGCGCGTACGCATTGTATGCGGTCGGCATGGCCCGCTGGGAGCAGGGCGACTTGCAGCAGACCGAGGCCAGGATGCGGGAGGTGGCCGCGTTCTGGGGCGCCGCGGACGACCGGTGGGGCCTTCCGCAGTCCCTGGAGGTGCTGGCCTGGACGGCCGCGGCACGTGGCCGGTACGAGCGGGCCGCCCGGCTGCTGGGAGCCGCCCACGTCCTGTGGGAGGCGGTGGCCGCCTCTCCGGCGCGGATGCGTTACCAGGCGAGATCGCACCAGGAGTGCGCCGAGCGGGCCCGCCGGGAGCTGGGGGCTCAGGCGTTCACGGCGGCCTTCCGGGACGGCACGCGGCTCGGGCTCTCCCGGGCGATCGCGTACGCACTGGAAGAGCCGTGACAAGCCGCTGCCCGCGGCCTGCGTGATCAACGGCTGGGGGATCAGCGGTGCAGGCGGGGCTCGGGGCAGCCGCAGGAGCCGCGGGTGACCAGCGTGGCGGAGAAGATCTTGGTCACCGGCTCCACACCCTCCGACTCGATGGCGCCGACCAGCGTCTCCGTAGCGTGGCGGGCCATCTCGTCTATCGGCTGGCTGATCGTCGAAAGCCCGGGCACCGTGTACGCCGCCTCCCGAGCCCCGTCGAACCCCACCACCGCCACGTCCCCGGGCACCCGCAGCCCGAGATCGGCAGCGGCCCGCATCGCGCCGATGGCCTGGCCGTCGATGGAGGCGAACAGGGCCGTGGGACGCGAGGGCGACGACAGCAACCGGAGCGCGGCCTCGTAACCACCCTCCAGACTCAACTCGCCTTCCTCGACCAGCCCTGCCTCCTTGGCGAGCTCGACCCCCTCGACGGGCCCCGCCCCCTTGGCAAGCTTCCCCTCCTCGACCAGCCCCGCCTCTGACCCGGC
The DNA here is from genome assembly GCF_040675285.1 of Nonomuraea sp. NPDC049625. Classification (NCBI taxonomy): domain Bacteria; kingdom Bacillati; phylum Actinomycetota; class Actinomycetes; order Streptosporangiales; family Streptosporangiaceae; genus Nonomuraea; species Nonomuraea sp. NPDC049625. Next base: position 54,734 of record NZ_JBFAOQ010000004.1, on the reverse strand, counting down.
AGCGGCCTCGGCCTCCTGGAGCGCGCGGCGCCAGCCCGCGGCTCTGAGCCGCACAGGGGTGATGTCCAGCGGGCCGCCGACGAAGCCGATGCGGCGATGGCCGTGCTCCAGGAGATGTCGCGTGGCCTGATAGCCGCCCTCCTCGTCGTCCACCGCGAGCCGGGAGAAGAACGGCGGCGCCGCGTGGTCGATGGTGACCACCGGAACGCGTCCCCGCATCTCCTCGGCCTGATCGGCCGAGACCGGCACCCTCATCAGCACCAGCCCGTCGACCTGCCGCTCCAGGAACCCCCTGACATAGCCCTCCGCCCGCGCCGGATCCTCGGCGGAGTTGCCGAACAGCACCGAGTAGCCCCGCTGCCAGGCCACCTCCTCGCAGGCCCGGGTGAACTGGCCGAAGAACGGGCTCTTCCCGCCGGCACTGTCGGAGGCGATCACCCCGATGGTCCACGAGCGCCGCGAGCGCAACGACCTGGCCACCGCGTTGGGGCGGTAACCGAGCTGCTTGATGGCGTCCAGCACACGCTGCCGGGCCGCCGCCGAGACCGGCCGGGGCCCGTTGTTGATCACGTAGCTGACCACGGCGGGCGAGGTGCCCGCCAGCCGCGCCACGTCGTTGCGCGTCACCACTCGCGTCTCACTCCGGCATTCACGAACCCAGCTTATGGGCCGGAACACCCCATACAGGTCCCCCGTGACTCACGAGACTCATGGGTCCCCGGTAGTGCAGGCCTCGGCTTACGAGGAGCCGTGCAGGACCGCCTGGCTGAGCGCGAGAGTCACGTTCCGCGTCCAAAGATTCCAGCATAGGGAGCCTCGCCGAGCAACGAGGAGCGTCCCACTGGTGTTAGCTGGATGAGTGCATGAGGCAGAGGACTCGCCGGTGGTGCGGGAACTGCGCGCCTTCACCGAGTGGGTCGGCGCGGGCCGGAAACTGACCGCCACCGGCCAGATCACTCTGGCCGACGCCAGGACCCTGGTGGACCTGTTGGACACCGGTGACGTGGTCGACCCGGACATCGGTGGGAGGGTGTTCAAGACCACGTCCAGCGCCGAGCTCTCCGGGTTGCAGAGGGTCTTCCTGTGGGCCAGGGCCGCCGGCCTGGTGCGGGTGGTCAAAGGACGGCTGGTCCCGGTGAAGAAGGCCACCCCGACGCTCGCTCGCCCGGCCGCGCTGTGGCAGGCGGCGTTCGAGGCGTTCCCACGGCTGGCGGAGGCCGTGTGCCCAGCCGGGTGGTGGACCTCGCCGTTGCACGAGGAGTTCGCGCCCGTCGTGCGTACCGTGCTGACCCGGTTGTACGGCGGGTCCGCGCCGCTGACGGAGCTGTACGAGCTGTCCTGGGAACGGGCGTCGGCACCGTTACTCATCGAGAAGCCGGAACGCGCCAGGAAATCCAACGACCGGGACACCGAACGGATGCTGAGCGCGCTGGCGCACCTGGGAGCGATCGAGCTGACGAACGGGGAAGCCGCGCTGACCCCGCTCGGCCAGGAGGAGATACGGCGCACGCTGGGGGAGGCCGCTCCGGGGGAACCGGTGTACGAACTCAAGGTCACGCTGCTGGACACCGAAGACCCGGTGGTGTGGCGGCGGCTACGGGTGTCGGCCGGGATCTCGCTGGAGCGCCTGCACCGCATCCTGGCCCTGGCCATGGGATGGGAGGACCATCACCTGCACGTCTTCACCATCGGAGAGCGGCGCTACGGCCGGCCCTCGCTCGAATGGGACGACGGCCTGCTGGACGAGACTAAGACGACCCTGGCCGAGGTGGCGGGCGGCGCGGGCATGCGGATCAGCTGGGAGTACGACTTCGGCGACAGCTGGGAGCACGAGATCGTCTTCGAGCGGGCGGTGGCGGCCGAGGAGGGTGTCCGGTATCCGGCGGTCGTGGCAGGAGAAGGCGCCTGCCCGCCGGAGGACTGTGGCGGGACGTGGGGGTACCGCGAGTTCCGGGCCGCTCTGGCCGATCCCCGTCATGAGGAGCACGAGCACCTGGTGCGATGGGCGGGGTTGACCAGCGCCGCGGAGTTCGATCCGAGGCGTTTCGATCTGGTGGCGGTCCGGCGAGCGGTGCTGAACATCGCTTGATACCCGCTCCACCTGGTCACCAAGAAAGCGAGGGTCGGTGCGCAACAGATGAGCCGGTTACCGCCACCAGGGTCCGTCGTCATTCACGGAGGATGACGACGGACCCTCTGCCGGGTTTGGTGATGGAGGACGCCTACGTCCTGCGTGACTCGAAGAATCCGGACGCCGCTACCAGATCGGGTGCCCCTTGAGGACCGGCTGGAGACGGCCCTCGACCTGCTGTCCCGGGGTGTGGACGTGCAGTGGGGCGAATGGCTGCAGGATGGCCGGTTCGCCACGATCAGCGTGATCTGCTGCCCGAACCGGTAGGTCGCCCACCTCTGCCCGACCCCCTCAGGGAGACCACCGCGTTGAGCGACGTCCCATCACCCGGACATCACAATCGGCCTTGGAGATCGACATCACGATCGAGGAATTCACGGCCCGCACGTGAAGCCGCTGAGAGAGGGGCACGGGGCCATCGAATGGTCCGGCCCGACAGCCAGATGCAAGTCCGTCAGGGTCCGCGGCCACACGTGCGAATGCCTGCCGACGGTGTACGAGCTCTGCGTGGCCGGTGGCCTCGGCCATATCCGCCGAACGGAGAGGTCGTCCAAGGGAGACCGGGTCAGCGAGAGCCCTTGGCTTCGGGAGGCGGAGGTGAAGCACCTGTGGCGCAACCTCCTTGAGGGGGACGCACTAGCGTTCCCACAGGTGAACGAGCGGGGCGGCGTTCTGGAGAAGAGATAGGCCCGATAGTGCGCCTTATCATGCTCGGCCGCTCAATGATGGCCGCCGATAACGGCTGGCTATGACCTGACTCCGTACGGTGGCGACTGTGTCACCGTACGAGGTTGTGGCAGGTGACACGGCAGGGTTGGAGGAGGCCCTGGCGCGGGTGGTGCGACTGGCCGGCGATCACGTCGGCGCGCTCGACTCCAGCATGCGTTACATGGCGGCCCACGCCTGGGTCGGCGGCGGCGCCGCTCCCTTCACTCGAGCCATGGGTGACCAGCGGGCCCGGCTGCAGCGTGCCTTCGAGACCGCGGCCGCGCAGATCGCCGACCGCATCCGCGCCCTCGGCGGGCACGCTGCCCCGCCGTCGCTGTCCACCCCGCTCCCCGCCACTCCATCTACGCGCGGCGGCTACGCCGGGATGAACGTGGAGGCGATGACCCGCATGGTGGCGGATCTGGAGCGGGTTGGGCACGAACTCTCCGCCGCGGGAGGTGTTCTCTCGGCGGCGCTGGGCTCCGCGGGCGTCAGCGCCGCGCCCGCCCAGCAGGTCGGGGACGTGGGCGCCTGGGCCGCCGGCGAGGTCGTCGACCTGCGCAGACGGCTGACCGTGCTCCAGCATCGTCCCGACGGAGAGGCGGCCACCGCGGCCGTGCTCGGCTTCGGGCTGTTCGGCGGGTCCGCCCCCGCCCCGGGCGCTATCGGCGACGTGATGGCCGCCGCCGCAGCCGGCGACACCTCGGCGCTGGAGAAGCTGGTGGCCGCCCAGAACACCGGCAAGGACCTCACCCTCGCCGCCCGGGTCAGCGCCTGGTGGCAGATGCTCGACCCGGCCGCCCAACGGCGGCTCATCGACGCCGCGCCGCAACTGGTCGGCTCGCTCAACGGCGTGCCCGCCGCCACCCGCGACAGCGCGAACCGCGCCTACCTCGCCATGCGCAAGGACGCCATCGCCAAGCGGCTGGCGGAGCTCCGGGCCCTGGACGAGTCCCTGGCGAAGGGGATCATCATGGCGGACGCGTGGCGGAGGATGACCACGCACCGTGAGATCGAGGAGCTGGAGAAGCAGCAGCGGCAGATCGAAGCCGTCACCAAGAGCCTGGCCCTGGGCGGGGTCAACGGCCGCCCGCCCGCGCTCCTGCTCGCCCTCGAACTGGGCGGGCTCGGCAAGGCCGCCATCTCCTTCGGCGACCCCGACAAGGCCGATTCGGTGGTCACCTCCGTGCCGGGCACGGGCAGCACCCTGGAGGGGATCGGCGCCGACGTGGCCCGCGCCGGAACCCTCTGGGACCAGGCGAGCCGTTCGGCCCCCCACGCGAAGACCGCTTCGATTCTCTGGCTCGGCTACACGGCCCCGCAACTCGACGCCGGGATCCTCCGGGCGGACACCTCCGTCGCCTCACCCCATCTCGCCCAGGCCGGAGCCGGCCCGCTGGCCAGCTTCCTGGACGGCCTGCACGCCACGCACCAGGCGGCCGGCACACCCCGGTTCACCGTCCTGGGCCACAGCTACGGCAGCGTGGTAACCGGCATCGCCGCCCAGACGCGGAAGGGGACGTTCGCCGATCAGCTCATCCTCGTGGGCAGCCCGGGGACGATGGCGATGCGGGCGGGCGATCTGGGAGTCAAGCAGGTGTGGGTAGGGGAGTCGCCGCAGGACCCGGTAGCCGACCTGGGGCACTTTCCGTTGAGCGGCGGGCGGCACCCCATCTCGGGCGTCCTGCAACCCGCCCTCCCGAACGGCCCAGGCCCCTTCGGCACCGACCCCAGCAACATCGCCTTCGGCGCTCGGCGTTTCGTTGTCAGCCCTACGCCAGTTTCGGGCTTCCTGGCTTTTACTGGGTATGACATCGGGACACACTCCGGTTACTGGAACGATGAGTCGGTCTCGCTGAGGAACATGGGATTCATCATCGCTGGTCGATATGACCAGGTGACGAAGCTGCCGACGCCGAAGCAGGTGCCGACTCCGACACCCTTGCCGACACCCTTGCCGACACCGTCGCCACCTCCGGCACATCCTTCTCCTGAGCTCGTGTCCCCGCCGTCGCCCAGTCCGCAGCCGTCGCCGACCCCGCCAGGAGACTAGATGTTCCGCTCCGTCAGGTTGATCATCGCAGCCGCGGTTCTCGTCGCAGGATGCGCGCCCGGTGGAGCTCTAGGAGGAGCGATGAACGCATCGGCCGACAAGCCGACGATCACCAAGGCACAGGCACTGGCCCGCATTGAGCAGCTCATCAACGGGACCGTCGCCATCATGCATCCCAAGCCCGAACTGGAGCTGCACCAGCCCAGTCTCAACGACAGCCTGTGCCTCGACCCGGTCGACGGAGGCTCCGAAGATCGGCTCATCATCAATCGCACGTACTACCTGCGCGGGCTGCCCAAGGACTCGCTCAAGAAGGTGATCGTCGAGGTGAAGGCGTACTGGCAAAGCCAAGGCCACTACATCGAGGCCCAGTCCGACAACGGCCTGCAACTCTACGGGCGCTCCCGCCCCGACGACTTCTTCATCACCATCGGTTGGACGGAAGGCGACGTGCTTTCCCTGAGCTCCACCTCTACCTGCCTGTGGCCCAACGGCACCCCCGAGCCCTCGTCCACGCCCTGAACTCAGCAGAACTTTTCCGTTGGGCGATGGGTGATCGAAGAGGCGTCAGGCTGCGTAGCGAGCGATGACATCGAGAGACCCCACCTCGCCACGCTCGATTTTGAGAAACCCTGGCAACACTCACATCCATGATCGCCGCAAAGTCCTTCTGCCCCAGGCCGCGTTCTTTCCGCGCTTCGGCCGGCGGGACGTTCTCCCTGTACCACCGCTCCCAGTTGCCTGCCTTGTCACCGCCCAGGGCGTGTTCAAAAGAGCGGCCCCGCCTGAGCCTCGGCAGCCTCAGACGGGGCTGTTTTGCCGTCCTGTGATCGGTTCGCTAGTTGGTCACTTCGGGTGGGAGCCCGCCGAGCCTGTGCAGCAGCTCGGACTGGATGGTGGCGAAGCGGTCGTTCATATGGCGGCGAAGGCCGGCGAGTTCGTCACCGAGGGCCGCGAGGTCCTGTCTCATCTCGGCCCGGATGTCGGCGAGATCCGTCAGCACCAGGGCGATGCCGATCGTCTTGGAGCTGTCGTCTCCGGGCTGCATGCTCTCCTCGAGCGCCCGGATACGCGTTAGCAAAGCGAGGATCTGTGCCTCTATGTTCACCGCATTCCTGCCTTTGCGAAGGTGGGAAGGGCAATCCCGCACCAGTGCGCGGGTGCAAGGTCTGACGGCGAGCACAGTGCCACACTGTTGGAGTTCGTGCAGGTCATCGCCCCCGTGCTTGGGTGTGGTTGTTTCTCCCGGCGTCCGGCGTGTTTCTCCCGCGGGATGTGAATAGGTGTCGGCGGCTCGGGCGCGAAAGGGGCCGTTCTGGCGAAATGGGAGCAGGGCGGAGGTGAGTTCGGATGCTCATGGTTCGGAGTTCGGACGCAGGCGGGCCTCGACGTACGGGACGAGCCGGACCGGGCCGAGGAGGCCGTAGGGCTGGCGGGTCAGGCCGCCGTAGACCGCCGGGTCCGTCACCCTGAGCCGGTTGCCGAGGGGTGTGGCCACTTCCACCTGTAGTGTGCGGACGCCCCGTCCCAGGTCCACGACCGGGTTGAGCTGGTTCACGGGGTCCAGGCGGCGGCCGTCGGCGAGGATGCGGCAGGTGTCGGTCACCGCGCCGAGATCCAGGTACGCCCCGCTCTCCAGCCGCACATCGGTGGTGTAGACGCCGATGCCGGATGTGTCGGCCAGTTCGGGGATGTCCGACCAGGGGGTGAGTTGGTCGAGGGTTAGTCGGTGCGTGGTCGTGCCCTCCGGACGCCAGTCCTCGACCTCCAGCCGCCACGACGACAGGGGCACCGGCTCGGGCACCGGGCCGATCGTGGTGGTGACGGTGCGGCCGTCGGAGAGCGTCGTGGTGTAGGTCCCGGCGCGGGAGGCGCGCACGACCAGTGTGCCCAGGTCGTACCTCACCAGGTCGGCGTCCGTGGCCACGGCGTGAGGTCCCTGCACCGGGCCGGTCCCGAAGAGGCCGGGGCGGCCGATGGCCAGCACCGTCGACTCGCCCGGGCGCAGCTTCACCCGTAGCCGGATCCCGTCGGTGTCGGCCGTGTAGAGCGCCAGGCGCTCGGCGCGGCCGGTCCACGGGTTCAGGAGGTACGGGACGCCGTCGCGGGCCGTGCGCGCCAGCGTGACGTCGTGGTCGATGGGTGCCACCGGTGGCTTCGGGTTCTCGGTGTGCTTGCCGTTGCAGAGGTAGTAGTAGTCCACGTCGCCGGCCACCCGGCGGGCTGCGAGGAGGGTGGATGCGGTGGCGTAGCGCATGTCGGGACGCACGCCGAGGGTGGCGAGCGCGACCGGGACCTCCGCCTGGTCCGCGACCAGCCGGACGGACGGCTCGGCCAGCAGGTCGGTCAGAACCGCTCGAAGCCGCTCGTTCTCCCCCTCCGCGGCCACCCCCGGCACCGAGGCGGACCGCCACGCGCCGAGGAGTACGACGGGCAGCCCGGCCCGCGCGTACGACAGCAGCCGCCGCGCCACCGCGACCGTCATGGTGCACTCGGAGGCGTAGAAGCGGTCGCCCTCCACGAACAGCGCCTTGTAGGCGGGCCCGGAAGGCGCCAGCCGGCGGCCCGAGACGCGGGCGGACGGCAGGTCGAGCAGGGGCGCGCTGATGAACTGGTGGGTCCACCCGGTGGGGACGCCGCTCGCGGTGAACCAGCCGGCGCCGATGCCGGTCTTGGTGTAGCCGGTCTGCCGCAGCACCGCCACATCAGCACGTGGCGCACCTTCTCGCATGATCTGGTGGATTCTCGCGAAATATCCGGAAATATCGCCGATATGCCGCCAGGTGGGCTGGCGCGGACCCCACGACTCGGCATAGCCGACCGTCCCCGAGTAGGGGGTGAAGGCGGCGAACCCGGGCCAGGCCGCACCCGGCGCCGTGGCGTAGGAGAAACCGTGCAGGACGGTCTGGTTGAGCCCCGCCGCGTACGCGCCCCCCACCGTGCGCAGCAGCTTCGTCCAGGTCGTCGTGTACGCCCCGCCCGCGTACGCTCCAGCCTCGCACGACAGCACCTCTCGCCCCGCCAGGTCCCGGCCCCCGGCCAGGCAGCGGTAGTCGTCGAGGTTCTTGAAGCCGAGCGACTCACCCTCGGCCACGTCGAGGATGGCCGCGGCGGCGATGGCGTCGGTCTGCAGCCCGTACGGCTGCGCCCGCAGCTCCAGGCCGATCGAATGCGCCCAGTCGCGCAGCATCCCGAAGTGGTGCTCGTTGAACAGCTCGGAGACCGTGTCCCAGTAGTCCTTGCGGGCATGCCTGGTCAGCACGGCGCCGTACGCGAAGACCGGATCCTCCTCCGCCAGCACCACCACCGGCAGGAACGGCGCCAGCGAGTACCCCCGCCGCCGCTCGAACTCCGCGAGCAGCCCCGGCGTCCACGGCAGCGCGTCGCTCTCGATCTCGATGGAGTCCTCGAACAGCGCACCGCCCGCCCGCTTCAGCAGCCTCCGCACGGCGGGCGTGAGCAGCGTGGACTCCCAGTAGTCGATCACGGCGCGGGTGCCCGCCCGGCTGAAGTGGTCCACCACGTACGCCTCGGGCACGGTGTGCGGGCCGGACTCGGGACGCTGGCCCGAGCCCCGCTCCCAGTACGCGATCAGCACCCACTCGCCCTCGGCGGGCGCCGTCCAGTCGACGCGCCCGTCGCTCACGGGGACCCGAACCACCGAGGCGGGGTCGAGGCCGGTCTCCTTGCGGGTGGAGTTCGCGGGGTCGAGCCGGGCCGCCTGGACCAGCAGCAGCGTACGCGCGGGATGCCCGGCGACGGCGGGCGGCGGCACCTCACCCGCGTACGTGGCGCCCCCGGCCACGGCGACCGAGCCGTGCGCCAGCTCCTTGACCGCGGCCGGATGCTCGGGAGTGATCGTGGGGACGGCGGCAGGCCAGGACGGGCCGATGGTGAGGTCGATGGTCAGGCCGCGCCGGGCCGCCTGGTCGAGCGCGGCCTCGACGGCGGCGTTCCAGGCGGGGGTGCCCCAGCCGTGCCGGGCCGGGTCCAGCACGGACTTGTCGCGGATGCTGTGGTGCACCGCCGCGATCTCCGCCCCGCCGAACCCGGCGTCCGCGAGCACGTCCACCTCCCGCCGGATCTCGGCGGGATCGATGTGGGCGTCGGGCCACCACCAGCGCACCATCGGCCGCACGGCCCGGCGCGGCCGCGCGAACCAGCCCGCCCCGGGAGGACCGGCGATGGAGGCGGGCGAGCCTGAGGCGAAGGCGGAGGTGGGCGAGCCGGAGGCGAGGGTGACGGCGAGGGTCGCGGTGAAGAGGAAGCCACGGCGCGAGAGGTCGTCCATCAGAGTCTCCCGAGGTAACCGTCGTCTTCAGGCGACGGGGGAATCGGGAGCGGGAGGGCCGTCAAGGCCCGAGCGTGCCTTGACCTGTCAGGTCCGCGGGTCACAGATTTCCTTCCGGGTTTGTCGGTGCCGGCCGATATCGTGGTGGTCTCGTTACCGAGCGTGGGGGGACCGAGCGTGGGGGGTGGGTGTGCGCAGGTCGTTCAAGTTCCTGCTGCGCCCCACCGGCAAGCAGGCCGCCGCGCTCGCACAGTGTCTGGAAGACCACCGGGAGCTGTACAACGCGGCTCTCGAACACCGCCGTACGGCCTACCGCAAAGCCGGGGTGACGGTGCGCTATGGCGAGCAGTCGGCGGAGCTGAAGCACATCCGCGCCGACGACCCCGACGGTCAGGGCCGATGGTCGTTCTCCTCCCAGCAGGCCACCCTCCGCAGGCTGGACAAGGCGTACCGGGCGTTCTTCGACCGCGTCAAAGCAGGCCGCACGCCAGGGTTCCCGCGTTTCAAGGGGCGGGGCTGGTTCGACACGGTCGAGTGGCCCAAGGACGGCGACGGCTGCCGGTGGGACTCCCAGCCCTGCCACCCGGCCGCGACCTATGTGCGGTTGCAGGGCGTCGGGCATGTCCGGGTCCACCAGCACCGTCGTGTGCTGGGCATCGTCAAGACGATCAGCGTCAAGCGGGAAGGCGCCCGCTGGTTCGTCGTGCTGTCGTGCGATGAGGTGCCCGCGCAGACCCTTCCCGCTACGGGCGCGGTCGCGGGTATTGACATGGGTGTCGCCTCGCTGGCCACGACCAGCGACGGCGACCACGTCGAAAACCAGCGGCACCTTGCCACTTGCGCCGGCCGTCTGGCAGCGGCCCAGCGGGAGCTCGCCGGGAAGAAACGAGGATCCAAGCGGCGCCGTAAGGCCGTCGCACGGGTGGCGACCCTGCACGCCAAGGTGCGGCGGCAACGCCTCGACTCGGCGCACAAGGCCGCGCTCGCGCTGGTCCGCGGCTACGACGTGATCGTGCACGAAGCGCTGAACGTCGCGGGCATGACCCGGCGTGCCGCGCCGAAACCGGACGGCGAAGGCGGCTACCTGGCTAACGGCCAGTCGGCTAAATCCGGGCTGAACAAGAGCATTCTCGACGCGGGTTGGTCCGCGTTCCTGACGATCCTGTCGCACAAGGCTGAAAGCGCCGGTCGAGAGCTGATCGCCGTGAACCCCGCCAACACCTCCCGTGCCTGCTCGCGCTGCGGGCACTGCGCGAAGGAGAACCGTGTCACCCAAGCCGTCTTCCGATGTACGGGGTGCGGGTTTTCCGCGCACGCCGACGTGAACGCGGCGATCAACATCTTGAGGGCAGGGCTTGCCCTTCGCGACGCTGCGCAAGCGGCTTAGCGAGAAGCCGCTCCCTTCATAGAGCGGAGGAGTCACGATGCGTGCGCTCCAGGGGTGCGGCGCCCGCGCGACGGACGCGGACACAGGCTGCTAGGAGGCCGGACAAGCGGGCAGCCCCCGCCGCGATGCGACGGCGGGCGTCAGGTGTCGGACGGTGGACGGCGGACGGTGGGTGTCGGGCGGTGGGGCGAGGGCGAGCGCGAGGGCCCGGCCGGGCCGGACCCTCGCGATGGCGTCTAGCTCGGGATCGGGTACGGGAACGCGCTCGTCACACCGATCTTGTCGTACTCCATCTTCGAGGTGTCGAAGCCGTCCGCCCAGTTGGCGTTCTTGACCTCGTTGCACTTGTAGGCCTGGTACTTGTCGTCGCTGACCTTGCCCACCTCGACGTTCTCGATCGAGAACCCGCAGCCGCCCGCGTCCATGTGGACGCCGCGCGTGCCGGAGTCCGGCATCTGCCCGGCGGGGTCGTTGATGACGTCGCCGATCACCATCTGCGAGACGTAGTTGTCGATCGGGTGCGGTTCGACGTTGTGCACGCCGTAGGTGTAGAAGGCGCCCATGTCGCCGCTGTCGAGGCCGGTCTCCTCCAGGCGGATGTAGGAGAACCGGTTGTTGCGGGCGTAGTTGTCCTCGTTCTTGATCTCGGGACGGACCTCCAGGCTGATGCCGTAGCGGGCGCTGTGCTTGACGACGATGTTGCTGACCACGTTGTTACCGGTGCTCATCAGCTCGATGCCGGCCGCGTCGCCGGGCACCAGCTCGCCGACGTGGTAGATGTAGTTGTTGGCGAACGTGTGGTGCCCGGTGATGTCGCCCTCGCCGGGATAGCCGCCCTCCACCTTGATGCCGTCGCCGCCGATGTTGTCCAGCAGGCTGTCGGTCACCTTGACGCGCTCGTTGGCGAAGAGCAGGAAGACGCCCGTGAAGCCGCTGTCGGACAGGTGCAGCCTGGTCAGGTCGATGTCGCGGGAGTTCGTCACGGTGATCATGCCGAACCGGTTGCGCGGCAGCTCGATCTGCCGGTCGTAGATCGGGTACTTGTGCTCGTAGCCCGAGTCGCCGGCGGCGTTCCACCCGTAGCGGTACCAGTCGACGAAGTCGGAGTACTGCAGCGCCAGCCCGTCGAAGGAGAGGTTCTGCACCCGCCGCTCCGACGAGGACCCGGCCAGCGAGATGAGCGTCTTGACGGTGGGCGCCACGACCTTGTCGATCGAGCCCTTCGGCCAGTAGTAGACCTCGCTGTTGGCGAAGTCGAAGTAGTACTCGCCCGGCTGGTCGAGGAAGCGCAGCGTGTTCTGCAGGAAGTAACGCGAGCCGCTGCGGCTGTTGACGAGGCTGAAGCGGGTGTCGTGGTTGAAGGTGAAGAAGTTCTTGCGGAAGTCGGCCCCGCCCAGCGGCACGGTGTCGCTGAACCAGCTCCACGACCCGCCCGACCAGACGACCATCTGGGCGTTCTTGTCGAAGTCGGCGTCCCACTCCTTCGGGACGTCCTTGGGGTCGAAGAAGAGCCAGTTGTGCACGGCCTGGTACTCCGCCTCCGGCAGCACCGAGAACAGGTACGGCGACCAGAGGTCGTCGCTGGTCCTGTTGGGGTAGCGGGCGGTGGTGGCGCGCTTGCCGTCCTCGAAGAGGGTGTAGAAGTTCCGGTCGACCTTGGTCTTGTAGATGTTGTCGTCGTACTTCTGCCAGCCCGTCAGCGGCCTGGCCCCGAGCAGCCTGGCCTTGCCGGGGCCGTCGGCGCTGCGGTAGATGATCTTGTGGCTGTTCTCGCCGGAGTCGGCCTCGGTGAAGGTGATCGTCTTGTCGACCACGTAGTCACCGGTCTTGAGGTTGACCACGATGTCGCAGTTCTGGTGGTACTTCTTCTTGGCCCGGAGCTGGTCGCGGGCCTGCTCGATGGACTTCCACGGGCGCTGGGCGCTGCCGTCGCCGCGGTCGCCGCCTGAGGGGGAGACGAAATAGTCACACGTCTTGGCGGCAGCCGCCGGGGTCGGGGTCGTCAGCCCGCCCAGGAGTAAGACGACCGCGCCCAGGGACCTGAGGATCACTGGCTCTCCTTAACTTCCCGCCACCGCTCGTACTCGGCGCGGGTCTCGGGGGTGAGTGGGTAGTAGTCGGAAAGCGCCCCGCCCTCCTCGATGCGGGCGCGGCTGTAGCGCTCCCACTGCTCGTGGTCGGCGGCGGCCTCGAGCACCGACGTGGCGCGCCGGCGCGGCACGACCACGGCGCCGTCGTCGTCGGCCACGCACAGGTCGCCGGGCAGCGCGAGCGCCCCGCCCACGGCCACCGGCACGTCGTACGCCCACGGGAACAGCTCCGCCTGCGAGGCGTAATGAGGGGTCGCGCCCGTCGTCCAGAGCGGCAGCCCGATGCCGCTCACCCGGGGCAGGTCCCGGATCCTGCCGTCCACGACGATGCCCGCGCCGCCCTTGCGCTTGAAGTAGCGCACCAGCATGTCGCCGAAGCAGCCGGTGTACGCGCTGCCGTACGCCTGCACGAGCAGCACGTCGCCGGGCTCGATCGTCTCCAGCACGGCCCACAGCGCGGTGTGCCGCTCGACGTACTCCTGGCCGAGCCCGGAGGCGATGTCCTCGCGCTGTGGCATGAACTGCAGCGTGCGGACCCGGCCGGCGATCTTCTGCCCCTGGGCGATGGGACGCGGTCCCTCGATGAAGGTCCGCCGGATGCCCTGGGCGTGCAGCTTGGCGCAGGCGGTGGCCGAGCTGATCCGCTTCAGCCCCTCCACGAGGACGGGGTCGGGTCCGGCGGGCAGCTGCCCGCGAACAGGCAGATCCCAGATGGCGTCGTCCATGTAACTCCTCAGTAGTACTGGTGTGACGGCGTGCGGACGCGCGCGGTCGTGTGCAGGTCGAGCCGGATGCGGCGGCCGGGCGGCAGCTCGACGACGAGGCGCGGCCCGTCCACCGTCACCTCCCGCTCCGACTCGGTGATCGGGGGAGTGGTGTAGGAGCGCGGGTCACCGGGGTAGTCCTCGTCCCCCCGGGTGATGACCGCGCGGTCGATGCGGTGCTCGCCGAACGCGCCCGCCTGGAGCACGACTCTTCGGGTGTGGGTGAGGCCGAGGTTGACCAGCTCGACGCGGGTGCCGTCGGGGCGTACCGAGTCGACCAGCGCGGCCACGTCCCGGGGCAGCCCCGGGCGGTGGCGGTCGGCGTCGAAGTAGGCCAGCCGGGTGGGCAGCAGCCCGCCGTTGTAGAGCACCTGCGGGGTGCCGGTGACGAGCTGCAGCAGCGCTTCGGTGAGCACGGGGTTGAGCCGCTGCCAGTGGTGCACGTGGATGGCGGACAGGTCCTCGTGGTCGGCGTCGATGAGCGCCATCCGGCGCTGCACCTGCCCGAGCGCGGTGGACAGCATGGCCTCGGGGAAGCCGGGGTTGGCGCCGCGCAGGAACTCCAGCCAGGGCGCCTCGTGCCCGGCCTCCTCCTTGTTCCGGAACGGGCGCACCGTGGCCCAGTCGTATCCGGAGGCGGCTCTCAGCCGGTCGAGCCGCTCGGCGTCCTGCCCTCTGAGAGCGGTCTGTCCTCCGAGCGAGGTGTGCCAGAGCCAGACGGGCAGGCCGAGCTGCGGCGGCTGGAAGTCGAACCAGCCCCCGTCGTCGTGCCGGTTCGGCACCAGCATGGTGGGCTTGCCGGCCTCGTCGCCCAGCTCGGCCAGCCAGCGGTCGCTGGTGCTCATCTCCGTCTCGGTCACGCCGGCCTGGATGGCCTTGTCGTACACGATCTCCAGGGGGTCGCGGCCGATGGCGAGCGCGGCTTCGTCGCCGGTCAGCAGGTGGGCGTTGACGGCGGCGATCGCGGCGGCGGCGCCGACGCTGTAGAGGCCGTGCGGCCACTGCCAGCCGTAGGTGCCGCCGTACCAGCGGCCGCCGTGCAGCTCGCCGACCTCGCCGGACAGGCCCACGTTGTCGGGCAGGATCCCGCCGTTGGCCGCGGCCCGGCGCTCCCAGGCGCCGATGTAGCGCAGGGCCCAGTCGCGGTAGCGGTCGTCGCCGTCGTACAGCCAGGCGTTGACGGCCAGGCTGGTCGCGGCCAGGTTGACGGCCACGTCGCCGCGGCCGAGGCGCTCGTTCATGGCGGCGCCCATGCGGGCGGCGTTGCTCGGGTCGCCCAGGTCCGCCCACTCCGCGATGCCCGGCAGGTCGCGCAGCGGCAGGCCGTACGGCCGCATGCTGATCAGGTCGGTGTGGTAGGAGGCCCACTCCCACTGCAGGCCGTAGCGGGGGCCGCCGGCGCCGTTGTGCGGGGCACGGATGATGTCGTGCTCGGCGTCGTAGTTGGCCGAGCCGGGCAGGTAGAGGTCGGCGAAGCGGCGGGCGCGCTCGCGGAATTGCTCGTCGCGCGGGTCGGCGGCGCAGATGCCGTAGAACAGCAGCAGCGACTCGCCCTGGTGGAACCAGTCATAGCCGCGCTCGAACTCGTCCACCAGGTAGCCCAGCTCGGTGAGCTGCGCGGTCACGCCCTCCCAGTGGTGCTTCGAGGCGTCCAGCAGGTCGTCGGCCCCGCCCAGCTGGTAGAGCGTGGGCCAGTTGAAGAACGCCTCGTAGAAGTCGTCGGCGCCGTCCCGGTCGGCGGCCGGTCCGTGGTAGACGAGCCGGCCGTCGGGGCCGCAGTAGCGGGCGGCGAAGGCCCGCCAGGCCTCGTCGAGGGCGTCGAACAGCCTGCGCTCGAGCACCGCCCAGACCGGTGGCACGCCGAGCGGGACGGTCGCCGTGACGGAGGGACCGTTCGCGGGTCCCGGAGATACTGTCCGCATCTTCACCCTTTCGTTGCTCCGGCGGTCAGGCCGCTGATGATGTGCCGTTGCATGAAGACGAAGAAGACCAGCAGCGGGGCGATGGCCAGCAGCAGCGTCGGGAAGACCACCGTGTAGTCGGTGGAGTACTGGCTGACGGCCGCGTAGACGCCGGTGGTCACGGTGTAGAGGCCGCTGCCGGGGCCCAGGATGATCTGCGGGTTCACGAAGTCGTTCCACACCGAGAAGGTGTTGAGGATGACCATCGTGGCGACCGCGGGCCTCATCAGCGGGAAGACGATCTGCCAGAACGTACGCAGCCTGCCCGCCCCGTCCACGGCCGCCGCCTGGTCGAGCACGGCCGGGATGGTGGCGATGTAGCCGGCGTACAGGAAGATCGAGAACGGTAGCGTTAACACGGTCTCGAACAGCACGAACCCCCGGATGGTGCCCATCAGGCCGAGGGTCTTGAGCACGTACACGACGGGGATGACCAGCACCTGGCCCGGGATGAACGTCCCGGCCAGGAAGAACAGCATCAGCATCCGGAAGCGGCGCTTCGGGCTGCGCGCGATCACGTACGCGGCCGGCGCGGCCAGCACCACCGACAGCACGTTGACCGCCACCACGAACAGCAGCGTGACCGCGTAGCCCTTGACCACGTTGAACTGCGGGTTCGTCAGCGCCCTGCCCAGCGGCTCCAGCGTGAGACCCCCCAGGCCGAACGGGTCGGCCAGGATGTCCTGCTGGCCCTTGAACGCGTTGACGGTCAGCACGTACAGGGGGATCAGCATGAAGGCGACGGTCGCCCAGAGAAACGTCCTTCTCACTGGTGGACCGCCAGTTCCCCGCGCCTGCGCAGCCTGGTCACCACGAACGCCAGCGCCGCCGTCACCAGCATGAGCAGCACCGACTGCGCGGAGCCGAAGCCGAGGCGGGCGTCGTGGAAGGAGTTCCACAGGATGAGGTAGGCGACGGTCTGCGTCTGCCCGGCCGGGCCGCCCGCCGTCAGCGACACCACCAGGTCGTACGTCTTGAGCAGCGTCACCAGCGACAGCACGATGTTGACCGTCACGGACGGGCCGAGCGCCGGGAGCGTCACGTTCCTGAACACCTGCCGGCGCGTCGCGCCGTCGATGCGCGCCGCCTCGATCAGGGAGTGCGGCACGGCCTGCAGCCCCGCCAGGTAGAGCACCACGTTGACCCCGAACCCGGCCCACACCAGCACCCCGATCATGGTGACCGTGGCCCACGCCGGGTCCGACAGGAACGGCAGCACCTCGCCGCCCCACTTCGTCACCAGGTTGTTGACCGCGCCGTTGGTGCCGAGGATCGCCGACCAGAGGAAGCCGACCACGAGGGCGCTGAGCACGTGCGGATAGAACAGGACGATCCTGAAGAACGTGTTCGCCTTCGAGGCGCCGTTCACCAGGAGGGCGAAGCCGAGGCCGAGCAGGTTGAGCCCGGCCGTGCCCGCGGCGGCGACCAGCAGGGTGACGAGGGCGGCGCGGCGCAGCTCGGGGTCGTCGAGGAGGTCGAGGTAGTTGGCGGCGCCGACGAAGGCGGGGTCGGCGCTGAAGCCGTCCCAGTCGGTGAGGCTCAGGTAGAGCGCCAGGCCGACCGGGACGATCAGCATCACGGTGTAGAGGACGGTGGCGGGGGCGACCATGATCGTGGTGGCCCACCCGTCACCGCGCCTGGTCTTCGGAAGGGCGGGGGCTTCGGGGACGGCTGGGGGCGCTTCCCGGGTGAGCGTCATTTGCGGCCGGCCAGCCAGCGGTCCACGCCCTCGGCCACTTCCTTGGGCGACTTGCCCACGTACAGGCCCTGGACCTCGGTGTTCCACGCGGCGTTGAAGCCCTTGGGGAGGGTCGCGTCGCCGTACCCCTCACCCTGCGGGACGCCGGAGGGGGCGCTGTCGAGGATCTGCTGCACCTGCTTCTCCAGCGGGGTGAACTCGCGCTCCACGCCGGCGCGGAAGTTGCCGTCCTGCTTGAGCTGGCTCTTGACCGCCGCCTGGTCGGTGACGAGCCACTGCACGAGCTTGAGGGCCGCGTCCTTGTTCGGGGTGGACTTGAGGATCATGTACGGGGCCGCCATCGTGGCGCCCTGCGGACCCGGATACGCCTGGCCCTTGTCGACCGGGGCGGGGAAGACGCCGACCTCGAAGTCCTTCGTGGACTTGGCCTCGGCGGCGGTGAACCAGCTGCCCATCACGTACATGGCGGCCTTGCCGGACAGGAACGCGGTCTCGGCGTCGGCGTACTTCGTGCCCAGGGCGTTCTTGTCGACGTAGCCCTTGTCGATCCAGGTGCGGTAGCGCTCCAGGTAGGGCAGCAGCGACTCGCCGGCCTTGAGCTTGCCCGCCTTGACGTCCTGCTGCCAGGTGGGGTGGAGCTGGGCGCGCGACGGTCCGGAGAACTGCAGCAGCTGGAGCCCGGTCAGGAACTCGCCGCCGGTCTGCAGCGGCAGCCACCCGGCCGTCTTGAGCTTGCCCATGGCGGCGTCGAACTCGTCGAGCGTGGCCGGCGGCTTGTCGATCCCGGCCTTGTCGAACGCGCTCTTGTTGTAGAAGACCAGCGACTGCGCCTGCACGCCGACGCCGACCGTGTAGATCCTGCCGCCCAGGCTCGCCTCCTTGGCCAGCGGCGTGTCCTTCGCCCACGGCTGGTCGGTCAGGTCGAGCATCTGCTTGGAGAGCGTCTCGTCCACCGTCAGCGTCTCGACCACGTCGGGCGCGTTGCCCGCCGCGAGCTGCTGCGGCAGCGTGTCGGCCACGCCCTTGCCGGTCGGCGCCTCGACCTTGACGTCGACGCCGGGGTTGGCCTGCTCGAACGGCTTGACCAGGCCGTCCCAGTACGCCTGGGTGAGGTTCGGGGTGATGTTGACCAGCATTCGCACGGTGATCTGGCCGCCCTCGCCCTGCTTGGCCTGCGAGTCGCCGGCGAAGCCGCCCCCGCCGCAGCCGGTGAGCAGGAGCAGGCAGCTGAGGGCTGTGGGAGCGAGGAATGGATGGGGGGAACGCATCGCACCTCCAAGGGGGCGAGATCTGCGACGCCTTTTAATGGGTCGATACTCGATTAGCGATTATTTAATACGTTGGTCACATGGCCTCGTCAAGGGGCTATGTGGTGCTACAAATAAGTTTCCAGCGGATGACTGAGTCATAAATACGTTAAGGTGGGGCCGTGGCTGGACGCGATGACGACAAGCGGCTGATGCTGGGCGAGGAGGAGCGCACCGCGCTGCGCGAGTGGGCCGAAGGGTCCTCCGGGGGTCTGGGACTGCGCAGCCGGATCGTGCTCGCCTGCGCGGACGGGCTGCCGCGCAAGGAGATCGCCGACCGGCTCGACGTGAGCCCGGCGACGGTGGCCAAATGGCGGGCCCGCTTCGTGGAGCGCGGGCTCGACGGGCTGGCGGACGCGCCCCGGCCCGGCCGCCCGCGCACCGCGGAGCGGCAGGAGGCCGAGCGCGTGATCGCCGCCGCGGCGGTCGGCACGGCCGTGCCCTCGACCCGTACGATGGCGCGCCAGCTCGGGCTGTCGCAGTCGACGGTGGCCCGGATCTGGCAGGAGCAGCAGATCGCGCCGCCCGCGGCCCGGCTGCTGCCCAGGGAGCTCCTGTCCGACCGCGTCTACGCGCTGCTGCGCGGGTGGATCGTCTCGGGGGAGCTGGTGGCTGGGCAGCGGCTGGTGGAAGCGGAGATCGCCCGCCGGGTCGGCACCAGCCAGGCCCCGGCGCGTGAGGCGATCAAGCGGTTGGCGCACGAGGGGCTGGTCATCTCCTATCCCAACCGGGGGAGCTACGTCGCGGAGATCTCGGACGAGCAGGCCCGGGAGGTCCGTGACATCAGGGTGCTGCTGGAGGAGTATGCCGCACGGGGCGCCGCCGCCCGCATCCAGGCCGACACCCTGCGGGAGCTCTCGGCCGACGTGCTGGCCATGCGGCAGGCCGCCCAGGACGGGGACATCGGCGCCTTCCGCGACGCCGACCTGGCCTTCCACCGGCGGGTCTGCGCGGCGTGCGGCAACTCGTTCCTGCTGCGGCTGTGGCGGACCATCGAGTCGAACCTGTGGAGCCTGCACGTGGTGGGCAACCCGCTGTACGACGGGGACTGGACGGCCATGGCGGGCCACCACGACGACCTGGTGGCGGCCCTGGCGTCGGGCGACCCGGACGAGGCGGCCCGCCTCTTCGCCGCCCACGCCCGCGGCGAAGCCTCCCGCACCCGCCCCCGCACCCGCACCTCCCCACCCCCGCCCACCGCCACCGTCTGAGCGGCGCCGCGTCCGGACGGGGTGCGGTGGAGCCCGGCGCCCAGGCAGGGCGCTTGCCCGGGCGGGGCGGGGGCGGGTGGGGGTCAGGGGGACGGGGTGAGGTCGTAGGTGGTGCCTCGGCGGGTGTCGAGGACGACGACGTTAGGCTCCGGGCGGGAGACCGTGACCGGGCGCCCGCCCGACGTCACCGTCACCGGCGCGGCGGTCCGGAGGGTGAGTTCGCGGCCCAGGTCCGAGCGGATGCGCCCCCCGGTCAGCGCGCCCGCGCTCCATGACAGGTCCACCTCGAAGCCGCCCCGCGCCCGGAAGCCCCGGATCGACCCGGCCGGCCAGGCGGCGGGCAGGGCGGGCAGCAGGTGCACCTGGTCCCCGTGGCTCTGCAGCAGCATCTCCGTGATCCCCGACGTCCCGCCGAAGTTGCCGTCGATCTGGAACGGCGGATGCAGGTCGAACATGTTCGGCGCCGTACGGGCGGGCAGCAGCAGGTTCGACAGCCGCTTGTACGCCTCAGCAGCGTCCAGCAGCCGCGCCCAGAAGTTGATCTTCCAGGCGAGCGACCACCCGGCCCCCGCCTCGCCGCGCAGCTCCAGGGTGCGCCGGGCGGCGGCGGCCAGGTCGGGCGACAGCCGCGGATCGATCTGGTGGCCGGGAAAGAGGCCCCACAGGTGCGAGATGTGGCGGCTGCGCGAGAGGGCCGCGTCCCCCCGGTAGTCCTCCTGCCACTCCTGGATCTGCCCCAGGTGGCCGATCTGGTTGGGGACGAGTTTCGACCGGGCGTCCGCGGCCTTGGCGCGCATGTCCGCCTCGACCCCCAGGATCTCCGACGCCTCCGAGAAGGCCCCGAACAGGTCCCGCAGGATCTGCATGTCCATGGTGGGCCCCGCGCAGATGCTGACGTTCTCGCCGCCGTCCTCGTGGTGCCCGACCTCCGGGGAGTGCGACGGGTTCGTCACCAGGTAGCCGCTCCGGGGATCGGTCTGCAGCGTGTCCAGGAAGAACTCCACCGACCCCTTGATCAGCGGGAAGTGCTCGCGCAGGCGCCGCTCGTCCCCCGTGTAGAGGTAGTGCTCCCAGAGCATCAGGCACAGCCACGCCCCGCCGCTGGGCCACACGCCGTAGAAGGCGAAGTCCACGGGCGCCGTCCCGCGCCAGCCGTCGGTGTTGTGGTGCGCCACCCAGCCCTTCGCGCCGTACTGCGCCGCGGCGGTCCTCGCCCCGGTCTCGGCCAGGTCCTTGATCAGGTCGAACAGCGGGTCCATGCACTCGACCAGGTTCGCGGGCGCGGCGGGCCAGTAGTTCATCTCGCAGTTGATGTTGATCGTGTACTTCGACTCCCACGCGGGCGTGAGCGAGTCGTTCCAGATGCCCTGCAGGTTGGCGGCGTAGCCGGGCGAGCGGGAGGAGGAGATCAGCAGGTAGCGCCCGAACTGGTAGTACAGGGCGGCCAGTCCGGGGTCGGTGTCGAGCTGCTTGCGCGCGATCCGCTGGTCGGTGGGGAGCGCGGCGGCCTCCGAGGTGCCCAGGTCGATCTCGAGCCGCCCGAAGAGCCGCTGGTAGTCCCGTACGTGCTTGCGCTTCAGCACCTCGTACGGCTGCCCGCACGCACGCGTGAGATGCCGGCCCGCCACCTCGGCCGGGTCGCCGCCGACGTCCTTGTAGCTGCGGTAGCTGGAGCCCATGGAGATCAGCAGCGTGACCTCGTCCGCCCCCTCGACGATCAGCGTGCCGCCGTCGGTGCGGACCGCGCCGCCGCGGGCCTCCGCCCTGGCCAGGGCCCGGAAGCGGACCTCGCCCTTCAGGCCCTGCGTGTCGGCGCTGACCCCGTCCAGGGCGATGGAGTCGCGGCCGGCGGAGGAGGTGGAGGACGCCTGCGGGCTGGTGAAGGCCGCCTGGAACGTCACCGAGCCGGGCTTGTCGGCCGTGTGGCGGACGACGACGACCTGGTCCGGGTTGCTGGCGAAGACCTCGCGCGTGTGGCGCACGCCGTCCCGCACGTACGTGACCGTCGTGACGGCCCGGGACAGGTCCAGCTCGCGGCGGTACTCCGTGAACTCCGCCGCGCCCGGGAAGGTCAGCGTGAGGTCGCCCAGCACCTGGTACGGCGCCTGCTCGCTGGGCTTGCCGAGGAACTTCTTGTCCGCCAGGTTCTGGGCGGCCTGCCACTTGTCCTCCCAGACCAGCCGCCTGATCTCGGGGAGCGCGGCCAGCGCCTCGGGGTTGTCGTAGTCGTGTGGCCCGCCGGCCCAGATGCTGTCCTCGTTGAGCTGCAGGCGCTCGGTGGCCACGCCGCCGAAGACCATGGCCCCGAGCCTCCCGCACCCGACCGGCAGCGCCTCCAGCCAGGCCGCCGCCGGGCGGTCGTACCAGAGCTTGAGCGGGCCGGCGGCCGTGGAGGCGTGCGCGGGGGTGGTCACGAGCAGGGACCCGGCCGCGGCGCCTAAGCCGGTCTTGAGTACGCCTCGTCGTGTGTAGCCGTCGTTGGACACCGTCACTCCTGTTCCAGAACACGGTGGAGGGGGGAGCGCATGGATGCGTACGACCTGTCCGGCTCAGCAGCCGCTCACAGGGACGCCACAAGCGCGGTGAACGTAGGATGTATCTTTACGCGAAGAAGTCATCTGATGTCCATACCTCCCGTAGATCTAGCCGAAAGATGGGAGCTCTGCTAGGTTGCCGATCATGGAGAAACTCGGACGCAGCGGCGTTGGCGTTTCCCGGATCGGCCTCGGCACCGCGCCCCTGGCAGGGCTCTACACCGCGGTCGGCGACGAGCAGGCCGCCGCCACGCTCGACGCCGCCTGGTCCGCGGGCGTCCGCTACTTCGACACCGCCCCCCGCTACGGCTCCGGCCTGGCCGAGAGGAGGCTGGGAAGCTTCCTCGCGGGTGTCGACCGGTCCGAGGCGACGGTGTCCAGCAAGGTCGGCGCGCTGCTCGGCCCCGCCAGGCGCGACTACACCGTGGAGGGCGTCTACGCCTCGCTCGCCGCCAGCCTCGAACGCTCCGGGCTCGACGCGTTCGACATCCTGCTCATCCACGACCCCGACGACCACTGGGAGGAGGCCGTGCGGCACGCCTACCCGGCGCTCGCGCGGCTGCGCGAGCAGGGCGGGGTGCGGGCGATCGGCGTCGGCATGACGCAGGCCGAGATGCTGGTCAAGTTCGTGCGGGAGACCGACGTCGACTGCGTGATGGTGGCCGGCCGCTACAGCCTGCTCGACCGCACGGCGGCCGACGAGTTGCTCCCGCTGTGCGCCGAGCGCGGCACAGGCGTGCTGGTGGCGGGGGTGTTCAACGGCGGCATCCTGGCCGACCCGGGGCCCGGCGCGTACTACGACTACGCCCCGGCGCCCGAGCCCGTGCTGAAGCGGGCGCGCCGCCTGGCCGAGCGCTGCGCCGCGTACGACGTGCCGCTCGCGGCGGCCGCGCTCCAGTTCCCGTTGCGCCACCCGGCCGTGACCGGCATCGTGGTCGGCGCCCGCAGCCCCGAGGAGGTGGCCGAGGACCTCGCCCTGGCCGCCACCCCGATTCCCGAAGCCCTCTGGACCGAGTTGGACTGAAGCATGACCCGTATCGACGCCCACCACCACATCTGGGACCTCGCCGCCCGCCCGCACGGCTGGCTCGACCCCGAGCCGATGGCGCCCGTCCGGCGCACGTTCACCCTCGACGACCTCGCCGGGCCCGCGGCCGCGGCCGGAGTGACCGCGACCGTGCTGGTGCAGGTGCTGCCCGATCTGGCCGAGACGCGCGAGTTCCTGGCGCTGGCCGCGAAGTCCGACCTGGTCGCGGGCGTCGTCGGCTGGATCGACCTGACCGCGCCCGACGCCGCCGACACCCTGGCGGGCCTGCCGGCCGGGCTGGTGGGCGTCCGCCACGGCGTCCAGTCCGAGCCGGACCCCGACTGGCTCACCCGGCCCGACGTGCGCCGCGGGCTCGCCGCGGTGGCCGCCGCCGGGCTGGCGTACGACCTGCTCACGCTGCCGCACCAGCTCCCCGCCGCCGTCGACACCGTGACGGCCATGCCCGAGCTCACGTTCGTGCTCGACCACCTGTCCAAGCCGCCGATCGCCACCGGCGAGCTGGAGCCGTGGCGCAGCCGGATCCTGGAGCTGGCCGCCCGCCCGAACGTCTACTGCAAGCTGTCCGGCATGGTCACCGAGGCCGACTGGGCGTCCTGGCAGGTGGCCGACCTGCGGCCGTACGCCGAGACCGTCCTGGAGGCGTTCGGGCCCGAGCGGGTGATGTTCGGCTCCGACTGGCCGGTCTGCCTGCTCGCGGCCGGGTACGACCAGGTCGCACAGGCCGCGGACGACCTGTGCGCCGGGTTGTCGGAAGGCGAGCGGGCCGAGGTCTTCGCCGGTACGGCCCGCCGCGCGTACCGGCTCCACTAGGAGACGCGGAAGGTCGTGCGGTAGGTCCGCGACTCCTGCGGGCCCAGCCAGATCATGCTGCCGTCCTCCCGCGCCGCCGCGTCGCCCGACACGTGGTGGGTGGACGGCTCCAGGCCGACGGCGTAGTTGCCCGAGCGCAGGTTCAGCCACTCGAAGAAGTACGGGAACTCCTCCGCCCGCCACTCCACGGTGACCTTCATCCCGAGCCGGTCGTTGGCCACCGCCACCCGGTGCAGCCCGTCCGCGCCGGGGTTGAGCGCGTGCTCGTACACCTGCTCCACGAACCCCGGCGCCGGCCCGGGGAAGGTCACGTGGTCGGCCTTCTGCTCGGCCACGCTGTCGCTCTGCCAGAGCGTCTCGCGGATGTCGGCCTCCAGCCGGGCGCCCTCGTCGAGCAGCGGCCAGCCCAGGTTGATGTGGTACAGGAACATGTGCGGCGCCGGCTCGAACCCGGCGTTGGTGACGGTGTCGACGAGCCTGATCTCGTCGCCGCCCAGGTCGGCCTCGATGCGGCGGACCAGGCGCAGGTTCTCGGCGAACACCGCGGCCTGGCGCACCTCGCCCTCGGCCCACAGCACGCAGCGGTCGCCGTCCCAGCGCTCGCCGTACCCGGTGAGCCGGGCCGGGAGGTTGCCCGCGCGGCCGTGCAGCCCGTGCCGCACCGACTGCCGGGGCGGGTAGTGGTAGGTGCCGGCGGGCACCTCGCCCCCGAACAGCGTGTGGTCGAGCCCGGCCGTGACGATGAGCCCGGAGAACGAGCGCAGCCAGGACAGCCCGTCCTCGTCGGCGTTCTCGTGCAGCCCGGGGTGGCGGAAGCCGGTGGGGGAGCGCCAGCCGAACGAGCGCCCGGCGTGCTCGGCGTGCCCGATGTCCATGCACCTGTCCACCAGCACGTCGAACGCCAGCCCCGAGCCGGTACGGAACTCCAGCGTCCTGATGCCCCGCTCGACCCCGTCCCCGAGCGTCACCAGCCGGACCCCGCCGGCCGCGCTCAGGTCCCCGGTCAGCTCGGCCAGCCGCCTGCGGTCCGGCGTCATGCCATCACCCACCCTCCGTTGACTTCGATGGTCTGGCCCGTGACGAACGACGCGTCCGGGCCCGCGAGGAACGACACCACGGCCGCCAGCTCGTCGGGCGTCCCGCGCCGCTGGAGCGACTGCCGCTCCAGGACGAACCGGTTGTACGCCTCGGGGTCCTCGTGGATCTCCTCGGCCGCCGTCGGGAACGCGCCCGGCGAGACGCAGTTGACCCGGATCTCCCGCGGTCCCAGCTCGCGGGCCAGCGCCCTGGTCAGCGCCGCCGCCGCGCCCTTGGTGGCCACGTACGCGGCCAGGTCGGACCAGCCGCCGTGCATGGTGATCGAGGCGATGTTGACGATCGCGCCGCCCGAGGTCATCTGCCCGGCCGCGTGCTGGGCGGCCAGCCAGTAGGCCCGCTGGTTGACGGCGTGCACGTCCTCGTACTCGGCCAGCGGCACCTCCAGGAACGGCCTGGCGGGGTAGATCGCCGCGTTGTTGACGAGGATGCCGACCGGGCCGAGCCGCGCGGCCGTCTCGGCGAACGCGGACTCGATCGCGGCCGGGTCGCGCAGGTCCACCTTCAGGTTGAGCGCGCCTTCGAGGGAGCCGGCGTCGAGGTCGAGCGCCGCCACCTGGTGGCCGTCGGCGGCCAGCCGGCGGACGATCGCCCTGCCGAGCGCTCCGGCGGCGCCTGTCACGAGCGCCGTGGTCATGTCTGCCTCCATTCCTTGTGCAGGTCCCTGACCAGGTCGCGGGGCCGGACGCGGGCGAGCAGCCCGTCGCGGACCAGCGCGGACGACCGCTCCTGCAAAGCGATGTAGCCGGGGAAGCGCGGCCTGATCCAGGCGGCCTCCAGGGTGGCGAGCGTGGGGTCGCCCTGCCAGGCGGAACGGGCCGCGGGCTGCCCGCCGGTGGCCGGGAACAGCTTCGTCTGCACGGGCTCCGACACCAGGCGGCGCAGGTGGGCGCGGACGGCCTCGCGGATCGAGCCGACGCGCCGCCTGGAGACCACGAGCCCGGTGCCGCCGAGCACGCTCCCGGGCGGCTCGCCCGGCCAGGCGGGGGCGTCCGAGAAGGTCAGAGGGTAGGTCACGTAGCCGTACAGAAGGGGGCAGAAGTCCACCCCGCCGGCCGTCATGGTGTCGAGCACGCCGATCGGGTTGAGCAGCGACACGTCGCGGTCGGCCCGCGCGAGCAGCTCCGACATGAGCTCCAGCGCCCGCTCCCCGGCCGCCTCGTCGAGGAAGTCACCCGAGCACAGCGCGCAGAACATGAGGAACGCGTGCGGCCCGCCCAGGCACAGCGCCATCCGCGTGTCCCGCGCGAACTCCGCCATCTCCGGCCACGTCCTCGGCACCTCGACGCCGGGCCCGGCCGCGCTCACCTGGGTGGCCGCGTCGAGCGGCAGCGCCCACTGGCGGCCCTCCAGGTGGTAGCTCTCGTAGCTCCTGCCGACGAACCGCGTCTCCACCGGCTCGTCGAACAGCTCGTCCATCGGCACCAGCGCGTCCATGGCCGCGCCCAGCCCGGGATGGTCGATCACGAGCACGTCGTACGTCTCGCACAACTTCGCGATCGGCTCCGACTCGAACCCCTCCAGGGGCTGCCGGTCCCACTCGATCGGCTCCGGCACGTCCCCGTAGGGGTTGTCCCCTGCCAGGTCGAGCCGGGTCAGCTCGTCCAGCGGCGCGTACCCCCGGGGATGGTCCCAGGTCAGTCCTCGCATGCCAGCACGCCCTCCGCCACCAGCTCGGCCGTGCGCTCCGGCGGGTAGCCGAGCTCCTCCAGCAGCTCCCTCGTGTGCTCGCCGACCAGCGGCGCGCCCCGGCGCACCCGCGGCGGGGTGGCGCTGAAGCCGTAGGGGAAGCCGGGCGTGGTGACCGTGCCCTCGGTGCGGTGCTCGTACGTGACGAACGAGCCGTTGTGCTTGACCTGCGGGTCCGCCACCAGCTCCGCGTACCCGTACACCGGGCCCGCCCACAGGTCGTGGCGGGCGCAGATCTCCAGCCACTCGGCCGTCGTCCGCTCCGGCAGCCGCCCGGCGACCATCGCGGTGATCTCGTCGCGCCGGGTGTGGCCGTCGGCGTCGCCGTCCATGGCGGCCAGCTCCGGCAGGTCGAGCGCGACCGCGAGCGCGTCCAGCCTGGGCATCCCGAGCGCGAGGTAGCCGTCCTTGGTGGCGAACACCCCGTACGGCGCGCGGATGTAGGTGTGGCCGTGCGGCTCGTGCCCGCGCCGCTGCGGCACGCCGCCGACCGTGAAGATCGACAGCTCCTGCATCTGCACGGCGACGGCCGCGTCCAGCATGTTGACGCTCACCCGCTGGCCCTCGCCGGTCCGCTCGCGGTGCAGCAGCGCGGCCAGCGCGCCCTCGAAGGCGCTGTAGGCGGTGATGGCGTCGATGGCGTACGTGCCGGCGGGCGCGGGCGGGTCGCCGTCGCGGCCGGTGCTCAGCATGGCGCCGCTCATGGCCTGCAGGAGCAGGTCCTGGCCGGGTCTCGACACGTACGGGCCCGTCTCGCCGTACCCGGACATGGAGACGTACACGATGCCCGGGTTGATGGCGCGGATCGTGTCGTAGTCCATGCCGAGCCGCTCGGCCACGCCGGCGCGGTAGTTCTGCAGGAACACGTCCGCCGTCGCGGCGAGCTTGTGCACGATGGCGCGGCCCTCGTCGGACTTGAGATTGACGGCGAGGCTGCGCTTGTTGCGGTTGAGGGACAGGAACGAGGCGTTCACCTGGTTCCCCGTCGCCCCGCCCGCCGGGGCGTGCCGCTGCCACTCGCCGGTCACCGGCTCCACCTTGACCACGTCCGCGCCCAGGTCGCCCAGCCGCATGGCGGCCAGCGGGCCCGCCATGGCGATGGACAGGTCGACCACGCGGTAGCCGTCCAGGACGCCCATCAGCGCCCCTCGAAGACGGGCTCGCGGCGCCCGGCGAAGGCGGCCCGGCCCTCGGCCGCGTCCTCCGTGGCGAAGCAGACGGTCTGCAGGTCGCGCTCGTACTGGATGGCCTGGTCGAGCGGCATCGAATAGGCCGCCTTGAGGTTGGCCTTGGCGGTCTGCGCGGCGATCGGCGGCCGCTTGGCGATCGTCGCGGCCAGTTCGAGAGCCGCCGGCACCAGCTTCTCCTGCGGGAACACGTCGGTGACCAGCCCCCAGCTCTGAGCGCGGGCGGCGTCTATGGGGTCGCCGGTGAGCAGCATCGTGGCGGCGTTGCCGGGCCCGACGGAGTGGGCCAGCAGCGCCGACTGGCCGCTGCCGCCGATCCAGCCGAGCTTGATCTCCGGCGCGGCGAACGTCGCCGTCTCGGCCGCCAGGCGGATGTCGCAGGCCATGGCCAGCTCCAGGCCGCCGCCGTAGGCGTAGCCGTTGACGGCCGCGATGATCGGCTTGCGCAGGGCGCGGACCGCGTCGCCGTAGTCGCCGCGGTTGCGGAACTCCCACGGCGTGGCGTACTCGTCCAGCTCGCGGATGTCGCTGCCGACGCAGAACGAGCGCTCGCCCGCGCCCGTGAGCACCGCGACCCGGATGGCGGGGTCGGCGTCCACCCGGCCCAGGCAGGCACGCAGCGCGGCGGCCATGTCAGGGGTGATCGCGTTGAGCTTGGCGGGTCTGTTGAGGGTGACGACGGCCACGGGGCCGTCCACGTCGATGAGGACGTCCAAAGTCAGCTCTTTCTTGCTGGAGATAGCTAGCAGCAGAGGCGTACGTGCTGCTCGGCGTCGGCGCGGGCGACCTCGACCACCTCGCGCATGGCCTCCTCGGCCTTGCGGTGGTGCCGTCGCCTGATCGCCAGCGCCACGCGCTCGTGGCCGGGCAGCGTTTCCTTGTTGTGCGCGACCGAACGGGTGTGCACCTGCCGGACGGAGCGCAGGGCGATGCTGATCATGTCGTAGATGTAGAGCAGCAGGTCGTTGTCCGCCGCGGCGAACACCGCCTTGTGGAAGGCCAGGTCGGCCTCGATGAAGGGTTCGGGGTCGTCGGCTGTGGCGTACAGCGCGGCCAGGGCCTCGTCGATGCGCCGCACCGCGACCGCGTCCGCCCGCTCGGCCGCCACCCTGGCGGCGCCAGGCTCCAGCGCGACCCGCAGGTCGGCCAGCATCTGGATGTCCCGGGGGCGCGGCTCGGGCTCGAACCGCCAGCTCAGGACATCGGGGTCGAGCAGGTTCCAGGACTCGCGCGGGCGCACCCTGGTGCCCGCGCTCCGCCTGGTCTCCAGCAGGCCCTTGCCGGCCAGGACCTTCACGCCCTCCCGGACCGCGGAGCGGCCGATGCCCAGCTCGCCCACCAGGTCCTCCTCGATCGGGATGGACGTGCCGGGAGCGAGCTCGCCCGTGACGATGCGGGGGCCGAGGGCCTGGACCACCTGGGCGTGCCTGTCCCGCTTGGGATCGATTGCCACGCTCCGGACGCTACCGCTCCCGCCTGATTTTTCATAGCATTTCATCCGATGAAGATGACATTTCATCTGATGAAGTGAGGCTCATGACAAAGAGGCTGGGACTGATCCACACCTCCGCGACCCTGGTCGACGTGTTCGCCAAGCTGTGCGCCGAGCACCTGCCGGGAGTCGAGACCTTCAACATCGTCGACGACAGCCTGATCAAGAACACCATCGCCGCCGGCCGGCTCACCCCGCGGACCGCCCGCCGCGTGGCCGGCCACATCGGCTCCGCGGAGGCGGCCGGGGCCGACCACATCCTGGTGACGTGCTCGTCGATCGGCGCCGCCGTGGAGGCCGCCGAGCCGCTGACGGGCGTGCCGGTGACCCGGGTGGACCGGCCGATGGCCGACCGTGCCGTCGCCCTCGGCCGCCGGATCGGCGTGCTCGCCACCCTGTCCACCACCCTCGAACCCACCGCCGACCTGGTACGCCGTCGCGCGGCCGCCTCGGACAAGGAGGTCTCGCTGACAGCCAGGGTGTGCGAGGGGGCGTTCGAGGCGCTGATGGGCGGGGACGCCGCCACGCACGACGCGCGGGTGGCCGGGGCGCTGGCCGCGCTGGCCGCCGAGGTGGACGTGATCGTGCTGGCCCAGGCGTCGATGGCCCGCGTGGCCGGTACGGTCGAGGCCCCGGTCCCGATCCTCGCCAGCCCGCCGCTCGCCATGGAGCACCTGGCGGCCGTGCTGTGAGCGGCGAGCTCACGGTCGCGACGTACCGGGTGCTCACCCGCCTCCCGCTGGAGCAGGCCGTGAGCGCGATCGCGGGGGAGCAGAGCACCGGCACCTTCGTCAGCGTGCGCGGCGAGACCGACGAGTTGCGCGCCCGCCACAGCGCCGTGGTGCTGTCCATCACGGAGACCGCGCCCGGCTCCGAGCCCCTGCCGGGCGCGATCGGGGACGGGCCCCTGACGGCGGCCCTGGTCAGGATCGGTTTCCCGCTGGCGAACACCGGTCCGTCGCTCACGAACCTGCTCCCGGTGGTCGCGGGCAACCTCTACGAGCTGCGCGAGCTGGCCGGGCTCAAGCTGGTGGACCTGGAGCTGCCCGACGCCTTCGGGGCGGCCTACCTGCCGGCGGGGTTCGCCGTCGAGGGCACCCGGCGGCTGGTCGCCCGTCCCGAAGGCGTGCTGATCGGCACCATCGTCAAGCCGAACGTCGGGCTGCGCCCCGCCGACTACGTGGACCTGGTGCGCGAGCTCGGCCTGGCCGGAGCCGACTTCATCAAGGACGACGAGGTGAACGCCGACTGCCCGCCGGCCCCGCTCCCCGAGCGGATCCGCGCGGTGACGGCCGCACTCGACGAGGTGGAGCGGCGGACCGGGCGGCGGCCGATGTACGCGTTCAACATCAGCGACGAGCCCGACCGGATGCTGCGCAACCACGACCTGGTGGTGGCCGCCGGCGGCACCTGCGTGATGGTCAACCTCAACGTCGTCGGCTTCCCGGCCGTCGCCATGCTGCGCCGGCACGCCAGGGTGCCGATCCACGGCCACGTCACCGGCATCGGGGCGCTGGCCCGCCACCCGGGGCTCGGGATGGGCCACGTGGCGTACCAGAAGCTGGCCCGGCTGGCCGGGGTCGACCAGCTGCACTGCGGCGGGTTCCACAGCAAGTTCTACGTCACGGACGACGAGGTCGCCGCCACGGTGGCGGCGGTCCGGGAGCCGCTGCTCGGCGGCTTCCCCTGCCTGCCGGTGCTGTCGTCCGCCCAGTGGGCCGGCACCGCGCCCGTCGCCCTGGCCCGTACGGGGACCACCGACCTGCTGGTGCTGGCCGGGGGCGGCGTGCTCGGCCACCCGGACGGTCCGGCCGCGGGGATCACCAGCATGCGCCAGGCCTGGGCGGCCTCCGTGGCGGGCGTGCCGCTGGACGAGGTGGACGAGCCGGAGCTGCGCGCGGCGCTGACGTACTTCGGCGGGGTGATCCGGAAGTGAGGCTGGAAGGGGTGAGGTGGCCGTGACGTCGTTCGCCTTCGTCGCGGACGACTTCACGGGGGCGACCGACGCGTTGTGGCAGTTCAGGCGGTTGGGGTTGACCGGCTCCCTGGTCACCGACGCCGGCCGTCTGGACGACGCGTACGACGTCATCGGGATCGCCACCACCGCCCGGGCGTCGGCGGACCCGGTGCCGGTGGTGCTGCCCGTGCTCAAGGCCGTGGCGGCGCTGCGGCCGCTGGTGATCCAGTACAAGGTCTGCTCGACGTTCGACTCCTCGCCCGCGCACGGGAGCATCGGGGCGGTTATTGCGGCCCTCCACCGTGAAGGGCTGGCGCGGGGCCCGGTCCCGGTGCTCGCCGCTCAGCCGGAGCTGGGGCGTTACACGTGGTTCGCGAACCATTTCGTACGCTCGGGCGCCGAGGTCCACCGGCTCGACCGCTACCCGCCGATGCGCGACCACCCGGTCACCCCCGCCTCGGAGTCGGACCTCCGGATCCGCCTGGCGGAGCAGGGGGCGGGGCGGGTCGGCTGGCTGCCCGCGTCGCCCGCGCCGTCGGAGGAGGCGTATCGGGCGCTGGGGGAGGACGCGGCCTTCGTGGCGGACGCCCAGACCGAGGAGCACGTCCGCGCGCTCGGCCGCCTCCTGCTCGCCGACGCGGGAAGCCGGGGCGGGCCGCTGTACTGCGTCGGCTCCGGCGGCCTGAGCCACGCCCTCGCCTCCGCCCACGTGGCGGCGGCCGGTGCGGGGCGGCGGCGGGAGCCCGAGCCGCTCGGCCCCGCCGCCCCCGTGCTGGTCGTGTCGGGCAGCCGCTCTCCGATCACCGTCCGTCAGATCGACGCGGCCGAGCGGGCGGGGTGGCGCGTGCTGGACGCCTTCAGCGGGCTTCGAGGCGCGACAGGCTCCTTCGCGGGGCTCCTCGCCGAGGTGGCGGAGAGCCTGGGGGAGGGGCGCCACACGATCGTCCAGTCGACCCGCGGCCCGGCCCGGGACCCCGCGGCCATCGGGGACCTCCTCGGGCGGATCGCCTCGGTGGCCGTCCGCGCCGGGCTGGTCGGGCGGCTGGTGGTGGCGGGCGGCGACACCTCGGGCCAGGTCGTGGCCGCGCTCGGCGCCCGCTCCCTGGACGTGGTCGCCGCGCTGGCCCCTGGCGCGCCGGTATGCGTGCTGACCTCGGACGATCCTGCATACGACGGGCTCGAAGTGGCGCTGAAGGGTGGCCAGGTGGGCGGTGACGACTACTTCCTGGCCGTCGCAGCTGAAGGCCCAGGGGAGAAAGGGTAGAATCTGAGTAAGGACAGGGTAGAAGGAGGCGTCGTGAGCTTGAACATCAAAAATCCCGAGGCCGAACGGCTGGCAGCGGAGATCGGCGCGCTCACGGGAGAGAGCAAGACCGCCGCCGTCATCTCCGCCCTGCGCGAGCGGCGCGAGCGTCTGCTTGCCAAGCGTCTGGAGGAAGAAGACGCCACGATGGCGGAAGAACTGCTCGCGCTCGCCGCGAAGATCCGCTCGAGATTGGGTGATGCGGACCTGTCCACCGACTTCCTGTATGACTCCGAGACGGGGCTCCCCGCGTGATCATTGACACCAGCGCGATCGTCGCGATCCTCAAGGGAGAGCCGGATGCCGCCGCCTTTACTGAAGCAATCCGAGATGCCGTGTTGCGCCGTATGTCGGCCGCGACGTATCTGGAGGTAGCCGCCGTGGTCGAGCGTACGCGCGATCCGGCCGCTTCCCGACTCCTGGACGATTTCCTGAGCAGGATGAAGGTCGAAATCATGCCTGTCACAGTGCAGCAGGCACGCATCGCCCGTCGGGCTTACTGGGACTATGGCAGGGGGAGTGGGCACAAAGCTGGGCTGAATTACGGCGACTGCTTCTCCTACGCGCTGGCAAGAGATTGTCATGAGCCACTGCTCTTCAAGGGCGACGACTTCGTTCACACCGACGTCACACCGGTGCTGTGACGACTGCGTGCTCCACGCCGCCGCCCTGACATACCTCGCGTACGACCTACGGAGTACGGACCGCGCCCTGGCACACGCCCACGGGCGCAGCGGGAAACGCCCCTCGCGCCTGATGTACCGAGCCCTCCGCACAGGGCAACGTTGACTCGCAAGGGAACGGCCGCGAGTTGGCGAGGGAGTGGAAGTCATGATGTATCCGGATCTGCAGGGCAAGGTAGCGCTGGTCACCGGCGGCTCCGGGGGGATCGGGCGGGAGACCGCCCGGGTGCTGGCCGAGCAGGGCATGCGGGTGGTCGTGAACGGGCGCGACCCCGCCGCGATCGAGGCGGCCGTGAAGAGCATCGGCGGCGGGGCGCTCGGCGTCGCCGCCGACACCACCGACTTCGCCGCCGTCGAGGAGATGCGGGTGGAGGTCGAGCGCAGGATCGGACCCGTGGACGTGCTGGCGATCTTCGCGGGTGGCGGGACCGGGATCCCGCGGCCGATCGACCAGACGAGCGAGGAGGACTGGCACGCCACCATGCACGCCAACCTCACCTCGACGTTCCTGGTGATCAAGGGGTTCCTGCCGCGCATGAGAGAGCGGCGCAGCGGGTCCATCATCACGATGTCGTCGCTGGCGGCCCGTACCGCGACCTCCGCCTCCGTGGCCTACACGGTGGCCAAGGCCGGGATCATCGCGCTGACCAGGCAACTGGCGCACGAGCTCGGCCCCACCGGCATCCGGGTCAACTCGATCGCGCCTTCGACGATCATGACGGACCGGCTGGCGGAGCGCATGCCGCAGGAGTATCAGGAGCGCATGCTGGCCGAGCACCCGCTCGGACGGCTCGGCACCCCGCTCGACGTCGCGAACGTGACGGCCTTCCTCGCCTCCGACGCCTCGTCCTGGCTCACCGGGCTCACGATCGACGTCGCGGGCGGCAAGTGGATGCCGTGATCATGCCTATGTCGGGGGCGGCGCGGACAGGATGGCGGTGAGCGCCGCGAGCAGTTCCGCGGCGGGATCCGCGGCCGGTCCCGGGCTGCGCCAGGCCACGAACCCGTCCGGCCGCACCAGCACCGCCCCTCTCGGCCCGAGGCCGTGCCGCGCCGCCGCGCCGTCGGTCTCCAGCCGCCGGGCGGTCACCGGCATGGGCAGCTTGCCCGCCGCCGTCACCCAGTCCTGGCCGTCGTGGCCGGTCAGCAGGACGAAGCGGTCACCGTACAGGTCGATGGTGGATCGCTCGCCGGAGCCGGCGAGCGGGAGGTGCGGAGCCCTGGTGCCGGGCTCTCCGCACAGGCCGGAGACCTCCACCGGCGCGGTCACCCCGCTCGCGCCGCCGATCACCGCCGTCGACCGGTAGCGGTGCCCCATCATCACGGTCGAGCGGTCCACCGGCACCTCATCGGTCGCGGGTAGCCGTTCCAGGCGGGACCGGTAGCGCGCGAGCGCCTGCCGCAGGGCGAACTCCGCGACCGGGCGGCGCTCGTCCTCGTACGTGTCGAGCAGCCGTTCCCCGGCGTGACCATGGACGACGGCGGCCAGCTTCCAGGCCAGGTTGTGCGCGTCCTCCACGCCCACGACACCGCCGAATCCCCCGGTCGGCGGCATCAGGTGCGCCGCGTCGCCGATCAGGAACACCCGCCCCTTCCGGTAGGCGGCCGCCACGGCCGCGCCGACCTCGAAGCGCAGGACGGTCCTGGCGGTGCCGGGTATCTGCGGCCGGAGCGTCACCCGTGCCTCCGGCAGGCCGGCCGCGGCGCGTACCAGCTCGACGCATTCGTCCTCGTCCGGCTCTTCGCCGTCCGGATCGTCCGTGGTGCCGAAGACCCACCGCTGACCGGTCCGGTCCAGCGCCATCAGGTACGTCCGCGGCCGGGGCCGTTCGAGGAAGGCCATGTGCACGGTACGGCCGGCCAGCGCGGGACGGAGGTCGGCCTCGACCATGAGCGTCAGCAGGCGGAAGAAGTCGACCGGCCCCTCCATCGGGATGCCGAGCCCGTCCCGGACCGAGCTGCGCCCGCCGTCGGCCGCGACGACGTATCGGGCCAGGAGCCGATGCCCGGTGCCGTCGAGATCGCGCAGGTGCGCCTCCACCCCGTCCTCGTGCTGGGTGAGGCCGCGTACTTCGGTGCCGAACCTGATCCGCGCGCCGAACTCACGCGCCCGGGTCCGCAGCAGATCCTCCACCCGGTTCTGATCGATGGGGGTGCCCGAGCAGGGGCTGAAGGCGGCGGTTCGCGCGGCGTCGTCCTGCTGGTCCACGGGGAGGTGCCGGGCGCCGGCCAGCGTCTCCGCGCGGATGGCCACGTATTCCGCGGAGCTCGCGAAATCCACCCGGTTCTCCCGGATCCGGGACTCCAGACCGACCTGCCGGTAGA
This sequence comes from Nonomuraea sp. NPDC049625, assembly GCF_040675285.1. Lineage (NCBI taxonomy): Bacteria > Bacillati > Actinomycetota > Actinomycetes > Streptosporangiales > Streptosporangiaceae > Nonomuraea > Nonomuraea sp. NPDC049625. The sequence continues at coordinate 19,009 of NZ_JBFAOQ010000004.1, read as the reverse complement.
TCTCCATGAGGCGCGGGACCAGGCTGCGCTGCCTGGGGTGGCTCAGCAGGTCGGGGTGGCGCTCGACGAGCGTGCACCGTACGCCGTGCCGGGCCAGGAACAGCGCGCAGGACAGCCCGGTCAGGCCGCCCCCGACGACCAGCACCTCGGTGTCGTGGGACTGGAGCATCGGATGACCCCCCGTTCGTGTCGTTGCCAGGGCCAGGCCGTGGCCTGATCGCGCAGGATCAGGCCACGGTGTGAGTGATCAGTACCAGTACCGCATGGCGCACCTCCTTGACTCGCCGCTGCCGTCCGCCGAGGTCCGGCGGACGATTCCGAGGCCCGAACGGCGCCCGGCAACCTGGCAGGTGGCCGCGGGACGTCCACGGTGGGCCTCGAGCTCAGAGCCGGGCGATCAGCGTGCCCTTGTCGTCGAGCGGGGTCACCTTGTCGGCGACGGCCGAGCCGCCCATGGCGGTCAGGCCGGCCGCGCGCAGGTCGGCGAGCACGTCGGCGGGCCGATGGAGGTGGTAGTCGCATTCCACGGTCTCGGTGGCCACCAGGGTGTCGCGGTGGTAGGTGCGGTAGACGCGCCGCACTCCGGCCAGGTCGGGACCGAGCGGCCGGACGGCCGACGACAGGGTGTAGCGGCACTCTCCCTGGTGCGCGCCGCGCGTCTCACGCTCGGGATGGTCGGGTACGGCCTCGTCCGTCAGCATGTCCATGGCCAGCACGCCACCCGGCGCGAGGTGCTCGGCCAAGCCGGCGAAGAGCGGCCGGCGCGCCTGCGGCGGCACGTCCTGCAGCACGGCGGCCAGGTAGACGTAGTCGAAGCGCCGGTCGAGAGGGAAGTCCGGCGCGGCGCCGGCCAGCACGGTCACCCGGTCCCGCAGGTCCGGCCGCGCGGCCAGCTTGGTCATGAGCACCGCCCGCATCCCGGGGGAGGGCTCCAGGCAGTGCACGCTCGCCGCGCGCCCGGCGACCGCCAGGGTCATCCGGCCGGTACCCGGGCCGATCTCCAGCGCGTGCCCGCCGGGCGGGGCCAGGTCGGCGAAGAAGGAGACCAGCGCGGCCGATCGCGGGCCCACGTGCAGGTGGTCCCAATGCGCTGCCACCACTCCGTACGGGTCGGCGGTGGATGAAACGGTGAGCGCCACTTACCTGTCCTTTTCATCGTGACGGGAGCACCCCGGCCTGCTCGGCGCGGCGCAGATAGTCGCCAGTGGTGTTCGCCACGGGGAAGGGCTGGTCCGGCACGTCGACTTCCAGGGCCGTGCAGAGCGGCTCCCAGCCATGCGACGGCTCGACCTCGACGAGCCGTCCGGACGGCACTGCCGCGCGAACCTCGTCCAGATGGGCCCGGTAGACGCCCATGGCGTGGTCGCGGTCCTCGAACCGCCCGGAGAACGTCCCCTGCCAGACGATCTTCTCGATGACCTGGTCCCGGACGGCCGTCTCCTGGCCGGCGGGCCTGGTGCGGTACAGGGTGCGGCTCATGCTGGCGTACCACGAGGCCGGATCCCGCACGATCAGCAGGACCTTCGCCTCGGGAAAGGCGGCGGCCAGCTCCCGCCAGTAGAATGCCGCCGGCCAGGCGATCGTCGAGGTGAAACCATTGAGCAGCCGTTTCCAGTCGGGTTTTCCGCCGTCGGCGACGCGGAGCCATTCCCGGGCATGCGCGGGGGCGGCGAAAAGCTCTTTCATGTAATGGCAGGGGCCGAATCCGAGGGTCTCCAGCGCTAATCGGACCGAAGAGGTCCCGGTCCGCCCGAACGATGCTCCGACGACCTTCAGCACATAAACCTCCTTCACCGAAGGGCAACGTCGAAACGCTCAATGCTGCGGGCGGTCAGGTTCGGGAAATACGTCGGCGCGCCGAGCGCCCGGATGTCCGGATAACGCTCCGCGAGGACGCGGAGCACCACCCGGGTGAAGATGGCTGTAAAGGGGGAGCCGAGGCAGGACTTCGGGCCCCGGCCGAAGCCGAGATGCGGATTGGGATGGCGGTCCAGCCGCACCGTGTCCGGGTCGGGGAACCGCGCGGGATCCCGGTTCGCCGCGCCCAGGAACAGGGTGACGGCCTGTCCCGCGCGCACCGTGGTCCCGCCCACCTCGGTGTCGCGCACGCACGCGCGGGCGACCGCCTGGATCGGGGAGGCGTAGCGGACCAGCTCGTCCACCGCGCGTGCGGTGTCGGCCTCGCCGAACCGCTCCAGCTCGCCGGCCCGCTGGTGCAGCAGGGCGATCGCCACCAGCCCGAGCAGCTTGCTGCCGGAGCTGTAGCCGCTGAACAGCAGCCCCCGCACGGTGTTGGCGACGATGTCCGGGTCCACGCCGCTGCCGGCCGCCCGCCGCGCGATGTCGCCGACGACGCCGGAGGGCGGCGGATCGGCGAGCCAGCCCTCGACCAGCACGGCCAGCTCTTCCTGCGCGGCCATTACGGGCCGCGCCCGCTCGGGCCACAGCCCGGCGTCCATCCCCGCGACGATGTCCCGGGCGGCCCGGCCGGCCCAGGCCGGATCCGGCATCGGCACGCCCAGATACGCGGAGGTCGTCGACAGCGCCAGCGGTTCGGCGAATTCCGTGAGGAACTCGAACGACGGGCGGCGCGCGAGACCGGCCAACAGCTCGGTCGTGTGCTGCGCGATCATCTGCTCCAGGGCCGGGTGGTCCTGCTCGCGCAGCGCCTCCATGAAGAACCGGCGGACCACGGTGTGCTCCGGCGGGTCCAGGGTCAGCATGTTGATCGCCCGCGGCGGCATCGTCTCACCGACGCGGCGCCAGTCGGCGGCGAAGTTCGCGCTGTCCTTCAGCACGGAGACGCAATCGTCGTACCGGCTGAAAATCCAGGAGTTAAGTCGGTCGTAGAAAAATGTGGGTCGTTCCCGGCGGAGGATTTCGTACCAGGGATAGGGGTCGGCAAGGAGTTCGGGAGAGGCGAGGGAGATAATGGGGTCGTGGTCAACAATTTCCGACAAGAGGCCCCTCTAACCGGCTGTCCAGCCTAATCAGACTCAAGCTCTCTAGAGAGATGATCCCTCGCGACCGGGGTGCTGTAAAGGGCGTCAACTCGACACAGCACTGCGAATTCTCTCGGTGAGTAAACCGGTGCCCACGGTGACCTTTTCCGGTGCCCCGGGCCGGTTTTTCGCGGGCCGCGGGACGGTGGCGCCCCCTCGCTGACCGGCCTCGTCATGCCTCGTACGGGCCTTCGTCGGTGGGGTGCCGGCGGCGGAGGGCCGGGGGAGCGCCCGAGCGGGGGTGCGGGGGGTGTCGTCAAGATGGTGTCCGAACTCACTTGACGATGAGATCAACGTGAAGTGGATCACTTTGCGTAGTCGCCAATTTATGTCCGGGTTTCGTGACACAACCCCCCGGATGGATCCCGAAAAATCCGTCTAAAATGGGACGTTTCCGCAGGTCAGATGGGGTGTGGTAAGTGACCGTTCCGGTCTTGTCGATCTATTGCGAGTGACCTTACCGTTATGTCGGACGGTTTCTGACTGTTACATCTTTGCTTATATTCTGCGCGTTGATCGCCATCTCGTGGCAAGTGGTTTTTGCACCGCGAGACGGGTTTTCGTTGCGGGGACGCCACTCCGGCCCGGAGGTGCGCGCCCCCCGTCAGCGCGAACGGAGAGTAATGGGCAAGTACCTGCTCCGCAGGTTGGCAATAAATGTGGTCTTGGTCGCCATCGCGGCGAGTCTCGCGTACATGCTCGCGGCCACCACCATGAACCCGCGAGCCGCGTATCAGGCCCGCCAACCTCCCATCGCCGAGTCGGTGATCGACTCCACGCTGGACGCCTACAACATGAACGACAAGGTCCCGGTGCTCGTGCGGTACGGGACCTGGGCGAAGGGCGTCATCACGGGCGACTTCGGCAAGACCTGGAACGGCGGCTCGGTCAATGACGAGATGGGCCGCCGGATCTTCGTCAGCCTCCGGCTGCTGCTCATCGGCACGCTGGTGGGCTTCGCCGTGGGGGTGGCGTTGGGTGCGATCTCGGCGGTGAAGCAGTACAAGTTCAGCGACCGGTTAATAGGCGTCAGCTCTTTCGTGATCATGGCGATTCCGGTGTTCGTGCTGGCCACGGTGCTGGCCATCGCGACGTACAGCCTCAACGACGGGCTCGGGTTCACGCTGATCGAGTACACCGGCGAGTACAACCCGAAGCTGGCGGGCTGGGACCTGTTCCTCAACCGGCTGAACCACCTGATCCTCCCCACGATCTCGCTCAGCCTCGGTTCGATCGCGTTCTACAGCCGCATCCAGCGCAACATGATGCTCGACGTGCTGGGTCAGGACTTCGTTCGCACGGCGATGGCCAAGGGCCTGCGGCGCAGGACCGCGCTCACCAAGCACGCGCTGCGCACCGCGCTGATCCCCTCCGCCACGTACTTCGCCTTCGCGTTCGGCACGATGTTCACCGGTGCCACGTTCACCGAGAAGATCTTCGCCTGGCACGGCATGGGCGCCTGGCTGGTCGAGGCGGTCAACTCGAACGACGTCAACGCCGTCGCCGCGGTGACCTTCTTCACCGCCGTATGCGTCCTGTTCGCCGCGTTCCTGTCCGACGTGCTGGTCGCGGCCCTCGATCCTCGGGTGCGGGTGAGCTGAGATGCGTTCGAAAGTCGTCCTGCGGCGCCTGTTCCGCAACAAGCAGGCGCGTTACGGCATCGCCGCCCTGTTGCTGCTGGTCCTGCTGGCGTACGTCGGCCCCTACTTCGGCTCGTACGACTGGACGGACAAGGACTTCATGGCCTTCCTGTCGGCTCCCGATGCCGACCACTGGTGGGGCACCACCTCGATCGGCCAGGACATGTACGCGGTCACGCTGCGCGGCATGCAGAAGTCGATCATCATCGGCCTGCTGGTCGCCCTGATCGCCACCGGACTCGCCGCGGTCGTGGGCGCGTTCGCCGGATATTTCGGCGGCTGGATCGACCGGCTGCTCATGTGGTGGGTCGACCTGCTGCTGGTTCTCCCGAGCTTCCTGGTCATCGCGATCGTCTCGCCGAGGCTGAAGGACGCCACCTGGCTGTGGTTCGTGGTGCTGCTCGCCGCGTTCTCCTGGATGATCACCTCCCGGGTGGTGCGGAGCATGACGCTCGCGCTCCGCGAGCGGGAGTACGTCCTGGCCGCCGTCTACATGGGCATCCCGCGCTGGAAGATCATCTTCCGGCACATCGTCCCCAACCTATCCTCCTTGCTGATCATCGACGCGACGCTCAACGTCAGTGGCGCGATCATCGGCGAGGCGGCGCTGTCCTTCTTCGGCTTCGGCATCCAGCCGCCGGACGTCTCGCTCGGCACGCTGATCGCGGAGGGCTCGCGCAACGCCACCGGTTATCCATGGCTGTTCGTCTTCCCGGCCGGCCTGCTGGTGGCCATGGTGCTCGCCGTGAACCTGATCGGCGACGGCCTGCGTGACGCACTCGACCCGGGGAGCAATTCGTGAGCATCTTGGAGGTCAAGGACCTCACCGTCACCTTCCCCGGCGGCATCGAGGCCGTGCGCGGCGTCAGCTACGAGGTCGAGCGCGGCGAGGTGCTCGGCATCGTCGGCGAGTCCGGCTCCGGCAAGTCCGTGACCTCGCTCGCGGTCATGGGCCTGCTGCCGCGCAACGCCACGGTCAGCGGCTCGGTCAAGCTGCACGACCGCGAGCTGCTCGGCATGGACGAGGACCAGCTGATCAAGGTGCGCGGCAAGGCGATCAGCATGATCTTCCAGGATCCGCTGTCGGCGTTCACGCCCGTCTACACGATCGGCGACCAGATCGCCGAGGCCGTGCGCGTCCACCAGAAGATGGGCAAGGACAAGGCCGCCAAGCGGGCCGTCGAGCTGCTCGACCTGGTCGGCATCCCGAACCCGAACCTGCGGGCCAAGGCGTTCCCGCACGAGTTCTCGGGCGGCATGCGGCAGCGCGCGATGATCGCCATGGCCATCGCCAACGACCCCGACCTGCTGATCTGCGACGAGCCGACGACCGCGCTCGACGTGACCATCCAGGCGCAGGTGCTGGAGGTGCTCAAGACCGCGCAGCGGGAGACGGGCGCCGGCATCGTGATGATCACCCATGACCTGGGCGTCATCGCGGGCATGGCCGACCGGGTGCTGGTCATGTACGCGGGCAAGCCGGTCGAGCAGGGGCCGGTGGACGACATCTACTACCGGCCGCGCATGCCGTACACGATGGGTCTGCTCGCCTCGATCCCCAGGATCGACGGCGAGGAAGGGCCGCTCGTGCCCATCGAGGGCAACCCGCCCTCGCCGTCGGCGCTGCCGCCGGGCTGCCCCTTCGCGCCGCGCTGCCCGATGAAGGTGGACATGTGCGACGACGAGGAGCCGCCGCTGACCCCCTTCGGCGGTGGCCGTCACGTGGCGTGCATCCGCTCGCACGAGATCGAGCACAAGGGCCTGACCGGGGCCGACGTGTTCCCCGTGCCGGTCATCCCGCCGAGTGACGTGGTACGGGTGCCGCGCGCCGAGCGCGCCACGGTGCTCGAGCTCGACGACATGATCAAGCACTATCCGCTGATGAAGGGCGCGGTCTTCAAGCGCCGCGTCGGCACCGTGTTCGCGGTGGACGGCATCAGCTTCGACATCGCCGAGGGCGAGACGCTGGCGCTGGTCGGCGAGTCCGGCTGCGGCAAGACCACCACGCTCCAGCAGATCATGCAGCTCCAGCCGCCGCAGGGTGGGCGGGTCGTGGTGCTCGGCAAGGACAGCGCCAAGATCGACTCCGGGGGGCGCAAGGCGCTCAGGCGCGACCTGCAGATCGTCTTCCAGGACCCGATGGCCGCCCTGGACCCGCGCATGCCGGTCAGCGCCATCATCGCCGAGCCGCTGCGCGCGCACGGCCGGAAGAACGTGGACGCCCGGGTCGCCGAGCTGCTCCAATTGGTCGGGCTGTCGCCGGAGCACGCCGACCGCTATCCCCAGCAGTTCTCCGGCGGCCAGCGCCAGCGCATCGGCATCGCCCGCGCGCTCGCGCTGGAGCCGAAGCTGCTGGTGCTGGACGAGCCGGTGTCGGCACTCGACGTCTCCATCCAGGCGGGTGTGATCAACCTGCTGGAGGAGCTGAAGAACCGGCTGGGGCTGTCGTACCTGTTCGTGGCCCACGACCTGGCGGTGGTCAGGCACCTGGCCGACCGGGTCGCCGTCATGTACCTCGGCAGGATCGCCGAGATCGGCACGGTCGAGGACGTCTACGACCATCCAGCCCACCCCTACACGCAGGCACTGCTGTCGGCGATCCCGCTGCCGGACCCCGAAATGGAGCGAACCCGGAAGCGGATCCTGCTCGAAGGCGACCTGCCCAGCCCGGCCGACCCGCCATCGGGATGCCGGTTCCGTACTCGCTGCCCCAAGTTCGCCCTGCTCAGCGAGGCGGAGCGACGGCGGTGTGTGGACGAAGAGCCCTCGGTTGCTCGGCTCGCGAACGCTGTGGACCACGGCGCCGCCTGCCACTACGCGGAGGAGATCGAGGTCATCACGGCCTCGGACGATCAGGAGGAAAAGTGAAGGTTCGTTACCGTGCGGCTGCGGGCATCGCGGTCCTGGCCATGGCCGTCGCGGCCTGTGGCGGAGGTGGCGGTGCAGCCAAGAAGCCGAGTGCCGAGCAGTCGCAGCAGGCTCAGCAGCAGATGGCGGAGACCCCGTCGATCACCATCAACCCGGTCGCCTACGACCAGGTCAAGGACGGCGGCACGCTGACCCTCCCCATCGGGCAGTGGCCCACCCAGTGGAACATCAACCACGTCGACGGCAACCAGGCCGACACCGCGGACATGCTCGACCCGATCATGCCGCAGCTGATGTTGTCCGACGACAAGGCCAACTTCACGCCGAACCCGGACTACGTGACCGACGTGAAGAACGACATGTCGTCGGGCAAGCAGGTCGTGACCTACACGCTCAACGACAAGGCCAACTGGTCGGACGGCACGCCGATCACGTGGAAGGACCTCGAGGCCGCGTGGAAGATCAACAACGGTAAGGACAAGAAGTACAAGCCGGCTTCCACGGACGGTTGGGACAAGATCGAGTCGGTCACCAAGGGTGACTCCGACAAGGTCGCCATCGTCACCTTCGCCAAGCCGTACCTGGAATGGCAGGGCCTGTTCAACCGGACCACCAACCACCTTCTGCCCGCCGCGCACATGCTCGACGCGGACAAGTACGAGAACGACTACAAGCAGAAGATCCCGGTCACCGCGGGTCCGTTCAAGGTCGAGAAGATCGACGAGGGTACCAAGACGCTCACCCTCGTGCGTGACGACAAGTGGTGGGGCAAGAAGACCAAGCTCGACAAGCTCATCTACCGGACGATCAGCGACCCCTCCGCCGCGGTGAACGCTTTCGCCAACGGCGAGCTCGACGCCACGGACATCGCGGCCGGCGCTCCCGCCGACCTGAAGCGCGCCAAGGAAGTCCCCAACTCGGACATCCGCAAGGCGCTCAGCCCCAACTGGCGGCACATCACGGTCAACAACCAGAGCGCCAACCTGAAGGACAAGTCCGTCCGCCAGGCCGTCGCGTACGCGATCAACCGTGACGTGATCACGCAGTCGGACCTGAAGGACATGGACTGGCCGCTGCAGACGCTCGGCAACCACGTCTTCATGAACAACCACAAGGCCTACGTCGACAACTCCGGCGACATCGGCAAGTACAACCTGGACAAGGCCAAGCAGATGCTGGACGCGGCCGGTTGGAAGCAGGAGGGCGAGTACCGCAAGAAGGACGGCAAGGAGCTGGACCTGACCTTCGTCATCCCGACGGACACTCCTGTCGCGAAGACTGAGGGCGAGCTCACGCAGGCCATGCTCAAGGAGGCCGGGGTCAAGCTCACGGTCCGACCGGTCCCCGTCGACAAGTTCTTCACCGACTACATCATCAAGGGCGACTTCGACCTGGTGCCGTTCACGTGGATCGGCACGCCGCTGCCGCTCGGTGGCCTGCCGCAGATCTACAAGACCGGCTCCGAGAGCAACTTCCCCAAGAGCAACGACCCTGAGCTCGACAAGGCCATCGAGGCCGTGGGGAACGAGACGGACCAGACCAAGGCCTACGAGCTGGCGAACGCCGCCGACAAGATGATCTGGGACCTGGTGCACACCATCCCGCTGTACCAGCGTCCGGAGATCTGGGCCACGAAGAAGACGCTCGCCAACTTCGGCGCTCGCGGCTACAAGTTCTACGACTGGTCGGCGGTCGGCTACACCGGCTGATCCCCGCCCGCACGGAACCCCCGGCCGCTCCTCGGCCGGGGGTTTCCCCATTCGTGCAGCGTCATGGGCGGGCGGCCGCCGTAGCGCTCGATGCTCTCGGTGACCCGGTAGAGCGGGTGGTCGCCGGAGCCGATGAGGCGGAAGATCGCCCAAAGGTGTGTCAGGTGCTCGACCGTGTACGGGTCACCGTAGGCGCCCAGCGCCCGCGCCTCCCACTCCTCGGGCGGCAGATCCGCGTACGAGAGCCCGAGCGCGTCCGCCGCCTCGCCGATCGTCGCCATCTGCCCCGTCACCAGGCACACCGGGTCGGCGGGTCCGGGTTCGAGCAGCAGCCCGGCGGCGACCCTGGCCACGTCCTCGCCCGCCACCAGCGGGATCCGCGTGTCGCGCGGCCCCAGCGGGAGCGCCAGCGTGCCGCCCGAGGCGGCGACGGACAGGTTCTCGAAGAAGACCGCGGCCCGCAGGTGCACCGCTCCCACCCCGGCCCAGTCGAACACCTGCTCCGCCACCCAGTGCCGGCGCATCCGCGGCGTCAGGGCCCCGGGGGACGCGTCGAGCTGCGACACCTCGACGACGCGCGCCACCCCCTCCTCCCTGGCCGCGGCGGCGAACACGCCGGTGGCGTCCAGCAGCCCCGCCGTCACCGGATAGGTGAAGAACGCCCTGCTGACCCCGCGCATGGCGGGCCGCACCGACGTGATCTCCCTGAGGTCGCCCACCACCACCTCGGCCCCGAGCTTGCGCAGCTCCTCGGCCCGGTGGTCGTCGGAGTGCACGAAGGCGCGCACCGCCTCGCCGCGCTCCAGCAGCAGGTTCGTGACGTGCCGGCCGGTCGAGCCCTGCGGGCCGCCGGCCGCGCCTGTGACCAGGATCATCGCTCCTCCTCCTTGTCCGGCTTCTTCGGCAGGGTGAGGGTGAACAGGCCGAGCCGCTCCAGGTCGCGCAGGAACGGCTCCGCCGGGAACGCCTCGGCCGGGCCGTACACGCCGGGGCTCCCCGGGTCCGCGGCCAGGCGGACGGCGGCCTCCACCGAGGTCAGCGCGCTCATGCGCCACAGGTCGCGCCCGCTGACCTGCCCGGCCCTGCCGCCGTCCGCCGTGATCACCTGCGCGGCGACCGTGAACGCGGAGCCCGCCCGCGTCCCGGCGTCCGCGTCCTCGCTGCTGAACACCTGCTCCTCCTGGAACGTGTCCGCCGTGAGCTGCGCCTCGACCATGCGCGCGCGTACGTGCCTGGGGACCGTGACGACCTCGGAGAACGGGACGGGGGCGATCATCGTGCGCGGGCCGAGCGGCGGCGGGAACGGGAAGACGGCGTTGCGCGGCTCGACATAGCCGACATGCTGCTCGCCGTCGGTGTAGGTGATGCGCCGCGTGTCGGCGAACAGCAGCTCGGCGGTCTGCTTCGCCCCCGTGGTCAGCCGCCAGCCGGACACCGCGTAGGCGGCGATCACCCGTTCGACGTCCGTCAGGCCGTCGGCCACGGCGGCGGCGAGCAGATCGCCCGTCCCGCCGTAGAAGCTCATCGCCGTGACCATGGTGATGCCCGCTCTCCTCGCGGGCTCCTGCATCGTGTCGAACATCCACTTCGTGTGGTGCTGCTCCAGGGCGTGGTCCACGTAGTGGCAGCCGCCCTCGGCCGCCGCCGTGGCGACGGGCTTGCCGGTGTGCGTGAACGGGCCCGCGCAGTGGATCAGCACGGTCGCCTGCTCCGCGAGCGCGCGTAACGCGGCGGGGTCGTCCAGCGGGGCCTGGTGCACGGGCGCCCCGCCGAGCTCGTCGGACAGGGCCTTGAGCGCTCCGCCGTCGCGACCGGCCAGGATGACCTCCTTGCCGCGGGCGCTGAGCTCCGCCGCGACCAGCCGCCCGGTGTGGCCCGTGGCGCCGTAGACGGCGATGCGCGGTGGGGACGAGGGGGACACGACTCACCTCCATGTTTCATACTGGCGGTACGTAACTGTTCTTCGAAGTTACGTACCGCGAGTATGTAAGTCAATGGGGAGCACGATGATCCGCCGTACCCAGGCAGAGCGATCGGACGAGACGACGGGGCGGCTGGTGCGGGCCGCGCGGAAGCTGTTCGGGGCCCATGGTTACGCGCTCACGTCGATCGATGCGGTGGCCGCCGAGGCCGGGGTGACCAAGGGGGCGGCCTACCACCACTTCCACGGAAAAGTCGCGCTGTTTCGGGCGGCGTTCGTGGGGGAGCAGGAGGAGGTCGCCGCCGAGCTGGAGCGAGCGGCCCTGTCGGAGCCCGACCCCTGGGCGGCGCTGCGGCGCGGCTGCCGCACCTTCCTCGAGCGCTGCCTCGACCCGGGATTCCGGCAGATCGTCCTTCTTGACGCGCCGTCGGTGCTGGGGTGGGAGACGGTCCGCGAGATCGAGTACGCCCACACGCTACGGGTCCTGCTCATCGGCCTCCACCTGGCCACCGCAGCCGAACAGCCCCCCAACGGCGGCTCGGCGAACGGGCGTGAGGCCGACGGCGACACGGCGGTTGGGGGTGCGGCCGACGGCGGCCTCTCCATGCGTGCGCAGCTCGTCTTCGGTGCGTTGTGCGAAGGCGGCATGCTGCTGGCCCGCTCCGCCGACCCGGCGGCCGACCTGCCGCGGCTCGCCGCGGAGGCCGACCGCTTCCTGGCGGCGCTCAGGCCGTGATCAGCCGTGCGAGTCGGTCTGTGCCGCCTTGACGGTCGCCCCCTCAGGGGGGAAGCACGACGGGCCGTTCGGGCCGTCGAAACGGACGGAGTCGAAGAAGTCGCGGAACGGGGTGTAGAAGTTGCCCTTCCCGCCGGCACTGGTCACGGCCGAGCAACCGCCGTAGTTCGCCTCCGAGTAGAGGTGGATGGTCGATCCCGTGCGGTTCCAGTCGGACTTGGCACGGTCGGCCATGTTGAGGGCGGCCAGGTCGGGGGTGTTGCTCTGGATCTGGACGATGTCGCCGGTGCCGTCCAGGCCGGAGAACAGGCAGTAGTAGTTGGTGGGGCAACGGTCATAGCCGTCGGCCGCCTGCGCGGGAACGGCCGTCAGCGCCAGGGCCGCGGCGGCGATCGGTAATGCCAGAATGTGAAGCTTCTTGCCCAACGTTCCTCCATGGGTGAAACTTTCTTTCGGATCGAACATACAGGGCGGGATCTTGTCAGGAAAGAGGGTCGAACAACGCCGCCGCCCCGCATCGGAGGGAACGGTGGTCAGAGGCGGGCGCCTACGTCCGCGCGCCGCCATCGCGCTCGCCGCATCAGATCCCCCAGTGCCCGGATCACCTGCTTACGCCGGTTCGACCCCTTCTTTGACCGGGCGAGTCGCCGTTGCAGCCGCACATACCGCCTCGCCTCACCCGCCGCGAGGAACCCCGTATCGCCAAAATCACCGCCGGCTGCATCCGGCGGCGGCACCATCGACGACACGCCGCTCTCACCGGCGTGACGGCGATCGAAGAACTCCCCGTCACTGGTGACCGCGGCGGTGACCACTCCCCGGTCCACCCCGGCGTGCCGACCGGGACGAGCATGTCGGCTCACCTCGGCAAGGCCGTCGTCCACCAGGAAGCTGATGAACCAGTGCTTGCCTTCGCGGGTCACGGTCGCCGACTTCACCTCGCCTTGCTCTTCCAGCGGACCTTCCAGGTGCCGTGCCTGCGGCACGCCTCGTCCAGATCCTTCAGCGTCTGCTGGATGACCTGCGCGGGAGCCTCGGCGAGCCAGGCGCAGTCCGGGTCGGTCTTCGCCTCGGCCAGCTGGCGGCACTGCTCGGCGTAGCCGATGAACGCGCCCCGGCGCCGATAGGCGCGGCGCTGCTCCAACCCGGTGTTCCACACGCTGCGGTAGATCCCGCCCAGCCGCTCGGGAACAGGCGCTGACCGAGATCGAAGTCCAGCCGATACTTCCGGCCCGACAGCACGCGCGAAACACCTCCCCCGCAAGCCTCCCGCGCCACAGTAGTTCGAACATAGTATCGCCTAGTTCTTGAGCCAGGAAGCGGAATGCCGGCACTACCGGCCTGGATGTCCCGGGTCCGCCCTACGCGTTACGGTCTGTCTCAGCTCCACCGGGTCATCCCTTGACGGGGATCGCATCCAGGTTTCACGCCGCCCCCATCGCCCGGAGGCCGTGGATGAACAGCTCCAGGTGGCGCCGGGCGAGCGAGTGCTTGGCCTCGTCCGGGAGCGGCCCGGGGAGGGGGCGGGAGATCCGTACGAGCATGGTCGTGATGTCCATGAACGTGACACCCTCCGGTAGCGTGCCCGCCGCGTGGGCGTCGGAGATCATCCGGCGTATGGTGCGGGCGGACTCCTCGCGCACGGGTGCCAGCAGCGGGTCGTTCGCCGGGTCCACCGCGTCGAGCAGGGCCGGGAGCACGGCTGAGACGCGCAGTTCGAGCGCCGCGCGCAGGTAGCGTGCCAGCGCCTCGAACGGGTCGCGCTCCTCCTCGGCCGCCGCCCTGGCGGCGGCGGCCGTCCTGGTCAGGGCGTCGAGCGCGACCGCGCGGAGCAGGGCGTCGCGGTCGGGGAAGCGGCGGTAGAGCGTGGCGCTGCCGACCCCGGCGCGCCGGGCGATGTCGTCGAGCGGGACGTCGGGGCCGCGTTCGGCGACCATGTCGCGGGCGGCGAGCAGGATCTGCTCCAGGTTGCGCCGCGCGTCGGCCCGCATGGGCTTGGTCATCACACTCACCAGCATATGGGGGAAAACTCCCCGGTTGGGGTTGTGCCGATTGCCGGTATCTGCCAGATTTAAGTGGGGAGAATTTCCCCGGTTAAGAGAGGGGCAGATCATGAGCAGTCAGGAGCAGGTGCTCGACCTCGTTCGCCGCTGGGCGCGGGCCGAGTTCGACGGTGACGCGGACGCCTTCGACGACCTCCTCGGCGACGACTTCGCGGGAATCGGTCCTGTGGGGTTCAAGCTGGACAAACGGCAGTGGGCGGGCCGGCACCGGGGCGACCTGAAGAACCACCACTTCGAGATCCTCGACCCGCAGGTGCGCCTCCATGGCGACACCGCGATCGTGGGCGGCGTGCAGGAGCAGCGGACTTCGGTCAGAGGGCACGAGGTCAACGACTCGTTCCGGCTGACCCTGGTCGCCGTCAAGCAGGGCGAGCGCTGGGTGATCGCCAACATCCAGCTCAGCGGCCCGCTCCAGGACCCGTCCGCGCCGCCGCCGTTCGCCCGTAAGCAGGGGTGAAACTTTCACCTCGTTTGCGCTGCTGGGGGTTGTGGGTGCGGGCTGGGCCCTGGGCGGCGGCACCGGCGTGTTCTAGAGTCATGGGAGCGCTCCCACTTGTGGCCCACAACCTCTGGACGTGCCATGAGCAGCAGACAGTGGGCGATCAGGGCGGCCGTGCCGCTGCTCGTCGCCGCCGGACTGGTCGTTCCCCGGGCGTCCGCCGCGCCCTGGTACGGGGCCGCCCCCTACCAGGACCCCAGCCTCCCCGTGCCCACGCGGGTGGCCGACCTCATGTCCAGGATGACGCTGGACGAGAAGCTCGGCCAGATGACCCAGGCCGAACGCGGCTCGGTCAGCAACTCCGACGTCACCACGTACCGGCTCGGCTCGGTGCTGTCGGGCGGCGGCTCCACGCCGTCGCCCAACACGGCCGCGTCCTGGGCGGACATGTACGACGGATTCCAGAACGCGGCCCTGGCCACGCCGCTCCGCATCCCCATCCTCTACGGGGCGGACGCCGTGCACGGCCACAACAACGTCGTCGGCGCCACGATCTTCCCGCACAACATCGGCCTCGGCGCCACCCGGGACCCCGCCCTCGTCGAGCGCATCGGCCGGGCGGTGGCCGAGGAGGTGTCGGGCACCGGCGTCGACTGGGACTTCGCCCCCTGCCTGTGCGTGGCCCGCAACGACCGGTGGGGCCGCACGTACGAGTCGTTCGGCGAGACGCCGGAGCTGCCCTCGTCCATGGCCACGATCGTGACGGGCCTGCAGGGAGCCACGCTGAACGGCCCCGCGTCCGTGCTCGCCACCGCCAAGCACTACGTCGGCGACGGCGGCACCACGGGCGGCGTGGACCAGGGCGACACCCAGCTGTCCGAGGCCGACCTGCGGGCGATCCACCTGCCGCCGTTCAGGGCCGCGGTGGAGCGCGGGGTCGGCTCGGTGATGATCTCGTTCAGCAGCTGGAACGGCGCCAGGCTGCACGGACAGCAGTACCTGATCACCACGGTGCTCAAGGGTGAGCTGGGCTTCTCCGGGTTCGTGGTCTCCGACTGGAACGGCATCGACCAGATCGACGGCGCCCCCGGCACGTCCGCGCTCGACGTGCGCACCGCCGTGAACGCGGGCATCGACATGGTGATGGTCCCCACGGCCTGGCGCCAGTTCATCGACCTGCTGCGGGCCGAGGTCCAGGCCGGCCGGGTGACCACGGCCAGGGTCGACGACGCGGTACGGCGCATCCTCACCAAGAAGTTCGAGCTCGGGCTCTTCGAGAAGCCGCTGACGGACCGCTCGTACACCTCGACCGTGGGCAGCGCCGCGCACCGCGCGCTGGCCCGCGAGGCGGTCGCCAAGTCGCAGGTCGTCCTGAAGAACGCCGGCAACGTGCTGCCGCTCGCCCGCAGCGGCAAGATCTTCGTGGCGGGCCGGAGCGCGGACAACATCGGCTACCAGAGCGGCGGCTGGACGATCTCCTGGCAGGGCTCGTCCGGCAACATCACCCCCGGCACCACCATCCTGCAGGGCATCAGGAACAGCGCGGGCTCCGGCACGACCGTCACCTACAGCCAGGACGGCACCGGCATCGACTCCTCCTACCGCGTCGCCGTCGCGGTGGTCGGCGAGCCGCCGTACGCCGAGGGCCAGGGCGACCGGCCCGGCAGCCTGGGCCTGGACGCCGTGGACCTCAACACCATCGCGAACCTGCGCGCGTCCGGGGTCCCGGTCGTCGTGGTGCTGGTCTCGGGCCGCCCTCTCGACGTCGCCTCCCAGCTGTCCGGCTGGAACGCGCTGGTCGCCGCCTGGTTGCCGGGCACCGAGGGGCAGGGCGTGGCGGACGTGCTGTTCGGGACCGTCCAGCCGACCGGCAAGCTGCCGGTGACCTGGATGAGCAGCGCGTCCCAGCAGCCGATCAACTCCGGGGACGGGAAGACGCCGCTGTTCCCGTACGGGTTCGGTCTGGCGTACGGGCAGGGGGACTCCACCCCGCCCACCGCGCCAGGCACGCCCACGGCCTCCGCGGTCACCTCCTCGTCCGCGACCCTGACCTGGGCCGCCTCCAGTGACGACGTGGGGGTGACCGGGTACGACGTGGTGCGCGTACAGGGCTCGACGGAGACGGCCGCGGCCACGAGCGCGACCGCCTCGGTCACCGTCACGGGGCTGGCGGCGGGCACGTCGTACACCTTCGCCGTGTACGCCAGGGACGCGGCGGGCAACCGCTCGCCACGCTCGGGAACTGTGAGCGTGACGACGTCCGGCGGTGGCCAGACGGGCGGCTGCACGGCCACCGCGACCGTGCAGAGCCAGTGGAGCACCGGGTACGTCATCCAGGTCGCGGTGACCAACACCGGCACCACGTCCCTGACCGGCTGGGGCGTCACGTTCACGCTGCCGCCCGGGCACGCGGTCACCGGGTCGTGGAACGTCACGATGACCACGTCCGGCCAGGCCGTCACCGCCCGCAACGCTGCCCACAACGGCTCGCTCGCGCCGGGGGCGAGCACGTCGTTCGGCTTCCAGGCCAGTCGCCCGAACGGCGACACCCGCCTGCCGTCCGGCTACGCCTGCGGATGAAGCGGACGCGGTATGTCCGGTTACGCCTGCGAGTGACGGCGGATCGGTATGTACGGCTACGTCCGGCGAGTGACGGCGGATCGGTATGTACGGCAACGTCCGGCGGATGACGGCGGACCCGGTGCGTCCGCCGTCACCCGGGAGAGGTCAGCGGTCGACGTGCAGTTGACCGAACTCGACCTGCGGCGCGCTTCCGGCGAAGTTGCGGTCGACCTCGGCCCGCTCGGCGGCGCTAGGGTTCGCGTTGGTGCAGCTCACGGGCGCGCTTGACCCCGACATCAGGTCGGAGCACAGCCCGGTGCGCCGGTCGGGCAGGCCCAGGATGTGGCCGATCTCGTGGGTGGAGATGCGCAGCGGGTTGTAGCCCTGCGTGGTGGCCTGCCGGCCGATCCAGACCGTGCCGCGGCCCAGGCTGGTGGGCAGCGCGCGCGGCCAGCCGTTGTCGGCGTACACGACGAAGTCGGCGGGCGTTCCCTGGACGAGCCGGACGTTGACGACGCTGGAGTTCCAGAGCTGGGCCGCCTGGTTCACCACGGACACGAACTCGGCCGCCCTGCTCGCGTCGTACCTGACGACCCTGACCAGGGCCGCGGCCTGCGCGGGCGCGGTGACGAGCAGGAACGTGAGGCCGAGTAAGAGGGAGAGCGCGAGACGAAGGGGTCTGGGCACGGAGCCTCCTCCGGGAGTTGGGGGTGCCGCCACGGTATGCGCGCCCTCCGTCCCGGGAGAGGTACCAGATTGCCCCTATCGCGGTGATATGGCGTGTGCGCCCTGCCCATCGCGACGCGCAGCCGAATGAAAACTGTCAGTGGTCGAACGCATACTCAGAGCATGCAGGATGAGCCTCTCGAACTCGGCGAGATCGCCACCCCCACCTGGAATGTTCACAACGACAAGATGGCGGAGGTCGGTTTCCTGACCATCGCCAGGCGGCTGCCGTCGCTCGTGGCACAGGCGATGCGCATGGCCTGGGGCGCGAGCCCGCGCGACACCCTGGCCACGATCACGCTCAACCTCCTCGGCGGCGTCTTCACGGCCTTCGGCCTGCTGGCGACCACCGGCGTCCTCAGCGCCCTCTTCAGCGAGGGCCCGACCCCCGATCGCGTGCTGGCCGCGCTGCCCAGCCTCGCCCTGGTGGGCGGCGCGGCCGTGCTGCGCACGACCGTTCAGGCGGGCGCGGGCTGGGCGGAGTCCCGCCTGACCCCCCAGATCACCCGGCTGACGGAGGAGCGCCTGTTCGGGCTGACCAGCCGGGTGGAGCTCGTGGCCTACGACGACCCGGAGTTCCACGACGCCCTCGAACGCGCCAGGGCACGCGGCGCGGGCGTGGCCGACTGGGTGGTGTCGTCGGCCATCGACGTGGTCACGGCCGCGGTCGGCATCGCGGCCGCGGCCGGCGTGCTCGGCCTGCTCCACCCGGTGCTCCTGCCGCTGCTGCTGCTCGCCGTCCTGCCCGACGCCTGGGCGGCGGTCCGCAGCGCGCGCATGCGCTACGCGACCATGTACGGCCTGATCCCGGCCCGCCGCCGCAAGTGGATCATCGCGGAGTTGCTGGCCGAGCGCGAGGCCGCGGCCGAGGTCCGCTCGTTCACCATGCGCGGCTTCCTGCTGCGCATGTACGACGCGGTGGCCAGGGCCGAGCAGGACGTCCTGCTCCAACTGGCCAGACGCCAGACCTTCGCCCGGCTCGTCGGCGAGGCCCTCGGCGGCCTCGGCACCGCTCTCGTCTACGTCGCCCTCGGCGTGCTCCTGGCCCTGGCCGCGATCCCGCTGGCGGTGGCGGGCACCGCGGTCCTGGCGATCAGATCGGGCCAGAGCTCGCTGAGCAGTTTCCTGTACGCCACCAACAGCCTCTACGAGCAGGGCCTCTACTTCACCGACTTCCTGGAGTTCTGCGAGGACGCCGAGCGCCGCCTGACCGGCCCCCGCCCGGCCGCGGCCCCGATCGGTTTCGACCGCATCACGGCCACGGACATCACCTTCACCTACCCCGGCGCCGAGGCGCCCGCCCTGCGCGAGGTCTCGATCGAGATCAAACGCGGCGAGGTCAT
>NZ_JBFAOQ010000003.1:940326-1084415 GCF_040675285.1 Nonomuraea sp. NPDC049625 | reverse complement strand
GAAGTTAAGCTTCTCTGCGCCGATGGTACTGCACTCGGGAGGGTGTGGGAGAGTAGGTCGCCGCCGGACAATCTTTGAGGGGGTTCGACGCCTTGTGCGTCGGACCCCCTTTTTTTGTGCCATCACGGCCCCCGGTCGGGACCGCTGCCGGCGGTCAGTAGGGTTAAGGGGTGGATTATCGTGCGGTAGAACGCGCGATCATGGAGCGCGGCGTCGAGTGGGATTTCGAGCCGACGCTCGACAGGATCGCGGCCCTTCTTGATGTGCTCGGTTCGCCGCAGAGGGCGTACCCGGTCATACACATCGCGGGCACCAACGGAAAGACGAGCACGGCCCGGCTCACCGAGGCTCTGCTCAAGGAGCGCAATCTCAGAGTGGGGCGGTTCACCAGCCCTCATCTGGTGTCGGTGCGCGAGCGGATCACGGTGGACGGCGAGCCGCTGAGCGAGGAGCGGTTCGCGGAGGTCTACGAGGAGATCATCCCGTATGTCGAGCTGACCGACACCCAGGGGCGGCGCATCCAGTTTTTTGAGCTGCTGACCGCCATGGCCTTCGCCGCCTTCGCCGACACCCCGGTCGACGTCGCCGTGATCGAGGCCGGCATGGGCGGGTCCTGGGACGCGACGAACGTCGCCGACGGCCTCGTGTCCGTGATCACGCCCATCTCGCTCGATCACACCGACCGTCTGGGTCCCGACATCCCCAGCATCGCCGGTGAGAAGGCGGGCATCATCAAGCCCGGCTCGACCACCGTGCTCGCCCAGCAGGAGCTGGCCGCGGCCGAGGTGCTCATGCGGCGGGCCGCCGAGGTCGGCGCGGTCGTGGCCCGTGAGGGGCTCGAGTTCGGCGTGCTCAATCGGGAGGTGGCCATCGGCGGGCAGCTGCTCACCCTGCGCGGCCTCAAGGGGGTCTACGACGAGGTCTACCTGCCGCTCTACGGCGCGCACCAGGCGAGCAACGCGGTCTGCGCGCTGGCCGCCGTCGAGGCGCTGACCGGCGGTGACGACCCGCTCGACATCGATCTCGTACGGCAGGCGTTCGCGCAGGCCGCCTCGCCGGGGCGGATGGAGGTCGTGCGGCGGACGCCGACGGTCGTGATCGACGCGGCCCACAACCCGGGTGGCATGCAGGCGACCCTGGAGGGGCTGCACGAGGCGTTCGACTTCGCCAAGGTCGTCGGGGTCCTCGCGGTCATGCGGGACAAGGACGTCGACGCGCTGCTCGAGCTGCTCGAACCGATGCTCGACGAGATCATCGTCACGCGTAACTCCTCGCCCAGGTCCATGTCGCCGGAGGAGCTGGCGTCCCTGGCCGAGCCGCTGTTCGGCGAGGAGCGCGTACATGTGGTCGAACGGCTCGACGACGCCATCGACCAGGCTATCGGCGTCGCCGACGCCGAGGGCGAGTTCAGCGGCACGGGCGTGTTCATCACCGGGTCGGTCGTGACGGCGGGTGACGCGCGGCAGCTGCTCAAGGCGGATGGTTCGCGATGAATTTCCAGGTGACTCCAGGTATGCGCAGGCTGGGCGCCAGCGTGCTCGGCATGGAGGCCATCGTGGCGGGGCTGATCACGCCCGTGGCGATCACCGTGGGCGGGGTGGCGCCCGCGCTCGCGGTGACCGCCGGCATCGGGCTGGCCGTGCTGTGCGTGGTCGCCGCGGGCCTGCTCAAGCGGCCGTTCGGCTACATCCTCGGCAGCCTCGTACAGGTGCTGGCGATCTGCACGGGCTTCCTCGTGCCGATGATGTTCTTCCTCGGCGCGATCTTCACGGCGCTGTGGATCACGGCGATTATCGTCGCTTGCCGTGTTGAGGGCGCTACTTCCCGCTAAAGTCGGCGCATGACCGTCCCCCCGATTCAGCGGTCGGCCGGGCCCAGGGTCCCATGGCTGCTCGATGTGACGCTCGGGCTGCTTGTCGTTGCCGCCTTGCCGCTGGCGATCGTCACCGTTCCCAATACGCTCTCCGTCGTCGCCAAGCTGCTGCCCGGCGACGTCGACCAGGTCGGGCTGATGCGCACGCACGGGCTCGCCCTGCCCGCGCTGATGCTGACCGTGCCGCTGGCGGCGGTGGTGCTGCGGCGCGTGCAGGTGGTTCACGTGGTGCTGCTGGGGCTGGCCCTGGTGGCCCTGTCCGACGTCGCCGGTGGGTACGCGGGCTCGGAGCTCCTCGCCGGAGTGGTGCGGGTGCTGCGCGGCGTCGGGGCGGGCCTGGTCGTGCCCGCCACGCTGGCGGCCGTCTGGGGCCGGGTGCTGGTGTTGCGGGCGCTGTGGGTGGGCGTGTTCAGCGTGAGCCTGCTCGCGGCCGAGGCGCTGGCGCTGTGGCCGCTCGACAAGGCGAGCAGCTGGAAGGTCACGCTGCAGCCGTACCCGATGCTGACGGGGATCGCGCTGGCCCTGGCGGGCGCGTACCTGCTCATCTGGATCCTGCTCGGGCGGCCGGCCACGCCGATGCTCAACGACGGGGAGCGGAGCCGGCTGCTGCTGGCCGCCGTGCCGGCGGCGGGCATCGCGGTCGTGGCGATCAGCACCGCGACCGAGGGGTGGCGGGCCGTGCCGGTGATCGTGCTGGCGGTGGTCGCCGTGGCAGGGCTGCTGGGGCTGGCCACGATAGGGGCCGCGGAGAGCCGTACGCTGGCGTACTCCATGGTGGCGGTCGGCGTGGTGCTGCTGCCCAGCGCGGCGCAGGTCACGCTGGTGGAGATGGGCGGGCTCGGCGGGCCGGGGCTGCGCGGGCTCTGGGTGCCGTTCGCGGTGGCCGGGCTCCTCGCCGTCGGCGCTGCCGCGGCCGTGCGCCGGTTCGCGTCGGCCCCCGTGCGGTGGCTGGTGCCTTTCGGGTTGCTCGCGATGGTCGTGGGGCTGTGCTCGGTGCGGTTCGTCGTGCCGTCGGCCGACGGGTTGGTGCTGGCGGTGCCGTTCATGCTGCTCGCGGTGGGGGCAGCGGTGGCGTTGACGTCGGCGCTGCAGGAGGTGGGGGTCGGGACGGCCGTCTTCGGGCTCTCGCTGTGCGTCGCGGGGGTGCTGGCGGGGTTCCTGCTCGGTACGGGTGTGCAGATGGCGATGCTGGACGGGGTTTCGTCGGCCCAGGAGCTGGTGGACAGCTTCGTCGGCGCGCTGCACTCGTGGGCCCTGATCGGCGGCTTCCTCGTGGTGCTGGTCATCGTGCTCTCCACCGTGATGGCCCGGCGGGGTGTCGCCAGGCCCGATGAAACGGCGTCCGCGTCGCCTGCGGAGGGTGCGGCGGATGAGGACGAATCTGCCGGGTCGGTGCCCGCCGTGCCGCCGCAGGGCCAATCGCCCGAGGACACCGCCTCTCCATGACGCCGTTCCGTAGGAAAACGAGGGTGGGGGCGCGGGACGGTAAGCTGAGGCCCAAGCCACGGCGACGCGTGGGCCCGTCCCCCGCGAAGCATCCCGCGGCCGGGCCGGGCGCCCGTGATCGCGATCCTCACTCTGTTCGAAGGAGAACTCCAAGTGTCCGAGCGCACTCTTGTCCTGATCAAGCCCGACGGGGTTAAGCGCGGCCTCATCGGTGACGTGATCGCCCGTGTGGAGCGCAAGGGCCTCAAGGTCGTGGCGATGGACCTGCGCACCCTCGACGCCGACACCGCCAAGTCGCACTACGCCGAGCACTCCGAGCGGCCGTTCTTCGGTGAGCTCGTCGAGTTCATCACGTCGGGGCCGCTCGTGGCCCTGGTCCTCGAGGGCCCGCGCGCCGTCGAGGCGTTCCGCGCGCTGGCCGGCGCCACCGACCCGGTCAAGTCGGCCCCCGGCACGATCCGCGGCGACCACGCCCTCGAGATCGGCGAAAACGTCGTTCACGGCTCCGACTCGCCCGAGTCCGCTGCCAGGGAGATCAAGATCTTCTTCCCTGACCGTTTCTAGGCGATTCGCCTCGCCAATCCGCGCCCGCGCAGCATGTCGCTGTGCGGGCGCGCGTTTTTGTCGGGCGCCTGTCGTAGGGTGGCGAGGTCTTGATGTGCGGGGCTGATTCGTGGGCGTGGCGCGGGCGGGATTTTGTCGGCGCTTCCGCGTACGGTTGGCAGGGTCGATACGTGAGGCCTCGAGCCGATGGGCGTTTTGGATCGTTCCAGCAAGCCTTTGGGTGTTGTGGTGCAATCCGGGCAAAATTGCGGTTGAGGTAGGGGCTGGAGATTTTTGTGGGGCGCGAGGGCTCATTGCGCCCATCGGTGGGTACGTCACGTTACGATTCGAATTCGATCCGTAATCATTCGCGAACGACGTTACGGAGGGCTCCGTTCCCCATGGGCAGCAAGCTCGCGTTTCTCGGCCGTGACATGGCGGTCGACCTGGGCACCGCCAACACGCTGGTCTACGTGCGCGGCCGGGGCATCGTGCTCAACGAGCCCTCAGTCGTAGCGATCAACACCGCCACGGGCAAGATCGTGGCGGTCGGCATCGAGGCCAAGCGGATGATCGGTCGTACGCCTGGCAACATCGTCGCCGTCCGCCCGCTCAAAGACGGCGTGATCGCCGACTTCGATGTGACTGAGCGGATGTTGCGATATTTCATCCAGAGGGTGCACCGACGTCGGCATCTGGCCAAGCCGCGCATCATCATCGCCGTGCCGAGCGGCATCACCAGCGTGGAGCAGCGCGCGGTGAAGGAAGCCGGATACCAGGCAGGCGCCAGGAAGGTCTACATCGTCGAGGAGCCCATGGCCGCCGCCATCGGGGCCGGGCTCCCGGTGCACGAGCCGACCGGAAACATGGTGGTCGACATCGGTGGAGGCACCACCGAGGTGGCGATCATCTCGATGGGCGGCGTGGTCACCAGCCAGTCCATCAGGATCGGCGGCGACGAGCTCGACCAGGCGGTGATCGCGTTCGCCAAGAAGGAATACTCCCTGATGCTCGGCGAGCGCACCGCCGAGGAGATCAAGATCGCCATCGGCTCGGCCGGCCCGACCGGCGAGGAGTCGCACGCGGAGATCCGCGGGCGCGACCTGGTCAGCGGGCTGCCCAAGACCATCGTCGTGTCGAGCGAAGAGGTCAGGAAGGCCATCGAGGAGCCGGTCAACGCCATCGTCGACGCGGTCAAGACCACGCTCGACAAGTGCCCGCCCGAGCTGTCCGGCGACATCATGGACCGCGGCATCGCGCTCACCGGCGGGGGCGCCCTGCTCAAGGGGCTGGACGAGCGCGTCAAGGCCGAGACGGGCATGCCCGTGCACCTGGTCGAAAACGCCCTCGACTCGGTCGCCATCGGCTCCGGCAAGTGCGCCGAGGAGTTCGAGGCGCTCCAGCAGGTCCTGGTGCCGGAGTCGCGGCACTGATGAGAGACTCTCGCCATGCGCGGCTGATCCTGGGCGGGCTGCTGACGGCAGCCCTGATCATCCTGACCGTCGACCATCGCACTGGCAACAGCTCGCCGCTGCGGCCGCTGCGAACGGCGGCGGCTTATGTGTTCGGCACAGCGGAACAGTTCGGCGGGGGGCTGGTGCGCCCCGTCAGCGGGTTCGTCCGCGCTCTTGTGGACGCGCCCGGCGCCCAGGACCGCATCAACGCGCTCAAAGCGGAGAACGCCCAGCTCCGGGCCGGCCTGGTCGCCAGCAAGCTCGACGCGACCCGCTCCAAGGAGCTCAAGCAGCTGCTCGGCCTGTCGGGGTCGGGCGGATACAAGGTGGTCCCGGCCAACGTGGTCGCCCGGCGCGGGCTGCCGGGCTTCGAGGACGCCGTGCAGATCGACGCCGGCACGAGTGACGGCATCCGTACGGAGATGACCGTGCTGAGCGGCGACGGTCTGGTCGGGCGCGTGATCAACGCGGCCCCGCACAGCTCGACGGTGGTGCTCCTCAGCGACCCGGCCTCGGCCGTCGGGGCGCGGCTGGAGGGCGGCAAGGAGATCGGTGTGGTGCACGGGGTGGGGGAGAACGGGCGGCTCGTCCAGTTCCGGCTCCTCGACTCCACGGCCCCGCTGACCAGCGGCGCGCGGATCGTCAGCTTCGGCTCGCAGAACGGCAGCCCGTACGTGCCGGGGGTGCCCATCGGGGTGATCGAGCGGGTGGAGTCGACGCCGGGGGAGCTGACCCGGATCGCGTACGCCCGTCCGTACGCGGATCTTTCTTCGCTGGACGTGGTCGGGGTGGTGGTGGAGGCTCCGAAGCGGGACCCGCGTGACGCGGTGCTGCCCGCCAAGGCGCTGCCTGCCACGGAGGGATCGCGATGATCGGGCGGCGGGCGGTTCCACGGCGCCTGCCGATCAATGGGCACGGTGATCCGGGCGCGCGCGGAAGCGCCGGCTGTCCGGGTGAGAGGTGCGGTGCCGGCGCGTATCTGACCGCGTGGGGCGATGCCGGCACGTATCTGGCTGCGTGCGGCGGTGTTGGGGCGTATCTGGGCGCACGGTGCGGTGCTGGCCGATGTCTTGGCGTGTGGGGTGCTGGTGGGCATGCGGACGTGACATGGCGTGCTGATGGGCATGCAGGCGCGCGGCGCGGTGCCGGCGGGAGCGTAGACGCGAGATGGGGTGCTGGCGGGCGTGTGGGCGCGTGTCAAGGCGGCAGTGGCCGTCTGGAGCGTTCCATCAGGGGTCGGCGCTACGCGTCTCTGAGAGCGCTTGTGGCGGCGTCTGACGAGGGTTGGGCGCGGGCGGTGCGGAGGCCTTCGGGGTGGATCGGCCCGCGAGCGCCGCGCGGAAGCTCGGCTCCGGGGTGGGAGTCGGTGAGGTCGTCGGCTTGGGTGTCGGGCTCGCGTGGGCTCCGGTCGCCGGCCCGGGTCCGGCCGTCGGCGCGGGTCCGAGTGGTCGGCGGTGGCCGATGGGCGTCGGTGGTGGCCGGGGCGGATCGGTGGTGGGTGTCGGTGTCCGCTCGGCTGGATCGCCGGTGGGCGTCGGTGGCGGGTGGGTCGGATCGTTGGTGGCTCGGTTCGCTGGAACGGCTCGAACGACCTGGCCGGGCTCCATCCGGCGGGTCGGGCATGGGGCCGGCGTGCGGGGTGGGGCGGATTGTGAGGGATTCCCGGGAGGGGGCGCGGTGATCGGCGGGTTGTCCGTGTTGTTGGCCTTGCTGGCGCAGGTCATGTTGGTCAACCGATTTCCCCTGCCGGCCGGGGGCTCGCCCGATCTGGTGCTGCTGGCCGTGATCGGGGCGGCGTTGGGGCGGGGTGCGTCGTCCGGGGCGGTGCTCGGGTTCAGCGCCGGGCTGCTCGTCGATGTCATGCCGCCGACCGCGCACCTCGTGGGGCAGTACGCGTTCGTGCTGGCGCTCGTCGGTTACGTGGCCGGGCGTGGCGCGGGTGGGCCGGTCACCACCGTGGTGTTGTGCGTGCTGATGGCGCCGTTGCTGGCGGCGGTCGTGAGCGGGCTGATCGCCGATCCCCGGGTGACGATCTCCACGCTGACCGAGCAGGTGCCCGTCACCATCGTCTACACGCTGGTCGTGTCCCCCATCGTGATCTGGCTGACCACACGGGGCAGGGAGGCGGGGTTCTCGACATGATGCGGATGCGGGCCAGGCTGCTGCTGGTGCAGGTGCTCGTCGTGACGTTGCTGGTCGTGCTGGCCGTGCGCCTGTGGCAGGTGCAGGTGGTGCGTGGGAACGAGTTCGTGACGCGGGCGACGGAGACCAGGACACGGGCCGTGATCGTGCCCGCCGTGCGGGGGCAGATCCTCGACTCGCACGGGCGGCCGTTGGTGCGCAACAAGACCGCGTTGGTCGTGTCCGTGGACCGGACCAGGCTGACCAGGATGAAGGACGGCGGGCTCAAGGTGCTGAGCAAGCTGTCGGCGGTGCTCGGCCGGCCCGTCGCCGATCTGCAGCAGCGCATCACGCCGTGCGGGCCGGGAGTCCGCAAGCCCTGCTGGACGGGATCGCCGTACCAGCCGGTTCCGCTCGACGAGAAGGTGGACACTCGGGAGGCGCTCCAGATCCTCGAGCGGCAGGAGGAGTTTCCCGGGGTGACGGCGGAGATCCACTCCGTCAGGCAGTATCCCGGCGGGCGCGACGGGGCGCAGATGCTCGGCTACCTGCAGCCGGTCACCGAGGCCGAGCTGGAGAAGCGCGAAGGGCTGAAGGCCAGCTTCTCCGGGGTGGACCTGGCGGGGCGTGACGGGCTCGAGTACGTCTACGACGAGGCGCTGCGCGGCAAGTCGGGGCTGCGCAGGGTGCAGGTCGACAGGATGGGCAAGGCGCTCGGCGTCGAGGAGCAGATCACCCCGATTCCCGGCGACCACCTGGTTACCAGCATCGACTCGCGGGTGCAGTCCGTGGTGGAGAAGGCGCTGGCGAAGGCGATGAAGTCCGCCCCGGCGGCTGACGGCGGCGCGGGGGTGGTGCTCGACGCGCGTACGGGACGGGTGGTGGCGCTGGCCAGCGCTCCCGGATACGACCCGGCGGTCTGGGCGGGCGGGATCTCGACGCGCGGATATCAGTGGCTGCTGTCGGATAAATCAGACATGCCGCTCGTGTCCCGGGCGATCAACGGCCAGTTCGCGCCGGGTTCGACGTTCAAGATCTCGTCGGTGTCGGCGATGCTGCGGTCCGGATACCCGCTGAACGGCACGTACGAATGCCCCGGCTCCTACATGGTCGGCGACCGGGCGTTCAGCAACTTCCGCGGCGTTTCGCTCGGCTCGCTCAGCCTGCACACCGCGCTGGTCAAGTCGTGCGACACGATCTTCTACAAAGCCGCGTACGAGCAGTACCTGAAGGACGGCGGGCGCAACCCGAAGAAGGCCACCAAGGAGATCTTCGCCAACACGGCCAGGGCGTTCGGGTTCGGCAGGCCGACCGGGGTGGACCTGCCGGGCGAGTCCTCCGGGCGCATCCCCGACCGGGCGTGGAAGAAGGACCTGTGGAACCGCACCAACGCCGTGAGCTGCGAGCGGTCGCGCAAGGGATACCCGGAGGTCAAGGATCGGGCGCGGGCCGACTTCCTCAAACGGCTCGCGCTGGAGAACTGCACCGAGGGGTTCCTGCTGCGGCCGGGTGACTCGGCCAACTTCTCCATCGGCCAGGGCGACGTGCTGGTGACGCCGATGCAGCTCGCGCGGGCGTACATGGCACTGGTGAGCGACGGGAAGCTGCGCAGCCCGCGCATCGGGTGGGCGCAGGTGCGGCCTGACGGCAAGGTCGTCAGGACCATCCCGGTGCCGGTCGTGGGCAAGCTGCCGATCAGCGAGAAGGAACGGCTCTACATCAAGAACGCGCTGAGCCAGGTCCCCTCGGACGGCACCGCGGCGGGGGCCTTCGCCGGGTTCCCGATGGACAAGGTGCGCATCGGCGGCAAGACCGGCACCGCGGAGGTCTGGGGCAAGCAGGACACCTCGTGGTTCGCGTCATTCGCGCCCACGAAGAATCCGCAGTACGTGGTCGTGGTCATGGTCTCGCAGGGTGGCATGGGCGCGCAGACGGCGGCGCCTGCCGTGCGGGAGATCTACGAAGGGATCTACGGCATCAAGCGGCCTCCCGCCGTGCCCGGTGGGAAGCTCACGACGAGGTTGCCCAGCTTCTCGCCCGACGGAACGGTGGCCGGAGGATGAGCGCCCAGAGCCTGGAGCCGGGCACGGGCGGTCGGACGGTCGGCACCGGCGCCGGCGGTGGTCGTGGGAGTCGGTCGGTGGTGAGTGGTGGTCGCGGGGGCCGGCGTGTGGCGGGTGGTGGCCGGAGACGTTGGTTGGCGGTGGGGGATCGCCGTGGGGGCTGGCCCGTCGCGGGCGGTGCGGGCCGGGGTCGGCTGGTGGGCGGCGCGCGCAGGGGTTGGACCGTGCGCAGGGGTTGGCCCGTGGTGGGCGGTGGGCGGAGCGGGGTTCGGCGGCCGGGTGGTGGGACGGCGGGCCGGTGGGTGGTCGGTCGTGAGGGCGGTGGGCTGATCCGGCGTGCGGGCGGATGGGTGGTCGGTCGTGAGACCGGAGGGCTGATCCGCTGTGCGGGCGGGCAGGTGGTCGGCCGTGAGACCGGAGAGGTGATCGGCTGTGCTGGCCGGTGGGTGGGCGGTCGCGTGGTCGGAGGGGTGGTCGGCTGGGCGGCCGGGTGGGTGATCGGCTGTGTGGTCGGGTGGATGACTGGCCGCGTGGTCGGGTGGATGGTCGCTGGGATGGAGGTGCGGAGGTGATCGATCGATCGGTGGCCGTCCGGCGGCCGTCGCTGTTCCGCCGAGTCGCCGGTGAGAACTCGACGGTGCGCAGGCTGGATGCCCTGATGCTGGTCGCGGTGGCCGGGCTGTGCGTGATCGGCACGCTGCTCGTCTGGTCGTCCACCAGGACCTGGGCCCCGGGCTCGACGGGGCTGGTCAAGAAGCACGTCTTCAACGAGATGATCGGGATCATCCTGTGCGCGATCGTGGCGACGGTCGACCATCGCGCGATGCGGGCGTACGCGCCGCTGGTGTTCCTGGTGTCGCTGATAGGGCTGGGGCTGGTCATCACGCCGCTGGGTGCGACGATCAACGGGTCGCACTCGTGGATCCTGCTCGGTGGCGGGTTCGCGGTGCAGCCGTCGGAGTTCGCCAAGGTCGGGCTGCTGCTGATCATCGCGATGCTGCTCGCGCAGCCGGCCGAGGGCAGTGATCGGCCGCGCGCGCTGGACATATGGCTGGCGCTCCTCGCCTCGGGGGTCACGATGGGGCTGGTGATGCTCCAGCCGGACCTCGGGACGGCGCTGGTGCTGGCGGTGATCACGGCCGCCGGGCTGATCATCGCGGGGGTGCGCAAACGGTGGATCGCGGCGCTGACGCTGGTGGCGGCCGGCGGGGTGTTCTCGGTGTTCTACTTCCAGCTGCTCGAGCCGTACCAGGTGGCCCGGTTTACGGCGTTCGTCGATCCGAGCGTCGATCCGCGCGGGGTGGGCTACAACAGCACGCAGTCGATGATCGCGATCGGCTCCGGGCAACTCCTGGGAAAGGGGCTGCTGGGGGGCGGGCAGACGACCGGGCGGTTCGTGCCCGAGCAGCACACCGACTTCATCTTCACGGTGGCGGGGGAGGAGTTCGGGTTCCTCGGGTCGGTCACGGTGGTGCTGCTGCTCGGGGTGGTGCTGCTGCGCGGGCTGAAGATCGCCAGGCAGTGCGACGACAGGTTCGGGACGCTGGTAGCGGGCACGATCGTGTGCTGGTTCGCGTTCCAGACGTTCATCAATGTGGGCATGACGATCGGGATCATGCCGATCACGGGGCTTCCGCTGCCGTTCGTGTCGTATGGCGGAACGGCCACGTTCGCGAATCTCATTGCGATTGGGCTTCTCCAGGCCATCAGGGTGCGAAGACAGTCGTTTAATTAGAGACATGTTCTTGGCCTATTGCGATGAGTGCGAGGAGCGCTTTCTGCTGCCCGCGAACCACGTCGTCGGAGTGCACAATCTGGCGAGCGGCGTGATCGCCGTCGAGCTGACCTGCTACGAAGGGCACCGCCTCCTGGTGCTCATCGGCAACGACATCGACATCCCTGGACCTGCCACCGTCTGAGCGCCGCTACCCTGGACCGTATGTCTGTCGAGTCGGTGTTCCCCCGCCTGGAAGCGCTACTGCCCAAGGTGCAGAAGCCCATCCAGTACGTCGGGGGTGAGCTCAACTCGACCGTCAAGGACTGGGACTCCGCCGACGTGCGGTGGGCGCTGATGTACCCGGACGCCTACGAGGTCGGGCTGCCCAACCAGGGTGTGGCGATCCTCTACGAGATCCTCAACGAGTTGCCCGCCACGCTGGCCGAGCGCACCTACGCGGTGTGGCCGGATCTCGAGGCGCTCATGCGGGCCGAGGGCGTCCCGCAGTTCACGGTCGACGCGCACCGGCCGGTGCGCGCCTTCGACGTGCTCGGCGTGTCCTTCTCGACCGAGCTGGGCTACACCAACATGCTCAACGCGCTCGATCTGGCGGGCATCCCGCTGCTGGCCGTGGACCGGGGTGAGGACGACCCGATCGTGCTCGCCGGCGGCCACGCGGCCTTCAACCCGGAGCCGATCGCCGACTTCCTCGACGCGGCCGTGCTCGGCGACGGAGAGCAGATCTCCATCGCCATCTCCGAGGTCATCCGCGAGTGGAAGGCCGAGGGCAGACCCGGCGGGCGGGACGAGCTGCTCATGCGGCTCGCCGAGTCCGGCGGGGTATATATCCCGAAATTTTACGATGTGGACTACCACCCGGACGGTCGCATCAAGCGCGTCGCCCCCAACAGGGCCGACGTGCCGTGGCGGGTGCACAAGCACACCGTGATGGACCTCGACGAGTGGCCCTACCCGAAGAAGCCGCTGGTCCCGCTGGCCGAGACCGTGCACGAGCGGTTCAGCGTGGAGATCTTCCGCGGCTGCACCCGTGGCTGCAGGTTCTGCCAGGCGGGCATGATCACGCGCCCGGTGCGGGAGCGCTCGATCACCACCATCGGGGCGATGGTCGAAAACGGCATCAAGGAGTCCGGCTTCAACGAGGTCGGTCTGCTGTCGCTGTCGTCGGCCGACCACTCCGAGATCGGTGACGTCGCCAAGGGCCTGGCCGACCGCTACGAGGGCACCAACACCTCGCTCTCGCTGCCGTCCACCAGGGTCGACGCGTTCAACATCGACCTGGCCAACGAGTTCTCCAGGAACGGCAGGCGTTCCGGCCTGACGTTCGCGCCGGAGGGCGGCTCCGAGCGCATGCGCAAGGTGATCAACAAGATGGTCACCGAGGAAGACCTGATCCGCACCGTCACCACGGCCTATTCGCAGGGGTGGCGGCAGGTCAAGCTCTACTTCATGTGCGGCCTGCCCACCGAGCAGGACGAGGACGTGCTGGGCATCGCCGACCTGGCCAAGAAGGTCATCCAGGCGGGCCGCGAGGCGACCGGCAGCCGCGACATCCGCTGCACGGTCTCCATCGGCGGCTTCGTGCCCAAGCCGCACACGCCGTTCCAGTGGGCCGGGCAGGCCGACCACGAGACCGTCGACCGACGGCTCAAGCAGCTGCGCGACTCGCTCAGAGGCGACAAGCAGTACGGCAGAGCCATCGGCTTCCGCTACCACGACGGCAAGCCCTCGATCGTGGAGGGCCTGCTCTCGCGCGGCGACCGCAGGGTCGGCGCCGTGATCCGCGCCGTCTGGGAGGACGGCGGCAGGTTCGACGGCTGGAGCGAGCACTTCTCCTACGAGCGCTGGATGGCGGCCGCCGAGAAGGCGGGCGTCGACGTCGACTGGTACACCACGCGCGAGCGGGCGGAGAACGAGGTCCTGCCATGGGACCACCTCGACGCCGGGCTCGACCGCGAGTGGCTCTGGCAGGACTGGCAGGAGGCCGTCTCCGGCGGCGAGGTCGAAGACTGCCGCTGGACTCCTTGCTACGACTGCGGCGTCTGCCCGACGATGGGCACGGAAATTCAGATCGGCCCCACGGGGCGAAAACTCCTTCCTCTTACGGTGGTCTAGCGCGCTCAGTGGGCAGCCGGTGCCTCGGCGTACACGTACACGCGCCAGGGCGGCTTATCCTGAGACGAAGGAACTCTTACAAGGGAAGGACGACAAGCTCTGAAACCTGTTCCCGAAGGGCCTCCGCCCGCGCCCACGGTGCAGCGCCTTCGCGTGCGCTACGCCAAGCGCGGCCGCCTGCGCTTCACCAGCCACCGCGACATTTCGCGGGCCGTTGAGAGAGCGGTTCGCCGTGCCGGCATACCGGTGGCCTACAGCGCAGGTTTCTCGCCCCACCCGAAGATCTCCTACGCGGGCGCGGCGCCGACCGGCGTCGCCAGCGAAGCCGAATATCTCGAGATCGGTGTCACCACGCCGTGCGATCCCGAGCAGGTGAGACAGGACCTGGACGGGTCGCTGCCGCCGGGGCTCGATGTGCTCGACGTTGTGACAGCGGGCCCGGGTGGGCTGGCTGACCGCTTGGAGGTCTCCGACTGGGAGGTGCGGCTGCCCGGTGCCGATCGCGAGCTCGCCGAGGTGGCGGCGGAGAAGTTTCTCGCGGCAGGCGCTGTGGAGGTCGAACGCCTCACCAAGAAGGGCCCCCGTCGCTTCGACGCGCGGGAGGCCGTCCTGGGGCTCACGGTGTCCGAGGGAACAGACAGAACTGCAGCTCAGGTGCTCGGAGGGCCGTGTGTCATACTGCGCATGGTTGTTCGGCACATGACGCCTGCCGTTCGACCCGACGATGTGCTCACAGGGCTGCGCCTTGTGGCCGACTTCGCGCCGCCGGTTCCCCCCGAGGTGACCAGGCTGGCGCAGGGGCCGCTCGACGTCAGCACTGGTGCGCTTGCCGATCCGCTCGACCTGGACCGCGACACCACGCGCGGCGGCGAGGCGGGACCGGCGAGTGAGCACGTCGCCGGTTGAGGAGGTGCCCCGTGCGAGCGGGGCACGACCGCTGACAGGACTTGGCGCCGACACCCCCACCTCGGGGGCGTTGGCGGACAACGAGACACGAGGGCTCCTGCGCGGCGCGGCGACGCGCCCGGGAGCTGACGGGAGAGCGCCCGCATGCTCGAGAACGAGCCCAACGCCGGGGCCATTGGCCCTGACGGGGAGACAATTGAACAGCCAGAGGTGACCCCACGTCGCCGCTCCGCCAGCCGCCCGGCGGGTCCGCCGCCGGAGCCGGAGGAGCCTGCCCACGTTCCGGTCACCACTGCGGCGGCGCAGACCGCGCCGTCGGTGGCTGACGTACAACCGGTGCAGAGCACCGCCGCGCAGCGCGCGGCGGGAGAGCCCGCGCCTCAGATCCGCACCGCCGCGCCCGAGCCGGAGGCCGCTGCGGCGACCGCGCCGGAGAGCCCGGTCGAGGCGGCCGTGGCCGGGACCGTTGCCGAGGCCGTCGCCGAGGAGAAGCCCAAGAGGACCACGCGGACCCGGTCCACCGCCACGACGACGCGGCGCCGTACGACGAAGAAGGCCGCCGAGGCCGAAGCCGAGGCTGCCCCCGTGGTGGAGGAGCCGCCCGCTGAGGCCGCCGAGCCGGTGAAGCGGCGCAGGACGCGCAAGAAGGTGGAAGAGCCCGTCGAGGAGGCCGTCGCAGGCGCTGTGGGGGCGGTGGCCGACTCCGAGAAGGCCGCCGCGAGCGAGGGCCTGGCCGGCAAGGCCGCGACGACGGAGCCGACCGCCGAGGCGGCGCCCGCCGGTGGCGCCCAGGCGACCGCCGAGGCTGTGCGTGCCGGTGGTGTCCAGGCGGCTGCCGAGGATGAGGACATCCTTGAGAGCCTGCCCGACAACGAGCCCCTCGACGACGAGCCCGCGGGCGAGGACCTCGACGAGGAGCCCGCACGGGCGAGCCTGCTGTCCGACCCGTTCGGGTTCGCCGCGCGCACGCCGGCCGAGCCCGGCACCGCGTTCCAGCGGCCGGCGGCCATCTTCGCGCCGCTGTTCCAGGCACCCGACCCCAGCCAGGCCAAGCCCGCCGTCACCCGGCGGGCCGAGGCGCCGCAGCCCGCTCCCGAGCCCGAGGAGGTCGAGGAGCCGGTCGACGAGTCCGCGGTAGAGGACGAGGCCGACCTCGACACCTCCGACGAGCAGGAGGAGGAAGAGGGCGCGGGCCGTCGCCGCCGTCGCAGGCGGGGCGGCCGGGGCCGCGGCAAGTCGCGCGAGCGTGACGAGGGTGAGGAAGGCGACGAGCAGGACGAGGAGGCCGAGGAGGAGCAGGCCGAGGAGGGCGCCGCTCACGACGAGGAGTCCTCGACCTCGCGTCGCCGCCGCCGCCGTCGCCGCCGGGGCTCCGAGGAGGGAGCCGAGCCGGCCAGCGACGACCCGCCGAACACGGTGGTGCGCATCCGCGCGCCGCGTGCGGGCCGCAGCAGCGGGCTGGAAACCGCGACCGACGGTGTGCAGAGCGTGCGCGGCTCCACCCGCCTCGAGGCCAAGAAGCAGCGCCGCCGCGAGGGGCGCGAGCTGGGCCGCAGGCGTCCGCCGATCATCACGGAGTCGGAGTTCCTGGCCCGCCGCGAGTCCGTCGACCGGATGATGGTGGTGCGCCGCCAGGGCGACCGTACGCAGATCGCGGTCCTGGAGGACGGCGTGCTCGTCGAGCACTACGTCAACCGCGAGGCCAGCCAGTCCTACGTCGGCAACGTCTACCTCGGCAAGGTCCAGAACGTGCTGCCCTCGATGGAGGCGGCGTTCGTGGACATCGGCAAGGGTCGCAACGCCGTCCTGTACGCCGGTGAGGTCAACTTCGACACCGCCGGGCTGGAGGGCCAGCCCAAGCGCATCGAGGCGGCGCTGAAGTCGGGCCAGTCGGTGCTCGTACAGGTCACCAAGGACCCGATCGGACACAAGGGCGCCCGGCTCACGTCCCAGATCAGCCTGCCCGGGCGATACCTCGTCTACGTGCCGGACGGGTCGATGACCGGCATCAGCCGCAAGCTGCCCGACAAGGAGCGCACGCGGCTCAAGAGCATCCTGAAGAAGGTCATGCCGGAGAACGCCGGCGTGATCGTGCGTACCGCCGCGGAGGGCGCCTCCGAGGACGAGCTGGCGCGTGACGTGGCCCGCCTGTCCGCCCAGTGGGAGAGCATCCAGAAGAAGGCCAAGTCGGCCAGCCCGCCCGAGCTGCTGTCCGCGGAGCCCGATCTCACGATCCGGGTTGTGCGCGACGTCTTCAACGAGGACTTCACCTCGCTGATCGTGCAGGGTGCCGACGCCTGGGACACGGTGGACGACTACGTCAAGTACGTCGCGCCGCACCTGGGAGAGCGCCTGGCGCGGTGGGACGGCGACCAGGGTGACGTGTTCGAGCACTACCGGATCGACGAGCAGCTCGGCAAGGCGCTCGAGCGCAAGGTCTGGCTGCCCAGCGGCGGCTCGCTGGTGATCGACCGTACCGAGGCGATGACCGTCGTCGACGTCAACACCGGCAAGTTCACCGGGCAGGGCGGCAACCTCGAGGAGACCGTCACCCGGAACAACCTCGAGGCGGCCGAGGAGATCGTGCGCCAGCTCAGGCTGCGCGACATCGGCGGCATCATCGTGATCGACTTCATCGACATGGTGCTGGAGTCCAACCGCGACCTGGTGCTGCGGCGGCTGCTGGAGTGCCTGGCCCGCGACAGGACCAAGCACCAGGTGGCCGAGGTCACCTCGCTGGGTCTGGTCCAGATGACGCGTAAGCGGGTCGGACAGGGGCTGCTGGAGGCCTTCTCCACGCCGTGCGAGTGCTGCAACGGGCGTGGCCTGCTCGTCTCCACGGAGCCGGTCGAGCCCAAGCCCGAGCCGCGCGGCACGCAGGGGAAGATGGCCATCGAGAAGGCGGTCTCCGACAAGGTTTCCGCGGCCAAGGACACCTCGAGCCGTGATACGGTGACCGGTGCGCTTGAAGACGTCCCGACTGAGGACGACCAGGCCAGCCAGACTTCCGGCAGAGGGCGGCGACGCTCGCGCCGAGCCAAGTCGGCCGAGTAGTTCTCGGCAGGCTTCCGACGTTCCGTCCGGTTCGCCTAGGGGACCGTTAATCCGGTACCCTGGTGTATCGGTGCGTCAGGTGACGTGCCCTGTTGGCGCGCTTACTCGGTTCGTCGGTTTGAGACAGGCCGAATGACAGGCGCAGCATTCGGCGGCCGCCTCTCGATGAGGCGGCTGATGTACGAGACAACAGTGAGTCAGAAGGGTTCCGCGGTGTACGCGATCGTTCGTTGCGGCGGCAGGCAGCAGAAGGTCTCCGTCGGTGACGTCCTCGAGGTGGACAAGGTCGCCGGCGAGGTCGGCTCTTCGGTTTCGCTGCCGACGGTGCTCGTCGTCAACGACGGCGATGTGACCACGGAGGCGGGCAAGTTCACGGTCAGCGCCGAGATCCTCGGCGAGACCAAG
Organism: Nonomuraea sp. NPDC049625; assembly: GCF_040675285.1. NCBI lineage: Bacteria > Bacillati > Actinomycetota > Actinomycetes > Streptosporangiales > Streptosporangiaceae > Nonomuraea > Nonomuraea sp. NPDC049625. Next base: position 1,066,700 of record NZ_JBFAOQ010000003.1, on the reverse strand, counting down.
GGCCCGAAGATCCGGATCCTCAAGTACAAGAACAAGACCGGTTACAAGAAGCGCCAGGGTCACCGTCAGCGGTACACCCAGGTGAAGATCACCGGTATCGAGCAGGCCTGAACGGGAGTTTGAGAGATGGCACACAAGAAGGGCGCGTCGTCCACCCGGAACGGTCGTGACTCCAACGCTCAGCGCCTGGGCGTCAAGCGCTTCGGCGGCCAGCTGGTCAACGCGGGCGAGATCATCGTCCGTCAGCGTGGCACCCACTTCCACCCCGGCGACAACGTGGGGCGTGGCGGCGACGACACGCTGTTCGCGCTGGCGGCCGGGCACGTGCAGTTCGGTGTCAAGCGCGGCCGTCGGGCCGTGAGCATCGTTCCCGTCGCGGAGTAGGGGTTCTTCCTCTCCGTAGACCTTGGGTTTTCTTGCCAAAGGGGTGGATCGCGGTGTCGATCCGCCCCTTTGCTTTTGGCTGGCTTCCGCCGGTGGGCGGTGTGTGGAGGAGTGCAGAGTGCCGGACTTTGTGGACCAGGTGGTCCTTCATATCGGTGCCGGTGACGGGGGAAACGGGTGCGCCTCCATCCACCGGGAGAAGTTCAAGCCGCTCGGCGGCCCGGACGGCGGCAACGGCGGCCGGGGCGGTGACGTCATCCTCGAGGTCGACCCCAACACGGCGACGCTGCTCGAATACCACCGCCGGCCGCACCGCAAGGCCGAGAACGGCAAGCAGGGACAGGGCTCCAACCGGGACGGGGCCAACGGGCCGGACGTGATCCTGCCGGTGCCCAACGGCACCGTGGTGAAGAACGCCTCCACGGGTGAGGTGCTGGTCGACCTCGTGGGCGTCGGCACGCGGTACGTCATCGCCGAGGGCGGGCACGGCGGCCTGGGTAACGCCGCCCTCGCCACGACCAGGCGGAAGGCGCCCGGGTTCGCGCTGCTCGGGGAGCCCGGGGACGCGCTCGACGTCATGCTGGAGCTCAAGAGCGTGGCGGACGTGGCGCTGGTCGGGTTCCCGAGCGCCGGCAAGTCCTCGCTGATCGCCGCCCTGAGCGCGGCCAAGCCCAAGATCGCGGACTATCCGTTCACGACCTTGATCCCCAATCTGGGGGTGGTGACCGCGGGGGAGACCGTGTTCACCGTCGCCGACGTGCCCGGTCTGATCCCCGGGGCCTCGCAGGGGAAGGGGCTCGGGCACGAGTTCCTGCGGCACGTCGAGCGGTGCGACATGCTCGTGCACGTCATCGACTGCGCCACCATGGAGCCTGGACGCGACCCGATCACGGACTACGAGGTCATCGAGTCGGAGCTGCACGCGTACGGGAAGCTGGAGGACCGGCCCCGGCTGGTCGTGCTGAACAAGGCGGACGTGCCCGACGCGCGGGAGCTGGCCGAGCTGGTCAGGCCCGAGTTCGAGGCGCGGGGGCTGCGGGTGTTCACGATCTCCGCCGCCACGCATGACGGGCTGCGGGAGCTCACGTACGCGATGGGCGAGTGGGTCGCCGCGGCCAGGGCCCAGAAGCCGGTCGAGGAGCCCACCAGGCTGGTCATCAGGCCCAAGCAGCTCGGCGAGACCGGGTTCCGGGTGCGGCGGGTCAACGAGAACCTGTTCCAGATCACCGGTGAGAAGCCGGAGCGGTGGATCAGGCAGACGGACTTCACCAATGACGAGGCCGTGGGCTACCTCGCCGACCGGCTCGAACGGCTCGGCGTGGAGGCGGAGCTGGCCAAGGCCGGCGCCACCGCCGGCGCCGAGGTGGTCATCGGGTCGATGGAGGGCGGCTACGTCTTCGACTGGCAGCCCACGCTCAGCGCCGAGTCCGTACGGCAGGGCCCGCGAGGGTCCGACAACCGCCTCTGACAGAAGCGCCACGGGCGCAGGACGGCTTCGGCGTCGATGACCTGAGCGCCGGGCCGACCGGCGTCGACCGTCCCTGAACTGCGGCGCGTGGAGGTGGCCGTCGTCATGCGCCGGGCCGCCCGGGTGGCGGGCGGGTCTTCGGGCCGTATCCCGCCGGGCTCCGGGAGCGAAGGGCTCTCGGGGCTCGGATAGGCTGCCAGACGTGCGGGAACAGATCAGCTCAGCGTCGAAGGTCGTTGTCAAGGTCGGCTCCTCCTCGCTCACCACCCCCCAGGGCACCATCGACGTCGATCGGGTCGACGCCCTTGTGGACGTGCTGGCGGCGCGGCGCCGTACGGGGACCCAGATCGTCCTGGTCTCCTCCGGGGCGATCGCGGCGGGCCTCGGCCCGCTCGGGCTGACCGCGCGACCACGCGACCTGGCCACCCAGCAGGCGGCGGCGTCCGTCGGGCAGGGTGTGCTCGTCGCCCGCTACACCTCCTCCTTCGCCCGCTACTCCCTGCGCGTGGGCCAGGTGCTGCTGACCGCCGACGACATGATGCGGCGCGCCCACCACGCCAACGCCCAGCGCACGCTCGCGCGCCTGCTGGAGCTGGGCATCGTGCCCATCGTCAACGAGAACGACACCGTGGCCACCGACGAGATCCGCTTCGGCGACAACGACCGGCTGGCGGCCCTGGTGGCGCACCTGATCCACGCCGACGCGCTCGTCCTGCTGTCGGACGTCGACGCCCTGTACGACGGCCCGCCCAGCCGCAGCGGCTCCCAGCGCCTGTCGGAGATCCGCGGGCCGGAAGACCTGGTCGGCGTCGAGCTCGGGAAGAACGGCGCGGCGGTGGGCACCGGCGGCATGGTGACCAAGGTGCAGGCCGCCAGGATCGCCACGGGGGCGGGCGTTCCCGTGGTCCTCACGGCGGCCGCTCACGCCGCCCAGGCGCTCGGTGGAGCCGATGTCGGCACCTACTTCCACCCAGGGGGCCGCCATCCCGGCACGCGGCTGCTGTGGCTCGCGCACGCCACCACCGGGCGCGGCCGCCTCCACCTCGACCAGGGGGCGGTGGAGGCCATCGTGGGGCGGCGCAAGTCGCTGCTGCCCGCGGGGGTGACGTCGGTGGAGGGTGAGTTCGCGGCGGGCGATCCGGTGGATCTGTGCGGGCCTCAGGGGCTCGTGGTGGCTCGCGGGCTGGTCAACTTCGACGCCACCGAGATCCCGGGCCTGCTCGGCCGCTCCACCAGGGAGCTGGCCAGCGCGCTCGGTCCGGAATATGAGCGTGAGCTGATCCACCGTGACGACATCGTCATACTGGAAGCTCACAACTAGTCCCCATCCCTAGGGCGACGAGCGTGCTGGGAACGTAGGGAGCGGAGCGTAGCCATGAGCACAGAGTTCTTGAAGGTCGCCCAGGCGGCGCGAGAGGCCGCCGCCGAGCTGGCCCCGCTGCCGCGGGCGCCGAAGGACCGGGCGCTGCGTGCCGTGGCCGACGCCCTGGTCGCGCACGCGGCGGAGATCGTCGAGGCCAACGCCAAGGACGTCGAGCAGGCCAGGGCGCAGGGCACGTCCGAGGCGATGATCGACCGGCTGCGGCTCGACGAGGCCAGGGTCGGCGCCATCGCCGAGGCCGTGCGCCAGGTGGCCGACCTGCCCGACCCGGTCGGCGAGGTCGTCCGCGGCGCCACCCTGCCCAACGGGCTGGAGCTGCGCCAGCTCAGGGTGCCGCTCGGCGTCATCGGCATCATCTACGAGGGTCGCCCCAACGTCACCGTCGACGCCGCCGCGCTCTGCCTCAAGAGCGGAAACGCGGTGCTGCTCAGGGGCTCCTCCAGCGCCTACTCCTCCAACACGGCCCTGGTGAAGGTCATGCAGGACGCGCTGGAGGGCACCGAGGTGCCCGCCGGAGCCGTCCAGCTCGTGCCGGGGCAGACCCGCGACTCGGTCAAGGAGCTCATGCGCGCCCGCGGCCTGGTCGACGTGCTGATCCCGCGCGGCGGCGCCTCGCTGATCAACTCGGTGGTGGAGGAGTCCACGGTGCCGGTGATCGAGACCGGCGTCGGCAACTGCCACGTCTACGTGGACGCCGAGGCCGACGTCGACCTGGCCGTGCAGATCCTGGTCAACGCCAAGGCGCAGCGGCCGTCGGTGTGCAACGCGGCCGAGACGTTCCTCGTCCACGAGGACGTCGCCGACGCGTTCGTGCCGCGGGCGCTGGCGGCGCTCGCCGAGGCGGGCGTGACCGTGCACGGGGACGAGCGCATCGCCGGGCACGGCTCAGGCGTCGTGCCCGTCACCGAGGACGACTTCTACGCCGAATACCTCTCGCTCGACATCGCCGCCGCGGTCGTCGGCTCGCTGGAGGAGGCGGTGGCCCACATCAGGAAGTACGGCTCCGGCCACACCGACGCCATCGTCACCAGGTCGCAGCGGGCGGCGCGCAGGTTCGTGGCGCTGGTCGACTCGGCGGCCGTGGCGGTCAACGCCTCGACGAGGTTCACCGACGGCGGGGAGTTCGGGTTCGGGGCGGAGATCGGCATCTCCACGCAGAAGCTCCACGCGCGCGGCCCGATGGGGTTGCCCGAGCTCACCTCCACCAAGTGGATCTACACCGGTGAGGGGCATTTGCGCACGTCAGAGGGCACGGTGGTGGCCGGTTGATCGGCGTGTCGGCCTGACCGGCGCCGTGGAGCGCAGGTTGACTGAGAGGCATGGAGATTGTCATCGCCCTCGTCTTCTCGGCTGCCGTGCTGTTCGGCGCCGACCGGTTGCTGCTCTGGCTCGAGAGCCGCGGACACGTCCACTGGCGCAGGAAGGGGCGCAGGCAGCTGTCGGACGAGCCCACGGCCCGGCTCGACAGCATGCTCTCCGACCACACTCGCCGATAATCCTTCGGCGTGCCTCAAGCGCCGACAGGGGTCCCAGCGCTAAGGTTAGGTCCCTTATGGGCGGGCCGGGCGGGGAGAGACGGTGAGCAAGCTCGGCAAGATCGGGCCGTACACCCTGGTCGAGCGGCTCGGTCGCGGCGGCATGGGCGAGGTCTACCTCGCGACCACCCGCCGGGGCGAGAGCGTCGCTCTCAAGGTCCTGCACGACCTGGCCGAGGATGAGACCTCCCGTGTCCGGCTGGAGCGCGAGGTCCGGGCGCTGCGCAGGGTCGAGAGCCCGTACGTGGCCAAGGTGCTCGACGCCGACCTGAGCTGTGCCCGCCCGTACCTGGTCATGGAGTACATCGAGGGCGCCACGCTCCTCGACCGCGTCCGCCAGAACGGCGCACTCGATGTCGGCGACCTCGTGGACCTGGCCCAGGGCATCGCCGCGGCCCTGGCGATCATTCACGCGGCCGGGGTCGTGCACCGGGACCTCAAGCCGGGCAACATCATCATGGGCTCCGAGGGGCCCGTGCTCATCGACTTCGGCATCGCGCAGGTGCTCGACGCGACCCGGCTCACCATGACCGGCACGTTCCTCGGCACGCCCGGCTACACCGCGCCGGAGATCTTCGCCGACGAGCAGGTCGACTCGCCCGCCGACGTGCACGCCTGGGCGGCGACGGTGGCGTTCGCGGCGACGGGGCGGCCGACGTTCGGGCGGGGGACGGCCGAGGCGCAGATGTACGCGGTGCTGAACGGGCAGGCCGACCTCAAGGGCGTGCCCGTGGAGCTGCTGCCGCTGGTACGCGCCGCGCTCAACAGGGAACCGGGCAAGCGCCCCACGGCGGCGTTGCTGGCCGATCGGCTGTCGCGGCTGGCCAGAGCCACCAGCGCGGCTGAGCCGGAGCCCGCCGCCGGGTCCTCGGAGGAGGCCAAGACAGGCCGCGCCACCCCTGAGGAGAAATCCGCCCGGAGCCGGGCAAACACGGACAGTAAGGTTCCCCCACCGCGTACCCGTGCGAACCCCGACACGAAGGGCTCGCCGGTCCGCGCCGACGGCAAGGGTGCCGCGGCGCGCAGCCGTACCGGCACGGATGGGAAGGGCGCCGCGGTCCGCAGCCGCACGGAGGTGCCCGCGCCGCGCGGGCGCACGGGCGCGGCGGACGGGAAGTCCGCTCTCGCGCGCTCCAAGATGACCGCGCCGCGCCAGCGTGCGGCGGCGGCCGTCCGGAGCCGGCCTCAGGTGCGCAGGAAGGCCGGGCTCAGAGCAGAGTCGACCACCACGCTGCCCGCGGGCAACGGCGCTCTGCTGATGCTGGCCGTGCTCGCGGTGCCGTGCGTGGTGACCTCGGTGATCTGGCCCATCGCCTCCATCGCGATCACCACGGTGTTCGTGGTGCTGACCAGGACGCTCTGGATGAGCCACTGGCTGGTCAGAAACCGCAGCTCGCGGCGTACGCGGGTGGCGCTGCGCGTGCTGCTCTTCCCGGTCGCCCTGGTCGGGGCGGCCGCCACCGCCGGCGTGTGGCCGGGCGTGCCGGTCGCGCTGGCGTCGGGCGGCGCGCTCTGGGTGACCGGCGGCGGAGTGATCGACTCCGACTGGTGGCAGCAGCCCGCGCCCGTGACGGTGGCGGGCGTGGTGTTCGGGATGCTGTGCGGTGGTTTCGCCGGGCGCGAGATCGAGCGGATCGGGCATCGGCTGCCCGATCTGCGCAGGGAGGGGCTGCGCGCACTGGCCGTGCTGGGCGGGTTCGTCGCCCTGTGCGCGGCCGCCGTGCGCGCTATCGCTCTCCTGCTCTGACCTGCCGCTCTCCAAGGCAGGCCGAAGCTGCCCCTCGGGGTTCGGAACCCGCCGCTCATCGCCGATCGCGGTGGGTTTCGCGGCCGATCAAGCTGATCGGCCGCGTACGGCGGTGCGGCCGGTCAGCCCTGGCCGCCGTCGCGGCGCGAGAAGCGGTTGAAGATGCGCTCGCCCGCGTTGACCGCGCCCTCGGCCACGTCGCGCAGGACGCCGATGAACGGGTCCTGCGACTGGGACCAGGACGCGCGGTAGGACTCGGCCGCGGCCTTGATCTCGTCGGTCACTCGTGCGTTGGGGTCGTCCTCCCTGCGCGGGTAGTCCCCGCCCAGGATGCGCTCGTACTCGCCGCTACGCTGCCACTTGTCCAGCTCGGCCACGCGAACCACCGCGAACGGGTGGGTCGTGCCGAGCAGGTTGAGCACCTTGAGGAAGCCGTCGCGAAGGTCGCCCGCGGTGTCGTATTCCTGGTACTGCTCCAGGAACGCCTCGATGTTCATCTCGTGGGTGTAGTCGCCGCCGGCGAGCTTCATCAGCGCCCTCTTGGCCGCCTCGGGGTCCTGGCCGACGAGCAGGCCGCCGCGGTCGGAGGACAGCTCCGACTTGCGGTACCACTCCTCCAGGCCCGCGACGATCGCGCGCAGGCCGATGTAGCCGAGCGGGATCCAGGCGACGCGGGTGGCGAGGCGGGTGAGGATGTCGAGCATCGTCCGGTAGACCGCGTGTCCCGACAGGATGTGGGCGGTCTCGTGGCCGATGACGAAGCGCTGCTCCTCCTCGTTCATGAGGTTGAGCAGGCCGGTGGTCACGACGATGAACGGGTCGTCGAAGCCGATGGCCTTGGCCTGGACCTGCGGATCCTGCTGGATGTAGATCTCGGGGATCCGGTGCAGGTCGAGCGTGTAGGCGGCGTCGCGGCCCATGTCGTAGATGGAGCGGAACTGGGTCTCGCTCACGCGTACGGCAGACGCCAGGTACATCAGGCGCAGCCGGCGCTCGCTGATGAGGCCGGACATCTGCTTGAGAACCGTGTCGAACCCACTCAACTTACGCAGAGCGACCAGGGCGGACCGGTCTGCGGGGTGTTCGTAGGCTCGGGACGAGATGCCGGGCAGTTGGACGCGGTTGCGGTCCGGGGTGGTCGTCATGCCCGGCATGCTACGTCCGCAACGGGTGTGATGCGCGGTCATCACCAAGGGGGGTCCCATCATGTTGTGGTACAAGGTCCGCGTAAGGTCCGTTTCATGATGAATGCGCCTGGCGTGCAGGGGAAGCGGCGAGTCGGAGTGATGGGTGGGACGTTCGATCCCATCCACCATGGCCACTTGGTGGCCGCCAGCGAGGTGGCCCACCACTTCGACCTGGACGAAGTCGTGTTCGTGCCGACCGGGCGGCCGTACCAGAAGGCCGAGCGCGAGGTGTCGGCCGCGGAGGACCGCTATCTGATGACGGTCATCGCGACCGCGTCCAATCCCCGGTTCTCGGTGAGCAGGGTGGACGTTGATCGCCCGGGGCCCACGTTCACCATCGATACTTTGCGTGATATTTCGGAAATTTACGGTCCTGGGGTTGAGCTGTATTTCATCACCGGCGCGGACGCCCTCGGCGCCATCCTGGACTGGCAGAACGCGGACGAGCTGTTCGAGCTGGCCCATTTCGTCGGCTGTACCCGTCCGGGGCACACGCTCCACGATCCGGGGCTGCCGGAGGGGCGGGTGACGTTGCTGGAAATTCCCGCACTGGCCATCTCGTCGTCCGAGTGCCGGCAACGTGTCGCCAAGGGGGAGCCGATTTGGTATCTGGTGCCGGACGGAATCGTCCAGTACATCAACAAACGGGGGCTGTATCACGCGGAAGGATGACGGCCTCCGTGCCGTAGGTGAGGGGTTTCGGCCCGGAAGGGTACCCTCAACGTATAGGCATGCTGCCGACACAGGAGGACAGACCCGCATCGTGACCGCATCCGACAGATCCGTCCAGCTCGTGCGCATCGCCGCGGAGGCCGCGGCGGACAAGCTGGCCGATGACATCCTCGCATACGACGTGAGCGAACAGCTCGTCATCACCGACGCCTTCCTGCTCTGCTCCGCCACCAACGACCGCCAGGTACGCGCCATCGTCGACGAGATCGAGGAGCGGCTGCGCACCGAGGCCGACGCCAAGCCCGTGCGCCGAGAGGGCGAGCGCGAGGGCCGCTGGGTGCTGCTCGACTACATCGACATCGTCGTGCACGTCCAGCACGAGGAAGACCGCACGTTCTACGCGCTCGAGCGCCTGTGGAAGGACTGCCCGGCCATCTCGCTGCCGGAGAGCGTCATGCAGGCCAACCTCCAGCGGGCACGCGCGTGAGCGGGCTCCCCCATCTCGAGTCCGAGCGTTCCGCATGAGCAAGAGGATCGTCTGCCTCCGGCACGGGCAGACCTTGTGGAACGTCGAGCAGCGATTCCAGGGACACTCCGACATCCCCCTCGACGAGACCGGCATCGCGCAGGCCGCCAGGGCGGCGTCGTTGCTGGCCTCCCTGCGGCCCACCCTGGTCGTCTCGTCCGATCTCCAGCGCGCCAACGACACGGCGCTGGCGCTCGCGCGGGTCGTCGGGCTGGACGTGAGCGTGGACAAGGACTTCCGCGAGCGCGGGGGCGGCGAATGGGAAGGGCTCACGCGCGACGAGATCGCGTCGCGCTGGCCCGAGGAATACGTGGCCTGGGAGGCGCCGGGTGGAGAGCCTGTCGCCGACGTGGCCACCAGAGTGGCCGGCGCCATGCGGCGCTGGGCGGCCAAGCTCGACGACGACGGCCTGCTGGTCGTGGCCTCCCACGGGGCCGCGCTGCGGCTCGGGATCTGCGAGCTGCTCGGGCTGCCCGAGCAGCTCTGGCCGGCGTTGGGCGGGCTGGGCAACTGCTCGTGGTCGGTGTTGCAGGAGGGGCGCAGGGGATGGCGGTTGCTGGAGCACAACGCCGGGACGCTGCCTGAGCCCGTCCGCAGCGACGACCGGCCGGAGGCCGAGGCATAGCGAGTTCGTACGGCTCGGGGGCCGTACGACCGGCGCGCTCCGATTAGGCGAATCGGCGCGGATGGCTATATGCTCTCGGAGCGCCGCAACGGGTGGACTCGGAGCGGTGACCAGGGGCTATAGCGCAGTTGGTAGCGCGCCTCCATGGCATGGAGGAGGTCTGGGGTTCGAATCCCCATAGCTCCACAAGCGGATTCGATCAGCGGCGGTGTCCTTCGGGGCATCGCCGTTTTTTGCGCGTTTGGGGCAAGGCCTGGTCAATGATGCCCGTGCTGGGAGCGGACACCGCAAACGATCATGGTGTCGTACTATGGCGTGGTACGCCGAGGTACGATTGAGCCATGGATGCTCCAATACCTCGTTCGACCGAGGTGAGCGTGCGCCAGTTCGTCAACGACTCTGGTGGCGTCACGCGCGGCCTGCGTGAGGGAAAGCGGTACATTCTGACGCTCAACGGCGAGCCGCTCGCCGAAGTGAAGCCGATCAAGCGTCGCCGGTTCGTTCCCACAGCTGAGGCGCAGGCCGTGTTCGCCACCGCCCCGGCTGTTGACTGGGACGAGGTACGGGCTGATCTGGACACGATGATCGATGACGAGCTACGCGATCCGCTCGACGGGACCGGCCTGTGACACGGCATGAGCGAGGCGTTCTCGACACGAACATCGTGGCTGCTTTCAAGCTCTTCGATCCCGCCGAACTGCCCGCAGAGTCGGCGATCACCGCAGTCACGCTTGGCGAACTGTCGCGTGGACCGTATGCCACCGATGATCCGGTCAAGCGTGCGGGAAGGGTCGCGGTGCTCCAGTATGCGGAGGCGGCGTTCGGTGATCCGCTGCCGTACGACGCCGAGGCGGCCCGCGTGTTCGGGCAGATCTGTGCCGTCGTGTACATGCAAGGTCGACAGCCACGAAGCCGGACCGCCGACCTGATGATCGCTGCAACGGCCGCCGGTAACGGGCTGCCGTTGTTCACCGCGAACCCCAAGGACTTCGACGGCCTGGAACGGCTTGTGAACGTGGTCGCTGTGACACGACCTCACGGCGCGACGGGCTAGCCTCGATGAAAGAAGCCCGGCTTCCGTGATGGAGCCGGGCTTTTGCTGTTTCGGCTTGATCGCTGTGGGCGCCGGGATGGCGGGAGATGCTGCTTCCGGGCGTCCTGGTCGTCGTGCAGATCCTGCTCTGGGCGCCGCACGTCCCAGGGCTCCTTCCGGCCGCGAGCAAGGTGATCGCCTTCGCCGCCCCCAGCTGCCGTCGCCTCGCACCTGCGTGGGCCCTCGGCGGCACCTGGCCGCCGCCGGTTTCGACGTGTACGCCTACGACCAGCTCGGCGCCGGCCGCTCCACCCGGCTGTCGGACGTGACCGGATACACGGTCGCCCGGCACGTCGCCGACCTCGAGGCGATCCGCCGCACCATAGGCGCGGACCGGATCGTCATCGTCGGCCAGCGGACGGGTACCGGCGCACGTTCCCCGACGCCACGCTGGTGCCCGTCGCGAACGCGGGTCACGCCATCGCGGGCGGTCGACCCGACGCCTGCACCCGCCTCCTGCGGACCTTCCTGACCGAACGGTAGTGTGCGGGAAAACATGATCGAAAGGTATGAACCTTGGCAGCCTCCCTCGTCGCTTTAGCGCTTGCCTCGTTGCTCACCGCTCCGTCCTCCGCACTGCCCGCGTGCCCGCTGATCTTCGGGCACGGCGGTTACCCCACGGGCGCCAACGCCTGGGAGCGGGACCAGGTGCGTCAGCCCAACAACCCCACGGCCATCCGCCGCTACCAGTCCTGGGGGGCGTCAGGCGTCGAGGCCGACCTGCAGCTCACCAAGGACGGCACCAAGGCCGTCATGTGGCACAACACCTCTACCTGGGGCCTGACGGGCACGAAGAAGAACATCACCGACATCTGGTGGGCGGCGGGCGACACCGCGCTCAAAGGCCGGACCATCAACCGCGGCATCTTCGAGGGCGAGACCGTCTACACCTTCCGCGAGTGGCTGGCCGAGATGAAGAGCGCCGGCATGATCGGGCTGGTCGAGATCAAGCCGGAGGCCCGGCAGTCGCTGCTCAGCTCCAACGCCGCGATCAAGGCGCGGGCCTGGGCCGAGGTGCTCGACCCCGTCAAGGAGCGTTACCAGTCGCAGGAGATCATCCTGTACTCCCACAACAGCGAGATCGCCGCCGAGCTCAGGAGCCGGGTGAGCGCCGCGGGCATGACCAAGGTGCTGAGCGGCGGGCCCATCTGGCCGGAGGTCACCAAGTGGGAGGAGCCGCCCCCCTCGTGGACGCTGAACGAGAGCGCGTGGCAGGGGGCGCTCGATCGCGGCGCCAAGCGGGTGGCCACCGACTACACGCCCCAGTTCAACGCGTGGCTGAAGGGGAAGTGCCAATGACCCGGTGACGGGTCCGGCCTTCGGCGTCGTCCGGTGGCCGATCAGTTGAGGGCGCCGTTGCGGGCCTGCCAGCGGGCCCGGTGGCGTTCGGCGGCGTCCTCGGCCAGGGCCGTTGCCGCGGCGGGCACCGGCTCGGCGGCCCAGGAGCCGAGCCGGCTCTCCATCCGGTCCACGAAGGTCACCCCGTGCTCCGTCAGCCGGCCGCTGCTCAGGAGGGTGCGGGTGACCAGGTGGGCCGCCGCCCGCCAGCGGGCGAACTCGGCGCTCGCGCGGATCTCGTCCTCGCCCGACTCGTGCTGCCGCTGCCGCCGCCAGAAGTCCGTCACGCCCAGGTACGCGTACGCGCCCTGGAGCAGCCCGCCGGCGGGTCTGGGGTCCTCGCGCCAGGGCGCGTAGTAGCGGGAGCCGTCGTCGGGGGCGGTCAGCGGCACGATGTCGAGCAGGGCCGAGAGCTTGGCGTGCTGGGCCTCGTGGGTGAGGGTCTCCGCCAGCGTACGGGGGTCCGGCGGGTCGGAGAGGGCGATGCAGCCGTAGGCGTCGCGCGAGGAGGCGCTGGACGAGCCCGTCGAGGGGGTGGTCAGCGGCGTGAGGACCGTGATGCCGGCCGACACCTCCTCGGCGATCGGCTCGTGGTGGCTCACCAGGAGCTGCCAGGATTCGTCCAGGATTCGCTGCCAGCGGGCCGCCTCCGCGTCCGTGAGCCGCCCGTGCAGGTCGGTCGCCCCCGGCAGCCGGTGCGGGTCCAGATCGTCGATGAGCACGTTCAGGCTTCTGCCCCGGGACTCGGCGGAGAGGGCGCGCAGCCGCTGCCAGCCGGGGGCGTCGTCGCGGATCTCGACCACCAGGTCGCCCGCGCTCACCTCCGCGCCCTCCGGCCAGCAGTGCACGGTCGCCATGGTCACGCCGCCCGGGAAGGCGACCTGTCCCAGCGACGGCAGCATGGCCCTGCCGGCGAAGACCGGAACGTCCACCTCACACGTCGTACGGGCGTGGATGGCCGCCGCCGCGGCGAGGGCGGCCAGCTGCTCCGGCGAGCGCCGGGAACGGATGGCGTGGCGGGCCCAGGCGCCGACCGACGGGTGCTGCAGAACCCTGCCGACCGCCTCCGGATGGCTCGTCTGGAGCGTGGCGAGCAGGTCGTAGGCGCGGCGCGTCCGCGCCCAGGAGGTGTGGCCCAGGTCGCGGGCCACGTCCAGGACACCCCTGATGAGCAGCAGGTGCTTGCTGTATTGGGCGGCCTTGAGCCGCCGCACGGCGCCGCCGCCTCCGCCGCCGTTCGCGAGGGCGTCGAACGCGTCCGCCGGGATCCGGTGGTCAGTGAGGTTCATCGGGGATCCTTAGTACGGCGACGGACGTCGGCCTGCACGGTCCGGCCGACGTGCTTGATCAGGCTCAGCAGGTCGGCGCAGTAGACCGAGGGGTTGTGGAAGCCGTTGCCCGCTCTGTAGCGGTGGGCGAACAGGCCGCCACCGCAGATCATGCCCACCTCGCACGCGGCGCACTCCGGCGCGGGGTCGAGGCGGGCGATCTGGCGGGCGGCGGTGAAGGGCAGGAGCAGGAGGTCGTCGAAGGAGTCGCGGGCCACGTGCAGCCCGGTGCTCCCGGCGCCCTCGAACGCCGACTTGAGCAGGTCGGACTGCTCGATCTCGCCGTCGGTCTCGATCACGATCATGGCCGCGGGCGAGAGGCCGATCTGCTCGGTGGCCGACTCCCCGCCGAGGAGCAGGTGGATGATCTCGTCGAACAGCCGGACGCGCGTGGCGTGGGACGGGGTGGCGTACCACTGGTCGAAGACGGTCGCCAGCCAGGTCGCGTACGGGGTGTCCGGCGAGCCGGGGACCCTGCCGGGCGGCGGCTCGGACCAGTTGCCGTGGGGGAGCAGGAAGTCGATCAACGGCGGGTCGAAGCCCAGGAGGGCGGTGTAGGTGCCCATGGGGTCGTTGCGGAGATCGACCGTGCACAGCAGCCCGTGGAACAGGTGCCGGAAGTCCTCGGACGTGAGGAGCTCCAGCGCGGCGGCCACCCGGTGGTAGCTGCCGCGGCCGTCGGCGGTGCGGCGGGAGCGGTCGTGGTCGGCCTGCCCGCCGTCGAGGCTCACCCCGACGCCGATCTCCAGCTCGTCGAAGAGCCGCAGGAAGCGCGTGTCGAGGAGCGTCGCGTTGGTCTGCACGCTGACGTCCACGCGGACCGGCACGGCGGACCTGACGACGCCCACGAGGTCGCGGATGTCGTCGTGGCCGGCCAGGAGCGGCTCACCGCCGTGCAGGATCACGTCGACGCTGTCGAGATCGTGCGCCTTGGCGTGTTCGGCGATCCTGCCCGCGGTGGCCTCGACCGTTTCCCGAGACATACGTTTTGGGCGAAATCTCCAGCTTTGATCCGCCATTTCGTACATGTAGCAATATGTGCATGACAAATCACATCTGCTATGTACTTTCAGGATGAACTGCCGGAACGGCGTCGGCCGCCAGCCGCGGACCAGCAGCGCGTCGACGTCCAATGTCGCTGGCCACTCTGACACCGCGGATCAGCCTCCACATTGAGACTTGCGAGGTGCCCAGCATATGACGTCATTCTGATAGTCGAAGCATCTCGTTGGCCCTTTCGAGCGCCTCGTCGGTGAGCAGGGGAAAGATGCCGTGAACCACGGCAGCGGCGGCTCGGGGAGTGCCCGACCGGTGAAATGCCTCAGCTAGTGCCATTTGTGCGGATATGTCGTTCGGTGCGAGGGTCACTGCCGCGTTGATCTGCTCGATCGCCCGGGTGAGATCCCCATGGGCCAGGTGCCAGCGGCCGTCGATGGTGAGCGCGCGGGCGACCCCGTCGAAGCGCCCGCGCTCGGCGTACAGGCTCACCGCCTCCTCGCAGTAGCGGCGTACCTGCTTGACGTCGCCCTGCGCGAGCGCCGCGTCGGCGTGGATCTCGGCGACCTCGGCCCGCACCCAGGAGTCGTCGGGCTCGGCCGCGTGCCTGGCCTCGTCGGCGAGCCGGGCGGCGAGCGGCCAGTTGCGCTGGGCCCGCGCCGTGCGGGCCGCCTCCAGGTAGGTCGCGGGCGAGCCGCGGTGCGAGACCGGGCCGATGAGCCGGTCGTGGGCCAGCTCGTACCAGCGGCTGCCCATGCGGTGCTCGCCGCGCAGGATGTGCCGGTCATCGAGGGCGCGGGCCACGGCGTTGGGCATGCCCATGGTCTGCTCGATGCCCTCGTACGCGATGTTGCGGGTGCCGTGGTCGGTGATGAACGTACGGCGCAGCCAGAGCAGCAGCTCCCCCACGGGGACGTCGAACTCGCGCGCCACCTCCCCGACCGCGCGCTTGAAGAAGTCGAACAGGAACTCCTCGACCACCGCGTACACCCGCACGTGCTCCTCGCCGATCTCCGTCACCTCGTCGGGCAGCGAGTCCCACAGCGCGGAGCAGACCACCTGGAGCTGGACCGGCTCCACCAGATCCAGCTCGACGGTGGACGGGTTGCCCCACGCGTCCTTGACGGTGGCCGAGCGCAGCTCGCCGACCAGGAGCCGGGTGGCGGCGCTCGTGATGGTCCTGGACGTGCGGTCCAGCGGCCGCTCCACCGCCTGCCTCGCCGCCTCGGGGGAGAGCGGCTGCAGGTGGAAGCGGGCCCGTGAGCCCTGGCCGAACGGGCGCTCGTAGGGCAGGACGAGGAACAGGTACTCCTCGCGGAGCGACAGCAGGAGGTGCAGGCTGGGGTGGTCGCGCATGGCCCGTACGAGCTGGTCGACGAGCTCCTTGCGGTCGCGCTGGCGGGCCAGGTCGCTGTGGAACAGGGTCTCCGCCTGGTCGATGGCGGCCAGGACGGGCAGCGGGTCGCCGTACTCGTCCTCGCGCCCGGGGCGCTCGGTCAGGAAGCGCGTGATGGTCAGGCCCGCCAGCGAGCCGGGCGAGGCGTCCGGAGCCCAGGCCGACAGCAGCGCCATGACGTACGGGTTGCCGCCCGCGATCGGGAGCGGGGTGTGCGGCGAGATCCTGGCGACGGGCAGCACGTCGGCCCGCTCCGGATCGATCCTGGGCAGCACGCCCGCGTTGAGCAGCGAGGTCTTGCCCACGCCGGAGGCGCCGTAGAGCACAGTCAGCCCGGCCGCCCGCCAGAGCGTGGCGATCTCCCGCGACTCCTGCTCCCTTCCGTGGAACAGGTCGCTGTCGGCACGGCCGAAGGGGCGCAGCCCGACGAACGGCCGGCCGGCGGGATCGGTCACGGTCATAGCGGCGTCCTCGCATTCCAGTCGAGCAGTTCCTTGAAGAACGCGGACGTGGTGCCGACGTAGATCGAGATCTTCAGGTCGGCGTAATAGCTCTTCAGGTATTCGCCGGCCAGATCCTCCGCGTCGGTCAGCGACGTGTTCAGCTCCGGCAGGAGTTGCACGCTGATATGCCGGCGCTGCCGGGTGGAGGGAATGGATTTGATCAGCCCGTGAAAGAGCACCCGGAAGTTCCAGTCCTGGAGGCTGTAGCCGAGGAAGAGCAGCGGGCTCGAGGTCATGGCGTCGAGCACCGGCTCGGGAATCGGGAGGAGCTGGCGGCCGTTCGCGTCGTCGACGTCGCGCAGATTGAGGAGATACTGCACGTAATCGTTCTCGGTCAGCACGATGGAGGAGGGGTCGTCCCAGTTCCCGTGCAGATGATAGATCAGCGGATGGTCGGGATCGGGGTCGGGCACGACCGCCCGCTTCGTCGGCTCCCACCACGTCGACCTGCACACATTAGGGGTGCGCGGACCTTTGCGGCAGTGCTGTAAAGCCTGGAGCATGAAGTCGTCGTAGTTGGTGGTGAGAAAAGTCTTGATCGGGAACTCGGCCAGCACCGTGTGCGGGTCGAGCGGGTCGGTGGCGCCCGCCGCGCGCTGTTTCAGGTATGCGCAGACTTCCACTTTGAGATCAGTGGGATCGTTATGCACGTGAGCCGCGTACTGCATCACGTGCGCGAGATTTCCGTGGTCGGCGAACGGAAAGCCGTACTCCTTCGCGAAGTGCTTGCTGAGCTCCTTGCCGGTCGGAAGTCGCCCATAGCAGGCGCCCGCCCCGAGAAGCGGTGTACAGTCGCCTCTGCGGAGCTGTCTGACCAATCGCACCCAGTCCGCTTCGTTCACGCGCCACCCCACCGGCAGGACCATTCTTGTGCTGAGGAGTATATGACCCGGGACGGATGGAAATATGTGAATGTTTTTGGGCTGGCCTAAATGTGGGGGAAGTGCCGGCCCGCAGGTCAGGCGTGGCGGCCGACCCGCGGGCTGACTCAGATGGAAGACTGGAATTTGGCCACGGGCGTCACGCCGGTCTCGTCGAGAAGGCGGTCTATGGCGTCCTTCAACCGGGAGTCGTCGATGTCTTTGAGCTCCTCCAGGGTGCGCCCGCTGACATCAATGAGCCCACCGCCGTACCCCTGCACTGCTTCCTTGTTCATCGCTCTCCCTGGACCTGATGGATCTAGCGGATCCTATCTATCTCTGGCTTCAATATGCTGTCTATGCTTGTCTCAGCTGACGTGACGACCGGCCGACTCGAGGCGATATCGTGACAAATTCGCACTCGCAACACGATTCCGGCCATGCGCCGTCCGTATGGGGCAAAGTCCCCCAGCGGAACAAGAACTTCACGGGTCGGGACGACCTCATCGAGAAGCTGCGTACGGGGCTCCAGTCCAAGGTCACTGCCGTCCTCCCCCAGGCACAGGACCAGTCTCAACCCGCGCCGCACGCTCTGCAAGGACTCGGCGGCGTGGGCAAGTCGCAGCTCGCGATCGAGTACGCCCACCGCTTCAGGCACGCCTATGACCTGGTGTGGTGGGTGCCGTCGGCGCAGACGATGCTGGTGAAGTCGTCGCTGGCCGGGTTGGCCCGGGAGTTGCATCTCAAGGTCGGTCCCCACAGCGTCGAGGACGCGGCCGAGGCGGCGCTGGACGCGCTGCGGCGCGGCGACCCGTACCGGAACTGGCTGTTGATCTTCGACAACGCCGAGACCCTGGACATCAACGACATCGTCCCGCGCGGCCCCGGCCACGTGCTGATCACCTCCCGCAACCACAGCTGGCAGGGCGTGGTCGACACCCTTCCCGTGGACGTGTTCGAGCGTGAAGAGAGCGTCGCGTTCCTGGTCAAGCGGGTGGGGCGGGCGATCGACCACGAGCAGGCCGACCGGCTGGCCGAGGCCCTCGGCGACCTGCCGCTGGCCCTGGAGCAGGCGGGCGCGCTGCAGGCCGAGTCGGGGATGTCGACCGATGAATATCTGCGGCTGCTGAAGAGGCAGACGACCCGGCTCCTGGGCGCCAACAAGCCGTCCGACTACCCGCTGTCGATGACGGCGGCCTGGGCCACCTCGGTGTCGCAGCTCAAGGCCAGGCTGCCCGACGCGGTCGAGCTGCTGCGCTGCTTCGCGTTCTTCGGGCCCGAGCCGATCCCGCGCGACCTGCTGGACGAGCTGCCCGAGGAGTACGCGGCCGGATCCAAGATCGCCGGCCTGCTGGCCGACCCGATCCAGCTCAGCCAGGTCATCCGGGAGCTGGGCAGGTACGCCCTGGTGCGGATCGACTCGGAGAGCCGTACGGTCCAGGTGCACCGGCTGGTCCAGGCGCTGCTGCGCGACGAGCTCGATGGCGACGAGGCCGACGCCTTCCGCCGCGAGGTCCACCTCCTGCTGTCGGCCTCGGTGGCCGACTACGAGCCGGACGACACCACGGCCTGGCCCCGCTACGCCAACCTCCTCGGCCACATCACCACGGCCGACGTCAAAGGCAGCCGCGACCCCAACGTCCGCAAGTTCGCGCTCAACATCATCCGCTACGTCTACACCTCGGGCGACTTCGCGTCGGCCCGCGAGCTGGTGCAGGAGTTCCTGGAGGCCTGGCGGGAGGACGGCGGCGAGGACGACCGCCACGTGCTCACCGCCCAGCGCCACTACGCGATCATCATCCGCGAGCTGGGCAGCATCGACGAGTCGTTCGAGCTGAACAAGGCCCTCATGGAACGGATGCGGCGCGTGCTCGGCGAGGGCGACGAGGAGACCCTGCTGCTCACCAACAGCCACGGCGCCGACCTGCGCAACCGCGGCGAGTTCGCGGAGGCGCGGGAGCACGACCAGGAATCGCTGAGCCGGCACGAGGCGGTCTTCGGCCGCTCGCACCGCCGCACCCTGCGCGCCATGAACAACCTCGCCCTCGACCACCTGCTGCTCGGCGACTACCAGGAGGCGCAGTCCCTGCACGCGCGCGTGCTCAAGCTGCAGCGGCAGGCCGGGTCGGGCGCGAGCCGCGCCAACGTGCTCTCCTCGATGAACAACCTCGCCCGCGTCGTACGCCTCCAGGGCCGCTACCGCGAGGCCTGCGACCTCGGCCAGGACGCCTACGACTTCGGTCTCCAGGAGCTGGGCCAGGAGCACCCCTGGACGCTGCGCTGCGCCAAGGACCTGTCGATCGCCAAACGCCGGGCGGGCCTCATCGAGGAGGCGCTCGAACTCGCCGACCGCACCTTCGAGGTGCAGAAACGCGGCACCAGCATCGACCACCCCGACACCCTGGCCGCCGCCCTCTGCCTGGCCAACGCCCAGCGGGCGGCCGACCAGGTGGACGACTCGCTGCGGCTGCTGCGGGACATCGTCTCCAGGTTCGCCAGCATGTACGGCGACGAGCACCCGTTCAAGTACGGCTGCGACAGCAACTTCGCCCTGCTGCTGCGGGTGAGCGGCAGCAAGGAGCAGGCCCGGGAGATCGACGAGGCGGCGCTGGCCGGGTTCGACCGGCGGCTCACGCGCAAGCACTACTTCTCCCTGACCTGCGCCATCAACCTCGCCAGCGACCTGGCCGAGGTGGGGCTGCACGAGGAGGCGCGGGTGCTCGGGGAGCAGACCCTGCTGGACCTGCGGGCCCTGTTCGGCGACGACCACCCGGTGACGCTGGCCGCCGGGGCCAACCTCGTCGTCGACCTGCTCGCCACGGGGGCCACGGAGGAGGCGGCGGCGCTGCGCGAGGACGTGCTGGATCGCTACGACCGGGTGCTCGGCCCCAACCATCCCGACGTGCTGGTGTCCCGCCAGGGCAACCGCCTCGACTTCGACTTCGACCCACCCGTCCTCTAGCCAGGGCCCGGGCTAGGCGGAGGGGGCGGGGACCGCGATCGCCGTCACGATCAGGCCGCCGCTCACCAGCCAGCGACCCTCGAAGCGGGTCGGCCAGCCCGGGTCGTGGACCGCGATCTCGGCGGTGAAGGTCCCGAACCCGGCCGGCGGGTCCAGTGAGGGGGATGGGGAGGTGGTGAAGGTGACCGTGGCGTCCAGGAAGCCGAGCCACTGGCCCGTCAGCGGGTGCCACGCCTTGTAGATCGCTTCCTTGGCGCTGAACAGCAGTCGGCCCGGGTCCGGGATGTCCAGGAGGTCCAGGGCGGCGGCTTCCGCGGGGGTCGCGGTTCGTTCCAGGACGCCGCGGGGCATCGGGAGGTGGGGTTCGGCGTCGATGCCGATCGACAGGGCGCCGCGCGCCACCGCCGCCGCACGGTAGCCCGCGCAGTGCGTGATGCTGCCCACGACCCCGGGCGGCCAGGCGGGAGCGCCGCGGTCGCCGCGGAGGACGGGGCGGGGGGCCACGCCGAGCCGCCGCAGTGCCAGGTGGGCGCAGTGACGGGACGTACGGAACTCGCGCCGCCTCTTGTCCGCCGAGTCCGAAACGAGGGCTTCCTCCTCAGGGAAGAGCGTGATGTCCGGCGGGTCGCCGAAGAGCTCGGCGGTGGCGACCCACGAGGGCAGGATCTCATCGAGCATGGTGAACGCATTATCGTTCACCGTCTCGGCCGGGTCGCCCGGGCGAAGCGGTCGGTGAGGGCGCGGATGCGGTCGAGGAGTTCGGGCGGGTCGAGGACTTCGAAGTCGAACCCGGTGAGTCCGACATAGAGGGCGATCTCGTCGAGCGAGTCGGATCCCGTGTGCAGCAGGCAGGTGTGCTGGTCGATCGCCTCTACCCGGCCCGCCGTGGGGGACATGCCGGCGGCCGCCCGCTCGGCGGAGGCGTGGAGCAGGATCCGGGCCTGATGGCGGTACGGAGCCGACGCGACGGACTCGGAGACGTAACCCGCGACGTCCTCGGCCGGCGCCGGGCGCGGGGTGAACCGCGGTCCGGAGGACGGCCGGCTCTCGATGCGGTCGACCCGGAAGGTCCGCCAGTCCTCGCGGCCGGTGTCCCAGGCCACGAGATACCAGCGGCGGGGGGTGTGCACGAGCCGATGGGGCTCGACGACGCGGGTGCTCGCCGTCTCGTCGCGGCTGCGGTAGGCGAAGCGCAGGCGATCATGATCGCGGCAGGCGGCGGCGATCGCGGTCAGCGTCTCCGGGTCCACCGTCGGCCCGGTGCCGGGCAGGGACACGGTGACCGATTGCAGCGCCTCGACCCGGCGGCGCAGCCTGGACGGCAGCACCTGTTCGAGCTTGAGCAGCGCGCGTACCGACGTCTCCTCGATCCCCGCGACGGTGCCGACCGCGGCGCCACGGAGTCCGACGGCGACCGCCACGGCCTCCTCGTCGTCGAGCAGCAGCGGCGGGAGGGCCGCACCGGCGCCGAGGCGGTAGCCGCCCGCCGTGCCCGACGTGGATCCCACCGGATAGCCGAGGCTGCGCAGCTTGTCGATGTCGCGCCGGACGGTTCGTACGTCGACGTCCAGGCGCTCGGCGAGGTCGGCGCCGGACCAGTCGCGTCGCAGCTGAAGCAGCGACAGGAGCCGGAGCAGGCGCGCTGAGGTCTCCAACACAGTTCTCAGTCTGACGCCCCTTGAGGACAGTAATCGTCCGCAAGGCGAATTAACGTCTGGCCCATGCACACCGAGAGCACCGAAATCCGGCCGTTCCGCATCGATATCCCGCAGGCCGACCTGGACTCCTTGCGGGACCGGCTGGCGCGTACCCGCTGGCCCGACGAGCTGCCCGGCGTCGGCTGGACCTACGGCGTCCCCGTCGGCTACCTGAAGGGGCTGGCCGAGTACTGGCGGACCTCCTACGACTGGCGCGAGCACGAGAAGAGGCTCAACGACTTCCCGCAGTTCACCACCACGATCGACGGACAGAACATTCACTTCCTGCACGTCCGCTCGCCCGAACCGGACGCGCTGCCGCTGATCATCACCCACGGGTGGCCGGGTTCGATCGTGGAGTTCATGGACGTGATCGGGCCGCTCACCGACCCCCGTGCGCATGGCGGCGACCCGGCCGACGCGTTCCACGTCATCGCCCCGTCCATCCCCGGGTTCGGCTTCTCCGGGCCGACGCGCGAGACAGGATGGGACATGTCCCGGATCGCCCGTGCCTGGGCGGAGCTGATGAGCCGGCTCGGCTATCAGCGGTACGGCGCCCAAGGCGGCGACACGGGCTCCGTGGTCTCTCCGGAGCTGGCCCGCATCGACTCCGAGCATGTCGTGGGCGTTCACGTCAACGGCAGCCTCGGATTCCCCACCGGGGATCCGGCGGAGCTGGCCGCCCTGAGCGAAGCCGAGCAGGAGCGGCTCGGCCGCCTGCAGCGGCAGATGGAGGAGGCCGCCGGGTACGCGATCATCCAGTCGACCCGTCCGCAGACACTGGGATTCGGGCTCGCCGACTCGCCGGTCGGGCAGCTCGCCTGGATCGTCGAGAAGTTCAAGGAGTGGACCGATCCGGCCGCCGAGCTCCCCGAGGACGCCGTCGATCGCGACCTGCTGCTCACCAACGTCAGCGTCTACTGGCTGACCGGTACGGCCACCTCGTCCGCCCGCCTCTACAAGGAGGGCAGGGCCGCTTGGGGGCGGCCGGCGACACGCTCCGAGGTGCCCGCCGGGGTGGCGGTGTTCCCCGGCGACTTCGGAGTCCGCTCCATCGCCGAGCGTGACAACAACGTCGTCCACTGGTCGGAGTTCGAGCGCGGCGGCCACTTCGCGGCGATGGAGGTCCCTCAGCTCCTGGTCGGAGACGTAAGGACGTTCTTCCGAGACCTCCGGTGACCCTTCGGAGAGTACTCCAAGGGATCAGGCCGGCGACTTCGTGAGTTCGTCGTGGACCCACGACGACAGCGTGGTCGGGGTGGTGGTCGCGGCGGTGCGGTCCTGCTCGGGGACGAAGCCGTCTCGCAGGCCGGTCGACATGCCCAGTACCGCTTCGGCAAGGCCGGGTGGCATACCGGCTTCGAGGTACTGGTCGTACATCGCCTGGTCGCTGATCCGCTCGACGGTGATGGGGCGTCCCAGCTCGGTGCTGAGGATGGACGCCACGTCGTTCCACGTCAGGTCGGCGGGGCCGTGGACCGCTTGGACGTGGCGACCGGACCACGCCGGGTTGAGGAGCACCGTCGCGGCGACCTCGGCGATGTCGCGCGGAGCGACCCAGCTCATCGGTGCGTCGAGAGGCAGGGCGACCTGCAGGGTGCCGGCGCGGAGGGCGTCCATCTGGAGCAGCAGGTTGGTGAAGAAGTAGCCGCAGCGCAGGTGGGTCACGTCGGCGCCGGTCTCGTTCAGGGCCATTTCGGTGCCTGCCAGCCCGTCGATCTCACCGGCCCCGTGGCGCTTCTCCGCCCCGACGCTGCTCTGGAAGACGACCCGGCCGATGCTGTTACGGGTGACGGCCGCTGTGACGGCTTCGGTGGCGCGAGCGTAGTCGGCCAACGGGTCGGCACCCGCCGCGGTGGGGTCGATCCAATAGATCGCCTCCACCTCCCGGGTCGCGGCGACGACCAGTTCCGTGTCCCAGGAGTCGGCCCGCACCACCTCGACGAAGTCGCGCAGGTCCGCGGGCAGACGGTCGGGTTGACGCATGAGTAGCCGGGGGCGGACACCGGCGCGCACGAGGGCGCGCGTCAGGTGCCGGCCGACGTTGCCATTGGGGGCGGTCACAGCAATCCGCATGAGCGGCCTCCTTCTGCATTGGGCAGGTTGGAACGCTACGAGCAGAGGCGGCCTGTTCCCGTCCTCGTCTCCCGGCAGGATGGTTCCCATGGACGAGACACCGACGGCGCGCACCCTCCATCTGTTGTCTCTGCTTCGGAGCGGCGGCGACTGGCCCGCCGCGGACCTGGCGCAACGCCTCCGCGTGAGCGTCCGCACGGTGCGTCGTGACGCTCAACGTCTGCGAGAGCTCGGTTACGACGTGCGAGCCCGTCCCGGCCCCGGGAGTGCTTATCGGCTCCATCCCGGTGTCAAGATCCCACCGCTGCTCTTCACCGAGGACGAGATCAGCGTGATCATCGCCGGTCTCCGCGTGCTCGAGGCCTGGGTCCCCGACGACCCGGCCACCTCGGCGGCACTGCTCAAACTCGACCAGGTGCTCCCACGAAGGCTGCGTCGACGGGCCGCCGCCACAGCCCTGGTCACCGAGGTCCTGCAGCAGCCTGCGGCCGTCATCACCTCGGCCACGATCGGCGTCCTGGCCGACGCCGTCGCCGGCAACACCCGGGTGCGGTTCCGATACACGGACCGCAACGGCGACCGATCGGAGCGCCTGATCGAGCCCTACCGGCACATCTTGCGGAATGGGCGCTGGTATCTGGTGGGTTTCGACGTGTGCCGAGCCGATTGGCGACTGTTCTGTATCGACCGCGTCCGCGACCTCACGCCCGTGCCCGGTGACTACGAGCCGCACCCGTTTCCCGACCTCTCGATCGAGCGCTGGCTCACCAGCGACTTCGGGCGCGCCACTCCTACTGGGACGCGAACCGAATAGCCCGAGGCCATGTCCGGGGGATCGGGGACGGCCAAGGAGGGTGGTCCTTGGCCGTCCCGTGGTGTCATCTCAGGGCGTAGGCCCGGTTGACGGTCTGGGTGGTCGAGCCGCCCGCCGTGTCCGACGCCGTGACCCGCAGCGACACGAACCCGCTGGTCCGCGCCAGGGCGGGATGCGCCAGCTCCACGCGGAACCGCCCGTCGCCATGCTTCCTGACCCGCGTCGCGGCCCGCCAGGTGGCCCCGTCGTCGACCGAGAACTCGACCGTGACCTGGTTGACGGCGGGCGCCCGGCGTACGGCCGAGTGCGCGCCGGCGCGCAGGTCGAACGCGAACGGCTCCCCGGCCGGGGCCCGGTTCAGCAGGTCGAGGGGCAGGTCGTAGGTGACCTGGACGGCCGGCTGGAACGCGCACCCCGCCCCGAACGAGCACGCGTACCCCCGGGGAGCCCCCGAGGACGGCGGCGGGGAGGAGGCGAAGCGCGCGGTGGTCGTGACCTTGCCGGACAGGGTGCGTCCCGAGGTGTCCACGGCCTCCACTCGGTAGGACCCGGGGGCCGCGGTGAAGAATCGGGGGCGCCAGCCCTGCGGGGCCAGCTCCTGATCGGCCGCGAACAGCCGGGGCGCCGAGGTGACCGGGCTCAGGTCGCTGTAGTGACGGGGGTCGGAGTCGCGCCACTGCTCGAAAGGTACGAACCGGTCGGAGTCCCGGCACAGCGCGCACGGCACCTTGACCGGGTACCCCGACGGCACGTCCGCGGCGCCAGGCACCAGCGGCGCCTTGAACCACTGCTCGGAGACCCGCCGGTCGTCACCGGCGAACCGGTCGTCGGAGTGCAGGACCAGCCCGTCGTTCGTGATCGTGCGGGACCACACCACGTCGTCGGACACGGGCCCGAAGTACTCGGTCCGGGTGAGCGGCATCCGCAGCGACCCGCCGTACGCCATCCGCCCCGGCTCCTCGCCGGCCGTCGACTCGCCGTACTCCCAGCCGCTGGTGTCCGGTTTGTCGGCGTGGTAGGCGGCGTCGATCCGAACCAGCCGCCCCATGTCGACCGTGACGGGTCGCGCGGGCACCCGGCCGCGCGAGTCGAAGCGGAGGTGGTAGATCGCGCCCGGCCCCGCGTACGGTTCGAGCCGCAGCGACACCGGCCCCTTGGCCAGGGCGGACCGCAGCGAACGCCCCTCGGCGGCGTCCAGCCCCAGCCGCAGGGACCAGCCCTGCGGCACGCGGGCCCGCCCGCCGTCCACGTCGAGGAAGCCGATGACGCCCGCCGCGCCGCGCAGGGAGGCCTCGCGGCCGGCGTCGTCCATCTGGACGCTCGCGTTGACGTAGCCGCTCTCGACGGGGATCCCGACGAGCACGATCTTGCCGGAGACCTCCACCCCCGAGAAGTCCTCCGGCCGCCCCCTTCCGACCGAAACGACGGGGTAGGACGTGGCGGAGGTCAGCCTGCGCTGGGCCTCCACGTCGTACGCGGGATGCAGGACCAGCCCGCCCGCCGTGGCCGAGGTGAGTACGGGGGGCTCCAGGTTCCACTGGTGCGACAGCCGCACCTTGCCCGCCTTCACCGAGGACACCGGCGTGACGAACAGCTGCTGCCCGCCGCCCTGAACCCCGCCGTACAGCGAGACCGGCTGGTTGCGGTCGGTGAACGTGCGCACGTAGTACGCGTTCCCGCCCCCGTCCAGCGCCTTCGGCGTCCTCGGCCGGATCGGCGCCGTCCTGCGCGCGTCCAGGGTGACGGTCCGGTCCCCGTCGAGGTGGACGTTCTCGATCACCCAGCTCGTACGGTTGCTGATCCGGGTCTCGTTGGCGACGCCGATCACCTCGTAGTCCCCGGCGGGCAGGGAGAACTCACCGTTGCCCGAATAGTCGGTACGCAGGTAGTAGTACCCGTACGGGTTGAACGGGTCCTCCGGGCTGTTCGCCCGCTTCAACGGGATCGCGTACACCAGGGGCTCGGCCTGGTAACCCGGGAAGAACTCCTTGGTCCCGTACGAGTTGACCAGCGACACCCCCAGCCGGTGCGTGGCGGGACCCGTGTAGTAGCTGAACGGCGTCACCAGCCGCACGTCGCCGCCGCTCGCCGTGACCCAGCCCCCGTACGCGCCGATCGGGCCGGCCGACGGATCGGCGGTGAGCGAGACGGCGGCGGTGCCGTTCGCGGGCACGGTGACGCTCTGCGCGCCCAGCCTGACCGCCTTCTCCGGCGCGGGCCTGCCGCTCCAGCCGCGGGTGACGAGCGAGACGGCCAGCGTGACCGGCTCGGAGCCGAGGTTGCGGTACGTGACCTGCCTGGTGGCGGGCTTGCCGAGGAGCCGGAAGTCCACCACGGAGGTGGCGAACACGCTCTGGGTGACGGCGCGGGCCACGTCCACCCGGCCGCTGCCCTGCTCGAACCAGTTGTGCCCGTCGTTGCGCAAGGCCGTCGAGGTCAGCGCGTCGCGCAGCTCGGCGGCCCGCCAGCCGGGATGCTGCTGGGCCAGGATCGCGGCGGCCCCGGCGACGTGCGGCGTGGCCATGGAGGTGCCGCTGAAGGTCGTGTACCTGTCGTCGCCCGGGATGCCGGGCAGCGAGGAGTCGGCCGAGCGCGCGGCGACGATGTCCACGCCGGGGGCGACGATGTTCGGCTTGACGGCGGCGTCGTCCAGCCGCGGCCCCTTGCTGGAGAAGTCGGCCAGGGTCGTGCCGGTCTCCTTGTCCACCGCGCCCACGGCCAGCGCCTCGTCGGCCGCGGCCGGGACGCTCACGGTGAGCGGGTCCTCCTCGTTCCCGGCGGCCGTCACGAAGAGCGTGCCGTACTTCTTCGTGAGCTCGTTCAGCGCCTGGCTCATCGGGTCGGTGCCGTTGCCGCAGCAGGAGCCCAGGCTCATGTTGACCACGTCGGCGCCCTGCGCGGCGGCCCACTCCATGCCGGAGATGGCCCACGACCAGTCGCCCAGGCCGTTGTCCGCGAGGATCTTGCCGACCAGCAGGGACGCGGCCGGCGCCACGCCCTTGTACGTCGGGCCGGCGCCCGCGATCGTCGAGGCGACGTGCGTGCCGTGTCCGACCTTGTCGGCGATGCCGGCGGAGTCGGAGAAGTTCTCGCTGGCGAGAATGCGTCCGGCGAAGTCCGGGTGGGCGGCGTCGATCCCGGTGTCGAGGACGGCGACCTTGACCCCCCTGCCGTCGAACCCGCGCTCCCACCCGGCCGGCGCGCCGATGAGGGGCACGCTCTTGTCGAGCGAGGCCCGCGTCTTGCGGTCCAGCCAGATCTTGGAGATCGCGCCGCCGGTCAGTCTGGCGCCGGTGTTGAGCCCGGCCCAGAAGTCGTCGGCCCGGTCGGCGCGTACCGTGAGCGCGGCGCCGTTGACGCTGTCTAGCACCCGTACGTTCTCGCCGGCCGCCAGGGACCGGGCCGATCTGGCGAGCGCGGCGGGGGCGGGGTCGCCCGGGTAGGTGACGAGCAGCGGGATCGCCTCGACGCGCCGGTCCCGCGCCAGCGTCTCGACGTCGAACAGCTCCTCGTCCAGCGTCCCGGCGGCGACCATGGGGGCCGCGTCGGAGGGCAGGACCAGATATCCGCCGTCCTTGCCGGGCAGGGTGGCGAACGTGACGTCCGCGCCGTCGGGCCTGGGCGCCGGCCTGATGGCGATGGAGGGGACGCCGCTCTGCGACGGCGCGTACTCGACGACGTCGCCGGTGATGAGGGTGAGGGTGACCCGGGCCGGCTGGGTCTCAGCGGGCTCGGTGACCGCGGCTGCCGCCTGGTGGAGCGGCGCGAGCCCGGCGGCGAGCACGAGCGCCGAGCCCGATAACACCGCCGATAACCGCGTGTGAAATTTGGACAAGTTGTGCCCTTTCGGTTGAGCGAGAGCACTTTCGGGAGCGCTCCCAAATTCTCCGAGAAGGGCCAGTATCCATCAGATGATCACACCGGGCTCAGGGGGGTTCCGAGCCCGGTGGATCGAGCGGTCAGGTGCAGGTGGCGCCGTTGAGGGTGAAGGCCGGCGGCTTGGACGTGTTCCCCGTGTGGGTGGCCTGGAAGCCGAACGAGGCGGACGCACCCGGGGCGACCGTGCCGTTGTAGCTGACGTTCCTGGCCGTGACCTGGCCGCTCGCGGGCGAGATCGTGGCGTTCCACGCGGAGGTGACGCTCTGGCCCGCGGGAAGCGTGAAGGTCAGCGCCCAGGAGGTGAGCTGGCTGGTGCCTGTGTTGGTGATCGTGACCTCGGCCGTGAAGCCGGTGTTCCAGGAGTTCATCGCGTACGTGACCCGGCACGCCCCGGTCCCGGGCGTCGGGGTCGGAGTCGGGGTCGGGGTCGGGGTCGGGGTCGGGGTCGGCGTGGGCCCGCCGCCGCCCTGGTCAAGGCCGAAGAACGCGATCGCGGCGGCGGCCATCCCGCTCATCGGGACGTTGTGGCCGACGCCCTGAAGGCTGATCGCCTCGACGGGGGGCGTCGTGCCGGTGCCGCCGTACCTGGTCCTGTTCCAGCCGGACCGCGGTTGGTCGGTGCTGCTGGGCGTCTGGCTCAGGCCGTGGACGTTGGTCCACTGCTTGATCTCCTCCTGGAAGTTCGGGTACTGCAGCGTGGTGTCCGCGGTGCCGTGCCACACCTGCATGCGCGGGCGGGGGCCGCTGTAGCCGGGGTACGCGCCGCGTACGAGGTCGCCCCACTGCTGCGGCGTCTTGGAGACCTGGCCGTTGGCGCAGGCGCTGTTCCACATCGACCCGTCCGTGGTGGCGAAGCAGGCGAACGGCACCCCGGCGAACGCGGCTCCGGCCTTGAAGACGTCGGGGTAGTCGCCCAGCAGCACGTTCGTCATCATGGCGCCCGACGAGGCCCCGGTCACGAAGGTGCGGTCGGGGTCGGTGCTGTAGCGCTGTTGCACGTACCTGACCATCGAGATGATGCCCACCGGGTCGCTGCCGCCGTCGTGCCGCAGCGCCTGCGGCGAGGAGACGTCGAAGCAGGAGCCGCTCCTGGTCGCGGACGGGTAGATCACGATGAACTTGTACCGGTCGGCCAGCGAGGCGAACTCCGTGCCGGAGTAGAAGGCCGGACCCGATCCCGTGCAGTAGTGCACGGCGACCAGGAGAGGTGGTCGGGTCCCGACGCCGTCCGGGACGTACAGGTGCATGCGCAGGTTTGTCGGGTTAGTGCCGAAGCCGGTCACCTCCGTCAGCTGTGCCGACGAGGCCGGTGGCGCGGTGATCAGCCCCGCGACGATGAGCGTCACGGCGGCGATCAAGGCACCCACGATCCGAGCTCTCACGTTCATCGGGTTCCTCTCGTTCGCCTGAAACATTGCGAGTGTGAAGAGAAACTTTCACCGACGCAATCGTTGCTGGTGGTGACCCGTCAGGTTAGCCAGGTGACCTGCGGCTAAGGATGAGGGCGGGTTGGCGGGGCGTGAAAGTTTCGGGCGGGCATGGCGCAAAAGAAATTTTCTAAACATGCGCCTAGGAAGAAAATAAATTCCCGAATCATCTTGACCTTGCCCGTTGACCATGGGAAAGCTGGGACCGGAGAGCCAAAGGTGAAAGGACCCCGATGGTCACAGTCCGCGCCTTCGCGTCCGGTGACGAGGTCTCCCTGGTGGACGCCTGGAACCGCAGCATGCCGGCCGATCCCGCCACCTCCGCCTGGTTCCGCGACTGCGTGTTGCTCGACCCCAACTTCGACCCCGAGGGCCTGCGCGTGGCCGTCTCCGACGGCCGGGTGGTGGGCTGCGCGTACGGCGTGCGCCGCCTGACCCCCTTGGCCCCGGGCACCGACCTGGAGCCGGACACCGGGTGGATCCCGTTCTTCTTCGTCGTCCCCGAGCATCGTGGCGGCGGGCTCGGGAGGCGGCTGGTGGGCGAGGCGCTGGCGTTCTTGGAGCGGGCCGGCCGGACGAAGGTCGATTTTTCGTCTTATACGCCGAACTATGTGCTCCCCGGGGCCGACTCCGAGCTCTACCCCGACGGCTACCGGCTCCTGAACGGGCTCGGCTTCCGGACCCTGTACTCGCCGGTCGCCATGGACCGGACGCTCGTCGGCTACGTGACCCCCGACGAGGTACGCGAGCTGCGCGCCGAGCGCGAGAGCGAGGGGTACGCCTTCCGTAGCCCCACCGACGGCGAGCTGCCCGAGCTGATCCGCTTCGCGGCCGACGCCTTCAACCCCGACTGGGGCGAGGCGATCCGCCTGCACCGCGACCCCCGGCGCATGGTCATCGCGAAAAAAGATCAAATAATGGGATTCGCTCTGTACGCGGCCTACCGCGGCATCCCCGAGCGCTTCGGCCCGTTCGGCGTCGACCCCGAGCAGCGCGGCACCGGCCTCGGCAAGATCCTCCTCCATCTCACCATGACCATGATGCGCGCCGAAGGCCTCCACTCGTCGTGGTTCCTCTGGACCGGCGAGGCGAGCCCGGCCGGCCGCCTCTACGCCAAGGCGGGCTACCAGATCACCCGGCGCTTCCACGTGATGAGGAAGTCATGACCCACGTTCTGGCCATCGGCGCTCACGCGGGTGACCTGGATCTGACGGCGGGCGCCGTGCTCGCCCAGCACGTCCTGCGCGGCGACCGGGCCACACTCCTCCACCTCACCCTCGGCGAACGCGGCCACCCCCGCATGCCCGTCCCCGACTACGCCAGGCAGAAGCGCGAGGAAGCCGAGACCTTCGCCGAGCGGATCGGCGCGGGCGTGCGCTTCCTCGACTACGAGGACGGCCTGCTGCCCGAGGACGAAGAGGTCAAGCTGCGCGTCGGCGACCTGATCAGGGAGCTGCGCCCGGACGTCATCCTGACCCATTGGAGCGCGTCCATCCACAAAGATCACGCTCGTACCCACCGGATCGTCGAGGACGCCCGCTTCTACGGCGGGCTCAAGACGCTCGAACGCGAGCACCCGGCCTACTGGGCGAGCGAGCTCTACTACGCCGACAACTGGGAGGACGCCGAGGGATTCGTCCCCGACGTGTTCGTCGAGCTGACGGAGGAGGCGTACGAGCTCTGGTCACAGGCGATCACCGGGTACGCCTACGCCAGAGGCGAGACCTACGGCTTCCCGTACGTCGAGTACTACCGCGCACTGACGATCGTGCGCGGCGCACCAGCCGGATTCGGCCGCGCTCAGGCCTTCGCCGCACCGAAGGGCTCGCGCGACCTCCGGACGAAGTATTTCGGAAAGGCCACCCCCCAATGAAACGCTGTCTGGCAGTACTCCTCGCCCTGGCCCTCGCAGGCTGTTCGAGCAGCGGCGGCCCCACCGGCAAGAACAGCACGAGCGCGCCCCCGCTGGTGATCCACGCCGTGGACGCGGGGACGTTCCAGGAGGACTTCAACCCGTACCACCTCGAAGGCGTGAACTTCGGCACGAGCGGGATGATCTACGAGACCCTCATGTACTTCAACAAGCTCAAGCCGGGAGAGATCGTCCCGTGGCTGGCGCTGAAGTACGAATGGTCGGACAAGGGCAAGTCGCTCACGTTCACCCTCCGCCCGGGGGTGAAGTGGACCGACGGGCAGCCCTTCACCGCCGACGACGTGGCCTTCACCTTCCAGATGCTGAAGGACCACGCGCAGCTCAACACGTCCGCGCTGGAGATCAAGGACGCGCGGGCGCTGGCTCCGGACAAGGTGCGCGTCGACTTCAAGACCACCTCGTACGCCAAGCTCTACAACATCGCCGGCGGCTCGCCCATCGTGCCCAAGCACCTGTGGGACAAGCAGCAGGACCCGGCGACGTTCACCAACGCCAAGCCGGTCGGCACCGGGCCGTACAAGCTGTCGAAGTTCTCGGCGCAGCTCTACGAGATGGAGAAGAACCCGTCCTACTGGCAGCCGGGCAAGCCGGAGGTGCCGGTGCTGCGCTTCCCCGCGTACACGGCCAATGCCCTGCAGACGGCGCTCCAGCAGGGTGAGGTGGACTGGGCGGGCGCGTTCGTGCCGGACATCCAGAAGATCTTCGTGCAGGGCAAGCCGGAGCAGAACAAGTTCTTCTTCCCGCCGGAGGGCCTGGTCTCGCTGCTGCCGAACCTGACCAACCCGGTCCTGGCCAAGCCGGAGGTACGGCAGGCGATGAGCCTCGCCATCGACCGGGACAAGATCGTCAGGGTGGCCGAGCGCGGGTACACCAAGGTCGCGCACCCGACCGGCGTGCCGATGCCGGGCGGCGAGGCGTACGTGCCGCCGCAGTACAAGGACGCCGCGTTCCAGGTGGACGTGGCCAAGGCCAAGGAACTGCTCAAGGGCGTGAACCCGGCCGACCTGAAGTTCACGCTGCTGGTGCCGTCGCCGTTCACCGACTGGGTGAACGCCGCCCAGCTCATCAGGGAGGACCTGGCCAAGGTCGGCATCACGGTCGAGACCAGGGGCGTGGCCTTCCAGGACTGGGTGTCGAAGGTCGGCAAGGGCGACTACGAGCTGTCGATCAGGGGCGCCGAGGCCGGTCCGACCCCGTACTTCCAGATGCGCTTCATGCTCTTCGGCGGCCTGGCCAAGCCCGTCGGCGAGGCCGCGAGCGGCAACTACGAGCGGTGGAAGGACGCCGAGACCGACCGGCTGATCGAGGAGTACGCCGCCACCGACGACCTGGCCGAGCAGCAGAAGGCCACGCAGGGGCTGGGCCGGATCATGGTGGAGAAGCTGCCCCAGCTGCCGCTGTTCTACAGCCCGGGGTGGGCGCAGTTCCGGACCACCAAGTACGTCGGCTGGCCGTCGGAGCAGGATCCGTACGCGATGCCGTCGCCGTACACCTCGCCCGACGCCGCGGTCGTGCTGCTGCACCTGAAGCCGGCCGTCAAGTGAGGTTCCTGGCCCGGCGGCTCGGCTTGTACCTGCTGACCGCCTGGGCCGCCGTCACGCTCAACTTCCTGATCCCCCGGCTCATGCCGGGGGACCCGGTGGAGCTGCTGGTGGCCCGGATGAAAGGCAACGTCGACCCGGCCGCCATCGACGCGATGCGGCGGGCGTTCGGCATCAGCGACGCGAACCTGTGGCAGCAGTATCTGGACTACCTGGGCAATCTCGCACAAGGGGAGCTGGGCCGCTCGATCACCTTCTTTCCCGCCGAAGTGTCCACGGTCATCGCCGACAGTCTGCCGTGGACGGTCGGGCTCGTCGGGGTCGCCACCCTGATCAGCTACCTGATGGGCACCTCGCTGGGCGTGCTGATGGCGTGGAAGCGGGGCACCTGGCTCGACGGGGTGCTGCCGGCGGCCACGTTCATGCACGCGGTGCCGTACTTCTGGGTGGCGCTGGCGCTGGTGTTCGTCTTCGGGGTGACGCTGCAGTGGTTCCCCGTGTCGAGGGCGTACGGGCTGGACGTGATGCCCGGCTTCACCGGCGAGTTCGCCGGCAGCGTGGTCTACCACGCGGCGCTGCCCGCGGTGACGATCGTGGTCGCGTCGATGGCCGACCGGATCCTCGGCATGCGCAACGTCATGGTGACCACGCTCGGCGAGGACTACGTGGTGATGGCCGAGGCCAAGGGGCTGACCTCCAGGAGGGTCATGTGGGCGTACGCCGCCCGCAACGCGATCCTGCCGAACATCACCAGCTTCGCCCTGTCGCTCGGCTTCGTGGTGGGCGGCTCGGTGCTGACCGAGATCGTCTTCTCCTATCCCGGGATCGGGTCGATGCTCCTCAAAGGGGTGGAGAACGAGGACTTCCCGCTCATGCAGGGCATCTTCCTCGTCATCTCGCTGGCCGTGCTCGTCGCCAACTTCCTGGCCGACCTGGCGTACGTGGTGCTCGACCCGCGTACCAGGCAGGAGTCCGAATGAAGATCAAGATCGGCATCGGCATCCTCGTCTTCTTCACGCTGATGGCCGTGCTCGGGCCGCTGCTCATCGGCGCCGACCCGGCCGCGACCGGCGACGACGGGCTTCAGGGCCCGTCGGCCGCGCACTGGCTCGGCACCACGCAGACCGGGCAGGACATCCTCACCCAGATCGTTTACGGCGCCCGCGTCTCGATGGGCGTCGGCCTGCTGTCGGCGGTCATCGCCAACGTGATCGCGGTCGCGGTCGGCCTGGTCGGCGGCTATTTCGGCGGCGCGGTGGACGAGGTGCTGTCAGTGCTCACCAACATCTTCCTGGTGCTGCCCGCCCTGCCGCTGATCATCGTGCTGGCCGGCTACCTGCCGCAGCGCGGGGTCGCCTCCGTGGCCGTGGTGATCGCGGTCACCGGCTGGGCCTGGGGCGCGCGGGTGCTGCGGGCGCAGACCCTGTCCGTACGGCGGCGCGACTTCGTCCAGGCCGCGCGCGCGAGCGGTGAGGGGGGATTGCGGATCATCTTCTTCGAGATCCTGCCCGTGCTGCTGCCCGTCATCGCCACCAGCTTCCTGGCCACCGTGGTCGCGGCGATCCTGGCCGAGGCCGGGCTGTCGTTCCTCGGCCTGGCCGACCTGTCCACCGTGAGCTGGGGCAGCATGCTCTATTTCGCGCAGAACGGCCAGGCGCTGCTCATCGGGGCCTGGTGGTGGTTCATCCCGCCCGGCCTGTGCATCGCGCTCATCGGCACCGGGCTCGCGCTGGTGAACTTCGGCATCGACGAGATCGCCAACCCCCGGTTGCGAACGGTCAAGGTGAAGGCCCGCACATGAACGTCCTGGAGATCCGCGACCTGAGCGTCGACTACCTGTCCGGCAGCGGCACCGTGCACGCCGTCGCCGACGTCTCCCTCGACCTGCGCCGCGGCGAGGTGCTGGGCCTCGCGGGGGAGAGCGGCAGCGGCAAGTCCACGCTGGCCAACGCCGTCGCCCGGCTGCTGCGGCCGCCCGCCGCGATCACCTCGGGCTCGGTCGTCTACCGTCGCCAGGACGGCTCGTCCGTGGACGTGCTCGGGCTCGGGAAGAGCGAGCTCAGGGCCTTCCGCTGGAAGGAGCTGGCCGTCGTCTTCCAGAGCGCCATGAACGCCCTCAATCCGGTCAGCACCGTCGGCGCCCAGATCGACGACGTCCTGCGCGTCCACGTTCCGGGGATGTCGCGCGGCGACCGTACGGAGCGGGCGGTCGAGCTGCTGCGGCGCGTCGGCATCAGCGCCGACAGGCGGCGCTCCTACCCGCACGAGCTGTCCGGCGGCATGCGGCAGCGCGCCGCCATCGCCATCGCGCTCGCGCTCAACCCCGAGATCATCATCATGGACGAGCCGACGACCGCGCTCGACGTGGTGGTCCAGCGCGACATCCTCCACGAGATCAGGGAGCTCAGGCAGGAGTACGGCTTCGCGGTCGTGTTCATCACGCACGATCTGTCGCTGCTCATGGAGATCTCCGACCGGATTGCCATCATGTACGCGGGCCGGGTCGTGGAGACCGGGTCCGCCAAGGCCATCCACAAGTCGCCGCGGCACCCGTACACGCTGGGGCTGCTCCGCTCGTTCCCGCGCCTGCACGGGCCGCGCGAACAGCTGCTGGGCATCCCCGGTAGCCCGCCCGACCTGAGGTCGCCGCCACCGGGATGCGCGTTCCACCCGCGGTGCGGGGTGGCGGTGGCGGCGTGCTCCTCGGTCCTGCCCGAGCTCGAAGGCGACGTCGCGTGCCTGCTGAACGGCGGCCGCGGTCTGGAGGACGCGTCATGATCGTCCTGGAGGGACGGAACCTCACCAAGCACTTCACCGCGGCTCGCGGTCCCCGAGGCCGCTTCGGCAGGCGGCCGCCGGTGCGGGCCGTCGAGGACGTGTCGATCGCGCTGCGGGCCGGGACGGTGTCGGCGCTGGTGGGGGAGAGCGGCTGCGGCAAGAGCACGGTGGCGCGGCTGCTGGCGCAGGTCTATCCGGCCACGTCGGGCGAGGTGCTGCTGCGCGGCGAGCCGGTACGCGCCCACCGCGGGGCGGCGTTCAGGGACTTCCGGCGGCAGGTGCAGCTCATCTTCCAGGACCCGTTCGCCTCCCTGAACCCCTTCCACCGGGTGCGTTACCACCTGGCCAGGCCGCTGCGCATCCACGGACATGTCCGCTCGGACGCGGAGGAACGCGCACAGGTCGCCGAGCTGCTCGAACGCGTCAGCCTCACGCCGGTCGAGCAGTTCATGGACAAGCTGCCGCACGAGCTGTCCGGCGGGCAGCGGCAGCGGGTGGCCATCGCGCGGGCGCTGGCGGTGCGGCCGGTCGCGCTGATCGCCGACGAGCCCGTCTCGATGCTGGACGTGTCGATCAGGCTCGGGGTGCTGCGGCTGCTGGAGGGGCTGGCGAGGGAGAGCGGGCTGGCGCTCCTGTACATCACGCACGACATCGCCGGCGCCCGCTACTTCGCCGAGGACATCACGGTCATGTACGCGGGGCGGCTGATCGAGAGCGGGCCGAGCGAGGAGCTCACGCAGTCGGCGCGGCACCCGTACACGCGGCTGCTGCTGGAGTCGGCGCCGGATCCCGACCGGGTGACGGCGCCGGAGGTCACGCGGCACGGCGAGCCGCCGAGCCTGATCGATCCGCCGGGCGGGTGCCGGTTCCATCCGCGCTGCCCGGTGGCGCTGCCGGTGTGCTCGGAGGAGGCGCCCGCGCGTACCGCGCTGGGGGACGGCCACTGGACGCACTGCTGGCAGGTGGAATCGGCGGCTCAGGCGGGGAGATAGGCGTGGCGGCTCAGGCGGCTCAGGCGGGGCGGTAGCGGGCGGCGAGTTCGGCGGCGGTGGTGGCCATGCGGTCGCGCAGCTCGGCGGGGGCGAGCACCTCGGCGTCCGTGCCCAGCCGCAGGAACTCGGCGAGCGCGTGCTCGATCGACTCGATCGGCACCGTGACCCGCGTCCAGCCCTCCTCGTCGGGCGGCTGCGCGCTCTCCCTGGCCGCCGCCACCACGCCGGGGGTCATGAGGTCGGGCACGCGTGCGACGCCGCGCGGCGACAGCCGGAGCACCGCCTCGCCCCGCCGCAGCCGGGCCTCGAACTCGGCCAGGTACCCCTGCCAGTAGGCCGCCAGGTCGAAGCCGTCCGGCCTGGTGAAGCCCTCGGGGAGCGGGTGCAGGTCGAGGATCTGCGAGACGCGGTAGGTGCGCACGTCCTCGCCCGCCCGCGCGACGAGATACCACCGCCCGGCCTTGACGACCAGCCCGTACGGATCCAGCCGCCGCTCCACCTCCTGGGGCGCCTTCCACCGGCGGTATCTGACCTGGATGCGGCGCTCGTTCCAGACGGCGTCGGCCACGGCGGGCAGGTAGGTCACCGGATCCTGGTCGCGGTACCAGGTGGGCGCGTCGAGATGGAAGCGCTCCTGGATGCGCCCGGCGCGGTCGCGCAGCTCCACGGGCAGCGCCGCCATGAGCTTGAGCTGCGCGGCCGTGACCACCGCGCCCAGCCCCAGCTCCGCCGCCGGACCCGGCAAGCCGGCCAGGAACAGCGACTCGGCCTCGTCGGCCGTCAGCCCGGTGAGCCGGGTGCGGTAGCCGTCGAGCAGCTGGTAGCCGCCCTTCGGGCCCGCGTCGCCGTACAGAGGGATGCCGGCGGAGTGGAGGGACTCGACGTCGCGGTAGATGGTGCGTACCGAGACCTCCAGCCGCTCGGCCAGATCCTGCGCGGTCATCCGGCCGCGCGTCTGCAGGAGCAGGAGGATCGAGACCAGGCGGGAGGCACGCACATTCACTGACACTACCTGTCAGTGACCACGGCCTAGCGTCGCCCGCATGAACGATTTCGACTTTCTCGCCGGCCACTGGAACGTCGACAACCGCCGGCTCGTGAAGGCGCTCGCCGGCAGCGACGAATGGGACGAGTTCCCCGGCCGTTCGGTCGCCAGCCGGCACTTCGACGGGGCGGCCAGCTTCGACGAGATCACGTTCCCGACCAAGGGGTCCAGCGGGCTGACGGTGCGCGTGTACAACCCCGAGACACGGCAGTGGGCCATCTACTGGGCCGGCAGCACGAGGGGCACGCTCGACAGCTCGCCCATGGTGGGCGAGTTCGAGGGGGACCGGGGCGAGTTCTACGGGGAGGAGACGTATGAGGGCAGGCAGGTGCGGTGCCGGTTCATCTGGACGGTGCTCGGCCCGGCCGCGGCCCGCTGGGAGCAGGCGTACTCGGCGGACGACGGCCTGACCTGGGAGACGAACTGGACGATGGACTTCAGCCGGGCCTAGGCGCCGGAGCGGGCCCACAGGACCGCCGCCACCGCGACGGCCGCGATCAGCAGCACCAGCGACCCGGCCACGATCGCCCACCACCAGGCCGATCGAGGCGGTTTGGTCTCGTAGTGGGACACGTCGGGCAGCATGTCCGGCGTGTAGGGAAGCCGCTGTGTGGAGGGTGGATCCTGCGGACGCCCGGGCCGGGGCACGCGCACGGTCGGCGGAGCCGGGGGTGGCGGCACGCGCACGGTCGGAGGGCCCTGTGGGGGCGGGTGTCCGTGCCGCGGCGGCGGGACCTGTCCGGGAGGTCCCTGCCGGGTGGGCTGGGTCGGGAAGGGTGGGCGGTGCCTGATCGTCTGGTGGGGGTCCTGGCCCTGCGGGTCAGGTTGCTCTCGAGTCATGATCTCCTCAGGAGCCGCTGCGGAGAGTGGGGGCGTGCCCTCCCATTGTCACACTTCGCCGGGGGACCCGTCCCGCGGGTTCGTCAGCTCTGGCCCTGACCCTGGCCGTAGGGCGGCTGCGGCGGGTTCTGCCAGCCGGGCTGCTGCTGGTACGGCTGCTGCTGATAGGGGGGTTGCTGTGGCCAGCCGGGGCCCTGGGGCGGCTGGGCGGGCTGGCTCGGCTTGCGCCGGGCCACCACGGCCCAGATCAGCAGGGCGGTGCCGCCCGCGTCGAAGAGCAGGGAGACCAGGTTGGTGACGGTCAGGGTGGTCTCGATGCCCATCGATGAGCTCATCTGCGGGAACAGCACGTAAGAACGGAAGATGTTGAACAGCAGTCCCAGCAGAAGCAGGATGCAGCCCGCCATGCCGATCATCGCGGCCGAGCCGTGCTCGCGCCGGGCCATCGCGGTCATGACGACGCCGAGGAGCAACAGGATGCCCATCACGGCAAAGGTGAGGATACCGGCGATCGTTGATATCACAGGGAACTCCGTTCGAGGCCAAGCCGGACGCGACGACGCTACGGGGATTCGCGCAGATCGTCCAATGCTCTGCTGATCGACCCCTCGTCCAGGCGGCCCTGGTAGCGCACGCCGTTCAGGAAGAGCGTGGGGGTGCCGCGCACGCCGCCGTCGCGGCCGGACTCCTCGTGCAGGGCGATCCGCGCGGCGTGGCCCGGCACGTCGGACCAGGGGTCGATGCCCAGCTCGGCGGCATAGTGCTCAAGGTCGGCGTCGGTGAGGAAGCGCTGGTTGTCGTAGAGGATGTCGTGCATCTCCCAGAACCTTCCGTGGTCGGCCGCGGCCTCGGAGACGATCGCGGCCGACGCGGCCCGGGGGTGCAGCGTGCGGATCGGGTAATGCCGGAAAGCCATCCGTACATCAGGATTTTTCTGGAGGATCTCCTCCAGGACCGGGTGCAGCCGCCCGCAGTACGGGCACTCGAAGTCCCCGTACTCGACGATCGTGATCTTGGCGTCCTCGGGCCCGCGCACGTGGTCCGCCGGCCCGACCGGCACCGTGAGCCGGTCGGGCAGCTCCTCGGGCGGCTCGGCCTCGGGCGGCGCGCACACCCCGCCCCGATCCCACGCCAACCGGAAGATCACCCACCCCAGCAGGGCGGACAGCAGAGACCCGGCCAGGATGCCGATCTTCGCCTGGGCGTGGATGGGTGACCCGTCGAAGGCCAGGTCCACGATGAACAGCGCCACCGTGAACCCGATCCCGGACACGGCCGCCCCGCCCAGCAGCTGCCCCCACACCAGGTTGCCGGGCAGGATCCCCCAGCCGAACCGCAGCGGGAGCCACGTGCCGAGGGAGATCCCGACGAACTTCCCGACCACCAGCCCCAGCGCCACCCCGATGGCGACGGGCGAGGTGAGGGCGGCCCGCAGGGTCTCGCCGTCGAGCCGCACCCCGGCGTTGGCCAGGGCGAAGATCGGCACGATCACGTAGCTGCTCCACGGGTGCAGGCGCAGTTGCAGCCGCTCGTTGACGGAGACGGCCCGCTGGACCCGCCGCGTGGCCTCCCTGGCGGCCCGCGCGCTCGGCTCGCTGGTGAACTCCTGCACGGCCTCGCCGGCCAGCAGCAGTTTCTGGTCCGTGGGCGCGTAGACGAAGACCAGCAGGCCCAGCGCGATGCCGACCAGCGTCGGGTGGATCCCGCTCTCGAGGGTGGCCACCCAGAGCGCGAACCCCAGCACGACGTAGGCCGGCGCCCGCCAGATCCTCAGCCACCGCAGGGTCACGATGGCCGCGAGGAGCAGGACGGCGGTGATGAGCGCGGGGATGGAGAGGCTGGCGGTGTAGAAGATCGCGATGATCATGATCGCCAGCACGTCGTCCACGATGGCCAGCGTCAGCAGGAACGCCCGCAGCGGATCCGGGCACCGGGCCCCCACGACGGCGAGCACGCCCAGCACGAACGCCGTGTCGGTGGCGATGGGCACGCCCCACCCGCCCGCGCCCGGCCCGCCGAAGTTGAGCAGGAGGTAGACGCCGGCCGGCACCAGCATCCCGCCCAGGGCCGCGACGGCGGGCACGGCGATGAGCCGCCGGTCCCTGAGCTGCCCGAGCCGCACCTCGTACGAGACCTCGAGGCCGATGAGGAAGAAGAAGACGGACATCAGCCCGTCGTTGACCCAGTGCCGCAGATCCAGCGAGAAGTCGGCGTCCCCGAAGGAGATGCCCATGGGGGTGTGCCAGAACGCCTCGTAGGTGTCACCCCATGGCGAATTCGCCCAGAGCAGGGCAAGCACCGTGGCCACCAGCAGCACGGTCGTGCTGCCTGCCTCGGTCCGCAGGAACGCCCGCAACATCACAGATCTCCCCCCGAAGATCCAGCGGAGGCATCCGATCCTACGGTGTCCGGAAGAACAGATAAAACGCCGCATCCCGGGCAAGCAAGAAACCGACGATGGCAACGCCCCAGCTCAGGGCCGACGCCGCGTGCTTGCTCATCCAGGCCCGCAGCCACTCCAGCTTCGGCTCCAGCCAGGCTCCCGCCATGGCGCGCAGCCCCATGAGCGCCAGCGGCGGCAGGATCATGACGAGCACGTACGCGCCCAGCACAGGCACCCACTGCCCGACGGTCAGCCCCGCCGTGGTCATGATGCCGATCGCGGCGAGGTAGGGCACCATCGTCGCCACCTCCAGCGCCCCGGCGGTCAGCCCCAGCAGCACCATCACGCGCGGACCGCCCACCCGGGGCTCGAAGCGGCGCTCGGGCTTGCCCAGCTTCGCGCGCCGCTTGGGGTCGAGCCTGAAGCTCAGCGCGAACAGCCCCACGCCCAGCACGAGCTGCACCCAGTACGCGGGACCGCTGCGCAGCACGTCGCCGAAGCGGTCCATCACCGTGGACAGCCCCAGCATGAGCGCGACCCCCACCAGGAAGTAGAAGACCGTGATGGTGGCCAGATAGATCAGCAACCCGCGCGACCGTTTCGAGGCCAGCAGCAGGTAGACGGGAATGCCGAGGGTGCCGAAGCTGGTGCTGTCGACGAGGGCCAGGGCGGCGAGGGCGAGCAGCAGTCCGATGGTCATGCTCTCGATCGTGCTGGTTCGCGAGCGCCGGTTCCTCCTCCGGCGGGGTGAACCGGGCGTACATACTTCTTCGTATCGCGCCGGAGGAGGCCGGGCCGCGGACGGGCCCGGCCTCTCCCGGTCACAGGTTCCGCAGGTACGCCAGCGACGGCGCGAAGAAGTACTCGCCGCCCTTCATCGTGACCGTCTGGGCCACCTGGGCCTGCGGCGCCGACAGCTCCGGCTTGCCCCAGACCTTCGGGAACGCGACCTTGATGTCCCGATCGCCCTGCCCGATCACCGGGTCGTGCCCGGTGGCCGGGTTCTCGAAGTCGGGGTTGTCGGCCCACGACTGCTGCGTGAACTCGAACTGGCTCAGCAGGCTGCCGTTGAAGGCCATGAACAGCAGCCCGACCTCGCCGCTCGGCCGGGTCTCCGGCGGCGAGTCGTCCCACGGCTCGTCGGTCCGTTCCCCGTACGTCTGGCCGCGCCGCGCCATGAGCACCTCACGCCCGAACGAGCGCGGGTTCGTCTTCCTGATGTGCCCGCTGAACGGGCACTTGCTGCCGTCGTCGCCGTCGAAGGTGAAGTCGTTGGTCACCGGCCCGCCGCCCGCCTTGGGCTTGCTGGTCAGGGGCGTGCCGTCCCTGAACCGGCCGACGATCATGGCGCCCGCCCGGTCGCGGTCGGCGCCGACCAGGCCCAGGCCGTCGGCCAGCTCCTGCTCGATCGTCTTGAACGCCCGTACGTTCTGCTCCAGCTTCCGGAACACCAGGTAGCTGCCGTGGTGGCGGACGGGGTTCGGCGCGAAGGGGTCGGGCACGAGCACGTTGCTCAGCGGGAACGCCGGGTTCCAGTGCTTCTTCGGCTCCTTGTCCACCTCGTCCTTCACGAACAGCGGCTGGCTGCGGCCGTCCACGTACCCGAAGTGCTCGATGCCGTCGCCGGCGGGGTTGCGCATGCCCTGCCCGGTCTCCTCGCCGAGCAGCCGCGCGCTCTCCGGCAGCTCGCCGAGGATCTCCTCGCGCAGCGCCGCCACCGGCTCGGGCTCAGCGTCGCCGATCAGGATGACGGCGTGGATCTCCCGCTGGTACGTGCGCTCCCACGTCTCCACGGGCGGGTCGGCGACCTCGGCGACGCGGCGCTTCATGCCGTCGCGGAACACCCGGTCCTCGAACTTGCGCACGTCCTCGACCGAGTGGCCGAGGTCGCGGTAGCCGGCCTTGCTGATGCCGATGCCGACGTACGGCGTGCCGCGGCTGCCTTTCGCGTTGAAGTCGTGCACCTCCTGCAGGTGCCGGCGGGCCGACTTCATCTTGGTGGTCGCGACGTGCCGGAGGAACGCCTTTCCTTCCGCCGCGTCGTTGAACCGGACGAACAGCACGGACAGGTGCTCGCGCACGTGGGCGCGCAGGATGTTCGGCTGGAGATTGTCGAGCATCGCCTTGGTATCCGCGTCGAGCGTGGCCGAGTCCCAGGCCAGAGGTTGTGCGTTGTTCAGGTCGACAGGCATTGCCGAGTCCCTTCCCCGTTTCGATGTGAAATCGGGCCCCCTAACGCGCGGCACGGGGAACGCCACATCCCCCGTGTTCCAACGCGCCCCACCTGTACGACTCCTGGGAACGCGAGAAGGTTTCCGGGAAAACGGTCGGGTTGCTTTCCCGATCAGCCGACGGTGAGAGCGGTACGCGCCACGCCGCCGTTCTCGCAGCGCACCGTCACCCCGAACCGGCCCGCCTTGACCGCCTTCAGGGCCGACGACCAGGTGGCCGTGGGCGCGGTGGGGCGGTTCCGGACGGTGGCGAAGGCGTTCGAGGTCACGTCACGCACCGTCGATCCGCCGCAGACCGCCGTCACCCTCACCTGCCGGCCGACCTTGGCCGCGGCGGGGGCGACGCCGACGCCCGCGTTGACGGCCGGCACGTCCCCGGACGGCTGCGTGGGGGCGCCCGTGGGGGCGGCCGTGGCCGTGGGGGTGGGCTTGGGGGTCGCGGTGGGGGTGCCGGTGGGCGTGGGGGCCGGGGCGGGGTTGGCCTGCCCGAAGACCACGTCCGAGCAGGAGTAGAACGCCTCGGGGCTGTCGCTGCGCTGCCAGATCGCGTAGATCAGGTGCCGTCCCTGCCGGGCGGGCAGCTTGGCGTTCATCGTGTAGAAGCCGTCCGTCACCACCGGGTTCTGGACGGTCTGGAACGGCTTGGCCTCCAGGTCCGACCACTTCAGCGGCCTCGCCGGGTCGTAGCCGTCCTTGGTGATGTAGAGCTCGAACGATCCCTTGTGCGGCGCGGTCGCCCGGTACCTGAACGTGTGGGACGCGCCGCTCGCCAGGGTCGTCGCGGGCCAGTCTGCCCGCGCCTGGTCGAACCCGCGGTATTTGTCCCGCCCCGCGCTGCACAGCTTCCCGTCCGGGATGATCTGGCGGTGCCGGCCCGCCGCGTCGGCGATGTTGACCTCGTTCCAGTCGTAAAGCGGCTGGGTGCCGCCGATGGCCACGGCCTGCTTGCAGGCGGCCGACTTCGGGTTCTCCGGGCCCTCGCTGTA
Source organism: Nonomuraea sp. NPDC049625 (assembly GCF_040675285.1). NCBI lineage: Bacteria > Bacillati > Actinomycetota > Actinomycetes > Streptosporangiales > Streptosporangiaceae > Nonomuraea > Nonomuraea sp. NPDC049625. The sequence goes on along the minus strand of NZ_JBFAOQ010000003.1, from coordinate 1,022,077 downwards.
GCAGACCATGGTGCGGCTGGGCGGGTTGCTCATGGTGCCGTGCGCGGAGGCCGTGCCGGGGGCGACGGCGAGCACGAGCAGCGTGGGGGCGGCCAGGGTGGTGGCGACGAGCGCCTTGCGGGTGATCTGCATGTAGATCACCTTGATGCACCAGAAAGAGCGAAACTTCGGGCTTAAGTGTCCTTTAAGGCTGACTTAGCTGCTATTTCAGTACGCAGCCACACCTGCACCTGGGCCCCGCCCATCGACGACCGGTCCAGCCGCAGCCGGCCCCCCGTCGACTCGGCGAGCCTGCGCGCGATGTCCAGCCCGAGCCCGGTGGACCCGCTGCCGCTGCTGCCCCGCTCCATCGCCGAGTCCGGGTCCGCGATGCCGGGCCCCGCGTCGGCGATCAGGATGCCGACGGTGTCCTGGCCCTCGTGCAGGGTGACGCCGAACGCCGTGCCCTCCGCCGTGTGCCTGAACACGTTCCCGAGCAGCGCGTCCACCACCGCCGTCAGCTCACCGGCCGGTACGGGCACCCGTACCGGAAGCGTGGCCCCGACCAGCTCCCACGGGCGCCGCTGGTCCTCCGCCAGCGCCGACCAGAACGTCAGCCGCTCGCGCAGCACCTCGGCCGCGTCGCACGACCTGGCCGCCCGCGACGGCCGCCGGGCCGCCGCGATGATCGTGTCCACCTCGCCTTCCAGCCTGGCCAGCGCCTGCCTGCCGGGCTCCGCCTGCGGGCCGAGTTGGTCCAGGCTGAGCTTGAGCGCGGTGAGCGGGGTGCGGAGCCGATGGGAGAGGTCGGCGGCCAGCTCCCGCTCGGCGGCCACGAGCTGGGTGACGCGGTTCGCCATGGCGTTGAACGCGGTCGCCGCCGCCTTGAGCTCGGGCGGCCCGTCGGGGTAGACGCGTTCGCTCAGGTCACCGGCTCCCAGCGCGGTCGCGGCGGTGCCGAGCCGCCGCGCCGAGCGTACGACCCGCGCCCCGAGCCGGTCGCCGACCAGCACCGAGCCGAGCACCAGCGCCACGGCCACCCCGGTCAGCACCGCCCATGACGTGACGACGCCCCGGTTGAGGTCGGCGGCCGGGACGAACACCTCGATCACCGCGCCCCGGTCCTCGTCCAGCGCGACCGGGCGCAGCAGCACGTATCCGCCGTCCAGTTCGACGGTGCTCGCCCTGGTCTCGCGGGCGGCCCTGGCCACCTCGGCGGCGGGCGCGCGGGAGGTGCCCTGCGTCGCGCCGCCCTTGACGTGGACGGCCAGCAGGCCGCGCCGCCCTGCCTCGGTGCGGGCCATGGCGTGCCCGAGGTCGTCGCTTCTGGTCGTCAGCGCCAGCACCGGGACCAGCGCGGACGCCTGCCGCTCGGCGCCCGCCAGCGCCCTGGTCTGCGCGGTCTCCTTGACGATCAGCGCCAGCGGCACGAGGAAGGCCAGCGCGACCATCGAGGTGACCGCGACCATCAGCACCGCCAGGGTGCGCCTCATCGGCATGCTCTCATCGGGGCGCTCTCACCGGGCGCTCTCATCGGGGTGCCGACAACATCACGCCGACGCCCCGGACGGTGTGCAGGTAGCGCGGCTGGGAGGCGCTCTCGCCGAGCTTGCGCCGCAACCACGACAGATGCACGTCGATCGTCTGGTCGTCGCCGTACGACTGCCGCCAGACCTCGGCCAGCAGCTCCTGGCGGGTGACGACGCGGTCGGCCCGGGCGGCGAGGTAGGCGAGCAGGTCGAACTCGCGCCTGGTCAGCGAGAGCGGACCGCCGTCGAGCGCGGCCTCGCGCCGGCCCACGTCCACCTCCAGGCCGCCCACGCGGAACAGCTGGGGCGCGGGCGCGGACCTGGCCCTGCGCAGCACGGCGTCCAGCCGGGCGCTGAGATGGTCACCGGAGAACGGTTTGACCAGGTAGTCGTCCGCGCCTGCCCGTAACAGCCGGACGATCTCGGCCTCCTCGTCGCGGGCCGTGGCCACGATGACCGGCACGTCGGAGACGCCGCGGACCATGCGCAGCGCCTCGGACCCGTCCAGGTCGGGCAGGCCGAGGTCGAGGACGACGGCGTCCGGCGGGCGCTGCGAGATCTCCCTGAGCGCGTCGAGCGCGCACCCGGCGCTGCGGACGGCATGCCCGCGCCGGCCGAGCTCGTGGATGATCGCTGATCTGACGAATTCATCGTCTTCCACTACGAGAACCGTCGCCATGCGCCCAACCGTACCGACGAAACCGTACATAATTCGTCTCATGCGTCGAGCCCTTCGATACGCGGCGATCTGGTGCGGGGCGACCGCGGTGGCCGTGTCGGTCTCGTGGTTCGGCGTACGGGGTGTGCTGCGGGACGAGTTCGTGGACGACGTGGACGTGGAGCCGTTCGTCGCCCAGACGATCGCGGCCGAGGAAGCCCCGCTGACCCTCACCAGCCCCAGCGCCACCCCGACCGCCACCCCCGGCCCGAGTCGTGCGCCGAGAAAGCCGGTCAAGAGCCCGGTCGAAAGCCCGGTGCAGAGCCCGGTCGAGAGCCCCGTGAAGAGCCCGGTGAAGAGTCCCGCGCCGAGAAAGCCGCTGAAGGTGGTGAAGGTGAAGGGCGGCGAGGTGGCGTTCACGCTCGGCCCGGAGGGCTGCCGCCTGGTGTCGGCCACCCCGGTCAGCGGCTACACCGCCAAGGTCGCCCGCGCCACCGGCTGGATCAGGGTGGACCTGGTCAAGGGCGAGCACGGCACGGGGGTGTTCTGCATCAGTCACGAGCAGCGCACCGACACCTGGGAGTACTGACGAGCGGCGGCCGCCGGGCTACGGCGGGCGTGGTATCCGCACCGCCTCCCTGGGGACGATTCGCCGCCCCGCCCCGGGTGCGAGTGTGGATCACATGGACGCACTTCGCAGGGCCCTGGGCTGGCTGTCGCTGCTGTACGCGCTGATCTTCCTCTCGTTCGGGCTGCTGCACGCCGGGATCGCGTTCGGCCCGGTACGCGAGCCCGTGATCGTGCCGGCCGCGATCGTGGAGACGTTGTGCGCCGGGGCCACGTTCGCCGGGGCGTACGGCGTGCTCGCCAAGCGCGCGTGGGCCTGGGACGGGCTCATCTACGGTCACGCGGCCGCGCTCGGCGGGGTGCTGATGGGGATCCTGTCGCTCGCGCTCGGGGCGGGCCCGGCGAGCACGCTGCTGAGCTGGTATCACAGCGTGATCGCGGTCCTGCTCGCCACCGGGCTGGCGGGCTCCTTCTACGCGTCCAGAGTGCGCGGGGACAGCGGGGTCACGGCTCCAGGGTCCGCAGACAGTCGGCGGCCTCGTCGACCTGGTCCTCGGTGAACACGCGGATGCCGTGCTGCTCCAGCAGCGCCGTCGTGACGCCCTGGCCGGGGCCACGCCGGCCGCTGAACGTACCGTCGTAGATCGACAGCGCGCCGCACGACGGGCTGCCCTCCTTCAGCACCGCCAGCCGGATGCCGTACGAGCGCGCCACGGCCAGCGCCGACCGCGCGCCCGCCAGGAACTCGGCCGTCACGTCGGACCCGTCGCTCGCCAGCACGCGGGCGGCCCCGGACAGGACGGCCGCCCCGCTCGCGCCGCCCTCGATCTCGGCGGCGGGACGCGGGATCGGCAGCCCGCCCGACACCTCCGGGCAGTGCGGCACCAGCCGCCCCTCCTCGCGCCACGCGGCGAGCCGGGCGTCCGAGCTGGTCTTGGCGCGACCGTCGTAGCGGACCCGGCGGCCCATCAGGCAGGCGCTGACGAGGATCCTCTCCATGCCTTCGATCCTATGAGCGCGATCGGCACCAGCGAGACGGCCGCCAGCGCGATCGCGACGCCGAACGCGTACGTGAAGGGCCGCTCCACGCCCGTCCTGGTGAACACCTGCAACAGCACGGCCAGCACCGCCACCCCGAACGGGGAGGCGAGCCGCACCGCGATCGTGCTCAGCGTGGTCGCGGCCGGGATGGCGACCGGCTCCAGCGTCTTGAACGCGGCCGCCATCACCGACGTCGACACCAGCCCGTGCCCGAGCCCCAGGACGAACATCGGCATGAGACCCCCGAACGCCGCGAATCCCGCGATGCCCGCCACCGCCACGACCACGCCCGCCGCGCCGACGCCGCGCGGCCCCTTGCTGTCGGTCAGCCTGCCCGCGACCGGCATCGTGATCGCCGCGCCGATCCCCATCGGGGCCAGCAGCAGGCCCGCCTCCAGCGCGCTCCCGCCCTGCGCGAGCTGGCTGTAGAGGGGCACGAGCACCGTGAAGCCGAACATGGCGGCTGAATAGCACACGAGCGCGCCCACCGCGGCGGCGAACTGCCTGTTCCCGAACAACCGCAGATCCAGCAGCGTGCCCGTCGTCCGCAGCGCCCGCACGGCGAACGCGGCGACCAGCGCCACGCCGATCCACAGCGCGGGGTGCAGCGGGGAGGCACCGTCGCCGATCTCGGACAGTCCGTAGACCAGCGCGGCCAGGCCGGGCGAGAGCATCGCGAGACCCAGCACGTCGAGCCCCTGCGGGTTCGCGCCCGGCTCGCGGGGGAGCAGCAGGAACGCCGCCAGCAGAGCCACGGCGCAGAACGGCACGTTGATCAGGAACAGCCACCGCCAGCCGAGACCCTCCACGATCACCCCGCCCAGCGGCGGCCCGAGCACCGGCACCAGCATCGCCGGGAGCGAGATCATGGCCATCGCGCGGCCCATCCGCTCCTGGCCGGCCGCCCTGGCCAGCATCATCTGGCCGACCGGCAGGAGCAGGCCCCCGCCCAGCCCCTGTACCGCGCGGAAGGCGACCAGGCTCCCGACCGACCAGGCGGCGGCGGTGAGCGCGGAACCCGCGACGAACAGCGCGAGCGAGACCAGCCAGACGTTCCTGGCGCCGAACCTGCCCACGGCCCAGCCGGTGACCGGGACCGTCATCGACAGGGCCAGCAGGTAGCCGGTGACCGCCCACTGCATGGTGGCGAGCGTGGTGTGGAAGTCGCGGGCCAGGGTGCCGAGCGCGACGTTGACGATCGTGGTGTCGAGCATCGTCATGACGACGCCCAGGAGGACGACCAGGCCCGTTGTCCGGAGTGAACTTCGTACGCTGTATCGCATGTCGTACACCGTAGCGCTTTCGTACAGTGTCTAGGATCTGGGCGTGAGCTCGATCTGGTCCCGTCCCACGCCGCCCCGCCGCCCGGCCCTGACCCGGGAGGCGATCGTGGCCGCCGCCATTGCCGTCGCCGACGCCGAAGGGCTGGCCGCGGTCTCGATCCGGCGGGTGGCCGCTGAGCTGGAGGCGCGGGCGATGACGCTGTACTCGTACATCGAGCGCAAGGAGGATCTGCTCGCGCTGATGCTCGACGAGGTCAGCGCCGAGGTGCTCGTCGAGGAGCCGCTGCCGTCCTCCTGGCGCGAGGCGCTGCTGCTGATGGCGCGGCGGGAACGCGAGCTGGTGCTGCGGCATCCGTGGCGGGTGGAGCTGATCTCGCAGCGGGTGGCCGTGGGGCCCAACGCGCTGCGGCACGTGGAGCAGAAGCTGGCCGCCTTCGACGGGCTGGGGCTCGACCGGCTGACCCGGTGGCGGTTCCTGGCGGTGTTCAACGACTACATGACCGGGTTCGTGGTGCGGGAGGCGCAGGAGCGCGGGGCGCCCCGGTCGGAGGGGATCAACGAGGCGGAGCGGACGGCCGTGGCGGAGCCGTACATCAAGGAGCTGGTCGAGAGCGGCGAGTTCCCGCGGCTCGCGCCGATGATCGAGCAGGGGGTACGCGGGGCGGACGACAACTTCGAACGCGGCCTCAACTGGGTCCTCGACGGCATCGAACGCGCCATCCCGCAGCGGTAGCGCCGCCCTCGCTTCCGGCCGCCGCGAAATGGGGACCGGGACACCCTGGGGATAGCCTTAGCCCCGATGAACACCGTCATCTCCACGATCGTCATCGTCGTCTCGCTGCTGCTCATGCTGGCGAGCCTGATCGTCGCCATCCGCAACCGGCCGATGGGCATGGTGCTGCTGGTCGGGTTCGCCGTGCTCGAGGTAGCTGTGCTGGTGCAGGCGGGCTTCGTGATCGCGGCGGTGGCCGGGGGGCAGGGGCCCGCCGAGAAGGTCACGCTCTTCGGCTACGTCGGAGGCCAGGTGGTGATCCCGCCCGCAGGCGTGTTCCTGGCGCTGGCGGAGCGGAGCAGGTGGGGATCGGCGATCCTGGTCGTGGCGGGGTTCGCGATCGCGGTGATGACGGGGCGGATGCTGCAGATCTGGGCGGGCGGCGCGTGACCGCCTCCATCAGCACCGGGCCCGGACGTGCCCTGATCGCGGTCTACGGGCTGTTCTCGCTGGCCGCCGGGGCTCGCGCGGCGGTGCAGATCGTCTCCAAGTTCGACCAGGCGCCGCTGGCGTACTCGCTGTCGGCCTTCGCGGCCGCCGTCTACATCGCCCTCACCGTCGCGCTCTGGCGCGGGGCACGGCTCCTGGCGCTGGTGGGGCTGGGGATCGAGCTGGTCGGGGTGCTGGTCATCGGCACGCTCAGCCTCCTCGACGCGGCCGCCTTCCCCGACGCGACCGTGTGGTCGGCGTACGGGAAGGGGTACGGGTTCATCCCGCTCGTGCTTCCGGTGGTGGGCCTCTACTGGGTGCTCCGCCACAAACGCTGACCCCGGTCGAGCCGTGCGTGCGCCGTCCGTTGGGTCGTCCTGCTGCCCGCAACCGACACAGCCAGGAATAAATGCATATTTCGGTCCTGTTAAGATGGCGATTCGTCCTATGACTTGATGAGTGGAGGACCGCCCCCGATGAGCGTGCTGACCCAAGAGGCACGAGGCCGTACCACCGGACCCCTCGCCTGGCTCCTCGTCCTGGGGATCGTCCTCGCCGCCCTCAACCTCCGCACCGCCGTCACCAGCGTCGGCCCCCTCCTCGACCAGCTGACCGGCGCGCTGGGCATGTCGAGCGTCGGCACCGGCCTGCTCACCACCCTCCCCGTCCTCGCCTTCGCCAGCGTGGGTGCGATCACGCCCACCCTGGCCCGCCGCATCGGCGAGCACCGCCTGCTCCTGCTCGCCCTCGTCACGCTGGGCGTCGGCATGCTGGTCAGGTCGCTCGTCGGCTCCGCCCCCGTGTTCCTGCTGAGCAGCGCCGTGGCGCTCTCCGGTGGCGCGGTCGGCAACGTGCTCATCCCCACGCTGATCAAGCGCCACTTCCCGGCCCGCACCGGGATCATGACCACCGTCTACACCACGGCCCTGGCGGTCGGCACCATGCTGGCCGCCGCCGCGACCGTGCCGATCGAGCGCGCGTCGGGCGACTGGCACATCGCGCTCGGCGTGTGGGCGGCCCTGGCCGCCGTCGCCGCCATTCCGTGGCTCGCGCTCCTGCGCAGTGAGCCGGAGCGGGACGCGGGCAGCCGGGACGCGGGCCTCCGCCGCCTGCTCGGCAGCAAGCTGGCGTGGATGATCGCGATCTACTTCGGCACCCAGTCGATGATCGCGTACATGATGTTCGGCTGGCTCGCCACCATGCTCACCGACAGCGGTTTCAGCACGTCGGAGGCCGGGGTGATCCTCGGCGTGTTCACCGCGCTGAACATCCCGGTCTCGATCGCCGTCCCCATGGTCGCCTCCCGCTTCCGCGACCAGCGTCCCGCCGTGGTCGGGCTCGTCGCGTTCTACGCGGCCGGGTTCCTGGGGCTGTGGGCCGGGCCGGCCGACCTGGCGCTGCTCTGGGTGACGCTGGTGGCGGTGGGCATGGGGTCGTTCCCGCTGGCGCTGATGATGCTGGCCCTGCGCACCCGCACGGCGGAGGCCACGGCCGCGCTGTCGGCGTTCGGGCAGAGCGCGGGATACCTCATCGCCGGCGCCGGTCCGCTGCTGGTCGGCGTGCTGCGCGACGTGACCGGCGGATGGACGCTGCCGTACATGCTGATCTTCGTGGTGCTCGTCGTGCAGTTGTTCACCGGCCTGTACGCGGGCCGCAACCGCTACCTGGAGGACGAGCAGGCGGTCCCTGCGAGAATGACCGGATGAAGTCCACCATCGTCACCTTTCCCGACGGCCGGACCAGCGGCCGTTCCGAGATCGTCGGGGCCGTGCCGGTGGGGGACCGGCACGGTCTCGTCGTCGCCGAGACGCCGTTCCACCCCCTTGACCACACCTGGCCCGACCAGCCCGCAGACCGGGGCACGATCGGAGGCCTGCCGGTCATCGACTGCGTGACAGGGGCCCAGTCGAGCACCGGCGAGGTCTTCGTCGGCGACGCCATCCCGGTACGGCGCGGCACGGAGGGCTGGGAATGGCTGGTCGTCCACGTCACCGAGACGCCGCTGCCCGTCGGGGCGGAGGCCGAGCTCGAGGTGGACGCCGGATTCCGGGCGGCGCTCTCGGCGGGTCACACCGCCTGCCACCTGGCCGCGCTCGCCGTGAACGCGGCCCTGGCCGGCCACTGGCGTAAGGAAGCCACGCCCGACCCGCTCGGGCACCCCGACTTCGACCAGACGGCGATCGTCTCGTCGCGGATCGAGCCGTACGGCAGCGTGGACGTCTACCGTCTGGGCAAGTCGTTGCGCAAGAAGGGGTTCTCCGCCGAGGGCCTGGACTTCGGGAAGGTCGCCCAGCACGCGAACGAGCAGCTCGCCGCGTGGGTGGCCGCCGACGCGCCGGTCCGGCTGGACATTCCGGGGCCGGGGCTGACCGCCCGCCGCACGTGGCACTGCTCGCTGCCGGAGGGCGAGGCGTCCATCCCGTGCGGCGGCACCCACGTGGGGAGCACGGCCGAGCTGGGACGGGTCGAGGTCGCGTTCTCGCTGGAAGAGGTCGCCCTGACCATGCGCACCACCTGCGGCGCCCCGAGCTAGCCGGTCAGCGGCCGGCTGCCGCGCTGCCCGTCCTCGTCGTCCTGGCCGAGTGGCTCCGATCGTTGTGTCAGCATGTGTTGACAAGCGGGTGCTTGTCAGCACATGCTGACACCATGGAAGTCACCGAGCTGGCCGAGGCGGCCGCCGATCGCGATCCCGGAGTGGGGCTGGCGGCCGTGGCCGCGCTCAGGGGCCTGCTGGAGGAGCTGGAGGCGACGCACGTGTCGAACGCCCGCGCCCAGGGCTGGTCGTGGGAGCAGATCGCCGACGCGCTGGGCGTTCGGCGGCAGTCGGCTCATCGCAAGCATGCTCGCAGGACGGGGAGGTAGCCGCGTGTTCGCCAGGTTCACCGAGGGGGCCCGCAGGGCCGTGGTCAAGGCCGGGATACTCGCGCTCGACGCGGGCCGGCCCGCGCTCGACGCCGATGTGCTGCTGCTGGGGGTGGCCGAGGTCCGGCCGTTCTCGCTGGCGGCGTTCACCGCCTCCGAGGCCGACGTGCGGGCGCGGGTGGACGTGCGCGACGCGCGGTCACTGCTGGCCACGTTGGGGATCGACCTCGACGCCGTGCACCGGCGCACCAGGGCGGGCCTGGACGCGCCCGGGCTGTGGAGCCTGCGCCGGTCCCGGGTGCGCCCGCTGCGGGTGACCCTGTACGGGCCGCTGGGGGAGATCCCGCTGGCCATGCACTCCAGGAAGGCGATCGAGGTCGCCATGTGGCGCCCCGGGCCGGTCACGGGTGAGGACCTGCTGTGGGGACTGCTCGCCGACCACGCGAACGGCGCCGCCGCGATCCTCCGGGACGCCGGGGTGGACCTGGCCGCGCTGATCCGCGAGGCCCGCGTCCCCACCCGGCGCACGGCCTGATCGCAGCGGCGTCAGACGGGCTCCAGGTGCGCGATCTTCTCGGGATTCGCGATGAGGTAGATCGTGTCGATCTTGCCGTCCGAGATCAGCAGCGAGGCGACCGTGATCACCCGTCCACCTGCGGAGATGACCATCGCGGGGGCGTTGTTCATGGTCGCCAGCCCGATGGACAGGTCGGAGATCCCCGCCATGCCGATCGAGGCCATGAAGGCCGCGATGTTGGCGGGGGTGTTGATCGACAGCAGCCAGCGGCTGACGTTGTCGGCGCCGGTGATGACCCGCAGCGCGGCCCGGGCCTTGCCGCCGCCGTCGCTGACCATCGTGACCTCACTCGCGAACAGCTCGATCAGCCCGTCGAGGTCGCCCTCGGCGGAGGCGCTGATGAACCGCTCGGTGATCCGCCGCCGCTCCTGCCTGTCCACGTCGAACCGCGGCCGCCTCTCCCGCACGTGGTCCCGCGCCCGCCGCGCGAGCTGCCTGGTCGCCGGCTCGGCCCGCCCGATGATCTCCGCGATCTCGGAGAAGGGCAGGTCGAACGCCTCCCGCAGCACGAACACGGCCCGTTCGAGCGGCGACAGCGTCTCCAGCACCAGGAGCAGCGCCAGCTCGACCGACTCGGCCAGCTCGGCGTGCTCGGCGACGTCGGGCGCCGTGCTGATCGGCTCGGGCAGCCACGGCCCCACGTACGACTCCCGCCGCGACTTCGCCCACCGCAGCCGATCGATGGCCAGCCGCGAGGTCACCCTGACCAGGTACGCCTTGGGCTCGTCGACGGTCGCCTCGTCCACCCCCGACCAGCGCAACCACGCCTCCTGCACGACGTCCTCGGCGTCGGCGGCACTGCCCAGGATCCGGTACGCGACCCCGGTCAGCAGGCTTCGGTGGTCTTCAAAGGTCGGCATGAAACCATAGACGTATCACAGGGCTCTCGGTGTGACACAGGGGCTCCCGATCTCCGATACACTTGGTGATCGCAAGGGGCTATGGCGCAGTTGGTAGCGCGCCTCCATGGCATGGAGGAGGTCTGGGGTTCGAATCCCCATAGCTCCACTCTGGGCCGTTCTTGAAACGGCCGGACTGAAGTTGACGGGATCCCGTCTGATCATTGAGATCGGGCGGGATCTTGTTGTTCCAGAGGTTTCCGAATCGGGTTCGTCCTGGTTCGGGGACTGCCGAGCGGGTCTCTGGGAAGGCCCGGGTGGTGTCAGGCCGCTGGTGGGGGAGCGAGATCCGGCCGTTGGGCATGGCGAGGCCGACGGTGAGCGGGGCGCTGCGACAGGGTGGCGGGTTGTGCGGCTTATGGGGCGGGTGGTGGCCTGCTCTGGCCTGCGGGTGGTGTGTCGTCGAAGGGCTGGGCTGGAGTCTGCGGCGTGTCGGCGACTGTGACGGGCTCGTCTTGGGGCTCGTGGATGTGGCGCCACTGGTCGAGGAAGTGGAGTACGTCCTTCGCCAGGAGGGGCTGAGGCAAGGCAAATCCGGACGGAACTTGTCGAGGTGGCCGAGGTCGCCCGGGGTGCAGGATGATGGTGTGCTGGGACGAGGATCTACATCTTGCCGGGCGCTGACGATTGAGTCTCCGCAGGCGGTGAAGGGCTCACGTTCGAGTGGTCGATGTGCAGCTCCATGAGGTCCGGGTTGTACCTTGCCAGGAGGTAGTACGGTCGTGCCGCAGCGACCAGGACGTCCCGGGAGCCTATCCCCCGGTCCAGTGCGTGTAGTTCCAGGGCTCCGGGTTCGGCGCCCCATCGTTCGCTGATATGGGTCAGAATGCGGTCCGCCGACAAGGTATGGATGTCGAAGATGGACTGAGTCTGCTGTGCGTGCTCGTTCACCGACTTCGCGGCGTTGACGAGCTTCGCCGCTGTCGAGACAATTGGCCGTCGGCGCAGCGCGTCCAGCGCCAGGCCGTCCGCGGGAGCCCCAGGCGTCAGCTGGAAGCTGCGCACCAGGAAGGTGCCGAGCTGGTCCTTCAGCGGGCGTGAGGTTCGCTCTGACGGGGTCAGCCACAGGTCGAGGAAGCTCAGCTCTTCGAGGTTGTCAGATCGGGGATCCGGGATGACGTTGCGATGCCGTGCGTGCTCCAGCGCTCTGTCGAGGGTCGCCTCCGTGTGCTGGGTCCGGCAGTTGGAGGCACATTCCTGGACCAGATGGTTGAAGACCAGGTCCCGGTAGAAGTCTGGGTAGTCCCGGGCGAAGAGCTGACACATCCGCAGGACGCTCATCTCGGCGGTCCGGCCGTCCTCGGTGTCGACGCTGCGTGCTCCCAGCTGCCAGCGGTGCACGTAGATGGTGGGTGCCATGGTGAAGCTGGGCGAGGGGTGCGTGGTGCGGTTCGCGCGGCTTTCGTGGGGCATGCGTAATCTGTGGACCAGTTGCAGTGCGTCGTCGCGTTTGAGGTTGACGGCCCGGGTCGCGCACAGATGCCGTAGCGCTTCGACCTTTGCGGCTGGTATGGCCGCCTCGCGGGCGAGCTGGATGAGTTCCGGGTAGGAGCGCAGGCGGTACGGCCGCCGGGCCAGCACGGCGACGAGGTGAGCGGCGGTGGGCTCGTCAAGGATCCCTTCCTGTATGCACAGGCTCAGGGTCGCGCGTATGTTGACGAGGGCTTCGGAGAGCGGCCGGTAGCGTTCCTCCGCTGGACCGTGCAGGAGGGCCACCTCGTCGTCGGCCGTCAGCCGGCCTTCCAGGTAGTCGCGGTAGATGCGTCCCACGCCGTGCATGCCGAAGGTGTCGAGTTCGGCTGCGCGCAGAGCGCCCATGCTGGCAGCGCCGAGGACTGTCACGCCGGTCTGGATGAGGGAGAGGATCTCTTTGTGCCGGACGGCGCGGGTCTGGCGGAAGTAGCCGTCGATGATGCCGACGACGTCTCCCTGCTGGGGCGCGAGTTTCAGCAGGTCTCCTGCCGCTACCGGTGGGAGGACGGTGATGTCGTCCGCCGTGAGCAGATCGGCGGCCTCCGGCAGGCTGGGGCCGACGAAGAGGTACCGGGTCATCACATGAACGCCGGTTCGCAGAGAAGCCCGGGGCAGACCACTCGTACGACGGGGATGCCGAGGTCGGGCCTGGTATGGTCCGCGACCAGCGGAGATCGCCCGGTCAGGGCGAGGACGCGGGTGACCGTGGTGCGCAGGTCGTCCGCGAGGGTTTCGTTGCGGACGGAGGCGATCTCGTCGTAGCTGAGCCGGTCGGCTTTCGAGAGCGGTGCGGGACGCGCGGACCCGCTCGAGACCGCGCGCCGGTAGGCCCCCGTGGTGAGGTCGTCCCGGGCTCCGGCGATCTGGGTGGCGCGCGACTGCGCGGCTTCGGTCAGGGCGCGGCACAAGGCGACGTCACGGTCAAGGTGGGCACCCGCGCCGGCGAAGAGCACCGGGAACTCTTCGCTCCAGATGGTGGCCAGGAAGCAGGCGAGCCCGGTGGGCGACGGGAGTACTTCGACCCGGACCTCGACCGCGGCCGCGTCCATGAGGCCCAGCAGCTCCTGGGCTGGACCGTCCACGGTGGCCAGGTCCAGGGTCGGTGATGGGTTCCTCTTGGCGCGGGTCAGACAGTCGCGTTCGATGACCTCGTAGATGCCGTGGAGTGCCGCTTCGGCGAAGGTGTTACCGCTGGCGAGTCCATTGCTGTTCTGGGCGAACAGGGGTGGTGCCCAGGTGTCGCGCACACGGCCGTCAAGGCGCAGCAGGTCGGTCGGCAGGAAGGTGTCCGTTCCGTCGTCCAGGCGGCTTGCCCTGGTCCATTCAAGCTCCAGGCCCGGCCGGAGGTGGTGGCGGGGTTCCAGGGGCAGTTCGTGGACGCGGTAGCCGCACGCGCGTTCCATGTCGCCAACGGTCGCGGTCGTCTCGCCGGGATCTATGCGCTCGGCGTGCCAAGATTCGATCGATTCCATGGCAGCCGAGACCTGGGCGAGGTCGTGAGTGAGGCCTTTGCCCTGGCTCACCGACACCGTCCGGGAATTCGGGCGGACGGCCTGGTGGACCGGTATGCCGATCTCGTCGAGCCAAGTGACGTCGGCGAGCCGGGTGATACCGACGATCGGGAAGAGTGGCTGGATCCGGCGCAGCGTGTCTGTGGGGGTCAGGACGCGGTGGGTGCCGGACACGCAGGCTTTGCGGATCTCGTCGAGGGCGGGAACGGGGTGTGCGAGCACTCCGTCCCCGCCCGACAGGTTGTCCGCCATGCCGCTGTCGGTGTGGTCAACAGTGGTGAGACGGCTCAATCTGAACCGTCACGCGCCGTGGACGTCGGCGGGCTCGAGGTCGTCGTTGTCCTTCAGCTTGACGCTCCAGACGGTGTCCTTGCTCGTCATCTGGAGCAAGTTGGTCAGCTCGCCACGGAGTTGGGTTGCGGTGGGCAAGTTGAGATTCATCCGCCAACCTTTCTGTCGTCGGCCGGTAGCGCACCGGCGATCCCACGCTGAGCGTAGCCAAGCCTGATCTTCCTGAGAAGATCTTTCCCGTCGGAATCCGGGCGCGGGCTTCGACGTTCACTGCGCCGGCGTCGCGGCGACGAGGACCACCTGCCTGTCCTGACCGTGTTCGAAGAGGCGCACCTGGAGCCCACAGCGGGTGAGCTGGTCGGCCACCGCCGCGCTGTCGTGGTAGAGGTAGCGCCAGACGAGCACTGTGTCGCCCGGCTCGAACGACACCCTCCTCTGGTCATCTCCGACGTCGAAGGTCACGGTGACCGGCTCGATGAACCGTGCCCGGACGAAGACTTCGCTGCGAACGCGGTCGAACCCTGTTTCCGTGACGTACCAGGAGCGGTCGATGGCGAGCAGGTCCAGTCCCACCAGCTGCTGGGGCTTGTACGGGCCGCCGACGCTGACCTGATCCATGAACGGGGGCCTGTCGACGCCGGTGTCGATGCGCAGCGTCAGCAACAGCACGTCGTGGTCGCTCATGGCGTGACATACGTGGCGCAGGACCTGGGCCGGCTCGGCGAAGTTGTACGGCGTCCCGCCGGCCAGGACGACGAAGCGGACCGGATCGGCACCATCGTGGCCGAGCATGGGTTTGGCGGTGAGGACGCGGGCGAGATCGGGGCCGGTGAAGTCGCCGCGGCACAGCTCGAAGCGCTCCACATGAGCGGGGAAGCCAGCTCGGAGGTTCTCCCTGGCCAGCTCTAGGATCTCTGCGCTGATGTCGATCGCGCGATAGCCGGTCAGGCGGGATCTGTCCAGCAGGTGGCGGATCAGCCCGCGCACGGGACGCGTCGTTCCCGGCCCCAGATCGACGATCTGCACCGGCGATGATGACGGCGCAAGGGCGAGGAGCTGCTCGGCGTGGCAAGTCAGGAGCGTGTCGAAGTCGCTCAGCATCGGTGCGAGTTCGGGGTTGGACGGCACTTCGCTTTCGCGCCACATCTCGCTCCCGTCGCCGAGGTAGGTCAGTTCGTACGGAAACTCGGCACGGTCGTTGAGCGAATCGACGATGGCACCCACCTGTGTCGCCGAGTAGGCGCGATAGAAGTTCTCGTGCGGCGACACCGCATGCTGCTGTACACCCATCACGTCGGACAGTACATCGCCGGCCACATACGTCCGTCTACTCCTCCACAGCCCCGGCTCCAGACGGGTCACCGCCGTTAACGCTGACGGTGACGGATCCTGCGGATCAGGAACGCCGAATCAGCTGTTCTTTATCCGCCGAATCGTCGTGCTGAGCGGAGGTTTGATCATTTCGCGGTGCAGGCCATGGCATCAGCGTCGGCGTCCGGCGGAGCGTGCCCGTCTCCTGATCTCCGAGCTGCACGATGCCTTGAAACAGGAGGGGCTCGGTCGCGCCGAGATCACTGGCAGCGAGATGGCTCGCCGGGGGGCATCGGGAAGCCTGATGGATGTCTCGGCCTCGGCCGATGTACTCATCCGCGACGACCTGCCACGCGGCTTGTCGCTGATCTCGCAGATCCTGCGCCGCCACGACGCCGCAGACACGGCTGAACTCCGTTACGCATCCCCGCCGCGTGCTTCGGTTCCCATTCCCTGACGCCTCAGCCGCCCCTTCTGGCCGAATACGCGGGAAACGATCAACACCCGCGTGGGAAGCGATCTCCAACGGCGCCAATGGTCCACAGGTCAGATGTACTCGTGAACAGCCCACTCTCATCAGACCGCCTCCGACCTGCCGAAACGGCTCAAGGTCGGGGGCGGTTCCGCGTCTGGGGACGCACGCCGGATGCCGGTCAGAGCCGGGTCTTGTCGTCCATCAGCGCGATCTTCTTCAGGACGTCTTCTGGCGGGACGCCCTTGGCTCCGCTGAGGTCGGCCCCGCGCAGGTCGATCTTCCCCTGGCCGCTGGGCCATTTCGCGCCGGTGAGGTCGGCCCCACGGAAGTGGGTGCCCGTGAAGTCGACGCCGCCCAGGTCGACGCCCGTGAGGTCGGCACCGTCCAGGTCCGCGTACCGGACCTTCGCGTCGATGAGGCTCGCGCCGGGAAGCCGTGCCCCGCTGAGGTCGATGTTCGTCAGGTCGGACCCGGCGAAGCTCGCCCCCGTGAGGTTCGCCCCGGACAGCGACACCCGGATCCAGGTCGAGGAGCCGATGTCCGCGTAGGAGAGGTTCGCGTGGTCGAGGAAACTGCGAACCCATCTGATGGAGCCGTCCGCCTTCTCTATGTATTCGCGGTGGCCGAAGTCGGTGTCGGTGAGGTCCGCGCCGGACAGGTCGGCGTTGACCAGCGTCAGGGCCGTGGCGCGGATGCCCGACAGGTTCACCCAGTGCTGCGCGGCCCACGGCGGCCCTGTCGGCGGCGAGGTGCCGGCGGGCTTGTTCCTGGCGATCACCGCGAGCGCCGCCTGGATGTCCGCCGGGATGCGTGGCTCCTTCTCCTTGACCTTCTTCGGGGAGCGCTCGCGTACGTAAGTGGCGAGCACGTCCACGACGGTCCGCTGATCGCGCGGCGAGTCGCGAGAGATCCTCTCCAGGGCGTAGATCGCGCCGACTCTCCCTTCCAGCGTGTCCGAGCCGATCTGCTCGATGGCGCGCGTGTAACGCTCGGTGATCTGGCCTTCCTGCGTGGTGTCGAGCGAGCGGGCGGTGTAGAACAGCCCCGCCGCCGTGAACAGCAGCCCCAGCAGCACCCCCGACGTGGAGAGTAACTGCATTCTGTTCTGCGTGGCGAGCGCCCTGATCTCGATGCGCTCCTTCACGGGCAGTGCCTCGAACTCCGCGCGGGAGACCCCCTTGATCGACGGGTCCCGGCCGTCGGAGAAGGTGCGCTCAAGACCTTCAATCAACCAGCCCGCGAGCGTGCGCATGCGCTGCATGAACCAAGTAAAGCCCGACAAGGGCCTACGTGGGGATGGCCTGCCGCACGCGTGTCCGGACGCCCGCGGCGGCAGGTCGCCCGCCTCGCGGATCCGCGGGCGTCCGGCTACGCGATCTATCCGTGGCCCGTGGGCATGGCTAGGCGCCGCACATCTGGCAGGAGCACCGAAGGCAGCTCGTGGAGCCGTTGGGATACAGGTAGATGCACATGCAGGAGTCGCAGCACCCGATCCACGTCGCGGCGTGGGCCTCCTTCCTGGGGACCAGCAGTCCCAGCATCGCGTCACTGACCTTGCCGAACAATCTGTTCATGGTGTACCTCCAGGTACGACGCGGATGTGTTCGGATTCGACCGTATGGGTGCTGCCGATAGGGCTGATACACGAATGTGTATGCGTGCCCTTCGGGAAATGTCCGCTCAATGTCCGGTGGCTGACCTTGTTGCGGGCCTTTTCGTTTCCGAGGATTCGAGGTGATGACCCCTGGTTCAATGGAATTCACGGTGCTGGGCGGGCTGGCGATACGGGCGAATGGGCGGTTGCTCAGGCCGGGAGCCCCGAAACAACGCACACTCACGTCCCTTCTGCTGGTGCGGGCCAACTCGCTTGCCCCGCTTCACGAGATCACCGAGGAATTGTGGGGATCGGCTCCCCCCAAATCCGCCACCGCCAATCTCCGCACTTATGCGGCGCGGCTTCGAGCCGCGTTTCCGGCGGCGGAGCGAGATCGCCTGGTCGTCCGGCCGCTCGGCTATCAACTGCGGGTCGATACAGCCGAACTCGACCTGAGGGCGTTCGAGGACAAGGCCTCGTCCGGTCGCGCGGCTCTCGAAAAGGGACGCGCCGAGGAAGCCCTGCGGCAATGCGAAACGGCGCTCGCCTTGTGGCGCGGGCGGCTGCTGGAGGACGTCCCCCACGGGCCGGTCATCGCCGCCCGTGAGGTCGCGATCGACGAGCAGCGCCGAGCGGTCCAGGAGGACCGCTGCGAAGCACTCCTGCTGCTCGGCCGGCCGGCACCCGCCATCTGGCCCCTCCGTTCGCTCGTCACGGAGCTGCCGCTGCGGGAGCGGGCGTGGGCGCTGCTGATGCGCGCTCTGTACGCCGACCACGACGTCGCCGGGGCTCTCGACGCGTACGAGCAGGCCCGCGTCGCGATCACCGGGTCCCTGGGCATCGAGCCCGGCGAGGACCTGCGGCGCCTCCACCAGGCGATCCTGCGCCGGGACCTGCGCCCGCCCCGCGCGGTCGCCTCGGCCTCCCCGCCGTGCCGGCTGCCGCGGAAGCCGGTCATCGTCGGGCGCGAGCCGGAACTCTCCTTTCTCACCCGGCGGCTCGGCGCCGCCGGCGGTGTGGTGGTGGTGCACGGCCCAGCGGGAGCCGGCAAGTCCTCGTTGGCCCTGCACGCCGCCCATCTGGTCGCGGATCGCTATCCGGACGGCCAGCTGTACGTGGACCTGCGACCGCGCCGCCGGCCCGTGAGCGATGCCGATACCGCCCTCGCGCGATACCGGTCGCTCCTGGCGGAAGGCCGCATGCTCGTGGTGCTGGACAACGCACCCGAGGTCGCGCACGTCCGCCCGTTCCTCGCGGCCGCCCGGCTGTGCACGTTCCTCGTCACGAGCTGTCCGATGCTCACGACGCTGGACGGCGCGCTGCACCTTCGGGTGGACAGGCTGGGACGGCAGGAGGCGATGGCGTTCCTGGCGCACCATGTCGATCCGGAAAGGCTGCGGGAAGATCCCGGCGCCGCCGCCGAGGTGGTACGGCTGTGCGGCCGGCTGCCGCTCGCCCTGCGCATCGTCGCCGCCCGGCTGGTCGCGCATCCCGGCTGGTCCGTCCGCGAGCTGCTGGAGCGGCTGGCCGACGACCGGCACCGGCTCGACGAGCTCCAGGCCGGTGACCTGTCGATGCGGGCCAGCATGTACGCGCAGGTCGAGCACCTCATGGCAAGTGAGCACCCGGTGGATCGGCTCGCCATCGAGGTGTTCCGGCAGCTCGGCTCCCTTCCCGCCGCGGAGATCAGCGCGGGGGAAGCCGCCCGGAGGCTTCATGCGCCTGTCAGGAGCATCAGCCGGGCACTGGATCGGCTGGTCGAGATGGAGCTGCTCGACTTCCACGCGCGTGACCGCTACCGGATGACGGAGCTGCCCCGGCTCCTGGCCCGGGACATCGCCACCGTGTCCCGGGGCGCCTTAAGGCTCATGCCCGGCGTTTGACCGTCGTCCCGAGCAGGCTCTCGCCGTCGAAGAAGCCCACCGTCCGGGAATCCAGGCTCCAGTCGGAGTTGTCGCCCCGCACGATGAACTTCCCGGCGGGGATGGGCGTGCCCGCGGGCCGGCTGACGGCGGTCGCCACGTCGGCGGGGATGGGGTCACCGGCGACCCCCGCCACCCGTTTGATCAGCAACAGCGGGATCGAATCCGTCGCCGCCCACCGCACCACGACGATGTCGCCCCGGCGCAGGCGGTCGACTCCGGCGCGTACCACCAGCACGCGTTCACCACCGCTGTAGGTGGGCGCCATGCTCGTGCCGGTGATGGTCACGGCGACGAACCGGCGCCTGACGTACGCGAGGCCGAGCGCCACGGCGCCGCCGACGACGGCGAGAACCCAGCCGTTCACGACGGCACGCTCTGCTCGTCGGGCCGGTATCCCCGCGCCTGCCTGGTGAACAGCCGCGCGTAGGTGCCTCCCAGCGTGAGGAGCTCCTCATGAGTTCCGTACTCGGTCACCTGCCCGTCCTCCAGCACGGCTATGGCGCTCGCGTCCGTCATGGCACCGAGCCGGTGGGACACGAGCACGCTCGTGCGGCCCGCCCGATATCGCCGCAGCCGCTGGTGGATCTCGTGTTCGGCATCGGCGTCGAGCCCCGAGCTCGGTTCGTCGAGAATCATCAGGTCGCACTGGTCGCGAAGCATCGCACGGGCGAGCGCGACGCGCTGCCACTGCCCGCCGGACAAATAGACCCCCGTGCTCGCGTCGGTCTTGTCGGCCTCGCTGAAGAACAGCCGCGAGAGCAGGGTCTCGTAGCCGTCGGGCAGACCGGCGAGGAGGGAATGGGCGCCCGCGTCGCGTGCGGCGGCCTCGATGCGGGGCCGGTCCTGGAGCGCGCGGACGTCACCCAGGCCGACATTCTCCGCGGCCGTCAGGTCATAGGCCATGAAGTCCTGGAACACCGCGCTGATCCTGCTCCGCAACGTCTCCGGCGGCACCTCGCGGATGTCCACGCCGTCCCAGAGGATCACGCCCCGGTCGGGGTCGTAGAACCGGCACAACAGCTTGACGATCGTGCTCTTGCCCGCGCCGTTCACGCCGACCAGACCGAGTACGGAGCCGTACGGAATGAACAGGTTGACGCCCCGCAGCGCCCAGGGATGCTCCGGCGAGTACCGGAACCAGACGTCGCGGAGCTCGATCCCCTGCCGCAGCCCCGCCAGCGGACGCCGGCGCGACGGCTCGGGGAGGTCGGGCCCGGCATTCACGACGGCCCGATAATGGTCGAACATCAGGAGCTGGAAATGAGCCCCCGCGACCTCGGTGACCAGGCGTCCGAGCGCGAGCCCCACGCCCGCCACCGCGGCCGCGAACATCGTGACGTCGCCCACGGAAAGCTGCCCCGAGCCGGCTGCGTGGACGGCCCAGACGAGGCCCGCGCCGGACACCGTCGCGCTGACCAGGCCGAGGCCGCCCTGCGTGAGCATTTCCCGTCTGCCGGTGCGCCGCTCGGCGGCGTTCGCGGAAAGCCTGTCGGCGCGCATCAGGCTCCGCAGGTGACCGCCGATGCCGAAGAGCCGTACCTCCTTGGCGGCGTCCACGCTTCCCAGCAGGTCCCCGAAGAAGATCTCCCGCCTCTGCAGCGGCCCGATGTGCCAGAACATCTGGGCCCGCCGCCGGGACAGCAGGAATTCGGCGATCGTCATCGGAACCGCTCCCATGAGCACGGCCACGACCATCAGGGGGCTGATGACGATGAGCGAGCCCAGAAAGCCGGCGACGCTGATCGCCGCCTGGACGAGGGAGAGCACCGCGGCGACGACCCGCCCCGGGGCGACCCCGCCCGACTGTTTGGCCATGCGCAGCCGGTCCAGGAAGGCGGGATCCTCGAAGCGCCCGAGCCCGGCGAAGGAGTTGACCACCGCGTACAGGCGATCATCGGCCAGCAGCGCCACGGAGCGGCCCAGCTCCTCGGTGACATATTGGGCGGCACGCGGCAGGACGGTGACGACGGCTCCGGCGGCCGCCAATCCGGCGCCGAGACCGGTCAGCGTCGTCGCGTCGGCGTGGCCGGTGGCGATCTGGTCCAGGATCAGCTTGGTCAGCCATGAGACGGCGACGGGGACGGCGCCGCTCACGACGGTGAGGCCCACGTACACCAGGAACGTCGCAGGCCCGGCCCGCCAGGCCAGGCCGAGGGCGTGGCCGACACCCCCCAGACGAGGCAGCCGCACCGTCAGGCCGTTGCGACGTCGTGCGGCAGCAGCGCGGCGGGGGCCGACTCCGATCGGAGCACCTGACCCGAGGAGTCCACCACCCCGAAGAGCGGGTACGCCGTCACGCCGAACCCCGTGGCGATCGGCCCGTCGGGCGCCTCGCCCACGACCCTCGCCACGGGGGTCAGCCGCTCGACGTACTCGGCGGCGCGGTCGCGTTTGCCGATGACGACCACCAGGGTGTTCTGCCGGCCGCCGGGCCACTTCTTCGCGGTTTCGACGAGGTGGGGCAGGCTTTCCTCGCACGGTTCGCAGCCGGGGGTCAGGAAGGCGACGAGGGTGTCGCCCGCGAGCAGCGCCCGCGCGACCGGCTCCCCGTCGGTCGTGGTGGCGGCGAAGTCCCCGACCTGGCTGCCCACCGGTAGAGAGGGTGCCTCGCCCGTGATCGGGGTCGCCCGGCCGGCGAGCAGCTCCGTGTGCTCGCGGAGCCGCCGGATCACACCGAACGTGAGCAGCAGATTGAGCACCGTCAGCACGCTGACGAACGCAAGGATCGCGACGAGACCTGACATGGGGGTCCTCTCCCTTTCGCCGTGGCCGGGCATCGGAACCCTAGGAACCGCGGCGATAGGCCCCGCATACGCACTCGTGTATCGGCCCGATCGGCAGCCTCTCTACGGTCGGCTCCGAGAACTGTCGGCGTTCCGCTTGGAGGCGGGAATGAACAGATTGTTCGGCAAGGTCAGCGATTTCATGCTCGGCCTGGTGGTGCCGAGGGCCGAGGCGGCGGCGTACGCTCCGCCCCCGGAGTGGATCGGGTGTTGTGACTTCCAGATCTGCAAGTTCCGGAGCGGGAGCGGCGTGATCGCGTGCGCCCAGTGCCTGGACCCGCGCTGCCGATGACCGCGTAGGCGCGAAGGCCCGTCCGGACGGGCCTTCGCGCCTGTTCTGTCCCGTCTTACGGCAGGGCGGGCACGGCCGGCTCGGCGTTGGTCCAGCCGGCCTGGAGCACGGTCTGGCTCATGGTCTTGTTCGGGAACACCTTGCCGTCCTTCAAGGTCGTCTGGCTGTTGGACAGCAGGAGCATCGTGGCGGTGTCGACGACCAGGTCGGTCGTGACCTTGATCGTCTCCTCCTTCTGGCCGGCCGGCTGATAGCCGATCGAGAGGGTCTCGCCGGTTCTGCCGGCGCCGTCCACGGACTTTCCGCGCGAGCTGACGCCGGGCATCGTCAGCAGGGCCTGGTAGGCCGCGGCGCGGACCTCCTTCGGCGCCGGGAGCTCGTGGAGCAGCGAGGGCAGCGTCGAGGTGACGTTCCTGTCCACGGCGCTCTCCGGCACCCGTGAGACCCGCGCGGCCTGCGCGAGCCAGGACTTCAACGCGTCCGGGTTCGCGGGCAGCCGCTGGACCTCGTCGTACGTCAGCCGCTGCCCGATCAGGAAGAACGTGTTGTCACCCCGTACGGGGGTGACGTGGCCCTTGGTGGGCGTGGTGGACAGCGACACGGTCTGGCCGTTGGCGGTGCGGGTCCACTTGGTGGGGGAGCCGTCGCGGCGCCACGCCGCGCGGTCCGCCGCGCTCTGCGGGTACGCCCCCAGCTCCCGCGATCCGACCCAGCGTCTGCCGTCGGGCGCCGTCCATTCCTCGGTGAGCGACTGCTGGACCACCGAGTAGCGGTTCGCGCCGCTGCCGACCTGACGGGGCTCCGGGCGCTGCGACAGCACTCTCGTATGCCAGTACGCACCCTCCGGCGGAGCCGACGCGGCGGCCGTGAGCCGGGCCTCCGGTGCCTTCGCGAGCTGTGGCAGACCCAGCAGGGCGGCGGTGCCCACGGCGGCCAGGCCGGCCCCGAGGGCGATCAGCGGCCGGGCCGGTGCGGTCGCGCGCTTCATGTGCTTCCTCCAGAAATCCGGTTCGATGTCCTCAAATACGCCCGGGCGTCGGGCAAGGTTGCCCGCGGGCGCCTGGCAACTGTTTGGAGCGGCCGAGGCGTATTAGGAGGCGTGAAACTGGACAGACAGCCGTGAGCGGCGCGGAGCATGACTTCGGCGCGTTCGTGGCCGCAAGGGCCACGACCCTGTTGCGGGTCGCCTATCTCGCCTGCGGAGACGAGGCGGAGGCGGAGGACCTGCTGCAGACGGCGCTGGAGCGTACGTACAAGAACTGGGACCGGGTGCGGCGCGACACCGTCGAGCCTTATGTGCGCCGCGTCATCATCAACACCGCCATCAGCCGGGCCCGGCGCCGGGCGATCCTGCACATCATCCCGATGCGCGTGCCGCCGGAGAGAGCGGCCCGCTCGACCGACGTCGACCTGCGTCACGTGCTCATGGACGCGCTGCGCGGCCTGCCTCCCCGGCAGCGCGCGGTGGTCGTCCTGCGGTACTGGGAGGACCTCAGCGAGACGCAGACCGCGGAGGTGCTCGGCTGCACGCTCGGCACGGTGAAGAGTCAGGCGTCGAAGGCGATGGCCAAGCTGCGGACGGCACTCGGCGAGGAAGCCGTGGAAGGAGTGATCGGGAATGCCCATGCTTGAGGACCAGATCCGCCAGATCATGGCGGAGGAGACCGCGCGACTGCACGCCGCGCCCGACCTCGTGGAGCGGGTCGTCCGGTCCTCGCGGCGGAAGCGGATCCGCGGCCGGATCGCGACGGCGGCCACGTCGCTGGCCGTGGCCGCGGCGGTGCCCCTCTACCTGACGGCGGCCCCGGGCGCCGTGCAGACGTCCGTCGTCTCCGAGACGCCGGATCCATCCGCCTCCGAGACGCTGGGTCCGCCCGCCATCGACGACACCCCGCCGGTGCGGTCCGAGCCTCCGAACCTCGGGGACCTGGGCGACGGAAGGGCGTTCAAGCACGTCAGGGTGGGTTACCTGCCAGACGGCCTGCGGTGGTCCAACTGGTCGCTGGACTTCGGCGAGAGCTACACGACCTCGTGGAACTACGACGGCGACAAGACCGGCTTCTACTGCGTCCAGATCTACGTGTACGAGGGCAAGACCGTCCAGGAGATCGACGACCGCGTGCAGGTGCACCGCGACGAGGGGGAAGGCGAGGAGGTGACCGTCGGCGACCGGACCGGGTACCTGATCGTCGAAGGGGTCGGCGAGGACGGCATGAAGGGCACCCCCACGCTCTTCCTGAACATGGGCGAGCAGCGGAGGGCCGAGATCATGTTCAGCCCGGTGTACGTGAAGAAATTCCGCGACGCCAAGGCCGTCGACCGCGAGCTGATCAAGATCGCCGAAGGGCTCACCGCCGTCGACTAGGGGCTTGAGGAGCTACCAGCGCAGCGGGAGGGTGGCGATGAACTCGCCGAGGCGGTCGGCGATGATCCGGTGGTCGTGGACGGACGGGTGCCAGTGGCAGCCGAGGTAGTCGAGGCCGGATTCGCTGTAGTACCAGTAACGGATCCGGTCGTCGCCCCCGCTGTTGCGCTCCTGGACGATCTGCCGCGCGATCTCGGCGAACACGGTGGTGTTGGACATGTAGGTGGCGCTGACCACGATGGTCGTGCGGGGGCCGTACCGTGACCGGAGCTTGTCGAGGAAGCCCTGGTAAGCGGTGCGATAAGCAGCGGCCAGAGTGTCCGGCGTCCACGGTTCGCCCGGGTTGATGGCGGTGGAGAAGTCGTTGATGCCCAGGCCGATCACGACCAGCTGGGGATGCCAGGTGCCCGGGTTCTGCCAGACGTCGCCGGCGACGTTCAGCAGGGCCCGGTCGTAGTAGGTGCGGTAGTCGGTGCCGGGGTCGCTGCCGTTGTAGTTGCGCACCATGCCGCGGCCGGAGAAGGCGTTGAGCTGGTAGTCGGCGTTCAGGCGGCGCGCGGTGAGGGCGCCGAAGCTGAGGTTCGCGTCGGTGGTGCGGGCGACCTTGTCGGCGGTGCAGTCGCGGCTGTCGGAGCGGTTGCCGTAGCCGACGGTGTAGGAGTCGCCGATGAACTCGATCTGCCGGTGGCGCGCGGCGGGCCTGCCGAGGATCGCGCCGCCCGGGGCGGCGACGAAGCCGCCGAAGGCGCTCGTGGCCCACGGGCTCTCGGTGCGCTTGACCAGCCGTACGCGGTGCACGCCCCGGGCCAGGCCGTTGACCCAGTACGTGGTCCGGCCCGGGGTCACCAGGGTCGCGACGGTCGAGCCGTCGACCTCGACCTCGTAGTCGTTGTCGGCGTCGTCGAGGACGATCCCGACGCCGGTGCCGCGGAAGCGGCCCTCGAAGTAGACGCCGGGCCAGCTGTACTGAAGGGAGTTCCCGCCGGCCTTGACGCGTCCGGCGGTGTGCACCTTGGCGATGGCGCCGGACAAGGGGGTCGCGCTCGCGACGCCGGGCAGCACCAGGGCGCCCGTCAACGCGGCCAGGACTACGGTCACACGCACAGTTCGCACGGCTTCTCCTTCGCGGCTGGGCGATTGTAACGAGCGCTTGCCCGGACGCCGCAAGATCTGATTCCGCCCCCTGTGCGCCGACCTGGCCTTTCACCGTCAGCCCGATGAACGGATCCTGAAACTAACCACACTCTCCCGAATCCGGCGGCCCGAATAGGCTGGGAAGCGTCGACTTTATACAGGGGAGTCCCATAAGTGGTGAGCATCGCTCAGGAGACGTCGTTCGACGAGGCCGAGATCTTCGAGCTGTACGACTCGGTCGGCTGGCAGCCCTGGACCCGCGACATCGCCAAGGTGTGCAGGAGCCTGGTGAACTCGCATCTCGTCCTCGTCGCCAGGGACGCGGACGGGCGGCTGCTCGGCCTGGCCCGGACGGTGTCCGATGACGAGATGGTCTGCTACGTGCAGGAACTGCTCGTCAACAGGAGATTCCACGGTCAGGGGATCGGCCGGCTGCTGCTGGAGCGGCTGAAGGAGCGGTACGCGCACTGCCGCTACTTCGTGCTGACCACCGACCACGAGTCCACCCCCGAAGGGGTCGCCAACCATGCCTTCTACCGGCGGATGGGCCTGATCGAGCACCACGAGCAGGGGCTGTCGGCCTTCGGGCTGAAGGTCGACAACTCCTGAGCGGTCCCGTCACTTGGCGAGCACGTCCAGGTAGTGCTGGTTGTACATGACGCCGAGGATGTTGCCGAACGGGTCGATCACGGACGCGGTGACGAATCCCTCGCCGTGCTTCCTGATCCCCTGGTGCTCCTTGGCCCCCAGGGCGGCGAGCCGGTCGAGGGCGGCCTCCAGGTCGTCCACGTGCCAGTACGTGATCGAGCCGGCGGGCCCGTCGGTCGCGCCCGCCGGGGCGTAGCGGGCGTCGATGATGCCCAGCTCGTGCTGGTGGTCGCCGACGCGGAACTCGATGTAGCCCGGCACCTGGTAGTAGGGCTCGATACCGAGCAGCTCGGTGTACCAGGCCTTGGCCGCTTCGAGGTCGGCTGCGTAGAAGCTGATCGTGGCGAATCCGCGGAGCATCTGTGTGGTCCTTCCTTCCGGGTGATGTCTATGATTCTTCCGGTCAAAGTGCTCATCCAATGAGCACTTTAATGAGGAGAATTTCCAGCCATGCGAGCCGATCGACTTGTGGCCGTCCTGCTGCTCATGCAGTCGCGCGGCCGGGTGACCGCGGCCGGGCTGGCCGCGGAGCTGGAGGTGTCCGTGGCCACCGCGCGCCGGGACCTCGAGGCGCTGTCCGCGGCAGGCGTGCCGGTATATCCGCAGGCCGGGCGCGGGGGCGGCTGGTCCCTGCTGGGCGGCGCCAGGACCGACCTCAGCGGCCTCACCGCCAACGAGGCCGAGGCGCTGTTCCTGCTGGCCGGCCCGGCCGCGTCCGCCACACCCGAGGTCAAGTCCGCGCTGCGCAAGCTGGTGCGGGCCCTGCCCCAGACGTTCAGGGACGACGCCGAGGCCGCCGCCGACGCCGTGGTGATCGACCCCACCGGCTGGGGCGAGCGCGACCCCGACCGGCCCGAGCTGGTGCGGGTCCTGCAGAGCGCCACCGTGAGACGCCGCAAGGTCAGGCTCGGGTACGAGGGCCGCTCCGGCGAACGTACGCACCGGCTCGTCGACCCCTGGGGCCTGGTGGACAAGGACGACGTCTGGTACCTGATCGCCGGCACCGAGGCCGGGCAGCGCACGTTCCGGGTGGACCGGATCGCCGAGGCCGAGGTGACGGAGCTGACCTTCGAGCGGCCGGAGGGGTTCGTGCTGTCGGAGGCGTGGGGGAAGGTCGTGGACGAGATGGAGCGGCGGCGCTCGCTGCTGTCCGCGACCGTGCTCATCGCCGAGCGGTTCCTGCCGGTGCTGCGCCACCAGTTCGGGCGCCACTGCGAGGTCGAGCGCGTCGAGGAGGACGGGCGGGTCAGGGCACGCGTGGCGGCGCCCATGGCGTTGTCGATCGCCGAGCAGCTGGCCGGATGGGGTGCGACGGTGGAGGTCGTGGAGCCGGAGGAGGTCAGGGTCCAGCTGGCCAGGATCGGGTCCGAGCTCGTGGAGCGCTACCGCGTCTGAGCTGTGAGGGCCTGAGCTGTGAGGGCCTGAGCTGTGAGAGCCTGAGCTGTGAGGGCCTGAGCCGTCAGGGGAGCGTGGCCGACAGGGCCGCGTGCTCCCACCGGATCTGCTCCCACGCCCGCTCCACGTGCCGCCGCTCCGTCGCCACGCCGCCGATGGCCATCCGCAGCACCACCCGGTCATCGATCCTGGTGTGCGTCATGTACATGGACCCGCCGGCGTTGAGCAGCTCCAGCAGCCGCATCGTGGCCCGGTCCGCCTCGTCCGCCGCCAGGCCCGGCCACACCGGGCGGAAGCACACGAGCCCGAGCGGGTGCGGCTCGTGCACCTCGAAGCCCGGGTCCGCGGAGATCCACGACGCCAGCTCCTGCGCCAGCGCCACCCCCTTGCGAATGTGCGCGCGCAGCCCCTCGGCCCCGTACCAGCGGATCACCGACCACAGCTTCAACGCCCTGAAGCGCCGGCCCAGCGGCACCTGCCAGTCCCGGTAGTCGACGACGGAGCCGGTCGCGGTGGCGGGGTTCCTGAGGAACTCGGGCATGACCGACAGCGCGTCGAGCAGCGGGGCGCGGTCGGCCGTCCAGAGCACGGTGCAGTCGAAGTTGGTCAGCAGCCATTTGTGCGGGTTCGTGGAGTAGGAGTCGGCGTACTCGGCCACGCCCTCGTTCAGCCACCGGAGCTCGGGGCAGATCGCCGCGACCCCGGCGTAGGCCGCGTCCACGTGCAGCCAGATCCCGCGTTCGCGGCACAGCTCGCCGATCGCGGGTACCGGGTCGACGGCGGTGGTGGAGGTGGTGCCGACGGTGGCGCACACCATGACCGGCACGGCGCCGTCCGCTTCGTCCTGGTCCAGCAGGGCCCGCAGGTGGCCGGCGTCCATGGCCAGCGTACGGGGATCGACGTCCACCACCCGTACGCCGGCCGCCCCCAGCCCCGTGATCCGCGCCGCCCGCTCCAGCGACGAGTGCGTCTGGGACGACACGTAGATCGTGTACCTCCGGGTGACGCCGTCGGAGGCGACCCGGCCGCCGCTCGCCCGGTGCAGCGCGGCCAGCAGCGCGACCAGGCAGGCACTCGACGCCGAGTCCTGGATGACGCCGCCGCCCGCCCGGTCCGTACGGAAATGCTCCGGCAGGCCGAGCAGCCCGGCCAGCCAGTCGACCACCACGGTCTCCAGCTCCGTGCACGCCGGGCTGGTCACCCAGAGCATGCCCTGCACGCCGAGCCCGCCGGACAGCAGGTCGCCCAGGATGGCCGGGCCGCTGGCGTTGGAGGGGAAGTAGGCGAAGAAGCCAGGATGCTGCCAGTGCGTGATGCCGGGCAGCAGGATCCGCCCCAGGTCCGACAGCACCGCCTCGAACGGCTCGCCGTGCTCGGGCGCCGCGGCCGGCAGCTCGCGGCGGATGTCCCCCGGTCTCACCTGGGACATCACGGGATGGGACTCGATGCCGGCGAGATAGTCCGCGATCCAGTCGACGACCTGCCTGCCGTGGCGGCGGAACTCCTCGGGGCTCATGTGACCGCTCATCCGCCCACTCTGATCGCCTGGCGGGCGTCGGGAAAGGGGACGGGCCGGAGGCTTTGCCGCCTCCGGCCCGTCTATGTCGAGCGGTCGATCGACCGCCTTGGGTCAGTAATGTCCGCGGTGGCGCCGGCCGCCGAACGACTTGCCGAGGTGGAAGCCGCCGGGCAGGTGCACGGAGACGTGGCGGCGGCCGTCGGGAGTGGTCGTGACGTGGAAGCGGCGGTTGCCGTAGCTGTGGCCGACGCCGCGACGTGACAGGTTGATCCGGAACGGGCCCACCTTGATGGTCTTGCGGTAGTGCCAGCCCATGTCCCTCCTTCGCCGTTTGTGCGCTCACCCTGACAACGGACGGGGCCGCCGTCAGGTTCCGGCGAGTACCCGGGCCAGGGCTTCGAGGGCGTGCGGGTAGGCGCGTTCGGACGCGGCGGCGTACCCGATGAGCAGGCCGCCGGGGCCGTCGCCGCGCCAGAGCGGGGAGGCGGCGCGCAGCGCGATGCCCCTGCGCTCGCACTCGGCCAGCAGGTCCCCTTCGGCGGGACCCTCCTCCGGGAGCAGGAGGAGCGCGCGCAGCCCCGCGGCCACCCCGGGCAGGGCGACGCCGGGCAGCGGCTGGCCGGGCCCGGGGCCGAGCCGGGCGAGCAGCAGCTCGCGGCGGCGGCGGTAGCGCAGGCGGGCGGCGCGGATGTGGCGGTCGTAGTCGTGGGTCTCGATCAGCCTCGCCAGCACGAGCTGGCCGAGCACCTCGGTGTGGGTGTCGGTGTGCAGCTTGGCCTCGGCCACGGGGCCGATCAAGGACGGAGGCACCGCCATCCAGCCCAGGCGCAGGGCCGGGGCGAGGGACTCGGAGGTGGTGCCGACGTACACGACCCGATCGGGCGCGGTCCCCTGGAACGCGCCGACCGGCTGCCGGTCGTAGCGGAACTCCCCGTCGTAGTCGTCCTCCACGACGAGCCCGCCCCACTCGCGCAGCGCGCGGCGGCGGGCGGGGTGCAGGGGCACGCCCGTGGGGTACTGGTGCGCGGGCGTGACGACGGCCGCCGCGGTCGCGCCGGTGAGCGTGTCCACCTGGGCGCCCAGCCCGTCCACGGGCAGCGGTACGGTCTCGCGCCCGGCACGGCGCAGCACCTCGCGGTAGAAGTCGTGCCCCGGCTCCTCCGTGGCGATCGGGCCGTCGATCACCTGGACGAGCAGGTTGAGCGCCTGGACGAACCCCGTCGTGACCACGATCAGGTCCGGCGTGGTGATCACCCCGCGCGTCCTGGCGAGGTAGCCGGCCAGCGCCGCCCGCAGCTCGATCCGGCCGCGCGGGTCGCACGGGCCGAGGACCTCGGCGGGTGCGGTGGAGAGCACGTGCCGGGTGGCCCGCAGCCACGCCCGCGCCGGAAACGCCGACACGTCGGGCTGCCCGGGCCGCAGGTCATGCAGCGGCGCCCCAGGGGGTCCGGCCGGCAGCCGCAGGTCATACCCCGGCCCGGGGGAGGGCTCGGACGGCGGCCGCAGGTCGTGGCCCGGCCCCGGGGAGGGCTCGGGCGGCGGTTCCGGACGGGACGGTGTGGTGGGGGACACGTCGGCGACCTCGGTGGCCGAGCCCGGGCGGGTGGCCAGGTAGCCCTCGGCGACGAGCTGGTCGTAGGCCGCGCTCACCGTGCCGCGCGACAGCCCCAGCTCCGCCGCCAGCGACCGCGTCGAAGGCAGCCGCGTGCCGCGCGGCAGCCGCCCGTCCCGGACCGCCTGCCGCAGCGCCTCCTCCAGCCCGCGCCGCCGCCCGCCGCCGGTGGAGACCTCCAGATGCAGGTCCACCCCGAAACCGGCCCAATCTTTCCGCACAGAACCGGATCTTACGCATGGTCCGGTACCCGGGCCTACGGTAGGTGAGCAGGCAGAACCCGGAAGGACGACGTCAACATGATCGTGATCGCTCACCTGAGCGACATCCACATCGGCGCGACGCCCCAGAGCGTCGACCGCGCCACCTCCGTCATGCGCTACCTCGACGCGCTCCCCGCCGACCTCGACGCCGTGCTCGTCACCGGCGACATCGCCGACCACGGCCTCCCCGAGGAGTACGAGGAGGCGCGCAAGCTGCTCTCCTCCCGCCATCCCGTCCTGGTCGGCCCGGGCAACCACGACGTGCGGGAGCAGTTCCGCCGCGTCCTGCTGGGCGACCGGAGCGGCGGCGCGAGCCCGATCAACCAGGTCCTGCGCACGGACAGGGCCGTCTACGCCATGTGCGACTCCTCCATCCCCGGCGAGAACTCGGGCCACCTGGACGACGAGACGCTGGCTTGGCTGGACGACGTGCTCGCGGGCGCGGACCGGCCGGTGTTCGTGGCCTTCCACCACCCGCCCACGCTGCTGCACAGCCAGGTGGTCGACGGCATCAGGCTGCACCGGTCCGAGCCTCTGGAAGAGCTGCTCGGGCGGCATCCGGACGTGCCCGCCGTGCTGGTCGGCCACGCCCACACGGGCGCCGCCACCACCTTCGCCGGCCGCCCGCTGCTGGCCGCCCCCGGCGTCGTGTCCACGCTGAAGCTGCCGTGGGAGGGCGGCACGACGTTCGCCAACTGCGCGGACTACGATCTCCCGCCGGCGATCGCGTTCCACGTGCTCGACGACACGGGCCGGATGACCACGCACTACCGGGTCGTCGCGTAGCCGCCGGGCGGGCCTCCAGGAGCAGGCCCGCCCGCGCCGTCATCGCTCGGTCAGCCGTACGAACGTCACCGAGTGCGCGGGGAAGTCGTAGGTGAAGGCCGAGGAGAAGCCGTGCACCTGCCGCTCCACCGGCGCCACCCGCTCCGGCTCGGAGAGCGAGTTCGTGTCGGACGGCGAGCCCGTCAGCGTGGTCACCGTGGCGACCGGCCGGAACCGCGCCGCGCCGAGGTCCACACTGCCGCGTACGGACGTGTCCCGCACGTTGACGACCTTGAGCGTCACGGACTTCCCGTCCCTGGACACCACCTGGTAGAGCGGCTCCACGACGGCGTCGTCCACGAAGTCGTTGATCTTCTGCCCGTCCAGCCAGGTCGTGATCCGCCGCCCGCTCACCTGGATCTTGATCCGGTAGTCGCGGCCGGTCTCGATCGCGGTGGCGGAGGTGGCGATCGAGGACTTGGCGCCGTTGGCGGCCTTCTCTATGGCGGACTGGGTGTTGCCCCAGCCGCCGAGGTTCCACCAGTAGAAGTTGCCGGTGTCCTTGACCCCGAACATGATCAGGAAGCCCTCGGCCCCGGCGGTCTTCCTGGCGGTGACCTCCATCGTGTAGTTCGACCAGCCGGCCGAGCCCGCCGTGGACCTGGCGTCCGTCACCTGGGCGGTCTGCGCGTAGGCGCCGTCCTGCACGGCCCAGGTCCCCAGGCCGGGGGTCCACCTGCCGGCTCCGGCCGAGAAGTCGTCCGCCAGCAGCGTGGTCCCGTCGGCCGCGGTGACCTTCACGTCGTCGTACCGGACGGCGGTGTTCCACGCGCCGAGCCCCACCGCGCCGCCGATGTCCTCGACCGTCCTGCCCTCGCCCGTGAAGGTGCTGGGCAGCACCCGGTCGCCGACGTTGGCGGAGAAGAGGCGCTGCACGTAGTAGTTCGGCGAGCCGTAGACCTGGTCGTTGTCGAACCAGATGAGATCCGGCGTCCAGTCCACGTAGTCCACGTTGGCCAGCAGCGGCGCGTACGACGCCAGCCGCACGACGTCGGAGTTGCGCTCCAGGCCCGTCATGTACGACGCCTCCGCCAGCGCGTTGTGCCACGTGTTGCCGCGCGAGGCGTACTCGCCCACGAACACCTTCGGCCCGCCGCGGTCATAGGCGTCGTAGCGGTGGTTGTTGGTCAGGAACCACTCCGGGCTGTTGTAGTAGTGCTCGTCGACGAGGTCGGCCTTCTGGTCGCGGGCGAACTGCCACATCCGGTCGAACCAGGCGCCCTGTGACGTCTGCCCCGCGTTGCTGATGATCTTGACGTCCGGGTACCTGGCCCTGATGGCGTCCGCGAACTTCGGGTAGTTCGCGAAGAACTCGGGGTAGATCTCCTCGTTCCCGAGCCCGATGTACTCCAGCCCGAACGGCTTCGGATGCCCGAGCCGGGCCCGCTTCCCGCCCCACTCCGAGGTGACCGGCCCGTTGGCGAACTCGATCAGGTCGAGCGTGTCCTGCACCCACCGGGCCAGCTTGGCCTCGTCGGTCAGCGGCCGGTTCTCGCCGCACCCGTTCACGCCCACCGACAGCACCGGCAGCGCCCGCGCCCCGATGTCCTCGGCGAACTGGAAGTACTCGTAGTAGCCGAGGCCGTAGGACTGGTTGTAGCCCCAGAAGTTGAAGTTGGTCGGCCGCTCCTCGACCGGGCCGATCGTCTCCTTCCACTGGTAGATGCGCCGCCGGTCCTGGTTGTCCGCGTACGGGTCGTACGTGCCGACGTTCGTCACGCACCCGCCGGGGAAGCGCAGGAACCTGGGCTTCAGGCCGGCGACCATCCTGGCCAGGTCCGTCCGCATGCCGTGCCCCTTGAACGTGTCACGCGGGAACAGCGACACCATGTCCAGGTCGGTCCGCCCGCCCGGCGCCAGCACCATCAGCCGCCCCGCGTCCGTCGTCCCCGAGGCCGTGAACGACGCGGTGTACTTCGCCCAGCCGCCGGCCTTCACCCGCAGCGTGACCGTGCCGAGCACGGTGGAGCCGCTCTCGACCGAGACCGTCAGCGGCCCGGCCGCGTCACGCCTGGCCCAGAGCGACATGTCGTACCGCTTGCCCTGCTTCACGGGGATGCCGCGGTTGAACCCGGCGTTGCTCGCGCCCGCGGTGCCGTCGCCGGTCACGTCGAGCCGCAGGTAGTTGCGGTTGGCGGCGTTCAGCGGCCGGTCGGTGCCGATCGCGAGCTCGGCGGTGGCGCCGCGTTCGGCCTTGGACCACGCGGTCAGGCCCGTGTAGGAGCGCTCGTCCATGCTGTTGAACTCGAACGAGCGGTTCTGCACCAGCTCGGCGTAGAGCCCGCCGTCGGCGGCGTGGTTGATGTCCTCGTAGAAGACCCCGTAGAGGTCGGGGCTGACCTCGGTGCCCCTGGCCCCGGTGTCCACGGCCAGCTTGCCCGAGCTGTAGCCCTCGACCCTGAACTTCGTGATCGCGCTCCCCACGACCAGGGTGCCGTCGCCGACGGAGACGTTCTGGCCGCCCGAGGAGAGCACGACCTTGCCGCCGCCCGCGTCCTTGAGCCGGAAGACCGACGCGGTCCCGCCCAGCCGCACCTTCCCGGCGGCGACCCGCAGGAACTCGCCGCTCGTAACGTCCTTCAGCGTCACGCCGTCACCGGCGGCCGTGGCCGTGAGGGCCAGGCTGGTCATCCCCGCCTTCGCCGACGCCCGTACCACCCCCGACGGGCCGGCCGACAGGTACGGCAGCGCGCCGGAGCGCAGCGTGAACGCCCCGGACGGCACCACCGGCCTGCCCTCGCTCGCCTTGATCGCGATGTAGTCGAACGCCGCCGTCATCGAGGTGCCGTTCTGCGCCGACAGCGCGAACAGGCCGAGCTGCTTGACGTCCAGCTTCGCGCTCACCTTGGCCGCCTGCACCCAGGCTGACCCGTCCCAGTACGAGGAGACGAACTCGTCGCCGGTCCTGGCCAGCTTGACGATCTCGCCGGTCGAGCCGGGCCGGGCCGCGAAGCTCGCGTTGAACGAGGCCCCGACCTCGGTGTCCGTCTCGATCACCGGCCCGCCCGCGGACCCGACGTGGGCGAGCCCACTGCGTATGTAGTTGTCCCAGTCCTGCCAGGCCAGCAGGCCCGCGCTCTGGTAGTCCAGCGCGACCGGGGCGCTCAGCTTGGTAATCACCTCGAAGTCGCCGGCGGGGACGTCCACGAGGAAGAGGTTCCTGGCGGTGTTGGTGCCCTGGTACGTGTCGCCGGTCAGGCTCTCCACACGCAGCGCGCCGCCCGACAGCGACCAGCGGGAGCTGTCCGGCGACAACACCGTCCAGTCCTCGCCGAGCGCGGTGCCGTCGAACTGGTCGACCACTGCGCCGTCCGGGATGGGCTCGGCAAGCGAGGCCGCCGCGGTCGCCGGCGGTGGCGCCACCAGCGAGGCCGCCAGGAGCAGGGCGGATAAGGCGATTCGCGTCATGAGCGGGGGGCTCCTCAAGGTTGTTAGCGTTAACAAGGCGAGTGAGCGTTAACAACGGCGATCCGCGACAAGTTAAGGACTGGCCCAGACCCTCGTCAAGGCCCAGCCCATGTGATCCGACCGTAATCAGGCGGCCCCTTGACGAGACCGGTTGTTAACGTTCACAGTCGGGGCGAGCTCACCAAGCACTTCAAGCATCCTCAGCACATCGAAAAGTAGGCGTCGGCGACGCCCTCGGGGACCGGTGTGGCCGGTGCGTAGGCCGTTGCGCAAGGCAGGAAGGCGCCGGCGTCCCGCATTGGGATGTTAGCGCTCACATGAGAAGGGAACCCCCACGTGTTGAAGAGGATCTCGGCTTTAGTTCTCGCCGGTCTGACCGCGATGTCCATGACCGCCTGCGGCAGCGGCGGTGGCGGCGGTGGTGGCGGCGGCTCGATCACCATGGGCTTCTCCCAGGTGGGCGCGGAGAGCGGGTGGCGCACCGCGAACACCAAGTCCGTGCAGGACTCGGCCAAGACCGCGGGCATCACGCTCAAGTTCTCCGACGCCCAGCAGAAGCAGGAGAACCAGATCAAGGCCATCCGCTCCTACATCCAGCAGAAGGTGGACATCATCGCCTTCTCGCCGGTGGTGGAGTCCGGCTGGGACACGGTGCTCAAGGAGGCCAAGGACGCGAAGATCCCGGTCATCCTGACCGACCGCGCCGTGGACTCCAAGGACACCTCCCTCTACAAGACCTTCCTCGGCTCGGACTTCGTCGAGGAGGGCAAGAAGGCCGGCCAGTGGCTGGTGAACGAGTACAAGGACGCCAAGGACCCGGTGAACATCGTCGAGCTGCAGGGCACGACGGGCTCGGCCCCGGCCAACGACC
Source organism: Nonomuraea sp. NPDC049625 (assembly GCF_040675285.1). Classification (NCBI taxonomy): domain Bacteria; kingdom Bacillati; phylum Actinomycetota; class Actinomycetes; order Streptosporangiales; family Streptosporangiaceae; genus Nonomuraea; species Nonomuraea sp. NPDC049625. The sequence continues at coordinate 985,786 of NZ_JBFAOQ010000003.1, read as the reverse complement.
GGAAGTCCGGCTTCCAGGGGGTCATCGGGGCCGATCCCAAGTTCAGGATCATCGCCTCGCAGACCGGCGACTTCACCAGGGCCAAGGGCAAGGAGGTCATGGAGGCCTTCCTGAAGTCGAACCCGGACATCGACGTCCTCTACGCCCACAACGACGACATGGGCCTGGGCGCGATCGAGGCCATCGAGGGCGCGGGCAAGGTGCCCGGCAAGGACATCAAGATCATCACCGTGGACGCCGTCAAGGACGGCATGCAGGCGCTCGCCGACGGGAAGATCAACTACATCGTCGAGTGCTCGCCGCTGCTCGGCCCGCAGCTCATGGACCTGGCCAAGAAGGTCGTCAAGGGTGAGCAGGTGCCGGCCCGCGTGGTGACCGAGGAGACCACGTTCACGCAGGAGCAGGCCAAGCAGGTCCTCTCCTCCCGCCAGTACTGACCCGCCTTCCGGCCGCGCGCCTCCGTACTCCGGCCGGGGTCCCTTGGGATGGAGGGAGTGGCGAAAGCGCCTCCGTACTCCGGCCGGGGTCCTGGGCACTTCCACCAGCCGGGGTGCGCGGGGCGCGGCCGTCCTTCCGGACGCCCCCGGGCCCTGGACCGGGGCGCAAGGGAGGCGTAGTGACGAGGCAAGGCGCGGTTTTCCTGCCATATGAGGAGAGACATGGTCACACCCGCGCCGGTCCTGACGATGAGCGGGATCGGCAAGCAGTTCCCTGGCGTGAAAGCCCTGGACGGCGTCGACCTGCGGCTGCTACCGGGCGAGGTGCACGCGCTCATGGGAGAGAACGGCGCGGGCAAGTCCACCCTGATCAAGGTGCTCACCGGCGTCCACCCCGCCGACGCGGGCACCATCGAGCTGGGCGGCGCGCCCGTCGCGTTCGGCAGCCCCCTGGAGGCGCAGCAGGCCGGCATCAGCACGGTCTACCAGGAGGTCAACCTCTGCACGAACCTCTCGGTGGCCGAGAACATCTTCATCGGCCGCGAGCCCCGGAAAAGGGGACGCATCGACTGGAAACGGATGCGCACCAGGGCCGCCGAGCTGCTGTCCCGGCTGGAGCTGAGCGTGGACGTGTCGGCGCCGCTGTCGACGTACTCGCTGGCCGTCCAGCAGATGGTGGCCATCGCGCGGGCGATCGACATCGAGGCGAGGGTGCTCATCCTGGACGAGCCCACCTCCAGCCTGGACGCCGACGAGGTCGAGCAGCTCTTCCGGGTGATGAGGCGGCTGAAGGAGGAGGGCATCGCCATCCTCTTCGTCTCCCACTTCCTCGACCAGATCTACGAGATCTCGGACCGCATGACGATCCTGCGCAACGGCAGGCTCGTCGGCGAGTACCTCACCGATCGGCTCCCGCAGGTCGAGCTGGTCGCCAAGATGATCGGCCAGGAGCTGGCCGCGCTGGAACGGCTGCACGGTGAGGCCAAGGTCTTCGACCGGCCGCTGGTCGAGGCGCGCGAGCTGGGCCGGCCGGGAGCCATCGAGCCGTTCACGCTCACGATCCACGAGGGCGAGGTGGTGGGCCTGGCCGGGCTGCTCGGCTCCGGCCGTACGGAGATCGCGCGGCTGCTGTTCGGCGCCGACCACGCGGGCACGGGCGAGCTCGCGGTCGGCGGGACCCCGGCGTCGTTGCGCACGCCCCGCGCGGCCATGAACCACAAGATCGCGTTCTGCTCCGAGAACCGCAAGGCCGACGGCCTCATCCCCGACCTCACCGTGCGCGAGAACATCATCCTCGCCCTCCAGGCCACCAGGGGCTGGACCAGGCCGGTGCCGCGCGAGCAGCAGGACGAGCTGGTCGGCAGGTACGTCAAGGCCCTGAAGATCAGCCCGCCCAATCCCGAGCACCTCGTACGCAACCTCAGCGGCGGCAACCAGCAGAAGGTCGTGCTGGCCAGATGGCTCATCCTCGAGCCGCGCCTGCTCATCCTGGACGAGCCCACCCGGGGCATCGACGTCGGGGCGAAGACCGAGATCCAGCGCCTGGTGGCCGAGCTGTCCGACGGCGGCATGGCGGTGCTGTTCATCTCGGCCGAGCTGGAGGAGGTGCTGCGGCTCAGCCACAAGGTCGAGGTGCTGCGCGACCGGCGGCTGGTGGCCGAGCTGCCCAACGACGACGAGCTCACGACGGACGTGCTCATGGAAACGATCGCGAGCGGAGGCCGGACCTCATGAGGCGGCTGCTCTGGCCGGTGGTGGTCCTCGTACTGCTGCTGGCGCTGAACGTGTTCTTCACGCCCAGCTTCTTCTCGATCCAGGTCAGGGAAGGCCACCTGTACGGGAGCCTGATCGACATCCTGCGCTTCGGCGCCCCGCTGATCCTGGTCTCGCTCGGGATGACGCTGGTCATCGCCACCGGCGGCATCGACCTGTCGGTGGGCTCGGTGGTGGCGATCTCGGGGGCGCTGGCCTGCCTGCAGATCAGCGAGGACGCGAGCCTGTTCACCGCCGTGGCGGCCGCGCTCGGGCTCTGCCTGGTGCTGGGCGCCTGGAACGGGTTCCTGGTCGCGACCGTCGGCATCCAGCCGATCATCGCCACGCTCATCCTCATGGTGGCCGGGCGCGGCCTGGCCCAGCTCATCACCGACGGGCAGATCATCACCGTCAACAGCCCGGCGTACAAGGTGATCGGCGGCGGCTACTGGCTGACCGTGCCGTTCGGCATCATCATCGTGCTCGGCGTGCTGGCGATCACGGCGTTCCTCACCCGGCGGCTGGCACTGGGCATGCTGATCGAGTCGGTCGGCGGCAACGCCGAGGCCAGCCGGCTGGCGGGCATCAGGGCACGCGGGATCATCATCATGGTGTACGCGTTCGCCGCGCTGTGCGCAGGCGTGGCCGGGCTGATGATCAGCTCGAACGTCTCCAGCGCCGACGGCAACAACGCCGGCCTGTGGATCGAGCTGGACGCCATCCTGGCCGTCGTGATCGGCGGCACGTCGCTGTCCGGCGGCCGGTTCTCGCTCGGCGGCACCGTGCTGGGCGCGCTGATCATCCAGACCCTGACCACGACGATCTACTCGATCGGCGTGCCACCGGAGACCACGCTGCTGTTCAAGGCGCTGGTCGTGACGGCGGTCTGCCTCATCCAGTCCCCGTCCTTCCGTGAGAAGGCGTTCCGCAGACGCGGCCGCGCCGCGCCCGCCGGTCCGGTGGCCGAGGAGAAGGTGCGAGTGACCACATGAGCACGCTGACGATCGGGCGGGCGAGCGTGCCCGCCAAGTATTTGCCGGTCCTCGTGACCGGGTGCCTGTTCCTGGCCATGTTCGTGGTCGGCGGGATCCGCTACGAGGGGTTCGCCAGCGGGCAGGTGGTGCTCAACGTCTTCATCGACAACGCCTTCCTGCTGGTGGTGGCCGTCGGGATGACGTTCGTGATCCTGACCGGGGGCATCGACCTGTCGGTGGGGTCGGTGGTGGCGCTGTCCACGATGATCTCGGCCAGCCTCATGGCGGGGCCGGGGTGGCCGCCGTACCTGGTGATCCCGCTGGTGCTGGTCATCGGGTCGGGGCTGGGGCTGGTGATGGGGTACATCGTGCACGCCTTCGACATCCAGCCGTTCATCGTGACGCTGGCGGGCATGTTCCTGGCGCGGGGGCTGTGTTACACGATCGGCACGGACTCGATCCCGATCAACGATCCCACCTTCACGGCGTTCGCGCAGGCGAGGATCGACCTGTTCGCCGACATGTGGATATCACCCAGTGTGATCATCGCCGTGGTGGTCGTGCTGGTGGCGGCGTACGTGCTGCACTACACCCGCCTCGGCCGCGCGGTGTACGCGACCGGCGGCAGCGAGCAGTCCGCGCTGCTGATGGGGCTGCCCGTGGGCCGGACGAAGATCGCGGTCTACACGATCAGCGGGTTCTGCTCGGCGCTGGGCGGCGTGCTGCTGTCGTTCTACATGCTCTCCGGCTACGGGCTGCACGCCGTGGGCATGGAGCTGGACGCGATCGCGGCGGTCGTCATCGGCGGCACCCTGCTGACCGGCGGCAGCGGCTTCCTGCTGGGCACCGTCCTCGGGGTGCTCGTGCTGGGCCTGATCCAGACGATCATCAGTTTCGAGGGGACACTGTCCTCATGGTGGACCAAGATCTTCATCGGAATGTTGCTCTTCGTCTTCATCTTGCTGCAGCGCCTGTTTTCGGCCCGTGCGAGGCGCTGACCTGCGGTGAAAGTTACCTGAAAGTTTCCGGTAGGTTATGCGCGCCCGTTGACACGAGCGTTGTTAGCGATAACAATCGGCGGAAGCGAACGAGAATTATGTTCTGATTCGTTACTTTCTGTAATCGAATTCCTCGCTCTACCGGCAGTTGCCGCGTCCAGCGCTGCCGGACCCCCATCGCAAGGAGATGACATGAGGTTGGGACGAATCGGGGGCGTGGTATCCGTCATCGCGCTCGCCGCGACGATGACGGCCTGCGGGTCGAGCACGAAGACCGTCGACGCCCAGGCTTCCGCCTCGGCCTCCGCCGGAAGCGGGGGCGCCCTGATCGGCGTCACCATGCCCACGAAGTCGTCGGAGCGCTGGATCCACGACGGCGACAACGTCAAGCAGCAGCTGGAGAAGCTGGGCTACAAGGTCGACCTCCAGTACGCGGAGAACGACATCCCGACGCAGGCCAACCAGATCGAGAACCAGATCACCAAGGGCGCCAAGCTCCTGATCATCGCCTCGATCGACGGCACCGCCATCACCTCCCAGCTCCAGCAGGCCGCCGACAACAAGATCCCGGTCATCGCCTATGACCGTCTGATCCGCAACAGCCCGAACGTCGACTACTACGCCACCTTCGACAACTTCAAGGTCGGCGTGCAGCAGGCGACCTCGCTGCTCAAGGGCCTCGGCGTCGAGGACGGCAAGAAGGGCCCGTTCAACGTCGAGCTGTTCGGCGGCTCGCCCGACGACAACAACGCCACGTTCTTCTGGAACGGCGCCATGTCGGTGCTCAAGCCGAAGATCGACGACGGCACCCTGAAGATCGCGAGCGGTCAGACCGACTTCAAGCAGGCCGCCATCCTGCGGTGGGACCCCGCCACGGCGCAGAAGCGCATGGAGGACATCCTCACCAAGACCTACGGCGGCAAGAAGGTGGACGGCGTGCTGTCGCCGTACGACGGTCTGTCGATCGGCATCCTGTCGGCGCTCAAGAGCTCCGGCTACGGCACCAGCGGCCAGCCGTACCCGATCGTGACCGGCCAGGACGCCGAGCTCGCGTCGGTGAAGTCGATCATCGCCGGTGAGCAGTACTCCACCATCTTCAAGGACACCCGCAAGCTCGCCGAGCAGACGGTGAAGATGGCCGACTCCGTGCTCAAGGGCCAGAAGCCCGAGGTCAACAACGAGAAGGACTACGACAACGGCAACAAGGTCGTCCCGTCGTACCTGCTCGACCCGGTGATCGTGGACAAGAGCAACTACAAGGAAGTCATCATCGGCGGCAACTACTACACCGAGGACCAGCTCAAGTAAGGGCCAGAGCCCCGGGGACCCAGGGGTCCCCGGGGCTTCCTCTCTGAGCGAGGGAAATATGACCGAGCACATCTTGCGGATGAGCGGGATCACCAAGACCTTCCCCGGCGTCAAGGCGCTGCAGAACGTCAACCTGTCCGTCCGGCGGGGCGAGATCCACGCCATCTGCGGCGAGAACGGCGCCGGCAAGTCGACGCTGATGAAGGTGCTTTCCGGGGTCTACCCGCACGGCGAGTACGAGGGCGAGATCACCTTCGAGGGCAGGACGGTCGAGTTCGGCGGCATCCGCGACAGCGAGCACGCCGGCATCGTCATCATCCACCAGGAGCTGGCGCTCAGCCCCCAGCTGTCGATCGCCGAGAACATCTTCCTCGGCAACGAGCGCGCCAAGCGCGGCTTCATCGACTGGAACCGCACCAACTACGAGGCCGGCGAGCTGATGAAGCGGGTCGGCCTGCGTGAGAACCCGACGACGCCGATCGCCGACATCGGCGTGGGCAAGCAGCAGCTCGTCGAGATCGCCAAGGCGCTCTCGAAGGAGGTGAAGCTGCTCATCCTCGACGAGCCGACCGCCGCCCTCAACGACGACGACTCGGCCCACCTGCTCGACCTGCTGCGCGGCCTGCGGGACGAGGGCATCACCTGCGTGATCATCTCTCACAAGCTGAACGAGGTCACCGCCATCGCCGACTCCGTCACGATCATCCGCGACGGGCAGACGATCGAGACCCTCGACATGGCCACCGACGCCGTCACCGAGGACCGCATCATCGCCGGCATGGTCGGCCGGGCGCTCGACAACCGCTTCCCGCCGCACGAGCCGACCATCGGCGACGAGGTGCTGCGCATCGAGGACTGGACGGTCTACAGCCCCAGCCAGCCGGGCCGGAAGGTGGTCGACGGCGCCGCCCTCACGCTGCGCCGGGGCGAGATCGTCGGCCTCGCGGGGCTGATGGGCGCCGGGCGCACCGAGCTGGCGATGAGCGTGTTCGGGCGCGCGTACGGGGTGCACATCTCCGGCAAGATCTTCAAGGACGGCAAGCCGATCGAGATCCGCAACGTGCAGGACGCGATCAAGCACGGCATCGCCTATGCCACCGAGGACCGCAAGCGGTACGGCCTCAACCTCATCGAGGACATCAAGCGCAACATCTCGGCGGCCGGGCTCACCGGGCTGTCCAAGCGCGGCTGGGTCAACGAGAACGAGGAGTACAAGGTCGCCGAGCAGTTCCACAAGAGCATGAACATCAAGGCGCCCACCGTCAACAGCATCGTGGGCAAGCTGAGTGGCGGCAACCAGCAGAAGGTCGTGCTCTCCAAGTGGATCCTGACCGAGCCGGACGTGCTCATCCTCGACGAGCCCACCAGAGGCATCGACGTCGGCGCCAAGTACGAGATCTACACGATCATCAACCGGCTGGCCGACCAGGGCAAGGCCGTGCTCGTGATCTCCTCTGAGCTGCCCGAGCTGCTCGGTCTGTGCGACCGCGTCTACACCCTCTCCGAGGGCCGGATCACCGGCGAGGTGCCGCGCCAGGAGGCCACCCAGGAACACCTCATGTACCTGATGACCAAGGGACAGGAAAAATGAGTAGCATCACGCCCACCGACGTGGAGGTCGGCGCCAAGGGCGACGGAGGAGCTCCACGGCAGCCGGGCAGGGTGTCGCTCGGCGGAGTGTCGCTCAACCTGCGATCCAGCGGCATCTACATCGCCTTCGCGCTGATCGTCGTGCTGTTCTCGGTGCTGACCGACGGCGCGATGCTCACGCCGCAGAACATCTCCAACATCATCGTCCAGAACTCCTACGTCCTGATCCTCGCGATCGGCATGATCCTGATCATCATCGCCGGGCACATCGACCTGTCGGTCGGCTCGGTGGTGGCGGTCACGGGAGCGCTGGCGGCCGTGCTCATGGTGAACATGGGCTGGCCCTGGCCGCTGGCCCTGCTCGTCACGCTGGTGGCCGGGGCGCTGATCGGGGCCTGGCAGGGCTACTGGATCGCGTACTTCGGCATCCCGGCGTTCATCGTGACGCTGGCCGGCATGCTGCTGTTCAGGGCGCTGACCCTGACCGTGCTGGGCAACCAGGGCATCGGCCCGTTCCCCGACCAGGTCCGCACGCTGGCCAACGGCTTCACCAACGGTTACCTCAAGAACGTCGGCCTCGGCCCGCTCGGCGGCGCCGACCTGTTCAGCCTGCTGATCGGCGTCGTGGCCATCGCCGGCATGGCGGTCTCCCAGTGGCGCACCCGCAACGCGCGCCAGGGCTACGGGCAGGCCGTGGAGCCGATGGCGCTGTTCGTGCTGAAGCTGGCGGCGGGGGCCGCGCTGATCCTCTTCCTGGTCGTGCAGCTCGCCCGCTTCAAGAACCTCCCGTGGGTGCTGGTGCTGCTGGCGGTGCTCGTACTCGGCTACTCGCTGATGGCCAACCGCACGGTCTTCGGCCGGCAGATCTACGCCATCGGCGGCAACCTCCAGGCGGCCGTCATGTCCGGTGTGAAGGTCAAGTCGGTGGTCTTCTGGATCTTCGTCAACATGGGCGTGCTGTCGGCCATCGCCGGCATCATCTTCGCCGGCCGGCTCAACCAGGCGGGTCCCACCGCCGGTAACAGCTTCGAGCTGGACGCCATCGCCGCGGCCTTCATCGGCGGCGCGGCCGTCCAGGGCGGTGTCGGCAAGGTGGTCGGCGCCATCACCGGCGGTCTGATCATGGCGGTCATCAACAACGGCATGTCCCTGATCGGCTCGCCCAGCGAGCGGGTCATGCTCGTCAAGGGAGCGGTCCTCCTGGCGGCCGTCGCGTTCGACGTGTGGACCAAGCGCAGGGCAGGTGCCGCGCGTTAGTAAGATCCCCTGAGCCCAGCGAAAGGAGAGACCGTGACGACCCCCAAGCGCCGCCTGCCGGTCATGGCCGATGTGGCCAAGGAGGCGGGCGTGTCGCACCAGACGGTCTCCCGGGTGCTCAACGACCACCCGAACGTCCGGGCGGACACCCGCGCCCGGGTGGAGGAGGCGATCACCCGGCTGGGCTACCGACGTAACCTGGTCGCCCGCGCCCTGGTCACCAAGCGGTCGAGGACGCTCGGCGTGGTGAGCTTCGACACCACGCTGTACGGCCCGGCCAGCACGATCTACGGCATCGAGCAGGCGGCCAGGACCGCGGGCTACTTCGTGAGCATCGTCAGCCTGAAGTCCATCGACGCGGCCAGCGTGCGCGACGCCATCGACTACCTCGCCGAGCAGGGCGTGGACGGGGTCGTGGTGGTCGCGCCGCAGCGCTCGGCCGGGCGCGCACTGGAGAACCTGCCGAGCGGCATGCCGGCGGTCGCGGTCGAGGGCACTCACGCCGCCGACGTGTCGGTGGTCTGCATCGACCAGGTCCAGGGCGCCAGGCTCGCCACCCGCCATCTCCTCGAGCTGGGTCACGAGACCGTCTGGCATGTCAGCGGCGCCCCCGACTGGCTGGAGACCGAGGGCCGGATCGAGGGCTGGCGCGCGGCCCTGGAGGAGGCGGGCCGTCCGGTGCCCGAGCCGCTGGCCGGTGACTGGAGCCCGCGCGCGGGTTACGAGGCCGGCAAGAGCCTGGCGGCGATGGAGGGCGTCACGGCCGTGTTCGCCGGCAACGACCAGATGGCGCTGGGCGTGCTGCGCGCGCTCAGCGAGGCGGGCGTGCGGGTGCCCGACCAGATCAGCGTGGTGGGCTTCGACGACATCCCCGAGTCGGAGTTCTTCTCGCCGCCGCTCACCACGGTCAGGCAGGACTTCGACGTGGTGGGCAGGCACTGCATCGAGGTGCTGCTGCGCCAGATCGACGCCGGGCCCACCGCGTACGAGCGCCTGGTCGTCCCTCCCAGCTTCGTCGTGAGGTCGAGTACCTCGGCTCGGCGGTAGATGATGTGCAGGCCACAGAAAAAATCCCCTGGAGTGGAATGTGAACGCTAACAGTTACGTGGTCGGAGTCGACTTCGGCACGCTCTCGGGGCGTGCCGTCGTCGTCCGCGTGAGTGACGGCGCGGAGCTGGGCAGCGCCGTCCACGAGTACGCCCACCGCGTCATCGAGCACAGCCTGCCGGGATCCGACGAGAGGCTGGGCCCGGACTGGGCGCTGCAGTCGCCGCAGGACTGGATCGACGTGCTGAAGATCGCCGTACCCCAGGCGGTCGCCGCCTCGGGCGTCGCGCCCGAGCAGATCATCGGCATCGGCACCGACTTCACCGCCTGCACCGTGCTGCCCACGACGGCGGACGGCACGCCGCTGTGCGTCGAGACCCCGTCCGAGCCGCACGCGTGGCCGAAGCTGTGGAAGCACCACGCCGCGCAGTCGCACGCCGACCGGATCAACGAGCTGGCCGCGCGCCGGGGGGAGAGCTGGCTGCCGCGCTACGGGGGCAAGATCTCCTCGGAGTGGGAGTTCGCCAAGGGCCTGCAGGTCCTGGAGGAGGCCCCCGAGGTGTACGCCAGGGCCGAGCGCTGGATCGAGGCCGCCGACTGGATCATCTGGCAGCTCACCGGCGTCGAGAGCCGCAACATCTGCACTGTGGGATACAAGGGGATCTTCCAGGACGGCTCCTACCCGTCCGAGGAGTTCCTCGCCGAGCTCAACCCCGGATTCGCCGGGTTCGCGAGCAAGCTGGCCACCGGTCAGGTCGGCGACCAGGTCAACGGCACCACGCTGGCCCCCCTCGGCGGCCTCGCCGGGCGCCTGACCGCGCAGGCCGCGCAGTGGACAGGCCTGTCCGAGGGCGCGGCCGTGGCCGTCGGCAACGTGGACGCGCACGTCACCTCGGCCGCCGCCGACGCCGTCGGGCCCGGCCAGATGGTGGCCATCATGGGCACCTCCACCTGCCACATCATGCCCAGCGACCAGCTCGCCGAAGTGCCCGGCATGTGCGGCGTCGTACGCGACGGCATCGTGCCCGGCCTCTGGGGCTACGAGGCCGGCCAGTCCGCGGTCGGCGACATCTTCGCCTGGTTCGTGGACAACTTCGGGGGCGACCTCGACCACGAGAGCCTCACCGCGCTGGCCGAGAAGCAGGCGGTCGGCGAGCACGGCCTGGTCGCGCTCGACTGGTTCGGCGGCAACCGTTCCGTGCTCGTGGACCACAACCTCTCCGGCGTGATCATCGGCCAGACGCTGGCCACCAAGCCCGAGGACGTCTACCGGGCGCTCATCGAGTCCACCGCGTTCGGCGCCCGGATGATCGTGGAGACGTTCGAGAAGTCGGGCGTGCCGGTCGAGGAGTTCGTGGTCGCCGGCGGCCTGCTGAAGAACCGCTTCCTCATGCAGGTCTACGCCGACGTGCTGCGCCGCCCGCTGTCGGTCATCGGCTCCGACCAGGGCCCCGCGCTCGGCTCGGCCATCCACGCGGCCGTCGCCGCCGGCGCCTACCCGGGCATCCAGGAGGCCGCCGCGGCCATGGGCAAGCGCACCGAGGCCGCGTACGTGCCCGACGAGGCCAGTGCCGACGCCTACGACCGGCTCTACGCCGAGTACCACAGGCTCCACGACTTCTTCGGGGACGGGAAGATGCTGCACACCCTCCGCGCGATCAGGAACGAGGCCCAGGCATGACAACGAGGAAGACCGTCGCCGACCTGCACGCGGAGCTGGTCCGCTACAACCTGGTCGTCTGGACCGCGGGCAACGTCTCGGGCCGGGTCCCGGGCGAGGACCTGTTCGTCATCAAGCCGTCCGGGGTCTCGTACGACGAGCTGATCCCGGAGAACATGGTCGTGTGCGACCTCGACGGCAACCTCGTGGAGGGTGAGCACTCGCCGTCCAGCGACACCGCCGCGCACGCGTACGTCTACCGCAACATGCCCGACGTCGGCGGCGTCGTGCACACCCACTCCACCTACGCCTCCGCCTGGGCGGCGCGCGGCGAGGCCATCCCCTGCGTGCTGACCGCGATGGCCGACGAGTTCGGCGGCGAGATCCCCCTCGGCCCGTTCGCGCTGATCGGCGACGACTCGATCGGCCAGGGCATCGTCGAGACGCTCAAGGGCCACCGCTCCAAGGCCGTCCTCATGCAGAACCACGGCGTGTTCAGCATCGGCAAGGACCCGAAGGCGGCCGTGAAGGCCGCCGTCATGTGCGAGGACGTGGCCCGCACCGTCCACGTGGCCAGGCAGCTCGGCGAGCCGCTGCCGATCCCGCAGGACGACATCGACCGCCTGTACGACCGCTATCAGAACGTCTACGGACAGAGGAGCCCGCGTTGAAGATCTGGTTTCTGACCGGCAGCCAGGGGCTGTACGGCGAGGACACGCTGCGCCAGGTGGCCGAGCAGTCTCAGCGGATCGCCGAGCAGCTGCCCATGCCCGTCGAGTGGAAGCCCGTGCTCACCGACGCGGCGGCGATCAGGCGCGTGATGCTGGAGGCCAACGCCGACGACTCGTGCGCCGGCGTGATCGCGTGGATGCACACCTTCTCCCCGGCCAAGATGTGGATCTCGGGGCTCGACGCGCTGCGCAAGCCGCTGCTGCACCTGCACACGCAGGCCAACGTGGAGCTCCCGTGGAGCACCATCGACATGGACTTCATGAACCTCAACCAGGCCGCGCACGGCGACCGCGAGTTCGGGTTCGTGCAGACGCGGCTGGGCGTGCCGCGCAAGACCGTGGCCGGGCACGTCAGCGACCCGTCCGTGGGCGAGCGCATCCTGACCTGGGTGCGGGCCGCCAAGGGCCTGGCCGAGGTGCGCACGCTGAAGCTGGCCCGCTTCGGCGACAACATGCGCGACGTGGCGGTCACCGAGGGCGACAAGGTGGAGGCGCAGCTCCGCTTCGGCGTCTCGGTCAACACGTACGGCGTGAACGACCTGGTGGAGGCCGTGGACGCGGCCTCGGACGCGGACGTGACGGCGCTGGTCAAGGAGTACGCCGAGCAGTACACCGTCGCTCCCGAGCTGCTCGGCGAGCGCAACGAGTCGCTGCGTTACGCGGCCAGGATCGAGCTGGGCCTGCGCGGCTTCCTGGAGGCGGGCGGCTTCAAGGCGTTCACCACGAACTTCGAGGACCTCGGCGGCCTGCGCCAGCTCCCGGGCCTGGCCGTGCAGCGGCTCATGGCCGACGGGTACGGCTTCGGCGGCGAGGGCGACTGGAAGACCTCGGTCCTCCTGCGCACCCTGAAGTCCATGGCGCCCGGCGGCACGTCGTTCATGGAGGACTACACCTACGACCTGTCGCCCGGCCAGGAGCTCATCCTGGGCGCGCACATGCTGGAGGTCTGCCCCTCGATCGCCTCCGGCACGCCGTCGTGCGAGATCCACCCGCTGGGCATCGGCAACCGGGAGGACCCGGTCCGGCTCGTGTTCGACGCCGAGCCCGGCCCCGGCATCGTGGTGGGCCTGGCCGACATGGGTGACCGGTTCCGGCTGGTGGCCAACGAGATCGACCTCGTGGCCCCGCCCCAGCCGCTGCCCAAGCTGCCGGTCGCCCGCGCGGTCTGGAACCCCCGCCCCAACCTGCGTACGTCCACGGAGTCGTGGCTCACGGCGGGCGCGCCGCACCACACGGTGCTCTCCACGGCGATCGGCCGCGCGGAGCTGACCGACCTGGCCGACATGCTCGGTGTGGAGCTGCTGATCATCGACGCCGACACGACGACCGAGCGGTTCACCAAGGAGATCCGCTGGAACCAGGCGTACTACCGCCTGGCCCAGGGCTTCTAGTCCTCGGGCGGTTTCTTGGGGGCGTTCCTGCGCTGCTCCTCGGCGCGTTCGCGGCAGCGGCGCAGGAACTCCTCGTCGTCGTCCGGGTTGCCGGCGGCGAAGCGGCCCGGGCGGTCGTACTCGGGGAAGGCGTTCGGCCGGGTGGCCGCCTGCGACCGGTCCGGGCGGCCCGCCACCAGCCAGGCGATGGACCCGATCAGCGGGAACAGCAGCACGACGACCACCCAGACGATCTTCGGCAGGTTCCTGCAGAGCACGTCGGGCGTGGTGATCGCGTCGAAGAGGCAGTAGAGCCAGAGCACGAGCGTGACAAGGCCGACAGCCTCGGACAGGTAGAGCACGGCACACCTCCGTCAGCGGCTCCCGAAGCTAGCGGCACCCGGGCGGGGCTGACAAGGTGGTTTGTGGGAAGGTAATGCCGTGACGCTGACCAATTGGGCGGGAAACACCGCATTTCGGGCGCAAGATGTCCATCACCCGACCTCGCTCGACGAGCTCCAGCGGCTCGTCTCGGCCGGCTCCCGCGTGCGGGCGCTGGGGAGCGGCCACTCGTTCAACGACGTCGCGGACACCGACGGCGACCTCGTCGTGCTCGACCGGATGCCGGACGCGGTGGAGATCGACAGCGCGGCGGCCACGGTGCGGGTGCCCGCGCGCATGACGTACGCGCGGCTCGCGCCGCAGGTGCACCGGGCCGGGTTCGCGCTGGCGAACATGGCCTCGCTGCCGCACATCTCCGTGGCCGGCTCGGTCGCGACCGGCACGCACGGCTCCGGCGACGCCATCCCCGGCCTGGCCTCGGCCGTGTCCTCGCTCGACCTCGTCACCGCCGACGGCTCCGTGCTCACGCTCTCCCGCGGCGACGCCGACTTCCCCGGCGCGGTGGTGGCCCTCGGCGCGCTCGGCGTCGTCACCTCGCTGACCCTCGACCTGGTGCCGGCCTTCGAGCTGCGCCAGTACGTACGCGAGGGCCTGACCGTGGCCGCGCTCGCGGACTTCGACCAGATCATGTCCGCCGCCTACAGCGTCAGCCTCTTCACCGACTGGCGCGACACCCGCGTCTGGCTGAAGAGCACCGAGGAGCTGACCGACGCCGACTGGCACGGCACCACCCCGGCCGACGGCCCCCGCCACCCCCTGCCCGCGATGTCGGCGGAGAACTGCACGGTCCAGCTCGGCGTGCCCGGGCCGTGGCACGAGCGGCTGCCGCACTTCCGGCCGGACGCCGAGCCGAGCGGCGCGGGCAACGAGCTGCAGTCGGAGCTCATCCTGCCCCGGGAGCACGCGGTCAAGGCGCTGCGCGAGCTGTACGCGATCGGCGACCGCATCCGGCCGGTCCTGCAGATCTCCGAGGTGCGCTCGATCGCGCCCGACGACCTGTGGCTGAGCCCCTTCCGCGGTCGCGACAGCGTCGGCATCCACTTCACCTGGATCAGGGACGTGGCCGCGGTGCTGCCGGTGCTGGAGCTGGTGGAGGAGACGCTGGCGCCGTTCGCGCCCAGGCCGCACTGGGGCAAGCTGTTCACCCGCCGGCCCGAGTGCCCCGGCGAGTTCCGCTCGCTGGCACGGCGGCTCGACCCCGAGGGCAAGTTCGCCAACGACTTCACGCGGATACTGCTGCAGGAGTAGCACTCTCGCGCGGGCGTGCGCCCCCGGATGTAGGAGACCACCGGTCCGGGGGACGATGTCGCCGCGGCGCGGATCCGCGATCGTTGGTGGCATGACCGATCACCCGTTCAGGTTCGGCGCGGTCGCCGGACATGCCACCGACGCCGGCGCGTGGACCGGCCTGGCCGGCAGGGCTGAGAGCCTCGGCTACTCGACGCTGCTGGTCCCCGACACGCTCGGCACGCTGTCGCCCTTCGTCGCCGCCGCCGTGGCCGCGACGGCCACGACGACCCTGCGCGTCGGCACGTTCGTGCTGAGCGCCGCCAACCGGACTCCCGAGGCCGTGGCGTGGGAGACCGCCACCCTGCACGCGCTCACCGACGGGCGCTTCGAGCTCGGTCTGGGCGCCGGACGCCCGGACGCGGAGCGGGACGCCGCGGCGCTCGGCGTCGGGTACGGCACGCCCGGCCAGCGCATCGAGCGCGTCGCCCGGACGATCGAAGCGGTCAAGGACGTACGCGTCCTGGTCGCCGCGTCCGGGACCAGGCTCCTCAAGCTCGCCGCCCAGCAGGCCGACACCGTGGCGCTCGGGCTGCCGCCGCACTACACGGAGGATCAGGTGGCGGCGAAGCTGGACGAGCTGTACGAGCTGGCCGGCGACCGCTTCCACGACCTGGAGCTCAGCATGAACCTCGCGGCCGCCGGGGCCGAGCCGCCCTCGTGGCTGAACGTCCCGGCCGGCGGCACCGGCGTCCTGCTGGGCACCGCGGACGAGATGGCGGACACGCTGCGCAGGCGCCGCGACCGGCTCGGCGTCTCGTACGTGTCGGTGAACGCCCAGTACCTGGACGAGTTCGCGCCCGTGGTGGAACGCCTCACCGGTACCTGACGGGACCTGACAGGTATGACCGGCACGATGGAGCCATGACCGCCAAGGGAACCTTCGACACCGCAGGCTGGGACGCCAAAGCACCGTTCGTGGAGCGTGACGGCGTCTCGATCGGGCTCGTGACCATGTCCAAGACCTTCCACGGGGACCTGACGGCCACCAGCGTCGTCCACCTGCTGACGGCCTCGACGCAGGTCGAGGACTCGAGGTCGTACGTGGCGCTGGAGCGCATCGAGGGCACCCTCGACGGCCTCGCGGGGGCCTTCGTCGTGCAGCACAACGCGGTCAGCGACCGCGGCGAGCGGTCGCTGAGAATCTCGGTCGTCCCCGACTCGGCGACGGGGGAGTTGCGGGGGCTCAGGGGCGAGATGGACATCATCATCGCCCCTGACGGCTCGCACTCCTACACATTCGACTTCACCCTCTGAAGCGCCACGACCAGCAGCGCCACCGCTCCCAGCCCGAACACCAGGTGGCTGGCGAGGTCGAGCCCGAGGGACGACGGCACCAGCGGGTGGGAGAAGAACGCGTGCCAGGCGTAGGTCAGCAGCGCCCCGCCGGCCAGCGCCATCCGGTGCCTGCCGTCCCACCCCTCGCGCGCCGACCAGGTGAGCGCCGCCCAGGCGATGCCCGCCTCGGCCGCGACGAGCCCGGCGATGGTCAGCCAGACGGGCAGTCCCTGGATCACCGTCTGCAGCTCGAACACCAGCCCGGCGACCAGTGCCGCCCCGAGCACCAGCCACGGTGACGGCGCCCGCCCTGTGGCCCACTCTGGGGCCCGGCCCGGGCGCGGCAGCCGGAAGGCCGCCACCACCAGCAGGACCACGATCACCACGATGGACACGAGCTGCGGCACGGACGCGAGGAAGTGCCCGTTCTGGTAGGAGAACAGCGTGGTCGACGCGGCTCCCAGCGCGGCCAGCGCCGCCGCCACGCTGAGACCGGCCCTGCCCAGCCACGGGGTGGTCCGCCGCTCGCCGGCCAGCTCCTCCATGACCGCGATGGGCACGCTCACGCTCCACACCGTGTGCAGGGCCAGCACGAACAGCGTCCACGGCACCCCGATCCCGAGCGCGGAGACGTAGCCGGGGTCGAGCAGCCGCTGCCCGGCGTAGTCGGGGTTGAAGAGCGACATCGTCATGATGCCCTCCTCGAACACGCCGTAGGCGAGGGCCATGAGCACGATGCTCGGCCACCCGAGCCCCTTCCTCCTGGCCACCTCCCGGATCACCACGGCGGCGCCGCCGTAGGTGGGGGCGAGCAGGAGCAGGAAGTACAGGTACGTCAGGGGGAAGTCGCCGAGCAGGAACTCCGCGACGAGCGGGGAGAGCAGGGCCAGCCCCAGGGCCAGGAGGATTCTTCTCATGCCTCGATGGTCCGGCGATTTCGCGGCGTTGACCGGTGCCATCGATCCTGACCTTCGCATGACAATCGTCCTATGCCTGGTGTTCCTCATCCGTGAGCTGCCCCAGCACGGTCTCGGCGATGGCGCCCAGCGCCTCCAACTGGGCCGGGGTCAGCACGTCGACGACGTAGCGCCGTACGGCCCTCTCGTGGTGGAGCCTGGCCTCGGCGGCGAGCCGGCGGCCCTCCTCGGTGACCCGGATGACCGACCCCCGGTTGTCCTCCTCGCACTCGGCGCGCGTGACCAGCCCGCGCTGCTCCATGCGCCGCAACTGGTGGGACAGGCGGCTCTTCTCCCATGCCAGCCCGCACCGCAGCGCCAGCGCCCGCATCGACTCGTCGGGCGACTCGGTGAGGTGGGCGAGGATCTCGTAGTCGGCCTCCGACAGGCCGGTGGCCCCGGCGAGCTCCCGGTTGATCCGCCCCGTGAGCTGCACGCGCATGCGCTGATAGCTGGCCCACTGGGCCGCCTGACGGGTGGAGAGCGTGGACATGACGACAGTCTAGTATGGTTGATGCATCAACCTAATTGTGTGAGAGGGCTCGGATGAACTACGGCCATCCACTGACGTTCGGCACGTTCATCACCCCCGGAGCCGATGCCGTGTCGCTGGCGGTCCGGAGTGAGGAACTGGGGTACGACCTGGTCACCTTCCCGGATCATCCGGACACCTTCGACACGTGGACGCTTCTGTCATGGGTGGCCGGACGGACCTCGCGGGTGGGCCTGTCGGCCAACGTCCTGGACCTCGCGCTGCGCCCGCCCGCCGTGCTCGCCCGCGCGGCGGTCAGCCTCGACCTGCTGTCCGGCGGCCGGTTGTCGCTCGCGCTGGGCGCCGCTGAGGGGGCCGGCGAGGCGATCGACGTGATCCGCGGCATGTGGAACGAGGACGGCGGGCCGCTGCGGTTCGACGGCGAGCACTACCGGCTCGGGGGCGCGCAGCCGGGGCCGCCGGCCGCGCACGACGTGCCGATCTGGCTGGGCGCGGACGACGCGGGCTCGCTGCGGCTGGTGGGGGAGCGGGCGGACGGCTGGCTGGTGTCCCTCGACGAGTGCGGGCCGGACCGGATCAGGGCCGGGAACAAGCTCATCGACGAGGCCGCGGTGGCGGCCGGGCGCGATCCCCGGGAGATCCGCCGGCTGGTCAACGTCCCGGCGCGGTCCCGCGTGGAAGACCTGCTCCCGCTGGCCGTCGAGGACGGGATCGGGACGTTCATCCTCAGGTCGGACGACCCGGAGGCCGTCGAACGGTTCGCCCTGGAGGTGGCGCCCGCGCTGCGCGAGGCCGTGGGACCGACCGGCCGTCAGCTGCGCCGCGCCTCCGTGCGCGCCGTGCGGCGAGCCGGGATCGACTACGACCTGGTGCCCGCGTCCCTCCCGGTGATCGAGCCGGGCGACCCGGGGTATTCGCGGGTCAGGTCGACCTACCTGCGGGGCGGGGCGCCGGGGCTGGTCATCCGGCCGCGCGACGCCGGCCAGGTGGCCGAGGCGCTGGCGTTCGCGCGGGCCCACCCGCACCTGCCGTTGGGGGTGCGCAGCGGCGGGCACGGGATCAGCGGCCGCTCCACCAATGACGGCGGCATCGTCGTCGACGTGTCCGGGCTGAACTCCATCGAGGTGCTCGACCGGGCGAACCGCCTGGTCAGGATCGGGCCCGGTGCGCGCTGGACGGACGTCGCCGCGGCCCTGGAGCCGTACGGGTGGGCGCTCAGCTCCGGCGACTACGGCGGGGTCGGCGTCGGCGGCCTGGCCACCGCCGGCGGCCTCGGGTTCCTGGCCCGCGACCACGGCCTGACCATCGACCACCTGCGCGCCGTCGAGATGGTGCTCGCCGACGGCTCGGTGGTGCGGGCGAGCGAGGCGGAGAACGCGGACCTGTTCTGGGCGGTACGCGGCGCGGGCGCGAACTTCGGCGTCGTCACGGCGTTCGAGTTCGAGGTGGACGAGGTCGGCGACGTCGGGTGGGCGCAGCTCGTCATGGACGCCAGGGACACGGCTACCTTCCTCGAGAGGTGGGGCGCGGTCCAGGAGGCGGCCCCGCGCGACCTCACGAGCTTCCTCATCGTGAGCCCGCCGCGCGCCGGACGTCCGGCGACCGGGCACGTGATGGCCATGGTCAACGCGGGCGTGCCGGAGACCGTCATCGACCGGCTCCAGCCGATGGCGGACATCGCCCCGCTGCTCGACCAGCAGGTCGTGATCACCTCGTACGCCGCCGTCATGGCCAACGCGGCCGGCGACGGCCACAACGGCCAGGGGGAGCCGGTCACCCGCTCCGGGCTGGTCGAGCACATCACCCCGGAGTTCGCCGCCGCCGCGGCGCGGCTGATCCACAGCGGCGCGGTCTACTTCTTCCAGATCCGCTCGGTCGGCGGCGCGGTGGCCGACGTCCCTGCCGACGCCACCGCCTACGCCCACCGCTCCGCCAACTTCTCGGTCATCGCGTTCGGGGCGAACCGGCAGCGGGTGGACAAGGAGTGGGCCCGGCTGGAGCCGTACGTCAACGGCCTCTACCTCAGCTTCGAGACCGACGGGCGGCCCGAGCGGCTGGGCGACGCGTTCCCTCCGGGCACCCTGCGGCGGTTGCGCGAGCTCAAGGCACGGTACGACCCGGACAACGTCTTCCGCGACAACTTCAACATCCGACCTGAGGAGTCATAGATGACCGACTACGGGCACGACCTGCTGTTCGGCGCGTTCGTCACCCCCACGGCGCAGCCCGCCACCCACGCGGTGGAGGTGGCCGTGGCGGCCGACCGCGCCGGCCTGGACCTGGTGACGTTCCAGGACCATCCGTACCAGCCGAAGTTCCTCGACACCTGGACCCTGCTGTCCTACGTCGCCGCCCGCACCGAGCGCGTCCGGCTCAGCGGCAACGTGCTCAACCTGCCGCTGCGGCACCCGGCCGTGCTGGCCCGCAGCGCGGCCAGCCTCGACCTGCTCAGCGGCGGCCGCTTCGAGCTGGGCATCGGCGCGGGCGGGTTCTGGGACGCCATCGAGGCCATGGGCGGCCGGCGGCTGTCCCCCGGCCAGGCCGTGGACGCGCTGGAGGAGGCGATCCGGATCTTCCGCGAGATCTGGGCGGCCGACGAGCCGGGCGGCGTCCGGGTGGACGGAGAGTACTACCAGGTCAAAGGCGCCAAACGCGGCCCCGCCCCGGCCCATGACATCGGGGTCTGGCTCGGCGCCTACAAACCGAAGATGCTCAAGCTGACCGGCCGCGCCGCCGACGGCTGGCTGCCGTCGCTGTCCTACCTGCAGGGCGGCCCCGGGGACCTCACGGAGGGGAACAAGCACATCGACGAGGCCGCGCTGTCCGCCGGCCGCTCGCCCGCCGACGTACGCCGGCTGCTGAACCTCTCGGGCCGCTTCGCGAGCTCCAGCCGAGGCCTGCTCGACGGGCCGCCGGACCAGTGGGCGGAAGAGCTCGCCGGCCTCGCCCTGGACCACGGTGTCAGCACGTTCATCCTGATGGCGGACGACCCCTCGGTGGTGGAGCTGTTCGCGGCCGAGGTCGCTCCGGCCACCCGCGAGCTCGTCACGGCCGAACGCGAAAAATGACCGTCAGAGCGTGCTGATCGCCGCCTTGACGGTGGCCAGGTCGCCGAGGACGACCTCGTGGAGGCGCACGTGCGAGCTTCAGGCCAGGGACCGGGCCTTCACCGAGCTGGTGTGCCTGGCGCACCGGAGCGACGAGTCCGAGGTCAACCGGTTGATCGTCCGGCTGGTCGAGCGGGCCCAGCGGGCGGGGGCGCTGCGGGCGGACGTCGGGCCGATCGACCTGGCGTTCTTCATGATGGCCAGCTCGCGGGTGGCGGAGGCCGATCCCGAGCGGTGGCGCCGCCACTTCACGCTGAGCCTCGACGCCCTGCGCGCCGGATAGTCCGGGTCAGACCTCGTCCGGGAGGGTCTCCATCGTGTTCAGGATGGGCACCAGCTGCTCCTCCTCGTAGTCCAGGTGCGCCTCCAGCTCGCGGGCCAGGCGGTCGAGCTCGGCCGCCACGCCGTCGCCGTCCTCGTTCAGCAGGACGCGGATGCGCTCCATGAGCCGCGCCACCACCACGTGCTCCGCCCGTAGCCGCTCCAGCGCCTCTGCCAGCTCGGGGTGCTCGCCCGCGAGGTGGGGGAAGAGCGCGCCGTCCTCTCCCTCGTGGTGGGCGTGGAGGGCGTCGCAGAACGCCAGGCAGTGCGTACGCAGGTCCGTCCCGCGCGACGAGCGCAGGTCGGCCAGGTCGCGCCGGAAACCGTCGTGCAGCTTGATCAGCTCGTCACCCCAGGCGACGAGCCGCGCCGAGTTTTCGTACATGTATAGAAAGTAGCATGGCAGGATGCCCGCACGTACAGGAAGGCCGCCCAGGATCTCCCGGGCGGAGATCGTGGCCGCCGCTCACCGCGTCATCGAGGAGGACGGAGTCGGCGGCCTCACCATGCGCAGGCTCGCCAAGGAGGTCGGCAGCACGGCGATGGCGCTGTACCACCACGTACGCGACAAGGAGGAGCTGCTCCTGCTCCTCCTCGACGACTACGCCGCCGGCATGCCCAGGCCCGAGCTGCCGGACGAGCCGCGCGAGCGCGTGGTGGCCGTGGCCACTGCCATGCGCGACGGGCTGTCCGGCTGTCCGTGGATCGTGGACGTGCTCAGGGCCGACGACCTGCTCTCGGTCGGCGCGCTCTGGTATCCGGAGAAGATCGTCGACGCCGCCGTACGCGCCGGGCTGTCGGTCGAGCGGGCCGTGGACGCGTACCGGATCATCTGGCACTACACGGCGGGGGAGCTCGGCTCCCGGGCGGCGGCCGGGAAGCGGCGGGCGGAAGGGGGGCCGACGTATCGGGAGCGGGTGTTCGCCGAGCTGGATCCCGAAGAGTTTCCGCTGATCAGCGCGGTGGGCGTACGGTGGGAGGAGTTGACCGCGCAGGACACCTACGCCCGCGGGCTGCGCGCCCTGGTGGACGGCCTGTTGCCGTAAATGGGTGGCCGCGCGGGCGCGGCATGTGAAACGGTCGGGTTCTGATGATCCACTGGACCGAGGCAGGGCAGGAACGGTCGGCGATCTGGCGTTCCGCGCTGGGCGCGCCGCCACCCAGGCGGGTGGTCACCGCCGACGACCGGATGACGGCCGACACCGCTTACCGGCTGGCCTGCGAGGGCACCGCGCTGCTCTGGCAGGGCGACTTCCAGAACGCTCGCCAGCTGCTGGCGGCCATGGGGCGCCGGTGCAAGCCCGCCGCCCCCGGCGCCGGGTTCCACCGCTACCGCCAGGCCCGCTCCCAGCGCGCCCGCACGCTGGGCATGCTGCTCGTCCCGTTCGCGGAGGACCATGTGGTGCCGCTGCGCAGGGCACCGGACGTGCGCGAGGCGTGCGCCGAGGTGTACGGCGCCGAGGCCCCGCCGGCGGTCGGCCAGCTGCGCGAGCTGCTCGGCCTGATCGGGGCCCACGAATGGCGGCACAAGGGCGTCTACGTCCCCGCGCTCGAGGCCCGCATCCACCCGTACCACGGCGTGTTCTCGCCGATCAGGGGCGAGTACGTCGACCTGGTCGCGCGGGCGCCGCTGCCGGAGGACCACCGGCTGGCCTTCGACATCGGCACCGGCACCGGCGTGCTGGCCGCCGTGCTGGCCAGGCGGGGCGTGCACCGGGTCGTGGCCACCGACCTCGACCGGAGCTCCGTCGAGTGCGCCGAGGACAACCTCGCCCGCCTCGGGCTGGACGACCGGGTGGAGGTCGTGCGCGCCGACCTCTTCCCGCCCGGCCGGGCGCCGCTGGTCGTGTGCAACCCGCCGTGGTTGCCCGCCAAGCCGGTCTCGCCCCTCGACCAGGCCGTCTATGATCCCGGCGGGCGGATGCTGAACGGGTTCCTCGACGGTCTCGCCGGGCATCTGGAGCCGGGCGGCGAAGGCTGGCTCATCCTCTCCGACCTGGCCGAGCACCTTGGCCTGCGCACCAGGGCCGACCTGTCGGCCGCGTTCGAGCGGGCGGGGCTGCGCGTGGCCGGGCGCCTGGACGTCCCGCCCCGGCACCACCGGCCGAAGGACGAGCAGGACCCGCTGCACGAGGCCCGCGCCGCCGAGGTCACCTCCCTGTGGAGGCTCACAACCTGAGGGTCACGCGCTGAAGGCCCGCCGGTACGCCGACGGCGACGTCCGCATGGCCCGCGTGAAGTGGTGCCGGAACGTCACCGCGCTCTCGAAACCGACCGCCGCCCCGATCTCCTCCACCGGCGCCCCGGTGGACTCCAGCATCGGCAGGCTGGCCGCCACCCGCTGCGAGATCACCCACCGCAGCGGGCTGGTGCCGGTCTGCCGCTTGAAGTGCCTGATGAACGAGCGCTCCGACATGTGCGCCACCCTGGCCAGGTCCGCCACGGCGATCGGCCCGGCCAGATGCTCCAGGGCCCACGACATCGCCCTGGCCACCCCGCCGTCGTCCGCCACCGGTGTCACGGCGGCCTGGATGAACTGCGCCTGACCGCCCTCCCGGTGCGGCGGTATGACCAGGCGGCGGGCCACGGAGTTGGCCACGTTCGGCCCGTGGTCGCCGCGTACGAGGTGGACCAGCAGGTCGAGGCCCGCCGCGCTGCCCGCGCTGGTCAGCACGTCGCCGCCGTCCACGTACAGGACCGAGGGGTTGACCCGGACGAGCGGGAAACGCTCCTGGAGCAGCTCGGCGTACTTCCAGTGGGTGGTGGCCTCGCGCCCGTCCAGCAGCCCGGCCGCCGCCAGCGCGAACGCGCCCGAGCAGATCGACACCAGGCGCGCGCCGCGCGAGTGCGCGAGCCGCAGCGCGGACACGAGCGCGCCGGAGACCTCGCCGCGCACGTCCGCCACCCCGGGCACGATCACCGTGTCGGCCTCGGCCAGCACGTCCAGCCCGTGCGCCGCCTGCATGGTGAACCCGCCCACCACCCGCAGCGGCTCCGGCGTCTCCGCGCACACCGCGAGCGAGTACCACGGGAGGTCCAGCTCGGGCCGGGCCAGCCCGAAGAACTCCACGACGCAGCCGAGCTCGAACGGCGCCATGCCGTCGAACGCCAGCACGGCCACCCGGTGCGGCCTGGAGGGATACGGCAGGAGCATGCCTCGCATGTTAGCCCCAGCCTTTCAGCGGCAAGAGAGGTATATGCATATATCGGCTGTGCAGACCGTTTTGCCGGATCATCGCTACGCGCAGGTGGAGATCACCGAGGCGTTCTCCCGGCTGACCGACTGCGACGAGGAGCTGCTGCGCCGATTCCATGCGGCGGCCGGCGTGGAGGGCCGCAATCTCGCGCTCCCGCTGGCCGACTACACCAAGCTCGACTCCTTCGCCCGCGCGAACGACATCTACCTCGAAACAGCCCTCGACCTGACCGAACAGGCCGTCAAGGGTGCCCTGAACAAGGCCGGCGTGCGCCCGGAGCGGGTCGATCACCTGCTGCTCTGCTCGACCACCGGCATCGCCACGCCCTCGCTCGACGCCAGGCTGGCCCAGCGCGTGGGGCTGCGGCCGGACGTCAAGCGGGTGCCCGTGTTCGGCCTCGGGTGCGCGGCGGGCGCGTCGGGGCTGTCGCGCCTGCACGACTACCTGCGCGGCTGGCCCGACCACGTCGCGATGCTGGTGTGCGTCGAGCTGTGCTCGCTGACGATCCAGCGGGACGACACCTCGGTCGCGAACCTGGTGGCCAGCGCGCTGTTCGGGGACGGCGCGGCGGCCGTCGTGGCGACCGGGCGCGGCCAGGGCCCCGAGGTCGTCGCCACCCGCAGCCGGCTCTATCCGGACACCGAGCACCTCATGGGCTGGGAGGTCGGGCCGCACGGGTTCCGGATCGTGCTGGACCCGGACCTGACCACGTTCGTGGAGCAGGTGCTGGCCGGTGACATCAAGGCGTTCCTGGCGGACTACGGCCTGACCCCCGGGCAGGTCGCCACCTGGGTCTGCCATCCCGGCGGTCCCAAGGTCATCGAGACGATCGCGCGGACCCTCGACCTGCCTCCCAAGGCGCTCGACGTGACCTGGCGGTCGCTGCGCGAGCACGGCAATCTGTCCTCGGTCTCGGTGCTCCACGTGCTCCAGGAGACGCGGGGCCGGCCGGACACGCCCGCCGTGCTCCTCGCGCTGGGGCCGGGGTTCTCCGCCGAGCTGTTGCTGCTGCACTGGTGAGCGCGTACCTCGTCCTGATCGGGCTGGTCGCGCTGGAGCGGCTGGCCGAGCTGGCGGTGGCCCGCCGCAACCTGGCCTGGGCCAGGTCCAGGGGCGGCGTCGAGTACGGCCGGCGGCACTACCCCTGGATCGTCCTGGCCCACGCGGCGCTTCTCGCGGCGGCGCCCGCCGAGGTGTGGCTGCTTGGCCGGCCCTTCGTCCCGTGGCTGGGCTGGCCGATGCTGGCGGTCGTCGTCCTGGCCCAGGGGCTGCGCTGGTGGTGCGTCGGCACGCTGGGCAGGCAGTGGAACACCCGCGTGGTCGTGGTGCCGGGAATGCCGCTGGTGCGCCGGGGGCCGTACCGGTGGCTGCGGCACCCCAACTACGTGGCCGTGGTCGCCGAGGGCCTCGCGCTGCCGCTGGTGCACTCGGCCTGGCTCACCGCGACGGCCTTCGCCGCCGCCAACGCGGTGCTGCTCACCGTACGGGTGCGGGTCGAGGACGCGGCATTGTCACGCTAGGGCCACAGCCCGATGGCCGGGACGTACTCCTGGTCACCCCAGCTGTCGCGGCTGTCACGACTGATCACGCGTCGATCGCGGTTTGTGCTCGCTTACGTCACCGGCTCGGCCTGGGCAGATCAAGTTCCGTCGTAGGGCATGGAGGTGGTTGCAATGAAATTTCGCCCTTTAGTGGCGGGAATCGGCATTGTTGCGCTGCTCGCCCTCTCTGCGTGCGGAGGCGGCTCCGGAAGCTCGAGCAGCGGTGAACGCGCGGCGAAGGCTCCGGCGAACGCGGAACCGGCCCCGGTCCGCCCGTCCGCGTCACCCGCCAAGACGAACGGCGAGGAGGACACGACCACGGCCCAGATCTCCACGTTCGCCCTCGACGTGGACACGGCCTCGTACGGTTACGCCCGGCAGACCCTCCGGGGAGGCCGCTGGCCCGCGCCCGGCGAGATTCGCCCGGAGGAGTGGATCAACGCGTTCCGGCAGGACTACGCGCCGCCGTCGGACGACGGCTTCGCGGTGCACGTGGACGGCGCGAAGCTGCAGGAGCGCGACCAGGCGATCCTGCGCGTGGGCCTGCAGACACGCGGATCGGACGCGGCGGCGCGGCGGCCCGCCAACCTCACGTTCGTCGTGGACGTGTCCGGCTCGATGGCCGAGACCGGGCGGCTGGACCTGGTCAAGTCGGCCCTGCTCAAACTGCTCGATCAGCTCGCGCCCGGCGACCAGGTGTCGATCGTGTCGTTCAGCGACGACGCCGAGGTGCTGGCGTCGATGACCCCGCTGACAGCGCGGCAGGAGCTGCGCGACGCGGTGAACGAGCTGACCGTCTCGGGCGGCACGAACCTCTCGGCCGGGCTCGTCACCGGCTACCAGGAGGCGTCCAAGGCGTTCCGTCCCGCCGCCACCAACCGGGTCATCCTGCTCTCCGACGGCCTGGCCAACCAGGGCTCCACCGAGTGGCGTACCATCCTCGACCAGGTCAAGGAGTACGCGGGCAAGCAGGTCACGCTGCTCACCGTCGGCGTCGGCCGCGACTACGGCGACGAGCTGATGGAGCAGCTCGCCGACAACGGCGACGGCATGGCCGTGTACGTCAGCAGCCAGGAGGAGGCCGACAAGATCTTCACCACGCAACTGCCCGCGAACATCGAGCTGCGGGCGCGCGACGCCAAGGCCCAGGTGGTCTTCAACCCGTCGGTGGTGGAGAGCTACCAGCTCATCGGGTACGAGAACCGAGCGCTGAACACGGAGGACTTCCGCGACGACACCCAGGACGGCGGCGAGATCGGCCCCGGCCACTCGGTGACCGCGCTCTACTCGCTGCGGCTCAAGCCGGGCGCCGACGGGCAGCTCGCCCAGGCCACCGTGCGCTGGCAGGACCCCGACACCCGGTCCGCCTCCGAGGCGAGCAAGTCGCTGCGGGCCGACGAGCTGGCCGCGTCGCTGGACAAGGCGCCGGTCCGGTTCCAGGTGGACGTGGTGGTGGCCGCGTTCGCGGTCTACCTGCGGGACCGCAAGGCGTTCGGCATGGACCTGCCCGAGCTCAAGGAGCAGGCCGCCCGGCTGGCGCCGGCCACCGAGGACCCGATGGTGACGGAGCTGGTCCAGCTCATCGACCAGGCCCGATCGGTGGGGTAGGGGCTTCAGCCGAGTATGGGGGCGGCGGTGGCGGAGCTGTAGTAGAAGTCGTACATCGCCTGGGCGAACCCGTCCTTCGACACGTGCGCCACCTTGTTGCCGCGCAGCCGATCGAAGGACGCCCGTGACGCCGCCCCCGCCACGTCGTACGCCGACCACAGGCGCAGGAACTCGGCCCGGTCGAGCCGGTCGTCACCGTCGTCGTCGAGCGCGTCCCAGAGGGCGTCGGTGATCGGCCTGACCACGTTGGCCACGAACTCGGCGCGGTCGAGCTCCGGGGCCAGCGCGTAGCCGATGTAGGACTCCCTGCTGATGCGGCCCTCTGGGTCGGTGCCGATGTTGTGGACGGCGTACTGCCAGACCCGCTCGTACGCGTCCGCGACCCGCTGTGCGCCCTGCCCCGAGAGCCCGAGCCGGGCGCACAGCGCCGACGCGACCACGATCATGTCGCGGTGGTCGAGGTAGCCGTTGTGATCCATGTCGCTCGTGTCGAACGCATGTCCAGCATTTCGAGCATCCGCATCCATAGCCGGCCACCTCAGGTGACGATGTTTTTACAGAGTGTTACTGAGATGGTCGGCGGGGCGGGCTGCCTGTGTCAATGCGGTGGAGACGAATCCCTGCGCGGATGCCGGGCGCACCGGCAGCAGGCCGGCGTAGAGCAGGTCCACCATCGGCATCGGCCTGGGGTAGCAGAACACCGACGAGCCCGTGCCGAGGATCGACGGGGTGTCGATCACGAAGGGCAGCTCGGCCAGGAGGAACGGCAGGGCGTTCTCGGCCTGCTCGCGGGAGAGCTCCGGCGCGCCGACGATGGGCCGTACCGCGTCCATGCAGTGCTCCCTGAAGACCGGATCGGTGGCGAACAGCCGCTCCAGCCTCGTCCGCGCGCAGTCGTAGGCCGGGACGGAGGCCAGCTCGTTCCAGTCGAACACGGTGGCGTTGGGCGGGTCGAGGGCGTCGAGCGCGCGGACCACCCGGTTGCGCGTGTTGTTGGCCGCCGCCCTCGCCTTGGCCCCGGCCTTGGCCTCCGGACACCCCCTGGCGACCAGCGTCCCGGCCAGCTCGACGCCGGGCACGAGGACGTGCACCCGGGCGAACGTCCTGGTCGCCCAGTCGAGCAGGTGTCTGATGGTGCGGGGGGTGAAGTACCCGTTGAGCGCGCTGACGCCGATCACGGCATGCTCGCGGCGGTCGAGGAGCTGGGCGCATCGCGGGGTCAGGGGCAGTGGTTGCACGCTGGGCACGGCAACGGACAGTAGCAAGCTTTTACCCTGCGTATGCTTACTTTTTAACGTGTGCTTGAGGGGTCCGTAAGTCGGATACACTCGTACACGCAGCAAGGGGCTATGGCGCAGTTGGTAGCGCGCCTCCATGGCATGGAGGAGGTCTGGGGTTCGAATCCCCATAGCTCCACCCCGACCTGACCGCCTCTGCCTCACCTTGATGGGCAGGGGCGGTTTCGCGTTGTCCTGGTGTTCTTACTCGCGGGCGGTGTCGCGGTGGGCCAGGTAGAGCTGGCCGAGCCGGTCGATGCGCCAGAGCTGGCCGAGCGTGACCAGCGTGGCGCCGAACACCGTCGGCCAGATGTCGAGTGCGATCAGCCCCCAGATGAGCAGCGCGAACCCCGCCGAGCCTACCCCGATGAGCAGCCGCTGCACGTTGCGGTGGTCGCCGGTGACCAGCGACCGGTCGCGCAGCCACAGCTTCTCGCCGTAGATGCCCCGGGCCGACCAGCTTCCGGGCTGCTCGATCGCCGGGAAGACGTGCGGGTTGACCGCCAGCCAGACGACGACCAGGCTCACCGGGACGAGGGCCCACCAGCCGAGCCACTCCCTGCTCCAGATGGCCGCGATCATCAGCGGGATGGCGGCGAACCGGGTCCAGACGCTCCACGGGTTGGCGTGCCGCTTCCACGCCTCGTCCGTCATGCCCGCGGCCTGCGCGTACTTCTTCAGCACATTCATGCGACGAGCCCCCTGGCCAGCGCGTTGATGGTGGCCTCGACCACCTGGGAGTGGTCGGGCCCGAACCTGTCGCGGTTGAGCACCAGCAGGCCGGCCGTGCGCAGCACGCCGACCAGCACCTCGGGCGGGACGTCCGCGACGAAGACGCCGTCGGCCTGCCCACGGGCGAGGTAGTCGAGCAGCGGCGTCAGCAGGTGAGGTGTGACGCGGGCGACCTCCTCGGCCCCGACCCTGCGCGCCACCGCCTCCAGCTCCTCGGGCCGGGTGAGCAGCCGCCGGTAGAACGGGTCGGTGGAGAGCACGTCGATCAACTCGCGCATGATGTGGGCGAGCGCCTCGACGCCGGGCGGCCGGTCCAGGGCAGTGGCCAGCCGCTTGCCGAGCATGGGCGCCCTGCGGATCATCACCTCCTTGTACAGCTCCTCCTTGGACTCGAAGAACGCGTAGAAGCTGCCCTTGGCGATGCCCGAGGCGGCGACCAACTCGTCGAGCGAGGTCTTCTTCAGGCCCTGGGTGGCGAAGAGCTCTTCGGCGGTGTCGAGCAGGGACGCGGTGATGCGCGCCCGGTCCTCGGTCGTGAATGCCACAGCCATGTGTGTCCCTATGACTGGATCGGATATTCAGTCATAGCCTAGCACTCCTGGAGATATCGAATGCGTGTTCGTATAATGATCGGTATGGATACCGACACGCAGGACCTGCCCGAGCTCTGGCGCCCGCCCGTCGTGGAGCATGCCACGGCGGCCCGCTACCTGCTGGCCTGGGGCGACGACACCGAAGGGGTGCGATGGGGATTCCTGCTCTGGCCGCCGCAGGCGAGCGAGGGCGCGCGATGGGTGCACTGGAAGGACATCCGGCCGGTCACGGGGGAGGACTACAGCACGGTGCCGGTCGCCGGTCCGTGGATGTGACCTCGCGAAGGAGAGATTCCCTGACTAAAGTCAGAGATATGGACGGTGCGGCGATCGGCCAGGTGCGCAGGTTCCAGCGGACCGTGACGCAGCGGATCGGGGCGCTCAACGACAGCTTCCTGGCCAGGGATCGGGCGCTCGGGCAGTCGCGGGTGCTCTGGGAGATCGGCGCGGAGGGCAGCGAGGTGCGCGTCCTGCGGACGCGGCTCGACCTCGACTCCGGCTACCTGAGCAGGCTGCTGCGGTCGCTGGAGGCCGACGGGCTGGTGGTCATGGACGACGGCGGCTCCGACGGCCGGGTTCGCACGGCCCGGCTCACGCCGGCGGGGCTCGCCGAGCGGGAGGAGCTGGATCGCCGGTCCGACGAGGCGGCGGCGCACATCCTCGAACCGCTCTCCGACGCGCAGCGCGACCGCCTCGTGGCCGCCATGTCCGAGGTCGAGCGCCTGCTGCTCGCCTCCATGATCGCCATCGACGTGCTCGACCCGCGCCATCCCGGCGCCCGCCGCTGCCTCCAGGCCTACGCCGACGAGCTGGCCCGCCGGTTCGAGGGCGGCTTCGACCCGGCCCGCAGCATCTCCGCCACCGACGCCGAGCTGCGGCTCCCGGCCGGGATGCTGCTGGTCGCCGCGCTGCACGCCGAGCCGGTCGGGTGCGTGGCGTTCAAGCTCCACCCGGAGGCCGGGTCCGCCGAGATCAAGCGGATGTGGGTGGACCCGGCCGTGCGCGGGCTGGGGCTGGGACGGCGGCTGCTCGCCGAGGCGGAGGGGAAGGCGGCCGCCCAGGGAGTCCGCACGCTGCGGCTGGAGACCAACCGGGCGCTCACGGAAGCCGTCGCCCTCTATCGGGCGAGCGGCTACCGGGAGGTGGCGGCGTTCAGCGACGAGCCGTACGCGCATCACTGGTTCGAGAAGCGCCTGCCTCGACCGGGGGGTTGAAGCGGTGATAGCCGGGGGCGGTCCAGCCGGCCGACACGGTCCCGCCCAGGTGCGCGTACTCGTCCAGCTCGAAGCGCACCGTCCGCTGGTCCCCCCATTCCACCCGGGCCCGGCCCGTGAGCTGCAGCGTCTCCCCACGCTCCCAGTCCACGAACAGCAGCCCGGCCGCCGGGTCCAGCTCCAGGTTGCCCAACGTCATGTACATCGCGTTGCCCTGGTAGTCGGGGAACTCCAGCGAGCGCGCCCCCGTCACCCGGACGAATCCGGGATTGCCGCCCCGGTGCGACACGTCCGCCCCGAGCCCTTCGGCCCGCGTGGCGATGAAGAACGTGTCCGCCTCGGCGATCCACGTACGGTGCCGGTCTGCCAGCGCGATCCCGCGCCCCAGCCCCGCCGGCTCGCCCGGAGCGGAGGTGGGGGAGCGGGTCTGGATGTACTTGGGGCAGTTGGAGTAGACCTGCTCCGTCCACACCACCAGGGCGTCGCCGGCCCGCACGGCGGTGCCGTTCACGCGCATCCGGCGCCGCGTGTGCGGCTCGATGGCGATCAGGCCGACGTCCCGTTCATGCTCGAACAGCCCGTGGAGAGGGTCGTCGGCGCCCGGCAGGGCGTGCAGCACGATCGTGCGGTCGTCCGCCGCGGAGGCGAACCCCGCCGGGCCCGTGAGCACGCCCGCCCACACGCGCCCGCCGTCGTCTGCCGCGCCCAGGACGATCATGTGCTGGTTCCGCAGGAACTCGGCGGCCGGCTCCGGGATCTCCGGGCGTGTCCGCGAGCTCCCGTGGTCCTCCAGCCGCACCCCCGTCCGGCGCTGCACGGCGACCTCACCCGGATGCCTCATTAGAAGAACCCGCAGGTCGGCGCTTCAGAGCTGGGCGCGGGCCGGTCACCCGCGCCGTCCGGGGCGAAGATCTCCAGCCGGATGCCGTCGGGGTCGGCGAAGAACACGCCGCCCGACGAGGCGCCCTCGCGGTGCGGCACGACGCCGTCGTGGAAGAGGGTCGCGCCGATCTCCCTGATCACCGTCTCCGCCCGGCGTACCGCGTCGAGGTCCGCCACCTGGAACGACAGGTGGTGCAGGCCCGGCCGGCCCGCCTCGAAGCGGCCCTCGCTCTGCTGCCAGAGCGTCAGCACCAGCGTGCCGTCCTGGGTCAGGAACGCGTACCGGCGGCCGTCCTCCTGCGACTCGCCCGCCACCGTGAAGCCGAAGACCCGCGTGTAGAACTCTTTGGACTTGTCGAGATCAGTGACGTTGAGCCCGACGTGCCCGGTCTGGAAGGACATTCCCCACTCCTCTAACGCATGCGCGGCCGAGTTGCCGTTAGAAATACTATAACGGCAACTCGGTCTTGCAAGCGTTAGATTTTTTTGTGCTCCCGGTAGTGCCTGGCCGCCCGGGCGCGGTTGCCGCAGCCCGTCGAGCACCACTCCTGGCGCGGGTGCTCCTTGACGAAATAGAGCACGCAGCGCGGGGCCTGGCAGGTGCGGACCAGTGCGCGGTCCGGCCCCGCGAGGAACTCCACGGCCGCCGTGGCGAGCCTGGCGAGCAGTCGCGTGCCGGGGGAGGCCTGCGTCGCGGGCGCGGTGGCGAGGGACGGCTCGCCGTTCCAGTGCAGTTGGGGTGCGGTGGGGGCGGCCAGGGCGGTGGCGTTGACCAGGGCCAGCGACTCCTCGAACCCGGGCAGGTCCGCCGCGTCCGCCCGGCTCGGCGGGCCCGGCGCCACGGCCTTGGCGAACAGGGCGCGTACGGCCTGGCGCAGGCGCACCGTCTCCTGGCGCAGCTCCTCCGTGACGGTGAGGTCGCCGAGGTCGGGCGCGTGCGTCCGCACCCACGCCGTCATGCCGTCCGTGTCGGCCAGCCTGTCGACCGATCCGGACCGCTCGGCCCTGATCGTGCTGACGAATTCGAGGGTCAGGGACATGCTCCCAATCTAACGCGCCTCGCCTCTGTCATCCGTTAGTCAAAAACATGCGTGGTCCGAAAATTTGCTGACTCCGCACTTTTTTCGATACGGTGAGCCCATGAGCGGGCTGAGAGAGCGGAAGAAGCAGGCCACGCGCGAGGCGCTGATGACGGCCGCCCTCCGGCTGGCTCACGAGCGCGGGCTGGAGCGCGTACGCGTCGAGGACATCGCCGCCGAGGTCGGCGTCTCGCCCCGCACGTTCAACAACTACTTCTCCAGCAAGTACGAGGCGATCGCCGCCCGCCACACCGACCGCATCACGCGTTCGGTGGCGGCGCTGCGGTCCCGGCCGCTGGCGGAGCCGCTGTGGGAGGCGCTGACCGAGGCCATGGTCGAGCCCTGGGCGCTGGCCCGCACGGAGGTGGCGCCCGATCCCGAAGTGCTGGCGAGCATCAGGATGCTGGCGGAAGAGCCCGCGCTGCGGGCCGAGTCGCTGCAGATGGTGTTCGCCGGGAACAACGAGCTGGCCGCGGCCGTGGCCGAGCGCACCGGCACCGACGCCGCCCGCGACCTCTACCCCCACCTCGTGGCCGTCGCCGTGGGCTCCGCCGTGCAGGCGGCCGTCGCCCACTGGCTGCGCTCCGACCCGCCGGTCCCGCTCGTGCCCCTGCTGCGCGAGGCCCTGGGCGCGCTGGCCGCGGGGCTGCCCGATCCTTCCCTCTGAGGAGAACGCATGGACATCGTGATCATCGGCGGCGGCCCCAACGGGCTGATGCTGGCCTGCGAGCTGGCCCTGGCCGGAGTCCGCCCGACCGTCGTCGAGCGCCTGCCCCGGCGCAGCGACCAGCCCAAGGCCAACGGGATTGTCGGCCAGGTCGTCAGGCTGCTCCACCAGCGCGGCCTCGCCGTGGGGGACGCGCCGATGCCGGGGTTCGTGTTCGGCGCGCTGCCGCTGAACCTGGCCGGGCTGGAGGACAACCCGCTGTACGGGATGGGGATCAAGCAGCCCGCCCTGGAGGAGCTGATCGAGCGGCGGGCGGTCGAGCTGGGTGTGGAGATCAGGCGCGGGCACGAGCTGCTCGGCTTCACCCAGGACCCCCACGGCGTCTCGGTGGAGCTCCGGGGGCCCGAGGGCGCGTACGAGCTGCGCACCCGCTACCTGGTGGGCTGCGACGGCGCGCACAGCACGGTCAGGAAGCTCGCGGGCATCGGCTTCCCCGGCGTCACCTCGACCGACGTCGTGAGCCGCAGCGCCCACGTCACCCTGCCGGGTGCGGTGATCCGGCCCGGCATGGTGGAGCTGGAGGTGCCGGGGCTGGGCACGTACGTGATGTACGCCTGGCACAGGACAGAGCGCGGCGCGTACGCGATCCTCCCCGCGGACCACGGGACCCTGCTGGTCAGCGCCATGGAGTGGGACGCCTCCGCGCCCGACGACGACGAGCCGATGACCGTCGGCGAGCTGCGCGCCGGCCTGGCCCGCGTGCTCGGCGCCGACCTGCCGCTCGCCGAGCCCACCGGCGAGGGCCCGCACCTGCTCAGGCGGCTCAAGGGCCGCAACACCCGCGTCGCCGACCGCTACCGGGAGGGCAGGGTCTTCGTGGTGGGCGACGCCGCGCACGTCCACTCGGCCATGGGTGCGCCCGGCCTCAACCTCGGCCTGCAGGACGCCGCCAACCTGGCCTGGAAGCTGGCCGCCGAGGTGCGGGGCTGGGCGCCGCCTGGGCTGCTCGACACCTACGACGCCGAGCGCCGCCCGGCCGCCCTGCGCGTCGCCGTGCACACCCAGGCGCAGCTCGCGCTGGCCGCGCCGGGGCCCGAGATCACGGCCCTGCGTGAGGTGTTCGGCGAGCTGCTGGGCGACGACGGCGCCCGCCGCCGCATCGCCGCCATGATGGCCGGAGCGGACCTGGCCTACCCGGTGCCCGCGCCGGCGCATCCGCTGGCGGGCCGGTTCCTGGCCGACCTGCCGGCCGAGCCGGCCGCGCGCGCGTGGCCCGTGCTGCTCGACGGGACGGGCGGCCTGCGGGTGCGGCACGGGCGCGTGCACGTGGTGCCCTTCGAGGGCGACGGCGCCGTCCTGGTACGCCCCGACGGCTACGTCGCCTGGGCCGGCGAGCCCGACGAGACCCTCGACGAGGCGCTGAGGACCTGGTTCGGCGAGGGCCTGGAGGTGGCGGCCTAGGCCGGGCGGCGGCCCACGCCGGCCAGGATGCCGCCCTTGGAGAGGTCGTACGAGCCGCCGGGGGAGCCCTCGGGCGTCCAGTCGGCCACCGGCACGACACCCGGCCCGAGCAGCTCCAGCCCGTCGAAGTAGGAGGCGATCTCGTCGTAGCCGCGCCGCGCCAGGCCGCCCGAGGTGGTGCTGGAGTAGACCTGCTGGCCGGC
Source organism: Nonomuraea sp. NPDC049625 (assembly GCF_040675285.1). Classification (NCBI taxonomy): domain Bacteria; kingdom Bacillati; phylum Actinomycetota; class Actinomycetes; order Streptosporangiales; family Streptosporangiaceae; genus Nonomuraea; species Nonomuraea sp. NPDC049625. The sequence continues at coordinate 950,364 of NZ_JBFAOQ010000003.1, read as the reverse complement.
CGTCGCGACGTCGTCCATGTCGTGGCCCGCGTACAGCAGGTGCGACAGCACCAGGTGGCCCCCGGGCCGCAGGCGCTCGCGGATGCGCGCGGCGATCCGATCGGCCTCGGCGTCGTCGTGGATGAAGTGCAGCACCGCGACCAGCAGCACGGCGTACGGCTGGGAGAGGTCGAGGTGCTCCGCGACGCGCGGGTCGTCCAGGATGGCGTCGGGATCCTTGAGATCGCCCTCGATCGCCAGGACGTCCGGGTCCCTGGCCAGCAGCGCGCGGGCGTGGACCAGAACGATGGGGTCGTTGTCGACGTAGACGACGCGGGAGCCGGGGGCGTGCCGCTGGGCCACCTGGTGCACGTTGTCCTGGGTGGGCAGGCCCGCGCCGATGTCGACGAACTGGCGCACTCCGGCCTCGGCGAGCATGCGTACGGCATGACCGATGAAGGCGCGGTTGGCCAGGGCGATCTCGCGGGCGTCGTTGCCCATCCGCCGGCCGATCTCCATCATCTTCTCGGCCGCCTCGCGGTCGGCGGCGAAATTGTCGCGGCCCCCGAGGTAGTAGTCGTACATGCGGGCGACGCTGGGCACGTTCGGGTTGATCCCGGCGGGTACGCGATCCGCCTCGGCCATGTGACGACCCTTTCTAGTCGATCTTCCTGGGGCCGATTGTAGGGCCGAAATGTGGCTTTTGCCGGAGGAACTCAGAGTCGCCGGAACGTGTGCCGGTACGCCAGCGGCGAAACCCCCACGGCCGCGTGCAGATGCTGACGGAGCGAGACCGCCGTCCCGAACCCCGCCTTCCTGGCCACCTCCTCCACGCCCAGCTCGGTCGTCTCCAGCAGGTGCCTGGCGTGCTGGACCCGCTGGCCGTTCAGCCACCTGGCCGGACTCACGCCGGTCTCGTCGCGGAAGCGCCTGGTGAACGTCCGCACGCTCATCCTGGCGTGCTCGGCCAGCGCGGTCAGGTCGAGCGGGCGCTCCAGGTGGGCCAGCATCCAGTCGCGGGTGGCCGCCGTGCCGCCGCCCGCCTCCGGCAGGTGCCGGTCGATGTACTGGGCCTGGCCGCCGTCCCGCCACGGCGGCATGACGCAGCGGCGGGCCGCGCGGTTGGCCACCTCGCTGCCGTGGTCGTTCCTGATCACGTGGAAGCACAGGTCGAGCCCGGCCGCCACGCCCGCCGAGGTCAGCACGTCGCCGTCGTCCACGTACAGCACGTCGGGGTCGAGCTTGACCTGCGGGAAGAGCCGGGCGAACCGGTCGGCCTCGCGCCAGTGGGTGGTGGCCGGGCGCCCGTCGAGCAGGCCCGCCGCCGCCAGCACGAACGCCCCCGTGCAGATCGACAGGATCCTGCGCCGCCCTTGGAGGGCCGCGGCCAGCGTGTCCGAGATCGTCCCGTCGAGCAGCGCCCGGCCCGCGTGGATGCCGGGCACCACGACCGTGTCGGCGGTGTCGAGGACGTCGAGGTCGTGGTCGGGCAGCACGCTGTAGCCCGCCGAACAGCGGACCGGCATCCGCCCCTCCGAGCAGGTCACCACCTCGTACAACTTCTCGCCGTCCGCCGTCTCGGCCGTCCCGAACACCTGGCCGGGCACGCCGAGGTCGATCGTGGCGAAGTGGTTGAGCACGACGACTGCCACGCGATGTGTCATGGCCGAATTCTTTCACATATTGACCATCCGGCCACTCGTGACCTTGTAAGGGGATAAAGCAGGATTGGCGCATGACGTTGAGCACCACCGCCCCCACGCGCCGCCTGCACCGGGCCTGGTTCGTGGCGGCCGTCGCCTTCGTGGCGATCCTGGGCGCGGCCGGGTTCCGCGCCACCCCCGGCGTACTGATCACCCCCTTGCAGGAGGAGTTCGGCTGGTCGGCCGGCACGATCTCCCTCGCGGTCTCCATCAACCTGGTGCTCTACGGCCTGACCGCGCCCTTCGCCGCCGCCCTGATGGACCGCTTCGGCATGCGCCGCGTGGTCTCCCTCGCGCTGCTGCTGATCGCCGCGGGCAGCGGCCTGACCGTGCTGATGACGGCGAGCTGGCAGCTCCTGCTGTTCTGGGGCGTGCTCGTCGGGCTCGGGACGGGCTCGATGGCGCTGGTGTTCGCCGCGACGGTGGTGGACCGCTGGTTCGTCCGGCACCGCGGACTGGTCACGGGCGTGCTCACCGCGGCCGGCGCCACCGGGCAGCTGATCTTCCTGCCCGTGCTGGCCCAGCTCGCCGAGGGGCCGGGGTGGCGCTTCGCCTCGCTGACCGTGTCCGGTGCGGCGCTGGCGGTGGTGCCGTTCGTGTGGTGGCTGCTGCGTGACCACCCCGCCGACGTGGGCACGACGGCGCTCGGCGCGGAGCCTGACGCGGTCCGCGCCGCGCCCCCGAGCAAGGTGAACGCCGCGGTCAGGGCGGTCACCGTGCTGGCCTCGGCGGCCAGGACCCGGCCGTTCTGGCTGCTCGCCGGCGGCTTCGCGATCTGCGGCGCCAGCACGAACGGCCTGGTCGGCACCCACTTCATCCCCGCCGCGCACGACCACGGCATGGCCGAGCCCGTGGCCGCCGGCCTGCTGGCGGTCATCGGGATCTTCGACATCGCGGGCACGATCGCGTCCGGCTGGCTCAGCGACCGGGTCGACCCCAAGGTGCTGCTCGGCGTCTACTACGCGCTGCGCGGGCTCTCCCTGATGGTGCTGCCGAGCCTGTTCGCGGCCACGACCGAGCCCAGCATGCTGATCTTCATCGTGTTCTACGGGCTGGACTGGGTGGCGACCGTGCCGCCCACGGTGGCGCTGTGCCGGCGGATCTACGGGGCCGACGGAGCCGTGGTGTTCGGGTGGGTGTTCGGCTCGCACCAGGTGGGGGCCGCGTTCGCCGCCGTCGCCGCCGGGCTCACCCGCGACCACCTGGGCAATTACGACCTCGCCTGGTACGGCGCCGGCGCCTTGTGCCTCCTCGCCGCCGGCATGTCCATGGCCATCGTGCATGCTAGAGGGCGATGAATTCTGAGCTTTATGTCCTGCCGCTGGTCGTCAGGATCGAGAGAGCCGCGCCTCCCGAACGCACCGACGCGCTGGAAGCGGCCGCCATGGCCGTGCTGAGCCTGCTGGACGACCCCGGCGAGTGGGCCGCCGAGCTGCACTCCTGGGAGTCCACCGGCAAGATCCGCAAGGTGGTCCGCCGGGCCAGGGGCGCCGAGTGGCGCAGGGCGGTCGCGCTGCCGGGACGCACCGTCGAGCACCGTACGGCCGAGGTGCGCGTACATCCGCCCGTGCCGCTCGACGGCTGGCCGCGGGACCTCGCGCGGCTGCAGGTGGGCGGCACCGAGCTGAGCGACACCGCCGATCCGCCGCCCGCGGAGCCGCCGGTCCTGTGGGCCAATCCGGGCCTGGCCATGTCCGCGGGCAAGGCCATGGCGCAGGCCGGGCATGCCGCCCAGCTCGCCTGGTGGGCCAGTGACGCGGCCGAGCGGGAGGCCTGGCGCGCCCGCGGGCTCGCGGTGTCCGTGCGCACCGCGGCCTCCCAGGGCGACTTCGACGCCATGGCCGCCGCGGGGCTCCCCGTGGTGCGCGATGCCGGGTTCACGGAGATCGAGCCGGGCTCGTGCACGTTCGTGGCCGAGGCGTCCTGGTTGCGCGGACGCGTCGCTAGATCGTGAAGGCGCCCTGGTTGCGCGGACGCGTCGCTAGATCGTGAAGACGTCCGCCAGCACGCCGCCCGCCGGGGTGAACCGCGCGGGCGACGGGCTGTCGTACACGACCATGAGCCTGCCGTCGGCCAGCAGCGCCAGCCCTTCGGGGTGGTCGCACTTCACGCCGTGGGGCAGCTCGATCACCGTCTCCAGCTCGCCCTCGGGGACGACCCCCTGCCTGGTGCCGGGCCGCCAGCGCACGATCCGTACGGGACCGTCGAGGTCCATGGTCGGGCCGGCGAGGATCAGCAGCGAGTCCCCGTCCGGGCAGAGGTCCCGCACGCCCAGCCCGCCCAGGTCCAGGAAGTGCTTGCGGTACGGCTCCCGCAGCCGCAGCCGTGACCTGCCCGCCTCCTCGAGCCGCAGCTCCAGCAGCACCGCCCAGCCCCGCAGCACGGGGCCGCGCAGCCCGAGGTAGATCCGCTCGGACACGACGGCGATGCCCTCGACGTCGAGCCCGTTGTCCTTGCCGGGCAGCTCCAGAAACGGCGCCAGGTGCCGGTCGTCGCGCAGATGCGTGGTCAGGTTGTCCCTGCCGGCGAGGATCGTTCCAGGGCCGGGAGTCTCGTCGTGGAGCGGCAGCCGGGTCAGGATGAACCGGTTCTCCTCCCTGACCACCGTGGCCAGCCGGTCGGCGGCCTTCTCCGGGTCCTTCGACTTGACCTTCTTGCGCTTGAGGCTGTGGGAGCCGACCAGCCAGAGGTAGCCGTTCGCGCGGGCCAGCCCCTCGATGTCGGCCTCGTCCTCGGGGCCCGCGGGCAGCTCGACGTAGTCGGCCAGCGGGAACGTGCGCTGGTCGCCGAAATGGTCGCCCAGCCAGGTCAGGTGCTCGAAGGTCGCGGTCTCGTCGCCGGCCACCCAGAGCCCGGCGGAGCCCTGCCGGATCGCTGAGAGGTTCGTGTGCGTTTGGGCCGCTCGCGCGGCGTGGTCGAATCGCAGCTCAACCTGTTCCACGCCGTCCATGATTGCACTTCGGTAGCTTCCGACGCGCAATGGCTGGATATGTCGTACGCTCCGCTCGTGCTCGATGGGGAAGAAGAGATCAAGGGTTCCCAAGTGAGGACCGCGGCGAGGCCCGGAACCCCTGCTTCTCCGCCCAAACGCTCCCGTATCGGAGATATCCGGATGCGGGTGGTGTACCGGGGGCTCGCCGCGATCGGCCTGGTCGTGGCCGCGGCTGCGACGCTGGTCGTGGTGCTCCCGTCAGGGCCGGACGAGGTCGCGGCGGGGCCGGTAACCGCGCCGCCGGCCGCACCGTCCTCGTCCGGCCCCGCGCCTTCCACCGCGCCTTCCACCGCGGCTCCTCCGTCTGTGACCCCCGCAGCGGAGGCGACGCCTTCGCCCGGCTCGTCGCTCGCGCCCGGTTACACGGCCATGCAGGCCCTGTACGCCGACCCGCGCGTCCCCAAGCTAACGGGCCGGATCAAGCGGATGTCCCTGGCCTCCCCGTCCAGGAAGGTCGTCAAGGACAAGCGCATCGGGCTGGCGGTGCCGAACCTCTCCAAGCCGTGGAAGTCGTACGGCGCGGCGCCGTTCACCTCCAAGCAGGTGCTCCCCAAGACGCGCGCCGGCCTGCGTGGGATGTTCGTCACATGTCCGCTCCCGATCATGCGGCAGAAGTCCCCTCGTGACACGGCGCTGCTCGCGGCCCGCTGGACGCTCAACCACCACCCCGAAGGCTCCAGGATCACCTGGCTTGCCTCGCAACCGGTCAAGCGCGGCTGGATGCTCGTATATCGGGTCAAATACGGAAAGCATCAGTCGCGGGCGGCCGTCGTCGTGATGGACGGGGGAATGAGTAAGCCGGGGCTGGCGTTCGTCACAGTGCCTGACTCGCAGCGCAAGCAGTGGCGTGACATCAGCCGCGTGGTCGCCGGGGTGCGTGTTCTAGGCTAAAAGGATCATGTATGCGGCGATGTGGGGAGTGACGCCGTGGAACGCTCGGGACAGCCGCAGGCACCGAAGAACGGCAAGGGCAAGCCGCCCTGGCGTTCGGAGGGCCTGCCCGGCACGCCCGGAGGCCGGCCCAAGATCAACTGGTGGCGATTCGTCGTCACCTTGCTCGTGGTGTACGCAGGCTTTTTCGTCGTGTCGTCGTTCGTCGACAGCGGATCCGTCGAGACGATCTCGTACACCGAGTTCACCAAGCAGGTGAACTCCAAGAACGTCAAGGACATCTACGCCCAGGGCCTGTCCGTCGAGGGCGACCTGCGGTCGGCGGCGAAGAACCCCGAGAGCAACGAGTCCTACACGAAGTTCGCGACCGAGATCCCGGCCTTCGCCAACACCGACCAGCTCGACCAGCAGCTGTCCACCGGCCAGGTCGAGATCACCTCCAAGCCGATCACCCGTGGCTTCTTCTCCAACCTGCTGCTCTCGCTGCTGCCTGTGCTGCTGCTGGCCGGGCTGTGGATCTGGGTCATGCGCCGCGGCGCCAGCATGATGGGCGGCGGGCTGGGCGGGCTCGGCAGGTCCAAGGCCGCCAAGCCGGTCGAGGCCGGGCAGGTGCGGGTCACGTTCGACGACGTCGCGGGCATCGACGAGGTCGAGAACGAGCTCGTCGAGATCGTCGACTACCTCAAGGACCCCGGGAAATACCGTCGTCTCGGCGCGAAGCTGCCCAAGGGCGTGCTGCTCGCCGGTCCTCCCGGCACCGGTAAGACGCTGCTGGCCAGGGCGGTCGCGGGCGAGGCCAAGGTGCCGTTCTTCTCGGCCAGCGCCTCCGAGTTCATCGAGATGATCGTGGGCGTGGGCGCCTCGCGGGTGCGCGACCTGTTCGAGGAAGCGCGGAAGGTGGCGCCGTCGATCGTGTTCATCGACGAGATCGACGCCATCGGCCGGGCCCGCGGCGGTGCCGGCGGCCTCGGCGGCCACGACGAGCGCGAGCAGACGCTGAACCAGATCCTCACCGAGATGGACGGCTTCTCCGGCGCCGAGGGCGTGATCGTCATCGGGGCCACGAACCGTCCCGAGGTGCTCGACCCGGCGCTCCTGCGTCCCGGACGCTTCGACCGCACCGTCCAGGTGGGGCTGCCTGACGCGGCCGGCCGCACCGCCATCCTGCAGGTGCACACGCGGGGCGTGCCGCTGGACGGCGAGGTCAGCCCCGACCAGCTCGCCAAGACCACCCCCGGCATGACCGGCGCCGACCTGGCCAACCTGGTCAACGAGGCCGCCCTGCTGGCCGCCAAGCGCGGCAAGGAGAAGGTCACGATGTCCGACTTCGCCGACGCGCTGGAGAAGCTGCAGCTCGGCGCGGCCCGCAGCATCGTGATGCCGGAGGAGGAGCGCACCAGGACCGCCTTCCACGAGGCCGGTCACGCGCTGCTCGGCATGCTCCAGCCGGGCGCCGACCCGGTCAGGAAGATCTCGATCATCCCGCGCGGGCGGGCGCTCGGGGTCACGCTGTCCACCCCCGACACCGACCGGTACGCCTACGACGAGCAGTACCTGCGCGGGCGCATCACCGGCGCGCTCGGCGGCATGGCGGCCGAGCAGGTCGTGTACGGGGTCATCACCACGGGCGCCGAGAACGACCTGGAACAGGTCACCATGATCGCCCGTGGCATGGTCGGGCGCTGGGGCATGTCGGAGAAGGTCGGCCCGCTGACCATCCTCCCCAACGACGGACAGCAGCCGCAGGCCTCGCCCGCGACGCTCGCCACCGTCGACGAGGAGGCGCGGCGGATCGTGGACGAGTGCTACGAGCGCGCGATCCAGATCCTCACCGACAACCGCGACAAGCTCGACGCCATCGTGAAGGCCCTGCTCGAACACGAGACGCTCGACGAGGCCGGCGCTTACACGGCTGCGGGCCTGGCCTCGTCGGCCACTCCCGTCCCCGTGAGCGGCTTTTCCGAGAATTAGCGCAAATCGGGCATTGCTCCGGCCCTGATCAGGGCAGCTCTCCCGGAACAACGATCGGGGGACTGTCGTGACACTGACGGACGAGCTCCTCACCGAGCTCGGAGACTCAGGGCTGGAGCAGATCGCAGGGATGCTCGGCACGGACACGACCATGGCCCGCGACGTGGTCGAGGCCGTGTCGGGCGTCATCGTCGGGGGCATGGCCCGCAACGCCCGTCACCCGGACGGCGCCGACGCCCTGCGCGCGGCCCTGGACGACCACGTGGACACCGATCCGTTCACCGGCGACGTGGCCTCGCTGACCCGCGACGGGCACAACATCCTCGGCCACGTCCTGGGCGGCCGGGGAACGGAGGAGGCCGCGGACGCGCTGGCGCGGTTCGCCGGAGTCGACTCGGGGATCATCATGAGGCTGCTGCCCCTCGTCGCGCCCATGATCATGTCCCTGCTCGCCAACCGGGCCGAGAGCCGCGGCATGAACGCGGGCGCTCTGGCCGACGACCTGGACCGCGAGCAGCCGGCCTGCCCGGGGGAGCTGGGCGAGCTGCTCCAGGGGCTGCTGGACGCCGTCTTCGGCGGCGGGGTGCCCGCGCAGGGCGGGCCGTACGAGTCCCGCCCGCCCTCCGGCATCAGCCCTGACACCGGCCGCGGCACCGGCACCGGCCGTGACACCGGCTCCGACACCGGCTCCGACACCGGCTCCGACACCGGCCGTGACACCGGCTCCGACACCGGCCGTGACACCGGCCGTGACACCGGCCGTGACACCGGCCGTGACACCGGCCTCGACGCCGGCACCGTGGGCCGTCGCGGCGCCCCGGACGGTCATGAGGAGGGGGACCCGCACGAGGTGGCCCCCGGCACTTCCAACCCCGACTGGTGAATGACGCGGCGCAGGTCAACGGTAGGCTTATGCGGTGATCGTTCTGGCCTCAGCCTCCCCCGCCCGACTCGCCCTCCTCCGCAGCGCCGGGCTCGACCCCAAGGTGATCGTCAGCGGCGTCGACGAAGACTCGTTCTCCGCGCACACCCCGGCGGCGCTCAGCCTCGTGCTCGCCAAGGCCAAGGCGGAGGCGGTCGCGAACGAGCTCGACGAGGGCCTGGTCATCGGCTGCGACTCGATCCTGGAGCTGGACGGCCGCCCGTACGGCAAGCCCGCCACGCCGGAGGAGGCCGCCGAGCGGTGGCGGCTCATGCGCGGGCGCACGGGACGCCTGGTGACGGGTCACTGCGTGATCGACGTTGCCGCGGGCAAGCAGGCGGCGCAGGTCGCCACCACCGTGGTTCGCTTCGGCCGGCCGTCCGACGAGGAGATCGACGCGTACATCGCCACGGGGGAGCCGCTCAGCGTGGCCGGGGCTTTCAGCATCGACGGGCGCGGCGGTTGGTTCGTCGAGGGCATCGAAGGCGACCACGGCAATGTGATCGGCATCTCGCTGCCGCTGCTGCACGACCTGTTCGCGGAGCTGGGCTACGCGGTGACGTCGTTCTGGCGCTAGCCTGCCGGGCATGCGATCACTGCGCGACTTCACGTCCGGCGTCGGCTTCTTCTTCCAGGGGTTGGGGTGGGTCGCCAGACATGGGCGGTGGTGGCTGTTCGGGCTGATCCCGGCGCTGATCGCGTTCGCGGTGTACGTCGCGGCGCTGATCTTGCTGGGCACGCACGCCACCGACCTGGCCGCGTTCCTGACGCCGTTCGCGGAGTCGTGGGGCTGGCGTGACCTGTTCCGGACGCTGGTGGGGATCCTGCTGTTCCTCGGAGGGCTGGCGCTGGCCGTACTCACCTTCACCGCGCTCACCCTGGCGATCGGGGAGCCGTTCTACGAGCGGCTGTCGGCCGAGGTGGACCCCCTTCCGGACGCCGACGAGCAGCCGTGGTGGCGCACCCTGCCGCGCTCGCTCAGAGACAGCCTGATCACGCTGTTCTACGTGCTCCTTTTCACGATCCCGCTGTTCTTCCTGGGCTTTGTGCCGGTGGTCGGCCAGACGGTGGTGCCGGTGCTCGGGGCGCTCGTCTCGGGCTTCTTCCTGACGGTGGAGCTCACCACCCTGGCGCTGGAGCGGCGGGGGATGGCCCGCAAGCAACGCTTCGCGCTGCTGCGCGCGAACAAGGCCAGCGCGTTGGGGTTCGGGGTGGTGGGATTCCTGCTGTTCCTGGTGCCGTTCGTCGCGGTCATCGCCATGCCCGCCGCCGTAGCCGGCGCCGCCCTCCTGGTCCGCGCCCACCTGACCCCCACCTCATAACCCTCACTTCCACCCGATCCCCCCGTCTCATAGCCCCCCACCTCATCCCTTCTCGGCCAGCGCCTTCTCGGCCAGCCTTCACCCCAGCGCCTCCACCCCCAGGGCCTTCACCCCCCAGGGCCTTCGGCTCGGCCCACCCCTCGGCCCACCCCTCGGCCCGCCCACTCCGGGTCCGGTCACTCACTCCGGGTCCGGTCACTCACTCCGGGTCCGGTCACTCACTCCGGGTCCGGTCACTCACTCCGGGTCCGGTCACTC
>NZ_JBFAOQ010000003.1:826581-940228 GCF_040675285.1 Nonomuraea sp. NPDC049625 | reverse complement strand
ACACTCCGGGTCCGGTCACTCACTCCGGGTCCGGTCACTCACTCCGGGTCCGGTCACTCACTCCGGGTCCGGTCACTCACTCCGGGTCCGGTCACTTCGCCTGGGGGCCTCGCGGGCCGTCACCCGTCATCACCCATCGGGCGCCAGCCGTCGCCGCCGCCCGCCACCAGCACCAGCCCTGGCTTGGGCAGCAAGAACCACCATCACCCAAAGAGCCCCAGCCGAAAACCGGCGGGCAGTTATCCACAACGCCACTCCTGGACGTCCCCACCATCCCCAGAATCGCATTCGGGCCCGATCCCACAGCCCTCGCCCAGGCACCCTAAGGGCCCATGACGACCAACCACTCCACCCCCGCGACCACCCCAACCCCCAACCCCACTCCCACTTCCACCTCCGAGGACTCCGACCCCACCACCGTCGCTCCCTCGCCGTCACCCTCAACCTCCCCTACGTCACCATCCCCGCCCTCCCTTCCCTCCTCCTCCCCCTCATCCAGCTTCACGTCGCTGGAGCCCTGCCTCACCCTCACCAGCCCCACCGACATCCTGGCCGCCGTGCCATACCTCGTCGGTTTCCACCCGAAGACCAGCCTCATCGTGATCGGCCTCGACCGTCGCCAGGCCAAGCTGGTGGCCAGATGGAGCCTCCCGTTTCCGCCCGGCACTCTCGCCTCCTTGGAGCCGGTCTTCGACCGGGAGGGCGTGACAGAGATCGTCGTCGTCGGCTACGGCCCGGGGGAGCTGGTGACCCCGGCAGCCGACGAGGCCAGACTCCTTGCCGCCAAGACCGAACTCCATGTAGGCGAAGCACTACGAGCACACGAGGGCCGTTACTGGTCTTACATCTGCGATCTCGCGACGTGCTGCCCGGCCGAAGGCACTCCGTACGACCTGACCACCAGCCAGATCTCCGCCGAGGCGACCATCCGAGGCCTGGTAGCCCTCCCCGATCGCGAATCCCTGGAACGTACCATCGCCCCCATCGCAGGCCCCGTACGCATGGCCATGCGCCGAGCCACAGCCGACGCGATCGCAGAATTCCGAGTCGACCTGACAGCCACCACAAACCTCGACACCTTCGCGACACAGTTCATCGCCGAAAGCCTGAACAGAGTCCGATCAGCCCTCCAGACCCACGAGGAAGGCGGCCGCCTGGACGACGCGGAGGCGGCGAAACTGGGCCTGGCCCTATCGATAACCCGAGCCCGCGACGAGGCCTGGACCCTCATGCAAGATTCCCACGTGCTCCTCTGGAAGGACCTGACCCGCAGGCTGGAGCCCCGCTTCATCCCACCGGCCGCATCCCTCCTGGCGATGGCTTCCTGGCGCGCGGGAAACAACGTCCAGGCCACCATCGCCCTGGAACGCGCCCTGACCATCGACCCCAGCTACTCGATGGCCAACCTCCTCATGCACGCCCTTCAAAACCTCCTGTCTCCCACGATCCTCCGAGACCGCCTCCCCACCCCAGCCGAACTCGACGCCGCCATGGGCCCACCCCACGCCTCCTGGCTCCTCCCCCTGGTGAACCTCCTGGACGAAGACGACCCGCACTCCCCACCCGAATAACGCCCACCCACCACCCACAGGCACCCTGCCCAGAGCACCAATCGAGACCACCGAGCAACAACGCAATGGGGGGACGACCCGATCCACAGGGAGGCACCCATCGTCGCCATCCACCAGCCACAAGAAAGCGGATCGTCGCCCACTGCCCGCCGCGTGGAAGCGGATCGTCGCCCACTGCCCGCCGCGCGGAAGCGGATCGTCACCAACCGCCAGTCGCCAGTTGTAAACCACCGACTGCCGGTTGCAGGTCGCGGGCCACCGACCGCTGGCTGTCAATCGCGGACTGCCGATTGCGGGCGGTTGGTCGCGGTCGTGAGCGATTGGCCGCGGGCGGCTGGCGTGAGCTGGGGCGGTCGGTCGCGGGTTGCCGATTGCGGGGTTGCTGATTGAGGGCTGCCGACTGCCGGTTATCGGCCGTGAACGGTTGGCTGCCGGTCGCTGGCCGCGAGGTGGCGGTTGCTGGTCGGGTCGCAGTTCGGAGGGTTGTCGGTCGCCGTTTGCCAATCGTGAGCGGTTGGCCGCCAGCCGCGGGCTGCTGTTCGCGCTTGACGGTCGCAGTCGCAAGCGGGGTTGGTCGCCGATCGCCGATTGTTGGTCGCCGGTCGCGCTGGCCGTGGGACGGCGGCTGTTGGTTGTGAACCGCAAGCCTGGCCGCAGGTCGGGTGGCTGCCGGTCGCTGGCCGCCGGTTGTGAGTTGGCGGCCGCCAGTGTGAGCCGCCACTGCGCCAATCGCCAATCGCCAGTCAGTGGTCCGCCAACGGGTGACCCGCTGGCGGACGGTTGTCGGGGGGTCAGCTGCCGGTGCCTTCTTCGCGGCGGCGGCGTTCGTTGTAAGCGCGCATGCGCGGCGGATAGCCGGTGAGTTGTACGTCATAAACCGGGAGGGCAAGATCGCGGGCAACCTTGTGGATCACGGCAGGGGAACCAACCCTGCGCCTGGTCCATTCGCCGTCGTCGGCGACCGCCACGGCGGTCGTGTCGGTGGCGAAAGTCTCTGGCTCGACGTAAAACTCGACGCCGCGGCGCGAGCGGGCAAAAGCGATAAGCGCTTCGATGTCGGCGTCAGTCGCCTCGCGGTCGAACTTCGCGACCTTGGGGCCGCGCAGTCGACGAATGCCGTAGCGGTCTCGCCATCTCATGCATCCTTTTTATACCGTCTGGAGCCTCCGTGCGTCGGGGATGATCTAGGGGTCACATCCGGGATTCTCCCGATAGCACCGAGGGTCCGAGGGACGCAGTATGAGAGGTGACTGCCCGATTCTCAAAGGAGAGGCATGGCGATTATGGCTGGGGTACCGCAAACCCCTGGGCCGGGACAGGTGCAGCCAGCTCATCTGCGCGTCACCCACCAGGACAGAGAGCACGTGGTCGAGCACGTCAAGGCCGCCTACGCGGAGGGCCGCTTCGACAAGCTCGAGTTCGACGACCGGCTGGAGCGCGCGATGACGGCGCGCACGCACGGTGACCTGATGCCCATCATGACCGAGCTGTACGGCGCTCAAGCCGTACCCCGGCTCGCCCCGCTCCCGCCCCCGGTCCGCCCTGAGCGGGCGCCGGAGAGCAACGAACGTCTCGCCGCCGCCGTCGGCCACCTGCTGATGGTTGTCGGCATCCCGATCGCCGGCCCGCTGATCCTGCTGCTCACTGGCGCGAAGACCTCGCCCTACATCCGCAGGCAGGCGCTCGAGGCACTCAACTTCCAGCTCACGGTGGTGGGAGCCACGGTTCTCCTGCCGTTCACGGTCATCGGCGTCGTGCTGCTCCCGTTCATCTGGGTCGCCGCCGTCGTCCTCTCCATCGTCGGTGGCATTACGTCCCTGACGGAGGGCAACTTCCGCTACCCGATGACGCTGCGCCTGGTGAAGTGACTCCACTCGCCAGCACCCGCCGAGATCTATACGAGCCCGGCCTGGTCCAGCCCGGCAAGGGGCCGCATTCAGTTAGGCCCTTTCGGAGTGGCGGCTGGGTCGGGGTTCAGCGCGAGAAGTGCGCTGGTTCGGTGTGACGAACGCACGCCGGCCAGCTTTGGGGTGGGTGTCGGGGTTGGGGGGTTGATGCGGGCGCGTGCTGGTTCAGTAGAACGGTCGTGTCGGCTGGCTTTGGGGTGGGCGTCAGGGCGGGAGTTGATGTGGGCGGGCACTGGTTCGGTCGAACGGTCGCGCCGGCTGGTTAAGGGTGGGGGTCTGGGCTGGGGGGCTTGGTGCGGGGTGGGTGGTGGTTCGGTGTGACGACCGCGCCCCGTCTGGTGCCGCCGGGTGAGTGCATTGGGTGCAGTGGAAGGGCTGCGGGGCTCCGGCCAGGCGTAGAGGTGCGGTGGACTGACGTCACCATTGAGCCGGGCGCCCCGTGCTGGCGTCACACTGAATGGCCGCGTGGTTCAGATGCGGTGAGGGGGCTGCGGTAGCGGGGCAGGAGCTTTGTGCGTGCTGGCGGTAGTGGGGCAGGACCTCGGGACGGGGCGGCGTTAGCGGGCAGGGCCTTGGAGCGGGTGGCGTAGGCGGGGCAAGCCCTTGGGGTGGGGTGGCGTACGCCGGTCGGGACACCGGGGGCGTACGCGGGTCGGGGCCTCGGGCGGCGTAAGTGGGGCAAGGCCTTGGGGTGGGTGGCGTACGCGGGTCGGGACCTCGGAGGCGTACGCGGGGCAGGGCCTTGGGGAGACGGGGTTAGCGGGACAGGACCTCGTACTTGACGCGCATGACGCCGGCGCTGGTGTTGCCGATGGCGGAGAAGGCGGCTTCGGAGAGGTCGAGGCAGCGGCCGCCCACGTACGGGCCGCGGTCGTTGATGCGGACCGTGACCGATTCGCCCGTGCTGGGGTTGGTGACGCGGACCTTGCTGCCCAGGGGGAGGGTCTTGTGGGCGGCGGTCATGGCCGAGGGGTCGAAGCGCTCGCCGCTGGCTGTCATCTGGGGGTCGCCGTAGTAGGAGGCGCCGCAGGTTCCGGATGAGAGTACGCGGGTCTTCGGCTTGTGGGGCGGGGACTTGGCGGCCTTCGTGGGCGTGGGCGACGTGGTCCCGGGGGTTGAGCGCTTGGTCGCCGTGGGTTTGGCGGCCGGGCTGGAGGAGGCCGTTGCCGGGGAGGCGGTGGTGTTCGGCTGGGCGGTCGCCGGGGACTTGGTGGGCCTCGGGCGGGCCGCCGCGGGCTTGGGGAGCGGCGAGGGCGACTGGGGGGTCGCCTGGCGAGCGGCTTCGTTAAGCGGCTTGGCCTGGAGTGGGGTGGGGGCTGCCGAGGGGTGGTTGGGAGAGCCGGTGGTGTCCATGGCGGCCCAGGCAGCGGTGGAGGCGGCGGCCACGACGGCGGCGCCGGCCGCGAGGGTGATCCAGCGGCGCTTGCCTGCGATGAGCTTGCGGTACTGAGGGGTCGGCTTGAGGGAATGCTGGCCCAAGGTAAACCACAGTCCTAGCTAGGGGATAGGGCAGGGAAAGGCCGGGCCGGAGGGGGTGGAGGGCGTACGGCGGCCGATCCGTAGGCGGGGAGGGGGATCCCGCGCAGTGAGGACGAACATATGCGACAAAGCCCGAGTAAAGGCAACTTAATGCGACAGTCAGTGACATATCTCACTTAAGTCACAAGATTGCTAAGAACGCCCAGCATGCGCCGTGGATCTTTGGGACTCCGGAAAACGCGAGAAAGCAGGATTGATCGGCAATTGGTGCAGCTCAGGTGGGTGATAGGCGGAGCTGGGTGTGGTGAGAGGCCGAGCTGGGTGTGGTGAGAGGCCGAGCTGGGTGGGTTGATATGCCGAGCGCCTGGTGATCAAGCCGTTAATCGTGGGTGTTTTTGTTCTTGACGGTTTGCTGCTTGCTGATTTCAGGCAGGGCCGGCTACAGCATCAGAGAGCGCACGGTGTCGACCGTGTCGGCGTCCTCGACGCGCTTGTCCGGGCGGTAGCGCAGGACCCGGGCGAAACGGAGGGCCATGCCGCCGGGATAGCGGGGGGAGCGCTGGACCCCGTCGAAGGCGATCTCCACCACCAGCTCCGGCCGCAGCGTGACCGTCCAGTTGTCGGTGGGCCCCTCGGCCAGCTCGAGGAAGCGCTCGGTCTGCCAGGCCAGCAGTTCGTCCGTCAGGCCCTTGAACGTCTTGCCGAGCATCACGAACCCGCCCGAAGGGTCACGCGCTCCGAGGTGGAGGTTGGAGAGCTTGCCCTCACGCCGCCCATGACCCCATTCGGCGGCCAGGACCACCAGGTCGAGCGTGTGACGCGGCTTGACCTTGATCCATCCGGCGCCCCGGCGGCCGGCTGCGTAAGGGGAGGCCAGGGACTTGACCACCAGGCCCTCGTGGCCCGCCTTGACCACATCGGTGAAGAACTTCTCCGCCTCGGCAACGTCCCCCGTCACCAGCCGCGGCGTCAGCAGGCCCTGAGGGACCGCGCGGGCGAGCGCCTCCTGGCGCTGTGAATAGGGCAGGTCGAGCAGGTCGGCGCCGTCCACCCGCAGGGCGTCGAAGAAGAACACGCTCAGCGGCGTCTGCTCGCGCAGCTGGGCGACGTTGGTCTTGCTGGTCGCGCGGCTCGCCGTCACCTGGAACGGGTGCGGCCGCCCGTCAGGACGCAGCGCGAGCACCTCGCCGTCCAGCACGAGATCGTCGTACGGCATGTCGAGCACGGCCTCGACCAGCTCGGGAACCTGCGGCGTGATGTCGTCGAGCGTACGCGTGAAAACCTTGACCTCAGAGCCCGAACGGTGGGCCTGCACCCGCATGCCGTCGAGCTTCCACTCCAGCGCCGCGGGGGCGCCGGCCTTCTCCAGCGCGGCGGCGACGTTGGGCGCGCTGCCCGCCAGCATGGGCGAGACCGCCTGCCCCACCTGCAGCCGGAACGCACGCAGCGCCTCTACCCCGCCGCTCAGCGCGGCCGCGCCGACGGCGGGAAGCCAGCCGCGCAGCGTGAGCGCGCGGCGCACGTCCGCCGACGGCGCGCCGGACGCCTTGGCCACCGCCTCGATCATGACGCCGTCGAGCGCGCCCTGCCGCAGCTCACCGAACAGCAGCCGGCGCATGAACTGCTGCTCCTGGCTCGTCAGCCCCGCGAACAGCTCGGCCACCAGCGCCTTGCGCGCGGCCTGCGAGCCGGGCCCGGAAACCGCCTTGATCCTGCTCAGCAGCTCGTCGACCGCGGTCAGGGTGGCGGTGGCGGCCAGCTTGGGCTGGGGGATGTCCTCCAACGTGCGCCAGCCCACGCCCACCTGCCGCTGAGGCAGCTCGCCCGAGAGGTACGAGATCGCGATCTCCGCCTCCTCCGGGCCGACCCGGCCCAGCAGCTCCGCCAGATGGCCCACCTTGCCGAGCCGAGCGGACGTGCGCGCCACCGCCTCGGAAACCCGGACCACGTCGATCAGAAGCACACGCCTATGTTGCCTTATGGTGCCGACATTTCCCCACCCGATATCGGCCAAGTGTCTGCCTTGTTCCCGGCACGGCCCCTCGTGCGGTTGCTCCCTTTTGGGATCACCGCGTGGGTTTCGTATATGGATGCCGCGTATAGGGCCCTTATTTGGGGCTTCTCGGGCGGGGGCACTCGGGTGCGCGGGTGGGGCCTCTCGTTGCGGGAGGGCGAGGGTGATGCGGTGCCACGGCGGTACATGCGCCAGGGCGGCTGTCGCGTTGAATTGGCGATCGCCGTAGCGGGGTGGGCTGGCGTATCGGGGCAAGGCGGGGCAAGGCGCGTCGGGGACGTCGGTCGGGAAGGAGGGGGCGGGAGGGAGCGGGGTCGTCGATCCGGAACGGCGGCGCAGGACGTGCGGGGGGACGTCGGTTCGGAACGGCGGCGCAGGACGTGTGGGGACGTCGGTTCGGAAGGGCGGCGCAGGGTGCGTGGGGGCGTCGGTTTGGACAGGCGGCGCAGCACGTGTGGGGGCGTCGGTTCGGAGGCGCGAGCGCATGGGGCGCGGGTCCGGAAGCGGCGGGGTGGGTGGTGTGGGGACGTCGGATCCGGGCGGGCGGCCAGTGTGAGGAGGAGCGTCGGGTCCGGAGGGGGTGGGGTGGGTGGGTGTGGAGGCGTCGGGCCCGAGAGGGTGGGGCGGGTGGTGTGGGAGCGTCGGATTCGGGCGGGCAGCGTGGGGAGGAGCGTCGGGTCTGGAAGGGATGGGGTGTCGGGCTGGAAACGGGTGGGGTGTCGGGCTGGGGAGGGGTGGGGCGGGCCGTTTGGGGTTGGGTGGTCCGCCCCGGGAGGTGCTAGCTGACGCCGAGCAGGTCGACGACGAAGATGAGCGTCTCGTTCGGCTTGATGCGCGCGCCGGCCCCCCGGCTGCCGTAACCGAGATGCGGCGGGATGACGAGCTTGCGCCGCCCGCCGACCTTCATGCCCGCGACCCCCTGGTCCCAGCCCGCGATGACGCGGCCCGCGCCGAGCGGGAACTCGAACGCGTCGCCGCGGTTCCACGACGCGTCGAACTCCTCACCGGTCGAGAAGGCCACGCCCACGTAGTGGACGCGTACGGTGTGGCCGGGCTTGGCCTCCGGGCCGTCGCCCACGGTCAGGTCGACGATCTCCAGGTCGGCGGGCGGGTTGCCCTCGGGAAAGTCGATCTCGGGCTTTTCGAGTGCCACGAAGTGCTCCTGTTGATGATTGCTGACAATGAGACCCGACGACTCTATGCGGTCGGGATATCGTCATCGTTCATGACCGCCCTTTCTCCGGATGGGATCCTGCTCACCGGGCGCGTCGCCGTGGTCACCGGGGCGGCCAGGGGCATCGGGCTGGCGATCGCGGAGACGTTCGCCGCATTCGGCGCTCATGTCGCGGTGTGCGACCGCGACAAGCCGCGGGCCGAGCTGGCGATGAAGCTCGACGTACGCGACCACGTGGCGGTGGAGATCTTCGCCCAGGCAATCCGTGAGCGGTGGGGCCGGGTGGACATCCTGGTCAACAACGCGGGCGGCACCTTCCACGCGGCGTTCGCCGACACCTCGCCCCGTGGCGAGCAGATCCTCGTCGAGGAGAACTTCACGCAGGTCACCGGCATGATCAGGCGGCTGCTGCCGATGATGTCGCCGGGCGCGTCGATCATCAACGTGACCTCGAGCGAGGCCCACCAGGCGGCCCCGGGGTTCGCGGTGTACGCGGCGATGAAGGCCGGTCTGGAGAGCCTGACGAAGACGCTCGCCCTGGAGCTGGCTCCCAGGGGCATCCGGGTGAACGCGATCGCGCCCGACGCGCTGCGGACCGAGGGCGAGTCGGGCGTGCGCGAGCGCATGCTGGCCCGACCCCTGCCCTACGAGCCGGTACGCGTCCCGCCGCTCGGCCGGCTGGGCGGCCCGGAGGAGGCCGCCGGCGCGGCCGTGTTCCTGGCCAGCGACCTGGCCAGGTTCGTCACGGGGGCGACGTTGCACGTCGACGGCGGCATCCACGCCGCCGGCGGCTGGCGCCGAAGCTGAACCGGCCGAAGCTGAACCAGCGGAAGCCGAAACAGCGGAAGCCGAATCGGCCGAAGTCAAGAACGCACAAGTCACCAGCTCTGGTGCAGCGGCATCCCCTCGGCGTACCCGGACGAGCTCTGGATCCCGACCACGGCCTGCGCGTGGAACTCCTCCAGGTTCGACGCCCCCGCGTACGTGCACGCCGACCGCAGCCCCGCCACGATGCCGTCGATCTGGTCCTCCACGCTCGGCCGCTTCGGGTCCAGATACATGCGGGAGGTCGAGATGCCCTCCTCGAACAGCGCCTTCCTGGCCCGCTCGAACGCCGAGTCGTCGGCCGTCCGCAGGCGCACGGCCCGCGCGGAGGCCATGCCGAAGTTCTCCTTGTACTTGCGCCCGTTCGCATCGGTGTGGGTGTCGCCGGGCGACTCGTACGTCCCCGCGAACCATGAGCCGATCATCACGTTCGACGCCCCCGCGGCCAGCGCCAGCGCCACGTCGCGTGGATGGCGTACCCCGCCGTCCGCCCACACGTGCCGGCCCAGCCGCCGGGCCTCCGCCGAGCACTCCAGCACGGCGGAGAACTGCGGCCGGCCCACCCCGGTCATCATCCGCGTGGTGCACATGGCGCCGGGCCCGACCCCGACCTTGAGGATGTCGGCCCCGGCATTCACCAGGTCGCGCACGCCCTCGGCCGTCACCACGTTGCCCGCCACGACGGGCACGCCGGGGTCGAGGGCCTTGACGGCGCGCAGGGCCGAGATCATCTTCTCCTGGTGGCCGTGCGCGGTGTCCACGACCAGGCAGTCGATCCCGGCGTCGAGCAGCTCCTTGGCCTTGGCGGCCACGTCGCCGTTCACGCCGACCGCGGCCGCGATGCGCAGCCGTTCCTGCGCGTCGATCGCGGGCTGGTAGAGGGTGGCGCGCAGCGCGCCGAGGCGGGTGAGGATGCCGACCAGCCGCCCGCCGGGATCGACGACGGGGGCCAGCCGGTGGCGGCCGCCGTGCAGCCGTTCGAAGGCCGTGCGCGGGTCCAGCCCGGCGGGCAGCGTCAGCAGCTCGCTCGACATGACCTGCGAGAGCTGGGTGTACATGTCGACGCCCTGGCAGTCGGCGTCGGTCACGACCCCGACCGGCCGGTTGTCCCAGTCGACCACGATGATCGCGTCGTGCGCCCGCTTGGGCAGCAGCTGCAGCGCCTCGCCGACGGTGTCGTGGGGGGTGAGCGTGAGCGGCGTGTCGTGGACGAGGTCGCGTTTCTTGACCCAGTCGACGACGTCGGTCACGACGTCCTGCGGAATGTCCTGCGGGATCACGGCGATGCCGCCCCGCCGTGCCACGGTCTCGGCCATGCGCCGGCCGGCGACCGCGGTCATGTTCGCCACGACGACGGGAATGGTGGTGCCCGTGCCGTCGTTCGTCGACAGATCGACTGCGAGCCGCGAACCGACCGCGGATCGCGACGGCACCATGAACACGTCGCTATAGGTCAGGTCGTAATGAGGCTCGAGGTCGTTGAGAAACTTCACGTTCATTCATCTTATGCGGTGACCGCCCATTGAGGGGTTTCCCCCGTTGGATGGGGCTTATGATCGGCCGGGACACTTTTGGGGGAGGGAGGGCTCTGTGGACGTCACCGAACGGGGCGAATTGATCGTGGTCGGCTTCGCCGTACGCACCACGAATGCAGACGAGATGGATCCGTCGCGGGCGAAGCTGCCCGTACTTTGGCAGCGGGCCGGCGCTCCGGGGGCCTTCGCGCACGTGCCGGGGCGCGTGGACGAGAACCTGTACGCGGTGCTGACCGACTACGAGAGCGACCATCACGGCGCCTACACGCAGATCGTCGGCACCGGCGTGCGCACCGTGCCGCGGCTGCCGGAGGGCATGGTGGCCGTGCGCGTGCCGGCGGTCCCGTCGCTGCGGGTGGAGGTCCGCGGCCCGATGCCGCAGGCCCTCGCCGACATGTGGCAGCAGGTGTGGAAGCACACCGAGTCAGGGGGTACGCCGTCCCGCGCGTTCACCACTGACCTCGAGGTCCACCACCCGGACGGCGTGGACCTCTACCTGGCCATCTAGAGACCGAGCGCGGCGGCCGCCGCCTCGACGGCCGCCGGCTTGACCTCTTCGACCGGCAGGTTCGCGTATTCCACCGAGCAGTCGGACATGCCGCCCAGCGCCACCGTCGCCCGGATGTGCTGCGCCTGTGTGAGCTCCGGGCCCAGCAGCAGCGTGATGATCCGCCGCCGCCAGTCGAACATGCGGGTGCCCAGGTCGAGGAAGCCCAGCACGGACAGCTCCCGCACCATCATCATGGTCACCTCGCGGTGCCGCCAGATCAGCTCGAAGTAGTCGTCGAGCAGCTGCCGGGCGTCGCCGGGCTGACGCGTCGCGACGAACCGCTCGATGTCCTCCACCATCGGCTGCACGATGCTGCGGACGAGGTCGTCGCGCGAGGCGAAGTGGTAGTAGAGCGCGGGCTTGGTGATGCCCAGGCGGTCTGAGATCTGGCGCAGGCTCGTGTTCTGAACGCCCTGGGAGACGAACAGCTCGCGGGCCACCTCCTGGATGCGCGTCCTCGTGTCACTGGGCATGGCTGAAGAATACCCCTTACCTATCGTTAAGTAAGCTGCTAGCCTGGCACTTACCTATCGTTAAGTAAGGAGGCGGTCATGCGGATCCTCATCTCGGGAGCGAGCGTCGCGGGCCCGGCTCTCGCGTACTGGCTCACCAGGTACGGCTTCACCGTCACCGTCGTGGAACGGGCCCCGGCGCTCAGGAAGACCGGGGGCCACGCCGTCGACCTGTTCAGGCCGGCGATGGACATCGTCGAGAAGATGGGCCTGCTGGAGCAGGTCATGGCGAAGAAGACCGGCATCGAGCGGCTCACGATGCACCGGGAGGGCGAGTCGCGGCCCATCGAGCTGGAGCTGCGCCGCGTGATGAGCGCCGTCTCCGACCGGCACGTCGAGATCATGCGCGACGACCTGAGCGAGATCATCTACGACGCCACCAAGGACGACGTCGGCTACGTCTTCGGCGACTCGATCGCCTCGATCTCCGACGACGGCGAGGTCACCTTCGACAGCGGCAGGACGGACACGTTCGACCTGGTCATCGGCGCCGACGGCCTGCACTCGAACGTCCGCCGCCTGGTCTTCGGCCCCGAGTCGGACTACGCCACGTGGATCGGCGCCTATCTGGCCGTCGTCTCGGTGCCCAACCACCTCGGGCTCGACGGCCGGACGGAGGTCATCGCTGGGGCGGGCCGGATGGCCGGGATCGGCACCGTGGACATGGGCGACGCGCGGGCGTTGTTCCTGTTCAGGACGCCGCGGCAGCTCGACTACCACCACCGCGACGTCCCCCGGCAGAAGGAGCTGCTGCGCGAGCACTTCGAGGGGATGGGCTGGGAGGTGCCGCGGCTGCTGGAGGAGCTGGACCGCACGCCGGCCTTCTACTTCGACTCGATCACGCAGCTCCGCATGGACACCTGGTCACGCGGCCGGGTGACGCTCGTGGGTGACGCCGGGTACTGCCCCGGTCCGGCCGTCGGCGGGAGCACGAGCCTGGCGGTCGTCGGGGCGTACATCCTGGCGGGCGAGCTAGCGACCTACGGCGGCGACCACACGCGGGCCTTCCCCGCCTATGAGGCCGAGATAGGCGATTACGTGCGCCGCAGCCGTACGTTCGCCATCAACGCGGCCAAGAAGATCGTCCCCGGCAGCCAGTTCGACCTCTGGGCGCTGGCCGCGACGGTGCGGCTGATCAACCACCTGCCGGTCGCGCTCACCACGGCGGCCGCCAAGATCAGCAGCAAGCGCGTGCGGCTGCACGACTCGATCGTGCTGAAGGACTACGCGAGCACTCCCTGGTCGCGGAGTTTGTCCGCCTCCTCCTGAGACAGCCCCCACTCGGAAAGGTCGCTGAGGCGGGTCGCGGGGGAGAGGTCCGGCCGGGGCGCGCCGAGCAGGCGGGGCGCGGGCATCGGCTGGGTGACGCCGCCGACCTCGACGAAGGAGCCACGGGCGGTGTTGTGCGGGTGGTGGGGGGCCTCGGCCATGGACAGGACGGGCGAGACGCACGCGTCCGAGCCCTCGAAGAGCGCCTCCCACTCGGCCCGCGTGCGCTTCCTGAACTCCTCGGCCAGGCGGGCCTTCAGCGCGGGCCACTGCGTCCTGTCGTTCCTGTCGGGCAGGTCGGCCAGCCCCATCAGGTTCACCATCGCGTCCCAGAACTGCGGCTCCAGCGAGCCCACGGCCACGAACTCGCCGTCGGCCGTCTCGTACGTGTCGTACTGCGGGGCGCCGGTGTCGAGCAGGTTCGTGCCGCGCGGCCCCCAGTAGCCGCTCTGCGCCGCCTGATAGAACATCGAGAACAGGATCGACGCCCCGTCCACCATGGCCGCGTCGATCACCCGCCCCTTGCCCGTGCGCTCCCGCTCGAACAGGGCCAGTAGCACCCCGTACGCCAGCATCAGCCCGCCGCCGGCGAAGTCGCCGAGGATGTTGATCGGCGGGGTCGGCCGGCCGCCCTCGCGCCCCAGCATCGACAGGACACCGGAGATCGCGACGTAGTCGATGTCGTGGCCGGCCGTGGACGCGAGCGGCCCGTCCTGACCCCAGCCGGTCATCCGGCCGTAGATCAGCCGCTCGTTCACCGCGTGGAGGTCGTCGGGGCCGATGCCGAGCCGCTCGGCCACCCCCGGGCGGAACACCTCGATCACGACGTCGGCGTGCCGCGCCAGCTCCTTGAATGCGGCCACGCCCTCGGGGGACTTCAGGTCCAGCCCGATCGTGCGCTTCCCGCGATCCATGACATCGCCGCGCGGCCGGTCGGAGACCGCCTTGACCCGGTCCACGCGCAGCACCTCGGCGCCGTGGTCGGCCAGCATCATCCCGGCGAACGGCCCAGGTGCGAGCCCTGCGAGCTCGAGTACGCGTACCCCGGCGAGCGGGCCGTTGTGAACTTCAGGCATCTCCCCAGTAGAACAACATTCGGTGATCTATCGCAAGCGGCCTTCGCGACCTTCCGGCGAAGAGGTGGGAGGTATGGGAAACTTGCCCACTGTGTTCGGGTGGTCAACAGGGGTAGGACATGGTTTCGGATAGCAACCGGCTCATCGCGGCCCGCTACCAGTTAGTACGCGAACTGGGCCGCGGGGGCATGGGCGTGGTCTGGGAAGGGCAGGACACCCTGCTCAACCGGCAGGTCGCCATAAAGGAGGTGCTGCTGCCCGACGGGCTGTCGCCGGGCGAGCAGGAGCGCCAGCTTTTGCGGACCGCCCGTGAGGCCCGTACCGCGGCCAAGCTGAGCCATCCGTCCGTCGTCGCGATCTACGACGTCGTCGAGGAGGGCGGCCGTCCGTGGATCGTGATGGAGCTGCTGCGCCACCCCACGGTCGAGGAGGTCGTGCTCACCTCCGGCGCGCTCCCCGTGCGGGAGGCGGCCGAGCTGGGCCGGCAGGTGCTGTCGGCGCTGCGGACCGCCCACGAGGTGGGCATCCTGCACCGCGACGTCAAGCCGAGCAACATCCTGCTGGCCGAGGACGGCCGGGCCGTGCTCATGGACTTCGGCATCGCCACCGCCGAGGGCGACCCGTCGCTCACCAAGACCGGCATGGTCACCGGCTCGCCGAGCTTCCTCGCTCCCGAGCGGGTCCGCGCCGAGCACGCGGGACCGCCCTCCGACCTGTGGTCGCTCGGCGCCACGCTGTACGCGTGCATGGTGGGCCGCTCGCCGTTCGAGCGGGGCGACCCCATGTCGACGCTCAACGCGCTGCTCAGCGAGGAGCCCGACTACCGCAGGATCCCGCCGATCATGCATCCGGTCCTGCGCGGGCTGCTGAAGAAGGAGCCGGAGCAGCGGGTCGACGCCGCGGAGGCCGACCGGCTGCTCCAGGACATCCTCACGGCCAGGCCCGCGAGCGCCGACCGGGACGTGCCGGAGCGGAAACCGGGCGGCGGCCGGGGCCGTGCCCTGCTCGCGGCGGCCGCGGCGGTGGTCCTGGTGATCGCGGGCGGCTCGGTGGCGTACTTCAAGCTCGCGTCCCCGGCGGAGGGCGCCCCGCGGCAGACCGCTCAGCCCGCCGCCGCGACCCAGCCGCTCACTCCGGCGGCCACGGACACGCCGGAGCCGAGCACGACACCCACCCCGACGCCCAGCGTGACCAGGGCCGTCCCGATCACGCGCATGTGGAGGTCGCGTGACGGCTGGTCCATCATGCGGCCCACCGGCTGGCGCGGAGCCCTCAAGGAGGCCTACACGGAGTGGACGCGCCGGGACCGGAACGCGCATCTCGGGGTGGAGGCCGTCTACTCCGTCGTCGACCCGCACCAGATCATGCGCGACGCGCAGGAGACCGTCGCCCAGAACGCCCAGAACGTCGTCAACCGCGGCCGCAGGGTGGTCGTGCACCAGGGCACGAAGGCCGTGGAGTGGGAGTTCTCCTGGACCGCGGGCACCGGGGGTGACGCCCCGTGGGCCACGCCGGGCACCCGCTACCACGAGATACGCCGGGCCGTCGCGATCGGCGACACGGCGTACATCCTGTCCTGGACGGTCGACGAGGCCCAGTGGATGCGTAACAGAGGACTGATGCGGCAGGTGATCAGCAGCTTTACTGTGGGGGCATGAGCCCCTGGAACCTGCTCGCTCTGCCCCCGCTCCCCGAAGAGCTCATCCGCCACCTGCTCGCCCCGCTGGGCGACCAGGTGACCGTACGCGTGCCGGCCGCCCGCGACAGGGACGCGCTCCTGGCCGCGCTGCCGGAGGCGGAGATCGTGCTCGGCGACTGGACGGGCACGCTCGCGATGGACGCCGAGGCGGTCAAGGCCGCGCCCCTGCTGGCGTTCGTGCAGCAGCCGTCCGTGGGCGTGGATGGCCACGACCTCGACGCCCTGGCGGCGGCCGGGGTGCCGCTGGCCAACACGCCGGGCGTCAGCGCGGTGGCGGTCTCGGAGTGGTGCCTGGCGGCCACGTTCTCGCTGTCGCGCAGGCTGGCCGCCGCGGACGCCGCCGTACGCGCGGGTGAATGGCCGCAGCAGGGCCTGCAGCCGTACGAGCTGCGCGGGCGCCGCGTCGGCATCGTCGGGTACGGCCCGATCGGCGCCACCTGCGCGGAGATGTTCCGCGCCCTCGGCTGCCACGTCTCCTACTGGACCCGCACGCCCCGCGCGGACCCCGGCTTCGCTGACCTGCCGGAGCTGATCTCCTCCAGCGACGTGCTCGTCGTGGTGATCGCGCTGTCCGACGAGACCCGCGGCCTCGTCGACCCCGGCCGCATGAAGCAGGGCGCCCTGCTCGTCAACGCCGCGCGGGGTGGCGTCGTGGACCAGCAGGCGCTCGTCACGGCCCTGCGCGAGGGGCGTCTGGGCGGCGCGGCGCTCGACGTGTTCGACGTGGAGCCGCTGCCGCTTGACGACCCGCTGAGGGACCTCCCGAACGTCCTGCTGTCGCCGCATGTCGCCGGCGTCACGCCCGAGGCCACGGGCCGTCTGCTCACGGCGACTCTGGACAACCTCACCGCCGCCGTCGGGGGCCGCGAGGTGCATGACGTGCTTAACGGCGTAAGCTCCGTGATCTTCAGAAAGTTTACGCAATCGCCTACCAAGTAGGCATTTCACCTGTCACTATGAACAGTTTTCGTGTCTTTAACGACCCCGGTCTATTCGAGGTCGCTCACGGGAGATACCGTCTTACGGACGATCTCTACCAGCTCAAGGGGGTGCTTGCCGTGCCGACGAAGATGTCGACACACCAACGGGCAGTAGAGCAGATCCGGCAGTCGTACGCCGAGATCCCGGGCGGTGCCGCCCCGCGCCTGGCCAAGTCCACGTCCAACCTCTTCAGGTTCCGCGACGGCGGCAGGACGGCCAAGCTCTCGGCGAGGGATCTCGACGAGGTCATCAGCGTCGACCCCGAGACCATGACGGCCGAGGTCCAGGGCATGACGACGTACGAGCACCTGGTGGACGCCACCTTGCCGTACGGGCTCATGCCGTACGTGGTGCCGCAGCTCAAGACGATCACGCTGGGCGGCGCCGTGACCGGGCTCGGCATCGAGTCCACGAGCTTCCGGGACGGCCTGCCGCACGAGTCGGTGGAGGAGCTCGAGATCCTCACCGGTGACGGGCGCGTCGTCGTGGCCCGCGACGACAACGAGCACCGGGAGCTCTTCCGCGCGTTCCCCAACTCCTACGGCACGCTGGGCTACGCGCTGCGCATCCGGATCAAGCTCCGCAAGGTCCAGCCGTACGTGCATCTCACGCACGTCAAGTTCACGGACGCGGCCAAGTGCATGCTGGCCCTGCAGGAGATCTGCGACAGCATGGTGCACGACGGGGAGAGCGTCGACTTCGTCGACGGCGTCTACTTCAACCCGGGGGAGATGTACATCACGGTCGGCCGGTTCGCCGAGCGTGCCCCTTATGCCTCGGACTACACGGGCATGCGCATCTACTACCAGTCGATCAGGCAGCGCAACCGCGACTGGCTGACCGTGCGCGACTACCTGTGGCGCTGGGACACCGACTGGTTCTGGTGCTCGCGGGCGTTCGGCGTGCAGCAGCCCGTCGTGCGCTCCCTCATGCCGCGCCGCTGGATGCGTTCCGACGTCTACCGCCGCCTCGTGGCGCTGGACAGGAAGTACGGCGTCACCGCCCGCGTCGACAGGTGGCGCGACCAGCCCGTGCAGGAGTCCGTGATCCAGGACGTCGAGGCTCCGGTCGAGCGGGGGGCGGAGTTCCTGGAGTTCTTCCACGACAAGGTGGGCATGACACCGGTGTGGATGTGCCCGCTGCGCTCGAACTCGCGCTGGCCGCTCTACCCTCTGGAGCCGGGCAGGCTCTACGTCAACTTCGGATTCTGGGGCATGGTGCCGTTGCCGCGGGGGCAGTTCGACGGCTACTACAACCGGCTGATCGAGCGCGAAGTGCACGAGCTCGACGGTCACAAGTCGCTCTACTCGACCTCGTTCTACGCTCGCGAGCAGTTCTGGCAGCTGTACAACGGCGACGCCTACTGGCCTGTCAAGCGGGAATACGATCCGAACGGTCGCCTGCTTGACCTCTACGAAAAATGTGTAGCGGGAAGGTGAGCTGTGGCGCTGGCAACCATCTTTGAGAAAATCGTCGGCTCGGAAGCGAACGTCGCGTTCCAGGCGTACGACGGCAGCAAGGCAGGTCCGGACGGGTCCGACCTGAGCATCGAGGTCAAGTCGCCGATCGCGGTCGCCTATCTGGCGCAGGCGCCCGGCGAGCTGGGCCTGGCAAGGGCGTACATCTCCGGCCACATCGACGTACACGGCGACATGTACGCACTGCTCGACCGCATGTGGAACATCACCACCAACGACCTGACCACCCAAGAGAAGATCGCCGCCGTCCGTGCCCTGGGCGTCAAACCACTCCTCATGCGGGTGCCACCACCACCACAGGAGATGCGGCAGAGCGCCCTGGCCAGGCTGGGCTCCCGTCACGCCAAGCAGCGTGACGCCGAGGCCATCCACCACCACTACGACGTCTCCAACCGCTTCTACGAGTGGGTCCTGGGGCCGTCCATGGCGTACACGTGCGCCGTCTTCCCCTCGGAGGAGTCGACGCTCGAG
The DNA here is from genome assembly GCF_040675285.1 of Nonomuraea sp. NPDC049625. NCBI lineage: Bacteria > Bacillati > Actinomycetota > Actinomycetes > Streptosporangiales > Streptosporangiaceae > Nonomuraea > Nonomuraea sp. NPDC049625. Next base: position 921,687 of record NZ_JBFAOQ010000003.1, on the reverse strand, counting down.
GAGGCCCAGTACGCCAAGTTCGACCTGGTGGCCCGCAAGCTCGACCTCAAGCCGGGCATGCGCCTGCTGGACGTCGGCTGCGGCTGGGGCGGGATGGTCATGCACGCCGCCAAGCACTACGGCGTCAAGGCCCTCGGCGTGACGCTGAGCCGCCAGCAGGCCGAATGGGCCCAGAAGGCCATCGCGGACGCCGGCCTGCAGGACCTGGCGGAGGTCCGCTTCATGGACTACCGCGACGTCAAGGAGTCGAACTTCGACGCGGTCAGCTCGATCGGCCTCACCGAGCACATCGGTAAGGACAACGTCCCGTCGTACTTCGAGTTCCTGTACGGCAAGCTCAAGCCGGGCGGCCGGATCCTCAACCACTGCATCACGCGGCCGACCGGCAAGGAGAAGACGTTCAACAAGGGCGGCTTCATCAACCGGTACGTCTTCCCCGACGGCGAGCTGGAGTCGGTCGGCTGGCTGGTCAGGCAGATGGAGGACACCGGCTTCGAGATCCGCCACGAGGAGAACCTGCGCGAGCACTACGCCAAGACGCTGCGCCACTGGTGCGACAACCTCGACGCCAACTGGTCGGACGCGGTCGAGGAGGTCGGCATGGGCACGGCCCGGGTGTGGGCCCTGTACATGGCGGGCTGCATCGTGGGCTTCGAGCGCAACAAGGTCCAGCTGCACCAGGTGCTGGGCGTCAAGCTCGACAAGAACGGCCGCTCCAGCATCCCCCTCCGCCCGGCCCTCGACTGGCCCTGAAACACGGCCTTCACCTTGGGAGGCGCGCGCTCAGCCAGCGCCTCCCAAGGGGGGCTGCCGCCCCCTTTCGATCCCCCGCAAACCCCCGCTCGCTACGCTCGCCGGCGCTCGAAGGTTCCTCGCGGCTCAAGTGATCGGCATGGCACGGGGTGCTATTTCTCCTCCAGAGCGGAGGATCCTTCCCCCGGGTAGGAAGAACCTCCACCGTGAGGCGTCCGGAGGGGAAGCTCTCCGGGCACGTCCCTGCGCCTTCCACCTGATGGCTAAGATCCGCGCATGTCCCGTTTCGAGGTGGCCACCCTGGTCCTCGCACCGCCGCCGGTCGTCTTCGATGCGTCCTTGTCGGTCGAGCTGCACGCCTCCTCCATGCGCGGCTCGCGGGAGCAAGCGGTCGCAGGGGTCACTTCCGGACAGCTCTCCCTGGGCGACCAGGTCACGTGGCGAGCGCGGCACTTCGGCTTCACCTGGCACCTGACCTCGACGATCAGCGCCCACATCCGCCCGTCGTACTTCGTCGACGAGCAAGTAAGCGGCCCGTTCCGGTATTGGCGCCACGCGCACACCTTCGAACCGGCACGCGACGGCGACAGCGGCGTCGAGGCGACCCTCATGAAAGACATCGTCGACTTCGCCGCGCCCGCCGGGCCACTGGGCACTCTCGCCGACGCTCTCGTCCTGCGGCGTTACATGACCAAGCTGATCCTGCTGCGGAACGCGCACATCAAGGAGACGACCGAAACCGCCAGGCAGTGACGCCCCCACTGTCGCCGTTCATCGTGGCCAAGGTCCGCAACACCTGGTGAGGCTCCCGGCCCGAGTGCTGTCCGCGGCATTTTTCCGTCGTCACTCAACCATCCGGCCGACTGAAGTGTCCTTGGATGCCGGAGGTAGGAGTGGACGACCCGACGTTTGAGAGATTCGCGGAGCAGCGGCTGCCGGCGCTCTATCGCTACGCCATGGTCCTGACCCAGAACAGGCATGATGCCGAGGACCTGGTGCAGGAAGCGCTGACCCGTACCGGCCTGCGGTGGAGCGCGATCAGGCGCAAGGACGACCCGGAAGGGTACGTCCGCACGGCCATGGTCCGCATCATGGCCAACCGCTGGCGGCGGCCGAAGCGTGAGGTGAGCGTGCCGGATCCGCCCGAGCCCGCGACGGAGGACGCGGGGCTGGAACGCCTGCTGGACGACGGCCTCCGCGCCAGGATCGCCGAGCTGCCTCCGCGCATGCGGGCCGTACTGGTGCTGCGTTACGTCGAGGAACGCGGCGACGAGGAGATCGCCCGGCTGCTCGGCTGCAGCCGCGGGACCGTCAAGAGCCAGGCGTCGCGGGGGCTCGCCCGGCTGCGCGAGGCCGTCAAGACCGAGGAGATCGAGCATGGATGACCTGGAACGCCGTCTCGCCGCGCTGCTCAGCGAGCCTTCCCCGGACGATCCGCCGCCCGGCCTGGCCGATCGGATCCACCGGGCCGTGGCCACGCGCCGCAGGAACAGGCGGGCCTTGGCGCTGGCCGTAGCGGCGGGGGCGACGGCGGTGCTGGTGGGCGTGCCCCTGGCCGTACGCGGTGGGAACGGCGACGCCGCGACCACGGCGAACTTGAGCCCGACCCTCGCCTCGACCGCACCTTCCGAGCCGGCCGTGACGGCGTCCAAGCGGCCCGAGCCGACCGTGACCAAGACCGTGACGGCGCCCAAGCGGCCCGAGCCGACCGTGACCGAGACCGTGACGACAACCCCGGACCAGGCTGACGTCCACCTCCCCGCCGGGGTCCGCCTGGAACAGGCCCTGCGTCAGTTCATGAACGTGACGAGCGTCGTGGACGTCGAGGGCCGCACGGCGCAAGGCCAGCCGTTCGTGCCCGCGGCCCTGGGCAGCGACGGGACGGTCCTGGGCGCGACGCCCGACGGACAGGTGGCGGAGGTGGACGCCGGCGGCGGCACGCCCGAGGAACTCGGCTTGCGGGCTCGGTCGGGGCTGGGGACGGCCGCGGCCTTCCGTACCTGGACGGAGTTGAACGGCTCGGCGGCCGACCAGCGGTGCCGCACGGCGGGCGGGACCACGCGCACGATCAGCCCGCAGGGCACGGACCCCCGGGGGAGGGTCTGGGTGGACGGCGGCGTGGTCGTCGGCAACGACGTCATGCGGCAGCCCTGGATGGCCAAGGGATGTGCGCAGGTGGGTACGGTCGTCAAGTCCGGGGACCCGGCGAGCGGGCCGGCGGTGGCGTTCTCCTACCCCGACCTGTTCACCGCCGAGCGGGCGAACGACAAGGTGCTGCGCATCGTCGACGTCGAGACCGGCAAGGTGACAGCCGAGCATCCGCTGCCCGACGGCGTCCGCGCGCAGGGGATGGGCGATCCGGACCAGAAGTGGTACGCGGCGGCGTCCGGGAAGTGGTTCGCCTGGGTGGCCGGCGACACGCTGCGATGGACGCCGCGCGACACCTGGGGGGCCGTGTCGGTGCTGCCCGGAGTTCCGAGGCCGAAGAAGGGCGTCTCTCCCTGGATGACGGCAGGCAACCGGATCATCACCTACAACACCGGGGCCACCTCGTTCGTGCTCGATCCGGTCACCGGCCGGCGGTACAAGAGCCCGGACGTCGTCCTGGCGGCAGGCGACTGGCTGCTGTGGAGGTCCGGCGACGGCTACCGGCTGGCCAACCTTCGTTGAGGTCTCCGGCAGGCGTCCTGCTGGTGCTCGTCGCGATCCCGACCGTCGCGAACCTGGCCGGCGGCGGCCCGACGTGGATCTGGACGCCGTCACTCCCGATGCCTTTGCTGCGTCTGGTCACGGAGGCGGGGCTGCTGGACATCTGGCTGGTCGCCGATCTGCTCGCCGCCGTGGGTGTGCTCGGCGGGCTCGCGGTGGCGGCCACGGCCCTCGCGGAGCAGGCCGTGGCCGCGACACTGCTGGCCCTGGTCGGCGCCGTCAGCCTCGCCGCCGCGGTGACCGGGGCCCCGCTGCCCCTCTGGTACGCCCTCGCCTACACGGCCGGACTCGTGCTGGTACTGCGGGCGTGGCGCCGGGGCGGCGACATGCGGTGATCAGGCGGCCTTGACGGCGGACAGGTCGAACTCGAGCGTGACCTTCTCAGAGATCATCACACCGCCCGTCTCCAGAACCGCGTTGTACGTGATGCCGAAGTCCTTGCGGTTGATCACCGTGCTGCCCTCGAAGCCGACCCGGGTCAGGCCCTGGGCGTCGATCGCGGTGCCGGTGTAGTCGAGGGGGACGGTGACCTGCCGGGTCACGCCGCGGATGGTCAGCTCGCCGGTGACCTCGAAGCTGTCGCCGCCGAGGTGCTTGACGTCGGTGGCGTCGAAGGTGATGTACGGGTGCGCGGCGGCGTCCAGGAAGTCGCCGGTGCGCAGGTGGTCGTCGCGGTGCTGGTTGCCGGTCTGGATGCCGGCCACGTCGAGGACCACGTGAACGGTGGAGGCGGCCGGGTCGCCCGCGTCCAGGGAGGCGGTGGCCTCCTTGACGGGGACGTCGCCGCGAACCTTGGTGACCATCGCGTGGCGGGCCACGAAGCCGAACCGGCTGTGCGCGGGGTCGAGGGTGTAGGTGCCGGTGAGGTCGCTGGGGTGCATGCCGGTGCTCCGTTCCACAGTTAGTTCAGCACTGGAAGATTTAGTGCGAGACTATCTCCTACTTATTTCAGCGCGCAACTATCCAGTGGGATGTGGGCAGGCGGCTCGGCCTCGCGGGCGGCCGCACGGCATCAAGGCGGCCACGCTGCTGATCCGCGGCGATCAGGGTCTCGTCCGCCCGTCAGAAGGGTCGCATTTCGTCGAGCACCGTTGCCGCAATCGCAAGGATCGCTTCGACCATCGGTATGTCGGCGCGAACATCGTCCGCCGTGAGTCGCGGAGCGCCCGGCCGCGGCTACTCGGCCTCGTTCCGCCGTCGGCACGTCCTTGTTCTCACCTCACTGATGCCGACGACGAGGACGTCCACGTCGTTCGGCACCCTGCCCGGCTCGCCGGAGTAGCGTGCGGCCCAGGAGCCGTGAATGCAGGCCTCCTCGATGCCGGCGATGCCGGACAGTTGCTCGCCGAGCACGGCCACCGGGCCGTAGGTCAAGGTGAGCAACTCGGTCAGCGGGCGGGCCACGACCGCGTTCGTGTCGGCGCTGGCCATCCGCATGTTGCCTGCTTTCCGAGTGCCCACCAGGCCTGCCGCGGCCAGGCGATCGATCTCCCGGGGCGCCGTCCCCTGGTGGGGAGCGATGCGCGTCTACTGTGAGGGCTGCCGGTCCTTGGCGTGTTTTCCGCGACTGGTGTGGATTTCGTCCTCGGTGGAGTCCTCTTGGGGCTCTGGTAGCTCGTCCTTGGGACTATGGGGCTTGGCGTGCCTGCCCACGTGATCTCCTTTGGCGAACGTCATTGCTAAGGGTGACCATATGGCTACAGTATGCATTGAAGCAAGAGTAAGATTCACGAATCCAGGAGGGCGAGCACGCGTTCGGCCTGGCGGTCGAGGGTGCCGGGGGGATTGCGGCGGGTGGCGGGGCCGTCGGGGCCGAGCATGAGGAGCCAGCCGAGCGCGAGCAGCCGCCGGAATTCGTGGACGCGGGCCGCCTCCGCCGGTGCCAGGCCGAGGTGGGCCAGGAGGAGGTCCCTGTCCAGGTCGCCGTCGACGTGGGAGATGTGCTCGGCGACCTCGGCGAGTTCGAAGGCACGGTCGGCGAGGCCGGAGTCCTCCCAGTCGATGATGTGGACGCGGGCGGTGTCAGAGTCCCAGAGGTAGTTGGCGAGGTTGCCGTCGGCCATGCCGAGCACGGGCGGGAACGGGTTGACCGGCAGCCGGTCGAGGGACGGGTCGGACAGCCAGGCCGTCCCGAGGGTGAAGGCCCGACGGGCGCCGGGGGAGTCGCCCAGGTCGGGGTGGGCGGCGGCGAGGGCGCGCACGTGCGCGACGGCCGCGGCCGGATGCCAGGCGGCAGGCTTGAGCACGTGCCCGGTGGCGAGTTCGAGCGGGTGCCCGGGGGAGGGGTCGGGGGAGTGCCGGGAGGTGGAGTCGAGGGGGTCTGCTCCGGAGATGGCGTGGTGGAGGTGGGTGAGGGCGGTGGCGAGGGCGCGGACCTGCTCGGGGCCGGTGGGGAGGCCGCGGAGCGGGGTGCCGGGCAGGCGGCTCATGACCACCGTGGGCGGCGATCCGTCGAGGTCGGCGCGCACGGGAGCGGGCGCGAGACCGGGGGCGTGCTCGGCGAGCACGTTGAGGGCGGCCCATTCGCGGCGGTGTTCGCCACGCTCCCACGAGCGGTATCGCTTGATCACGATGTCGTCGCGGATCTCGATGTCGTGCGTGGTGGATCGCCCGGCCGTCACCCTAGGAGGCCAGCGTCTTGAGGGTGCCCGTCAGGGCGTCCCAGCTCTCCTCGGCGTCCGGCGTGCGCCCGTGCGGCGAGCGGAACCACTCCACGAACTCGGCCACGTCGTCGAGGGCCCACCGCAGCCGGTAGAGCTCCAGCGCCGCCGGGTCGGGCGTGCGGCCGGTGGCGTCGGCGTAGCGGGCCAGGTCGTCGGCGTCCCTGGCGACCAGCCACAGGTCGCGTTCGGGCACCGCCAGCCCAACCGTGTCCCAGTCGACCAGCAGCCACCGCTCGCCGGAACGCAGCAGGTTGCCCGGGTGCGGCTCGCCGTGCGTCACCACGGGCTCGCCGGCGCCGGCCGCCGTCCGGTCGAACTCCGCGAGCCTGCGGCGCAGCACCCCGGCGTGGTCGGCGATCACCTCCCTGGCGGGCTCCGCGTACGGGCCGCCCGGCCAGGGCAGGCGCGTGTCCTGGAGCGCCTGCTCCAGGACGGCCCGGCCCGAGAGCTCCAGGGGGCGCGGGGGAGTGGACAGGGGTGGCGGCGTGGCATGGAGGGCGGCGAGCAGGTCGATGATCGCGGCGCGGTCTCCGGCCGGCTGCTCCTCGCCGAACTCGCCGGCGAGACCGTTCGCGTGGGGGAAGACGCTCATCGCCCACCGGTGGCGGTCGAGCCGCAGGAGCGTCGCGCCGTCGGCGGTGCGCAGCGGCGCCACCACGAAGTCGAGCCCCGCCTCGGCCCGCAGCGCGGCGGCCGTGTCCATGGCCAGCCCGAGCCCGTCGAAGCCGCGCCGCCGCACGTCCGCGACCGTGATGAACCAGCGCCCGTCCGCGACCCAGTGGTAGTCGCCGAAGCCGACCGGCGCGTAGTCCAGCGTGCGCGCCCCGATGCCCCACGCGCCGAGCGCGGGCAGCAGCAACCCCTCGTCGAAAGCATCCGGCCTGTCTCGCATCCGGCCACGCTATCGATCCGGGCGGTTCAGTTCAGCTGGATTAGCAGCTCGATGGCGGAGAGCGCGTCGGTCACCGTGTGATCGGCCACGACCCCGCCGGTGACTCCCCGGTCGATCCAGATCGTCCGCAGCCCCGCCCGGCGGCCGCCCTCGACGTCCTTCTCGGGGTCGTCGCCGATGACCCAGCCGCCCGATTCCAGCGACGCGCCGCATCTCCTGGCCGCGATTTCGAACAGCCGAACGTCGGGCTTCCGCACGCCTTCCGCCCCGGAGATCGCCCAGCCGTCCACGCGGGTCGCGAGCCCCGTACGCTCGATCTTGCCGGTCTGGTTGTCGGCCATCCCGTTCGTCGCGATGCCCACCGCCCATCCGGCCGCCCGAAGCCGGTCGAGCCCGTCGAGCACCTCGCTGGGGCAGCGGACCAGGTGCGGCAGCCGGGCCCGGTACGCCGCCCACAGCTCGTCGGCCGGCTCGGCCAGCCTGAAGTGCTCGCGTACCAGCCCGAAGAACGCGTCCATGGGCAGGGACCCGTCCGCGTCGGTCGCCACCATCCACGCCGCCGCCCCCTCGCCGAGCCCTCGCCCGGCGGCGAACTCGGCGGCCCACAGCTCGAAGGCGGCCAGCCGGTCGATCAGCGTGTTGTCCAGGTCGAAGAGGGCCAGGCGTCTGGTCATGCGTCCCGCGCCGCGATGAGCTCGTCGGTGGCCGACCGGTACGCCGTCGCGGCCCGCTCGAAGTAGTCGAACAACGTGGTCCGCTCCGCCTCCGGATAGCCCTGCAGCAGCTCGGCCAGCCGGGCCCTGGTCCCCGCCAGCACTTCGTCGAGCCGTTCCGGCCGGCCCACCGACTCGACCATCACCTTGCGCCGGTCCGCGGGGTCCGGCGCGCGGCGTGCGTACCCGCCCTGCTCCAGCCGGTCGATGAGCCGCGTCGTGGCGCCGGTGGTCAGCCCCGTCTGGGCGGCCAGCTCGCCGGAGGTGAGCGGGCCGGTGAGGTCGAGCAGGTTGAGCGCGTAGTAGTCGGTGGCGTTGAGCCCGGCGGCCTCGGCGGCGGCCAGGCTGTTGAGCACCATCGCGCTCAGGTAGCGCCGGAAGACGGCGCTCGGGTCGGTTGACAAGCCCAACTCCTCTTCCTTAAGTTGATATCTGCATGAGAGCAGAGATTTAACCAGTGCAAATAATATCAGAGGGAGCGGAAATGATCACCAGCGAGATCCAGAACCTGTTCACCGAGCTGGAGGGCGCCTGGGACCGCGGCGACGGCATCGCGTACGGGGCATGCTTCACGGAGGACGCCAGCTACACGACCTTCGTCGGCACCGTCTACCACGGCCGCGACGACCTGGCCGCCGGTCACCAGGCCCTCTTCGACACGGTGCTCAAGGGCACGAAGATGTTCAACGAGATCACGGAGGTGCGCTTCTACGGTCCCGGCGCCGCCGTGGTCACCGGCAGGGGAGACGTGGCCAAGAAGCGCCCCGCCAAGCTGGCCAAGGTGCAGACGTACACGCTGGTCCGCGAGGCCGACGGCAGGTGGCGCATCGCGTCCTTCCACAACACCCGGCGCCGGCCGCTGATGGAGGCGGTGTCGTTCACGTACGTGCCGGCCAGCCGGCCTCGCGGATGAGGAACGCGGCCCGCTCCTCGACCGGCGCCCGGGGCAGCGTGACCACCGAGTAGCCGTAGTCGGCGTAGGCCCGCACGACCGCGTCGTACGTCCGCTCGGCCTCCCCGAGGCTCTGCCTCCGCTCGCTGTCGTGCTCGTAGATCTCCGGCCACGGCGGCGCGGCGAACACGCGCCGGTGGTAGCGGTACGTCCGCGCCGCGTTGTGCAGATGCCGCGGCACCGTACGTCCCAGCATGCGCAGATATCCGATCGTGTCGACCAGCCCCCGATCGAAGACCACGGGCCCCGTCCCCGAGGCGGCGTGGTAGGACCGCAGGTCCCACGCCAGCATCAGCTCGGCGAACAGCTCCGGGTCCAGCCACGGCAGCGCCGGCCCCGAGATCGCCACCTGGTCCCGGATGATCGCCCGCCCGGCCTCCGGCTGCACCCGGAACCCCAGCGAGGCGAGGTGCTCGACCAGGGTGCTCTTCCCGGCGCCCGGCCCTCCGGTGATGACGACGTACCCGTCCGCCACGAGACCTCCACAAAGAGAAAGGCGCGGGCAGAGTGCCCGCGCCTGAGGGAAAGGAGTCGACCGGTTACCGCAGCTCGCGCTTGAGGATCTTGCCCGTGGCCGTCATCGGCAGGGAGTCGCGGAACTCGACCATCCGGGGGTACTTGTAGGCCGCCATGTTGTCCTTGGCCCAGGCGATCAGCTCGTCCTCGGTGATCGCAGAGCCCGGCGCGGGGATGACGTACGCCTTGATCTCCTCGCCGTGGGACTCGTGCGCGACCCCCACCACGGCGGCCAGCGACACGGCCTCGTGGGTCATCAGGACCTCTTCGAGCTCCCGCGGATAGACGTTGAAGCCGCCACGGATGATCATGTCCTTGGCCCGGTCGATGATGGAATAGTAGCCGTCCGCGTCACGGGTGGCGATGTCACCGGTGCGGAACCAGCCGTCGTTCATCACCTCGGCCGTCGCCTCCGGGCGGCCGTAGTAGCCCTTCATGATGTTGTGGCCGCGGATGGCGATCTCGCCGGGGCCCTCGCCTTCGACGGTCTTCCAGTCGCCGTCGACCAGCTTCATCTCCACGCCCCAGATCGGGGTGCCGATGGTGCCGGGCTTGGTGGGACGGCCGAGCTGGTTGAAGCTGGCCACCGGCGACGTCTCCGACAGGCCGTACCCCTCCAGGATGCCGATGCCGAAGGTGCGCTCGAAGTCCTTGAGCACCTCCACCGGCGAGGACGCGCCGCCCGCGACGGCGACGCGCAGGGAGCGGGGCACCTCCACGCCGTCCGCGTGGATCTTGGTGAGCATGCCCCAGTACATCGTCGGCACCCCGGCGAAGAAGGTGACGCCCTCCTTGGCCATGAGCGCCAGCGCGTCGCCCGGATCGAAGCGCGGCAGCAGCACGACGGTGGCGCCGCGCAGGAAGCCGGTGTTCATGACCACGGTCTGGCCGAAGGAGTGGAACAGCGGCAGGACCGCCAGGTACGTGTCGCCCTCGTCGGAGCGGGGGAACATCTTGTCGCTGACCATGGCGTTCAGCAGCATGTTCTGGTGGCTGAGCTCGGCGCCCTTGGGCTGGCCCGTGGTGCCCGAAGTGTAGAGGATCACCGCGGTGTCGTCCGGCGACGTCTGCACGGTCTCGAACTCGCCCGCCATGCCGCCCAGCGCCGCCCAGACCGACTCGCCGTACTCGGACTCGGTCGCGAGCGGGGTCGCGGGCAGCACGAAGAAGTGCTCGCAGCCCTCCGCGGCCTCGAAGCCCGCCTTGCCGCGCTCGCCCAGTGGCAGCTCGGGGGTGCCCTCGAAGCAGAAGAAGGCCTTGGCGTCGCTGTCGCCGAGATGGTAGGTGATCTCCCGCGACTGCAGCAGCACGTTGAGCGGCACCACCGTGGCGCCGGCCTTCAGGATGCCGAAGTAGACGAACGGGAAATACGGCAGGTTGGGGCACGCCAGCGCCACCTTGTCCCCCTTGCCGACACCGCGGGCGACCAGGAGGTTCGCGACCTGGTTGGCTATGGTGTCGATCATGGAGTACGGCAGTCGCATGTCGCCGAAGACGATGGCGGTGCCGTCAGGGGTGTTCCTGGCGCTGTCCTCCAGGACGGTCGACAGGTTGAGCATGACGCCTTCCTCCTCAAAGCCGGGGCTTGGGCGCCATCCTCGCAGCAGGCCATACCGACCGGTAGGTAACGGAGGTCACAACTGCGTATGGACGTGCCGCCCGGCCTGGAGTAAGCAAGTAACAAGTTACTTGGAGGAGCCATGGAGTACGACTACGTGATCGTCGGGGCGGGATCCGCCGGGTGCGTGCTGGCCAACAGGCTCTCGGCCGATCCCGGCGTGACGGTCGCGCTGGTCGAGGCGGGCGGCCAGGACGACAAACTGGAGATCCGCATGCCCGCGGGCTTCGCCAAGCTGTTCAAGACCGACTACGACTGGAACTACACCACGGCCAAACAGGGCGAGATGTCGGGCCGCGAGCTCTACTGGCCCCGCGGCCGCGTGATCGGCGGCTCGTCCTCGCTCAACGCCCAGATGTGGGTGCGCGGCTGCGAACGCGACTACGACCAGTGGGGCGTCCCCGGCTGGTCGTACGGCGAGGTCCTGCCGTACTTCACCAGGGCCGAGCACCGCGTCGGCAGCAACGAGGGCGGCGTCTACGGGACCTCCGGGCCCCTCTACATCTCCGAGCTGCGCAGTCCCAACGTCACCACCGCCGCCTTCCTCAAGGCGTGCGAGGAGCTCGGGCTCACCCGGCTCAAGGAGCTGAACGGCCCCTCCAACGAGGGCTACAGCCCCACCCCCGTCACCCAGAACCGGGGCCGCAGATGGAGCTCGGCCGACGCCTACCTGCGCCCGGCCAAGGGCCGGCCCAACCTCCACGTGATCACCGGGGCCACCGTGAACCGGGTGGTGTTCGAGGGCAGGCGCGCGATCGGCATCGAGCACAGCGGCGGCGCCCAGGTCAGGGCCAAGGGCGAGGTCATCCTGTCCGCGGGCGCGATCGGGTCCCCGTACCTGCTGATGCGCTCCGGCGTGGGCGCCCCCGACGAGCTGCGCGACGCCGGGGTCACGGTCGTGCACGAGCTGCCCGAGGTCGGCAAGAACCTCCAGGACCACCTTTCGAGCGGCGTGTACGTCGAGTGCAAGCAGCCGGTGACGCTGACCAAGGCCGAGTCGATCAGCAACCTGCTGCGGTACATCGTGCTGCGCTCCGGCATGCTCACCACGAACGTGGGCGAGGCGGTCGCGTTCATCAGGACCTCGGCCGAGGAGCCCGCCCCCGACATCGAGCTGATCTTCGCGCCCGGGCCGTTCGTCGACCACGGCCTCACCCCGCCGACCGGCCACGGGCTCACCGTCGGCGTCGTGCTGCTGCAGCCGGAGAGCCGCGGCAGGGTCGGGCTCAACGGCCGGGACGTGGTCATCGACCCCGGCTACCTGAGCGCGGAGGCCGACGTCAAACGCCTGGTCGCGGGGCTGAAGACGGCCAAGCAGGTCTTCGCCACGACCGCGATGAAGCCGTGGGCGGGCGGGCCGATGGCGCCGTACTGGGCGCCGGAGAGCGACGAGGAGCTAGCGCGGTGGGTGCGCGAGCGCGGCGAGACGCTCTACCACCCGGTCGGCACCTGCCGCATGGGGACGGACGACGCCTCCGTGGTCGACCCCTCCCTGCGCGTACGCGGGGTCGAAGGGCTCAGGGTCGTCGACGCGTCGGTGATGCCGACGTTGAACCGCGGCCACACCCATGCCCCGGCTATCATGATCGGCGAAAAGGCAGCCGATCTGATCGGGAAGCACCGGTAAGTGCCTCTTGACGTAAGTGGGCACTTGCAGAAGGCTTGTGTGATATGACACTGTCCGCCGACCTGGACCTGTCGCAGATTCCGTTCTGGGGCCTGCCGCAGTCCGAGCGCAATGAGGCCTTTCGCAGGCTGAGACAGATGGACCGCCCGGTCTTCATGCGGGAGCAGATCGTGCCGTTCATCGGCGGCGGCCCCGGCTTCTACGCCCTGGTGCGCCACGCCGACGTGACCGAGGCCAGCAGGAACGCAGCCGTGTTCAGCAGCGAGCCCTGCTCCAACAGCATCCCCGACATGCCCCGCTGGCTGAGCGTGTACTTCGGCTCCATGATCAACATGGACGACCCGAAGCACGCGCAGTTACGGCGGATCGTCTCCAGGGCGTTCACGCCGCGCATCCTGGCGAAGATGGAGGAGGACCTCGCCAGGGCCGCCGCCGAGATCGTGGACGACGCGATCGAGCAGGGGCCGGGCGACTTCGTCGCGCAGGTGGCCGCCAAGCTCCCCGTACGGGTCATCTGCGACATGATGGGGATCCCGGCCGAGTTCCATGACATGGTGCTGCAGCAGACCAACGTCATCCTGGGCAACACCGACCCCGAGTACACCGGCGTCGGCACCGACCTCACCCGCCGCAACGTCGCCAAGGGTCTGGGCAAGCTGCTGCGCGCCGGCTACTCCCTCAACCGGCTGGCCGCCCGCCTCGGCGACGAGCGGCGCAAGCGCCCCACGGGCGACCTGGTCAGCCTGCTGGTCAACGGCGAGGAGCGGCTCAGCCCGCAGCAACTCGGGTCGTTCTTCATCCTGCTCGTGGTGGCGGGCAGCGAGACCACCCGCAACGCCATCGCGCACGGCCTCAGGCTCTTCACCGAGCATCCCCACCAGCGCGCGATCCTGCTGAACAACTTCGACGGCCACATCGTCACCGCGTGCGACGAGATCATCCGCTACGCCACGCCGGTGATCCAGTTCCGCCGCACGCTGACGCGGGACCACGAGATGAACGGCATGCGGTACAAGAAGGGCGACAAGGTGCTGCTCTTCTACAACTCCGCCAACCGCGACGAAGCCGTCTTCGCCGACCCGGACACCTTCGACATCACCCGCGACCCCAACCCGCACGTCGGCTTCGGCGGGCCCGGGCCGCACTACTGCCTGGGCGCGCACCTGGCGCGCAGGGAGATGACCGTGATGTTCCGCGAGTTGTTCACCCGCGTGCCGCACATCAAGGCCGTGGGCGAGCCCGACCACCTGCTGTCCAACTTCATCAACGGCATCAAGCACATGAGCTACACCTTCTGACCTGCGCGCCGGAGCAGCGCCACCGGCAGCAGCGCTCCGGCCAGCGCCAGCCCGGCCGCCACCAGCAACATCGAGGTGACCCCCGCCCGGTACGGCGCCGCCAGCACGGCCACGCCCACGGCCGTGCCGACCTGCTTGACCGTGTTCACGACGCCGGTGGCCATGCCCACCCGGTCCATCGGCGCGGTCAGGCCGACCTGGTTGGCGACGACGTTCCCGGCGCCCAGGCCCAGGCCGCCGAGGAACAGCCCGAACATGATCGGCGTCCACGGGTCGGCCGCGGGGACGCTCATGACCAGCAGCGCGACCGCGATCAGCGCCGGGCCGGCGGCGATGAGCACGCCCATCGGCCACCGGTGCAGCACCCGGCCGATCGCGACGGGCCCGATGACGGCCGCCGCGCTGAAGGCCAGGAAACGCGTGCCCGCCTCGACGGGGCTGGTGTGCAGCTCGCCCTGCACGTACAGGGTGAGGTACGTGAACGCGCCCAGCAGCGCGGCCAGCATGAGCAGCGTCGTTCCCGTGCCGACCGCGAACACCCCGTTCCTGAAGAGCCCGAAGTCGATCATCGGCTCGGCCGAGCGCCGCTCCACGACCACGAACGCCGCCAGCAGGACCAGCCCCGCCACCAGCAGCCACGGGAGGTCGTGGATGAGCGCCGGGATGATCGCGAACAGCGCCGCCGCGACCAGCACGATCCCCGCCGGGTCGAGATGGCCCCTGCCGCGCGACTCCGCCACCCGCTGCCGCAGCGCCACCAGCACGAACGCGCCGATCGGCAGGTTGATCAGGAAGATCGCCCGCCAGCCGAACGCCCCCGTCAGCGCCCCGCCCACGACCGGGCCCAGCGTCATGGCCAGGCCGGAGACCGCGCTGAAGATCCCGAGCGCCTTGCCCCGCTCCGGCCCCTCGGGGTAGACGGAGGCGATCAACGGTGTCGTGGTCCCGTACAGCGCCGACGCGCCCAGGCCCTGCACGCCCCTGGCCAGGTCGAGCAGGGGCGCCGTCGGGGCCAGGGCGCAGGCCAGCGAGGCCAGGGTGAAGACCGAGACCCCGATCGTCAGCAGCCGGCGCCTGCCGTAGCGGTCGGCCAGGACCCCGGCGGGTAACAGGACCGCGGCCAGCGTGAGCGCGTACGCGTCCACCACCCACTGCACCTCGGGCAGGCTCGCCCCCAGGCCGGAGCGGATGTCGGGCAGCGCGATCGTCACGGCGGTCAGGTCCACCACGACGAGCACGATGGTCAATGACGCGAGCGCGAGCACCCATCCCCGCCGCATGAGTTCTCCTCTGTGATACAGGCCCCTTCGAGTAGTGGTACCTCCGAGGCGGGCCGAATGCTAGGTTTCGCAGTCATGGAGATCAGGACTATCCACGCCAACGGGGTGGAGTTCGCGTATCTGTCGTTGGGTGAGGGGCCGCTGGCGCTGTGCCTGCACGGCTTCCCCGACTCCGCGCACACCTGGCGGCACCTGATGCCCGCGCTGGCCCAGCGCGGCTACCGCGCGGTCGCGCCGTTCATGCGGGGATACGCGCCCACCGAGGTGCCCGCCGACGGCGCGTACGAGGACGCCGCGCTGGTCGCCGACGTCCGCGCGCTGCACGAGGAGCTCGGGGGCGACGAGGACGCGGTCGTCATCGGGCACGACTGGGGCGCCTTCCCCGTGTACCACCTGGCAGGACGTTTCCGGCGCGCCGTCACGCTCGCGGTGCCGCCGCCCGGCTCGCTCGGCGCCGGGTTCCTGGAGTACGAGCAGCTCAAGCGGTCGTTCTACGTCTTCCTCTTCCAGACGGCCGTGGGCGAGGCGGCCGCCGCGAGCCCCGGCTTCCTCGAGAACCTCTGGCGCGACTGGTCGCCCGGCTACGACGCGCGCGAGGACCTGGAGTTCGTACGGCGCAGCATCGGCGAGCCCGCCAACCTGAGCGCGGCCCTCGGCTACTACCGGGCCATGCTCGGCACCACGCCTCCGTCCGGCCGCTACCCGGCCCTGGAGGGCGGGATCACCGCCCCCGTCCTGTTCCTGCACGGCGCCCAGGACGGATGCCTGAGCGCCGAGCTGGCCAAGAACGCGATGAGCCACCTGCCCCCGGGGTCGCGGGCCGAGCTGGTGGCGGGCGCCGGGCACTTCCTCCACCTGGAGCGCCCGGCCGAGGTCAACCGGCTGATCCTGGACTGGCTCGGCTCGCCGTCCGCGGCCGAGATGACCCAGGTCCGCCCGCGGGGGTTCACCTCCTGACGCGGCCCGCCTCCTTCCTGAGGACCGCGATCTCCGGATGCTGCCCCGAGAGGCTGACCCGGACCGCCTCCTCCAGCGCGAACCCGCGCGGGATCCCGTCGTGCACCAGCGCCACGGCGAGCCCGTCGGAGGCCAGCACCCGCCGGACCTCCCGCCAGAGCGGGCCGAGGTCCCGCGCGAGCAGCCCGCGGGGCGGCACCTGACGCCCCCAGGGCGGGTTCACCAGCACCCGGTCCACGCTCCCGTCGGCCAGCGGGATCCGCCCGCCGTCCGCCACCCCCCACCCGAACGCCGCCCCGCCCCCGACCCCGGCGCTTGCTGCGCCCCCGGCCCGTGCGTTGGCGGTGGCGGCGCGGAGTGCGGCCGGGTCGTGGTCGAAGCCCAGGAGACGCGCCCTGGGGGCCAGCGCGTGGGCCTCGATGAGCGTCGTGCCCGCGCCGCAGCACGGGTCGAGCACCGTCCCCGCGCCCCCGAGGCGGGCCATCGCCGCCATGGCGGCGGCCACCGGCGGGTGCAGCGTGCCCCGGATCGAGTCCGTCTTGTACGCCCGCCGGTGCAGCGGCCGGTCCGCCAGCCGCAGCGCGATGAGCGCCCGGTCGCCCTCGATCGTGACCCGCCACGACATCGCGTCCCGCGGCGGCCGCCCCCCGTCCCTCCTGGAGTGGTACGGCAGCCGCAGCGGCCGCGCCAGCTCGGCCCCGACCGCGTCCTCGATCTCGAACCGGGTGTAGTTGCGCCGCCCGACGAACGACGCCGACACCTCCACCCCGCTGCCCGTCAGCCCTCCCAGGCTCACGGAGCGGGCCGCGAGGGCCAGCCGGCGCAGTGCGGAGCGGCCGTGGCCGATCCCGTCCACCACGGCGGCGGCCAGCAGCACGTCGTCCGCGGTCCGCAGGCCCGTCAGGTCGGCTCCCGGCGCGGCCTCGAACCACACCTCGCGATGGCGCACCCCGTGCACCACACCCAGCCGGGAACGTCGAATCTCCGTGGCCACCAGGGGCTCGATGCCATGCACCGCCCTGGCCACGGCAAAGGTATGCACGTGTCCTTCTCCCACGTCGCGACCCGGGACGGCGCTCGCTCAGCCGTCCCGCATCGCCGGCGGTGGGGTCGTCCGCGACCCGCCGGCGGATCGCTACCGGAGGTGGAAGAAGAAGAACGTCATGCGCGCCACCCTAGAGCCCGCCCGCCACCGGGAGCCACTGGTTTTCCGGGGCCATGAGCACATTGACGTAAGTGGTTGCTTTCACAAAAGATGGCCTTATGAGCGTCCTTGACTTCGATCTGTCTGATCGCGACTTCTGGGCCAGGCCCATGAGCGAGCGCGAGGAGGCGTTCGAGCGGCTGCGCGCGCTGCGGACCCCCGCCTTCTTCCAGGAGATGGAGATCGACTTCGCGCCCAGGGGCCCCGGCTACCACGCCCTCGTCAAGCATGCCGACATCCTCGAGGCCAGCCGCAACCCCGAGGTCTTCTGCTCGGGCGACGGCGGCGCGACGAACATCCCCGACATGCCCGCCGAGTTCGCCGAGTACTTCGGCTCGATGATCAACATGGACGACCCGCGCCACGCGAGGCTGCGCAGGATCGTCTCGCGCGCGTTCACGCCCAAGATGATCAAGCAGTTCGAGGCGGACGTGGAGGCGGCGGCCGCCGGCATCGTGGACGACCTGCTGGCGAAGGGGCCGGGCGGCGACTTCGTCACCGAGGTCGCCGCGCGCCTCCCGCTGAAGATCATCTGCGACATGATGGGCATCCCCGAGCGGGACTACCGGTTCGTCTTCGAGCACTCGAACGTCATCCTCGGCGGCTTCGACCCCGAGTACGGCGGCGCCGACCTCACCCAGCTCGCCGAGCGCCTGCTCACCGCCGGCATGGAGCTCCAGCAGCTCGTGCAGGACCTCGCCGCCCACCGCGCCGAGAACCCCACGGAGGACCTGACGTCGTCCCTGGTCAACGCCAACATCGACGGCGAGCGGCTGACGATGCAGGAGCTGGGGTCGTTCTTCATCCTGCTGGTGGTGGCGGGCAACGAGACCACCAGGAACGCCATCTCGTACGGGCTGCGCCTGCTCACCAACAACCCCGACCAGCGCGCGCTCTGGCTGGAGGACATCGACGGGCACGCGCCCGGCGCCGTGGAGGAGATCGTCCGGCTGGCCTCCCCGGTGAACTTCATGCGCCGCAAGGTCACCAGGGACCACGAGATGAACGGGCACCTGTACCGCAAGGGCGAGAAGGCGGTCCTGTTCTACTGGTCGGCGAACAGGGACGAGAGCGTGTTCGCCGACCCGCACCGCTTCGACATCACCCGGCAGCCCAACCCGCACGTCGGCTTCGGCGGGCCCGGGCCCCACTTCTGCCTGGGTGCGCACCTGGCCCGGCGGGAGATCACGGTGATGTTCCGCGAGCTGCTGCGCCGCGTGCCGCGCATCGAGGGCGGCCGGCCCGACCGGCTGCACTCCATGTTCATCAACGGGATCAAGCACATGGAGTGCGACTTCTGATCAGCCCTGGGCGCCGATCCTCAGCTGGTTCATGACCGTGCGGATGTCGGGCAGGAGCTGCTTGCTGTCCGCCGGGATCGACATGTAGACGATGGCCGGGACGTTGCCCCCGGTGTTGACGGCCATCGTCACGATCGTGGCCTTCTCGGTCTCCGACGTCAGCGAGTACGCGATCAGCCGTCCCGTGTTGTCGCCCACCTTGATCGGCTGCTGGGCGATCTTGCGGACCTTGTTGCCGGTGGGGAAGAAGCGCTTGCGCGCGTCCAGCACCACCTGCTTGATGACCGGCTCCAGGTTGTCCTTCTCGTAGTACGAGGCCAGCTTCTGCGGCAGCGGGCCCGACATGAGCTGGGCGCTCGTGTCCTGCGTGATCGGGACGAACTGGCGGGTGTCGTAGTTGTACGTGGCCTTGACGGTGGTGCGCGTGTCCAGCCGCCACGTGCCGCCCAGGCGCGGGAGCGAGATCCCGGCGGCGGCGTCGGGCACTCTGCCGAGGATCGGGGCAGCCTTGCCCGGGTACTTCGGCAGCGCGCCGATCGTGGTCGAGGACCTCGTGGAGCTCGGCTTCTGCGAGGTCGTGGGCTTCTCGGCCACGGTGTTGGAGGCCGCCGGGTCGTCACCGGCCAGCGGGCCGGCGAGGAACGCCCACAGCAGCGCCGCGACCAGCGCGATCGCCACGGAGCCGCCGAGCGCGTAGATCCAGATGGGCCTGCCCTGGCTCTCCTCCTCCAGGGAGTCCTCGTCGCCCATGGCCTGGTAGTCGTCGCCGAAGACGGTGTTCCAGAGCTCCTGCTGGCGCTCCGGCGGCGGTGTGCGGGAGCCGCTGATCTGGCCTGCGGTCACGAACGGGCGGTCGGGGTCCGAGGGGTCGCGGTTCAGGTTCGAGCCGGGGCGCGGGGCGCCGGTGTCCTCGGCGGGGGGCGTGGCGCTGATGTTCGATGAGTCCATGGTGGGGGAGGGGGTGGCGCGGTCGTTGAGCAGGTTCTCCGTGTGCTGGCCGTACGTCATCGTCCGCTCTTCGGAAGGGTGTGCCTGCCGGGGCGGCGCGTGCGCGCCCTGCGGAAGGTCGTCGACCTGGTACATGGCCGTCGCCTGCTCCGGGGAGCCGGCGTTGTCCCGCTCGGCGGGGGGCCAGGGGGCGGGGGAGGAGAGGTTCGACCAGGAGCCGGCGGCCGGGGGCGGCTGTTCCCACGCCGGGATCGGGTCCGGCGGCTGCTCCCACGCGGGGATCGGGTCCGGCACCGGGCGCTCCCCGCCTCGCGGGGGGAACTCCGAGCCGCCCCGTGCCGGCGCCTCGGACCAGGAGGCCGGCCCGGCGCTGCCCTGCTGAGGCCCGTCCGGCCATGAGGACGGCCCGCCGGGGAGCGGCGACGGTCCGCTGGGGAGCGGAAGGTCGGGCCGGGAGGACCGCCCGCCCTGCGGCGCGGCATCCGGCCACGAGGCCGGGCCGTTCTGCGGCGGGGAGTCGGACCAGGAGGAAGGCCCGTTCTGTGGCGGGGAGTCCTGCCACGAGGAGGGGCCGTTCTGCGGCGGAGAGTCGGGCCAGGCGGTCGGCGCGCTCTGCGGCGACGCCTCCGGCCAGGAGGACGGTCCGGCGCTCTGCGGCGACGAGTCGGGCCAGGAGGACGGGCCCGCCGCGCTCGGGGGCGGCACGTCCGGCCAGGAGGAAGGGCCGGAGGCGCCCTGCGGGGAGGGCTCGGGCCAGGAGGGGCCGGTGGCGTCGCGGGCCGGCGGGGCCGGCCAGGAGGGTCCGGTGGCGCCCTGGGGCGGCAGGTCCGGCCACGACTGCGGGCCCCCGGCCTCGGAACGGGCGGGCTCGGGGCGGGACCTGCGGGGTGGCTCCGGCCAGGAGTCGTCCGTGCGCGGCGGCTCGGGCCACGCCGGGTCCTGCTGAGCGGACCTCGGGGCCTCGGGCCAGGACATGGGGACCTCCGTTGCGGGGGAGCCGGGCGCGTCGCGGCGCGGTGCGTCTGGCCAGGACGGTGGCAGGTGTGGTCCGGAATTCTCCGTTGCCATTGCTGCCGGCCCTCCCGAGTATCTGTCCGGATAGCCCGTTATATCCGGATTCGACGTACCAGGCATGATCTCATGGGATTTTCCAGGAGATACAGGTGGTTCCGCAGCGAAACGAGCGAAGCCGTGCGGATCCGTCGGCGGGTCCTGCATGGGCAGGCCTGCCTCCGGTCGCTCGGGCTCAGCTGGGTACACCACGGTGACAAGGGTATTCATAGGGGACGAATGAGGTCACAACGGATACATCACCATCAGGTCTCGCTGGACCTGAAGGGTCCATTGTGCCTGCGGACCTCGATCGAGTATCTGCATTCAGCCGAAGACGTGCGCTAGGCTTGACACATGCGTTCCGCGACCCTGCTTCTTAGCGGGCCGCGACGGCCCTGAAGATTCTCGCCGTCGCGGCTACCCCTCGTTGTGTGCACGGGGGGTTTTCTTATGGGGTCCGAATCAAGCCAGAAGGACAGTAGCCGTGAGTGAGTACGATCCGCAGGCGCTGCAGGCCAAGTGGCAGCAGCGGTGGGAGGAGCAGGAACCCTACCGGGCGAGCGAAGACCCGGCTGACCCGCGCGAGCGCCGCTACATGCTCGACATGTTCCCCTACCCGTCCGGCGACCTGCACATGGGGCACGCCGAGGCCTTCGGGCTGGGCGACGTGGTCGCTCGTTACTGGTACCAGCAGGGTTACAACGTCATGCACCCGATCGGGTGGGACTCCTTCGGCCTGCCGGCGGAGAACGCCGCGATCAAGCGGAACGCCCACCCGGCCGAGTGGACCTACGCCAACATCGAGACGCAGGTCACCTCGTTCAAGCGCTACGCGCTGTCCTTCGACTGGTCGCGCCGTCTGCACACCAGCGACCCCGACTACTACCGCTGGAACCAGTGGCTGTTCAACCGGTTCTTCGAGCGCGGCCTGGCCTACCGCAAGGGCGGCCTGGTCAACTGGTGCCCCAACGACCAGACCGTGCTGGCCAACGAGCAGGTCGTGGCCGGCAAGTGCGAGCGCTGCGGCGCCGACGTCGTCCGCCGCGAGCTGACGCAGTGGTACTTCAAGATCACTGACTACGCGCAGCGCCTGCTGGACGACATGGACCAGCTGCAGGAGGGCTGGTCCGAGCGGCTGCTGACCATGCAGCGCAACTGGATCGGCCGCTCCGAGGGCGCCGACGTGCTGTTCGAGATCGAGGGCCGCGAGGAGCCGGTCCACGTCTACACCACGCGGCCCGACACGCTGTTCGGCGCCACCTTCTTCGTGGTCGCCGTGGACGCCAAGCTGGCCGACGAGATCGTCACCGACGAGCACCGCGCCGAGTTCGAGGCCTACCGCGCCGAGGTCGCCAAGCTGAGCGACATCGAGCGGCTGTCCACCGACAAGGAGAAGACCGGCGTCTTCCTGGGCCGCTACGCGGTCAACCCGGTCAACGGCGAGCGCATCCCGGTCTGGGCGGCCGACTACGTGCTGTCCGATTACGGCCACGGCGCCATCATGGCCGTGCCCGCCCACGACCAGCGCGACCTGGACTTCGCGGTGAAGTTCGAGCTGCCGGTGAAGGTCGTCGTGCACACCGGCCTGGCCGACCCGGGCGAGACCGGCGAGGCCACGCCGGGCGAGGGCACGCTGGTCAACTCCGGGCCGCTCGACGGCCTGACCAAGGTCGAGGCCATCTCCAAGATCATTGAGATCCTGGAGCGCGAGGGCAGGGGCACGGGCGCGGTCAACTACCGGCTGCGCGACTGGCTGCTGTCCCGCCAGCGGTTCTGGGGCACCCCGATCCCGATCATCCACTGCGGCGACTGCGGCGAGGTGCCCGTCCCCGACGAGCAGCTGCCGGTCACGCTGCCCGACATGCGCGGCGAGGCACTGGCCCCCAAGGGCGTCTCCCCGCTGGCCAGCGCCACCGAGTGGGTCAACGTCGAGTGCCCCAAGTGCGGCGGCGCGGCCAAGCGCGACACCGACACGATGGACACGTTCGTCGACTCGTCGTGGTACTACCTGCGTTACTGCTCGCCCGGCTACACCGACGGCCCGTTCGACGTCGAGCGGGTGCGCAAGTGGGGCCCGATCGACCAGTACGTCGGCGGCATCGAGCACGCGGTGCTGCACCTGCTCTACTCGCGGTTCTTCACCAAGGTCCTGCACGACATGGGCATGGTCGACTTCACCGAGCCGTTCCGGCGCATGCTGAACCAGGGCCAGGTGATCAACGGCGGCAAGGCCATGTCGAAGTCCCTGGGCAACGGCGTCGATCTGGGGCAGCAGATCGACGACTTCGGCGTCGACGCCGTGCGCCTGACCATGGTCTTCGCCGGGCCGCCCGAGGACGACATCGACTGGGCCGACCTCTCGCCGGCGGCGTCGCTGAAGTTCCTGGCCCGCGCGCTGCGCGTCATGTCCGAGGTGGACAGCGCGCCCGGCGTGGCGTTCGAGGGCGGCGACGTGGAGCTGCGCAAGGTCACCCACCGCACGATCGACGAGGTCACCAAGCTGGTCGAGTCCTACCGCTTCAACGTCGCGGTGGCCCGCATGATGGAGCTGACCTCGGCCACGCGCAAGGCCATCGACTCCGGCCCCGGCGCGGGCGACCCCGCGGTGCGCGAGGCCGCGGAGACGCTGGCGATCATGCTGTCGCTGGTGGCCCCGTACACCTCCGAGGAGGGCTGGGAGCGGCTGGGCCGCACCGGCGCCGTCGCCTTCGCCGGGTGGCCGGTGGCCGAGCCCGCGCTGCTGGTGCAGGAGTCGGTCACCTGCGTGGTGCAGGTGGCGGGCAAGGTGCGCGACCGGCTGGAGGTCTCGCCGGACATCACCGAGGACGAGCTGCGCCAGCTGGCGCTGGCCTCGGAGAAGGTCGCCCCTTACCTGACGAACTCGCCCCGCAAGGTGATCGTCCGGGCGCCCAAGCTGGTCAACATCGTCCCGTAACTCATAGCTCGCGCAGTGCCGGCAGCAGCTCCTTCTCCGCCCAGTCGAAGAAGGGCTGCTGCTGGTCGTGCCCGATCTGGACGAGCGCGACGTGGGTGTACCCGGCGTCGGCGAACTGCCTGACGCCCTGCACGACCGCGTCCACGTCGTTCCCGCACGGCACGCTCTGGGCCACGTCCTCGGGCCGTACGGTGCCGGTCGCGGCGGCGAAGTTCACCGGACCGGGCAGCTCGGCCATGACCTTCCAACCGCCGGCGGCCGCCCAGCGCCACAGGCGGTGTGCCCGATCCCTGGCAGCCTCGGGATCGGTGTCGTACGCGATGGGCAGCTGCCCGTACACGGGCCTGCCGTGCCCGCCCGCGGCGTTGAACTGCCTGACCACGTCCGGCAGCGGTTCGTTGACCACCAGCACGTCGCCGTACTCGGCGGCGATCTCCGCGGACTGGCCGCCCGAGGCGGCGATGGCGAGCGGGACCGGCCGCTTCGGCAGGTCGTAGAGCTTGGCCGAGTCGACGTCGTAGAACTCGCCCTGGTACGTGACGTAGTCGCCGCCGAACAGCAGCTTGATGATCCGGATCGCCTCGGCGAACATCCGGTGCCGGGTGTCCACGGGTGGCCAGCCCTCGCCGATGACGTGCTCGTTCAGGTTCTCGCCAGCCCCGAGACCCAGCGTGAACCTGCCCTCGCTCAGCACGCCCATGGTCGCCGCCTTCTGGGCCACCACGGCCGGGTGGTAGCGCATGATGGGGCAGGTCACGTACGTCATGAGCGGCAGGCGCCGGGTGACCTGGGCCGCCGCGCCGAGCACGGACCAGCAGTACGGCGAGTGCCCCATCTCCTCGATCCACGGGAAGTAGTGATCGGAGATGACCGCGTAGTCGAAGCCGATCCGCTCGGCCACCGCGGCGTGATCGACCAGCTCCCGCGCGGGGGTCTGTTCGGACATCAAGGTGTAGCCGATTTGTACCATATGGTGCCGCGTACCCGGGTTTGTCGGTCTTAGTCGCCGGACTGGAGTTCCTCCAGCACCAGCCCTATGCCGATCCCGAGCAGCCAGATGTCCTTGACCAGCCCGATGCCCTGCTCGGACGGGCGCAGGCTGCCCTCCTGCCGCATCCCCGGCGTCCTGAGATACAGGCCGACCAGCCCCGCCGCGAACCCGGTCAGAGCGGCCCCCGCCACCAGCGACGGCACGATCGGCACGAGCAGCGCGGTCCCGAGCGCGATCTCGCTTCTGGAGAGCAGCCTGGTGAAGGCCACCGGGTCCATGTCACGCAGGAACGGGTACGTGTTCGCGGCCATGCCGTGCAGGCCCGCCGCGGTCTGCTCGTCGGCGTGGACCTTGCTGAGCCCGGAGTTGAGGATGACGGCCGCGGCCGCCAGGCGGGACGGGAGCTGGTGTGGACGGGCGCAAAACTTCATAGTCCACCCTCTTCCCGGCATTTCAGGCACATCCCCTACTTGACAGTTCGCGGGACGTGGTGGGCCCGTTCGAGGGAGAATTCTTGGGCTGACCTTGGCATCTGGCATTAATGTGCACATGTGACAAATGGCGCATACCTCAGATACCCGCATATCCACGGTGACATGGTCACCTTCGTCGCAGACGACGATGTCTGGCTGGCTCCCCTGTCCGGAGGCAGGGCCTGGCGGTTCACCGCCGACCGCGTCCCGGTGTCGCACCCGAGATTCTCGCCCGACGGCACGCGCATCGCGTGGACGGGCGGCAAGGAGGGCGCGCCGGAGGTGTTCGCGGCCGGGATCGACGGCCCCGAGGGCGAGCGGCTGACCTACTGGGGTAGCGCCACGACCGGCGTACGCGGCTGGACGGGTGAGGGCGACGTGCTGGCGGTCACCGCGGCCGGGCAGAGCGAGCGGGGCCGGACCTGGGCGTACGCGGTGCCGCTCGACGGTGGCCCCGCCACGCGCCTGCCGTACGGGTGGGTCAGCGACGTGGCCGTCAGCGGCGCGCGGGTGGCCACCGTGTCGCCGATGTGGCGCGAGCCGTCGCAGTGGAAGCGGTACAGGGGTGGCACGGCCGGCAAGATCTGGGTCGACGCGGAGGGCGACGGGGAGTTCGCCCGCCTGTTCGCCGACAGCACCGCGCAGTACTGGGCGGTCAACTGGGTGGGGGACCGGCTCGTCTTCCTGTCCGACGTCGACGGCGTCGGCAACGTCTACTCCGCCCTGCCCGACGGGTCCGACCTGCGCAGGCACAGCGATCACCAGGAGTTCTACGCCCGCCACGCCGTCGGTGACGGGGAGCGGGTCATCTACGGCCACGCCGGGGACCTTTGGCTGCTGGAGAGCCTGGACGCGGAGCCGTACCGGCTGGACGTGACGCTGGGCGGGCCGCGGCCGGGGCGGGCCAAGCGCCCCGCGCCGCTGCGGGTCGGCGCGTTCTCGCCGGACGCGAGCGGGCGGGCCAGCGCCGTGGAGATCCGCGGCACCGCCCACTGGGTGACCCACCGCGACGGGCCCGCGGGCGTGCTGCGGGCGCAGCCGGGCGTCCGCGTACGGCTGCCGCAGGTGCTCGACGCGGACGGCCGGGCCGTCTGGGTGTCGGACGCCAGCGGCGAGGACGGGCTGGAGATCGGCACGCCGGGCGGCGAGATCAGGACGCTGGCCACCGGGGAGCTCGGGCGGGTGCTCGAACTGACGGTCTCGCCCGACGGCAAGCACGTGGCGGTCGCCACGCATGACGGGCGGCTGCTGGTCGTCGACATCGAGTCCGGAAATATCCGGCAGCTCGACCGGACCACGCAGGGAGACGTCAGCGGGCTCACGTTCTCGCCCGACTCGGGGTGGCTGGCCTGGGTGCACCCGCACCACGAGCCGCTGTCGCAGATCAAGATGGGGCGGGTCGACGGGACGTCGGTGATCGACGTGACGTCGGTGCGCTTCTCCGACTTCGATCCGATGTTCACCAAGGACGGGAAGCACCTGGCGTTCCTGTCGATGCGGACCTTCGACCCGGTGTACGACGCGCACGTCTTCGACATGTCCTTCCATGGCGGGTGCAAGCCGTACATTGTGCCCCTGCAGGCCACCACGCCGTCGCCGTTCGACCCCTCCCTGCAGGGACGCGGGTTCAACGGCGAGGACGACAAGCCTGCCAAGGACGACAAGAAGGACGACGCCGCACCGCGTACCGAGGTCGATCCCGAGGGGCTCCCCTCGCGCGTGGTGCCGGTGCCGGTGCCCGCGGGCCGCTACGGCAACCTGCGTACCGCCAAGGACGCCCTGCTCTGGCTGCGCCACCCCCTCGCGGGGCAGATCGGCGACGGCACCGAGCCGGTCACCGAGATCGTGCTCGAACGCTACGACCTCAAGAAGCGCGCCAAGTCCGAGCTGGGCAAGGAGGTGCGTGCGTTCGAGGTCAGCGGCGACGGCGGCAGGCTCGTCACCAACGGCAAGAACGGCCTGCAGACCCGCGCCGCCACCGAGGGCGACGAGGTCGTCTCCATCGACCTCGACCGGATCGCCGTGGAGATCGACCCGATCGCCGAGTGGCGGCAGGGCTTCCGTGAGGCCGGCCGCCTCATGCGCGACCACTTCTGGCGCGAGGACATGAACGGCGTCGACTGGCAAGGCGTGCTCGACCGCTACGAGCCCCTGGTGGGGCGCATCGGCGCTCACTCCGAGCTGATCGACCTGCTCTGGGAGACGCAGGGCGAGCTGGGCACCTCCCACGCGTACGCGAGCGCCACCGGCGCCGGCGTCGACCCGCGCCGCAGCCAGGGGCTCCTGGGCGCGGACCTCGCCAGGGACGACGACGGCGTGTGGCGGGTCGTACGCATCCTGCCCGGCGAGTCCTCCGACCACGACGCGCGCTCCCCGCTGCTCGCGCCCGGGGTGGCCGTCCGTCCCGGCGACGCGATCGTCGCGGTGGGCGGGCGTCCCGTGGATCCGGTACGCGGTCCGCTGGCCCTCCTGGCGGGCACCGCCGGCCAGCCCACTGAGCTGACCGTACGGCCGGCCGCCGGCGGGGACACCCGCCGCGTCGTGGTCAGCCCCATCGCGGAGGACACCCGGCTGCGCTACCACGACTGGGTGGAGAGCCGCCGCGCCCGCGTCCGGGAGGCCTCCGCCGGCAGGCTCGGATACCTGCACGTGCCCGACATGGTGGCGACGGGGTGGGCGCAGTTCCACCGCGACCTGCGTACCGAGATGGCCTTCGACGGGCTGGTCGTGGACGTGCGCGAGAACGGCGGCGGGCACCTGTCGGAGCTCGTGCTGGAGAAGCTGTCCCGCAAGGTCACGGGGTGGTCGCGGGCACGAGGCTACGAGCCGATGCGCTACCCGGAGGACTCGCCCCGGGGGCCGATCGTGGCGATCACCGACGAGTTCGCGGGCTCGGACGGGGACATCGTCAGCGCCGGGATCAAGATCCGCGGCATCGGCCCGCTGGTGGGGACGCGGACGTGGGGCGGGGTGATCGGCATCGACTCCCGGTACTCGCTCGTCGACGGGACGCGGGTCACGCAGCCCCGGTACTCGTTCTGGCTCGAAGGGCACGGCTGGGGCGTGGAGAACTACGGGGTGGAGCCGGACATCGAGGTGGTGATCACGCCACAGGACCGGGTGGCGGGGCGGGACCCGCAGCTCGAGAAGGCGATCGAGCTGGCGCTGGCCGCCCTCGAAGAACACCCATCCGCCACGCCGCCGGACCTCCCGCCGCTGCAGTAACCTCGCTGCGGTAACCCCCCACTCACCGCCTCACCCACCGCCCCGACCGGCACCCGGCCGCCAGCCTCGCCGTCGGGGCCTCTGCCCACTCACCCCCCATTCGCCACCTGGCAGCTAGCCTCGCCGTCGGGCCCACCCCCCCTGCGCCTCATGTCCACACCGACGTGCCGCGCCCCGAGCGTTCCCGCCGCTCCGCCACCTCCGGTACCGGGCCGCACCCCTGCCGACCTCCGCACCAACGTCGCCACGCCGCGCCGCCAACGCCACGCCGCGCCGCCAACGCCGCGCCGCCACACCATGCCGCCACACCGAGCCGCGCGCCTTTGGCGCCGGCACGCTGCACTGCTGGGCCGCCCACGCCTTCGCTCTGCGCAGCCCGCCGTGCCCCTTCTCCACGCGATGCGTGCCGCGCCACCTCGTGCGTCGCGCCATTCGCGCGCCCAGTGGGACGGGCGCCTGCCTGGCGCCTCGTTGTCCGGTGCGCGGGTCCATCACCACCCAGCCGGGCGGCGTGGCAGGAGTGTCGTGGGGATCCCGCCACGCCCCTTGGGAAAACCAGGGTCAGGGCATCTGGGTCAGCCGGTCGAGGATCTCGGCCAGGATCGCCTCCGTGGTGGCGAAGTTCAGCCGGACGTAATGCTCGCCGCCAGGCCCGAAGACCGCGCCGTCGACCAGCCGCACCCGGGCCTCCCGCTCGTACACCTCCGCCATGCCCGGCCGCCCCACGTTCAGCCACGCCAGGTACGTGGCCTGCGGAACCCGATAGCCGACCGATGCCGGCAGCCGGGAGGCGATGATGCGGCGGTTGCGGTCCAGCAGGGCGCGGGTCGACTCCAGCCAGGCGTCCCCGTGCCGCCACGCCGCCACCGTGGCCTCCACGCCGAAGAGGTTCGCGGAGCCGTACACGAAGGGCGGCTGCGCCTCCAGGGCCTTGCGGACGCCCGCGTGTCCCAGGTGGGCCACCGAGCAGCGGATGCCGCCCAGGTTGAACGCCTTCGTGGCGGACGTGAGTGTGACGGTGCGTTCGGGGAGGATCGTGGCGAACGGGATGTGCTGGTGCGGCTCGAACGTGAGGTCCGCGTGGATCTCGTCCGCGATGACCAGCAGGTCATGGCGTTCGACGTGCTCGGCCAGCTTCGCCAGCTCCTCGCGGGTGAACGAGCGGCCGGTCGGGTTGTGCGGGTTGACGAGGAGGAGCACCCGGCAGCCCGACAGGTCGGGCACCTCGAAGCGCCACGCGTCCCCGTCGGGCTCCAGCTGGATCGGATGGAGGGGCCGTTCCATGACCTTCAGCGTCTCCAGGAACGGATGGTAGGCCGGGGTGTGCAACGCGACCCCGTCGCCCGGCCGGGTCCAGACCTGGAGGAGGACCTGGAGCGCCTGGTTGAGGTCGTTGAACGAGCGCACGAGCGAGGGATCGGCCTGCCAGCCGTATCGGTTCGCCATGCGTTCGGCGAACGCCTCGGCCAGCGGCCCGGCTGAGGGCTGTTCGAGCCAGGTCGGGTAGCCCAGGTCGCCGGCGGCCCGGCGCCGCAGTGCCTCGATCACCTCGGGAGCGGTGGACAGGTCCATGTCGGCGACCCAGGCGGGGATGACGCCCGGTGGGACTTCTGACCACTTGATGCCATCGTGGGATGTCTTGAGGTCTTCAGGGGTATATGCCTCATTCACGCGGCAATTCTAGGATTATTGATTGTGATGAGGTGGCGAGGCCGCTTATGGGAGGCTGGACGGCGATGATGTCTAACCCCAAGGTCGATGCCATTGTCGAGACCTACCTGTCGGTGGCCGACGCGGAGGCTCCCGGGCTCGTGGAGGGTCTCTATCTGGAGGGCTCGGCGGCGCTGGGCGACTACCGGCCCGGCGCGAGCGACGTGGACTTCGTCGCGGTGACGGCCTCGGAGGCGCCGTTCGGGGTGGTGGAGCGCATTCACGCCCGGTTGGGCGCGTACCCGTTCGAGGGCTGCTACCTCACGTGGGACGACCTCGGCCGGGACCCCGCGGAGCTGGGGACGCGTCCCCGGGCGCACGCGGGGAAGATCAACCCACGGGGCGGCCTCAACCCGGTCACCTGGCACACGCTGGCCCAGAACGGCCTGACCTGCCGCGGCCCCAAGCCGGACGAGATCGATATCTGGCACGATCCAGCCGTCCTCGCGGCCTGGACCGACGGCAACCTCGACCGGTACTGGCGCCGCCTGGTGGCCAGGGCCTCCCACCTGGCCTCGCCCTGGGGGCTGGCCTGTCTCGGCGGCTACAACACGGTCTGGGTCGTCACGGGCGTCGCCCGGCTCCACTACACGCTGGCGACCGGCGAGATCACCTCCAAGTCGAGGGCCGGGCAGTACGCGTTGGCGGTGTTCCCCGAGCGCTGGCATCGGGTGGTGAACGAGGCGCTACGCCTGCGCGAGGAGGACGAGACCGCGCTGCCGACGCTCTCGGGCGCGGTCAGCGGGCTGAGCGAGCACTTCGGCACCCCCCGCAAGTCCCTGTACGGCTCGCCGTTCGAACGGCGGCGCGACGTGCTCGCCTTCGCCGACCAGGCGATCATGGCCGCGCACGAGCTGTACGCGGCCCGTTAGAAGCCCCGGGACCTTCAGTCGGTGCCGCACGCGGGCCGCGGCTCGAGGGTCGAGCAGAACGACGGGTCGAGCGCCTTCAAGGGCAGCGCGAGCTTCGTGCTGGAGTGAGCGGGCCGGTGCGGCGACTTCCTGCACCGCGCCGGGCGCGCATCCGAGCGGCTGCCCCAAACAGCGCGACGTTTCCCCATCGGGCGTTGCTGAAGGCGGTGCGTTGTAGACGCCCTCCCGATCTGGGCCCTTGATCGAGTCGAGCGGGCGGCTTGTGGCTTCGTCAAGCGGTCATGGAGGCGGCGACTTCCGGGTACTGCGGGTGTGGGCGAAGGATGGGGTGGTGGCGACACAGTGCGATGCTGAGACCGAGTTCCGCGCCAGTGCCCGAGGGCCAGGTGGCGACATGGAGCGATGCTGAGACCGAGTTCCGCGCCAGTGCCCGAGGGCCAGGTGGCGACATGGAGCGATGCTGAGACCGAGTTTCGCGGAATGGTTCGATGCCGAGACCGAGTTCGGCGCCAATGTCCGATGGCGGGGTGGCGACACGGTGCGATGTCGGCGTTGGGTGGCCTTGAGCGCCGCGACCGACAACATGGGACTGGATGGCGCCCCCCGGACGGCTCAGTCTCCAGGGGCATGGCGTCCCTCGCCGGTCCGGATGGCCGGTGACGGGGCTTCGGCCCGAGGGCGAGGTGGAGTTGGAGCCGTACGTACCCATGAACAGGTGTGTTTCGGCGCGCGCCGGAACGCGGCGCGAGCGGTTGGACGCGCGCCCGAGACCCTTTCGGGGCCCTGACCGCTGCTAGAGCCGGCGCAGGACCGCCACGACCTTGCCCAGGACGCTGGCCTCGTCGCCGGGGATGGGCTCGTAGTTGGGGTTGTGGGGGACGAGCCAGACATGGCCGTCCTTGCGCTTGAAGGTCTTGACAGTGGCCTCGCCCTCGATCATGGCGGCCACGATGTCGCCGCTCTCCGCCACCGGCTGCTGGCGGACGACCACCCAGTCGCCGTCGGCGATGGCGGCCTCGATCATCGAGTCACCGGCGACCTGCAGGAGGAACAGGGTGCCCTCGCCGACGAGCTGCTTGGGCAGCGCGAAGACGTCTTCCACGCTCTCCTCGGCCAGGATCGGACCACCGGCGGCGATGCGGCCGACGAGCGGGACATAGGCGGCCGTGGGGCGGTTGATCGTGGGCTCTTCGTCGGTCGCGTCAGGGTCCACCCACAGCACGGGCTCGCCCGGGAGGCGCACTTCGAGCGCGCGCGGCCGGTGCGGGTCGCGACGCAGGTAACCCTTGCGCTGAAGCGCCGTCAACTGGTGCGACACGCTCGACGTGCTGGTCAGCTGGACCGCCTCGCCGATCTCGCGCATGGAGGGCGGATAACCGCGCTGCTGCACCGAGTCGCGGATGACTTCAAGGATCTTGCGCTGCCTGGGCGTCAGGCCCAGAGAGTCGCGCCGGCGCACCGCGAGGTCGCTGACCCCGTTTGCGCCATCCTGCTCGCTCATGCTCTTCCTCCTCGCCTGGCGGCCCGCCTCACCGGCGCACCTCCCGGTCTGTGGTCCCAATGTCGCACACAGCGACCGTATCGCTGTTGAAGATCATCTTCAAACAATTGTTCGAGTCTTCCTCGAAATTGTCGCCAGCGTGGTGTACAACATCGTACGGGAGTTCGATCGACACCGTGTTCGATTTGCTGATCTTTATTTGGCCTTTTCCTCGGGCCGCACGGCAGGAGGTCAACCATGCGAACACCCACAAATACCGACACGACCAGCCAAGACGCCAAACGACTCACACTCATCGCCGACGCCACGCAGGGTAACGATCGACGGGGAGACAATACGCGGACTGAGGCCGGTTCCCGCGGGAATTCGGGGAAGAGGTTGGGGCCCCGCACGGCTCATGGTGGAAGGCCCCATTTGCGATTGGTACCGCCGCCGCGTCCGGGTTCCGACGCGGACGCCACCGTACCGCCGGGCAGGGGAGGAGCCCGTGCGGACGAGGGCGACGAAACGGCGGCCGGCCGGAGATCCGGCGCAGACAGAGACCAACGGCGCTCGGGCGGGGGTGCCGACGCTGGGCGGGGGACGAGAGTGGACGATCGGGGTGCACGCGCCCCTGCGGGCGACGCGCGGTCGCGGGCGCGCGGACCAGGAAACTCCGGGACGAGAGAAGCGGGAGGCGCCGTCGGCCCTCGAGGTGGCGTCCAGTCCGCCGAGGGTGGCACACGCGGCAGTCGGCGCTCCGCGCAGATCGCGGGGGGAGACGTCGACGGAGCTCGGGGTGCTGGGGGAGAGGTTCTCGGTCTCGGGGGTGGTGTCCGGGGCTCCGGGGAAGGCGTTCGCGGTGCCCGGGGCCTGGCCCGGAGCGCTGGGGAAGGCGCGCGCAGTCCCCGGGGTCCCGCCCGGAGAGCCGTGGGAAAGGCCCTTGGCTCCAGGGGTGGCGTCCGGAAAGCCGTCGGAAAGATCCTTGGCCCCAGGGGCGGCATCCGAAGCACTGGGGGAAAGGACTTCGGTCCCGGGGGTGATGGCCGAAGTGCTGGAAAGGGCGCTCGCGGCGGTCGTCGTGCCGCCCAGGGTGCTGGGGAAGGCGTTCGCAGCCCGCTGAGTGGTGCCCGGAGTGCGGGGGGAGGCGCTCGCGGCCCCCAGGATGGTGTCCAGGGTGCTGATGGGGACGCTCGGGAGCCCTTGGGTGGTGTCCACGGTGCTGGCGGGGACGTGCGGGGGCTCCGGAGTGGTGTCCAAGGCGCTGGCAGGGACGCTCGGGGTGTCCGGCGTGGCGTCCGGGGTGTTGGGGGAGGCGTTCGTGGTGTTCGGAGTGGGGGTGTCCAGGGGGACGGGAAGGGCGTTCGGGGTGCTGGCGGGGGTGATCGGGCTGCGCGGGGAGGCGTCGTCCGGGCCGGCCGATCTCGGCGTGGCACAGGTGGCGGGCGGTGGGGATCTCGCCGGTGGGGCCGTCGGGTGGCGAGGTGGCGCGCGCGGCGGGCGTTGGCGCGCGTGCGTCGGCGGTCCGCTCCGCCGTTGCGGCTGACCCGGCGCGGGCGGGTCGTGCTGGTGGTCGCCGTGGCGTTGCTGTCGCTCGGCGGGTTCTGGCTCGGTACGCGTGCGGTGGGGCAGGCAGCGGTGCAGGTCGTCGTGACCAGCCATGCGGGGTTGCCGTGGGTGGAGGTGCGCGAGGGTGACACGCTCTGGGCCATCGGGGAGGCGCTCTCCCAGGGGGACGATCCCGGCCCTGTGGTGGAGGAGATCAAGCGCCTGAACGGCCTGTCCGACTCCCCCGTTCGCCCGGGCACCCGCCTGTACGTCCCGAGCAACACCGCCGCCTTACGCTGACCGCCCGACCCGCGGGTGCGTCCGGCCCGCCGGTCCGCCCGAGCTGTGAGTTCGCTCGGCTCGCCAGTCCGCCCAGGTCACCAGCTCGGCCGGCCCGCTCGGCCCGCCGGTCTGCTCGGCCCGCTCGGTTCGCCGGGCTGCCGGTCCGCTCGGTTCGCCGGGCTGCCCGGGCCGCAACCCTGCTTCGGGCTGTGAGTCTGCTCGGGCCGCCAGTTTGGCTGGGCTGTGGATCTGCTCGGCCCGGGAGCCTGCTGGGGCCGCCAGCCCGCCCGGACGGTGATTGCGATCGAGACGCTGGTCCACTTGGGCTGCGAGCCCGCTCGAACCTGCGAGCCCGCTCGAACCTGCGAGCCTGCTCGGACCGCCAGTCCGCTCGGACCGTGATTGCGACCGAGACGCTGGTCCGCTTGAACCCGGGAGTCCGTCCGGGTCGGGAGTCCGTCTGGGCCGCGAGGTTCACGCGTGGGAGCTGCGTCGTCAGGCTGCTCGGGTGCGACTGACTGGCGGTGTGTCGCGTGGGGTGCGGAGTGGCCTGGCGGTGGGGGCCGGGTCGGGGCATGGGAACGGTTGCCCGTGGGGCCGTTGGCGTTATGAGGCTGTCCGGTTGTGGAGTGGTTCGGGGGGTGCGGTGGTGGGGCTGGTGGGGGAAGGTTTGGGGGTTGGGTACCGTTGTGAGGTTTGTTCACGAAGGGGTGCGTAAGCAACTCGTGTGACGCCTCCAGCAGCACAAAGATCACCTCGACGGGCGACACGCCCAAGCTCCGCCGGTGACGGCGGGCTGATCAGCGACTTCGGTTCGATGGGCTTGCTCAACTTGCGTTCATGGTCGCTCGCTTCTACGGTTGGACCACAACATCTAGTAGTTACACCGATGTAGTTCACCACACCTTGTGTTTTATGTACCGCTCCACGGCTAGCCGTGGAGCGTGCGCGAGCGTCCCTCGACGGCGGTTTCGCGGCGTGTGGTGGCCGTAGGTCTAGGAGGCGAAAGCGTGCACTGTCCGTTCTGTCGCCACCCTGACACGAGGGTCATCGACAGCCGCTCCACGGATGACGGCGCGGCCATCAGGCGACGCCGCACCTGTCCCGAGTGCGGGCGCAGGTTCACCACGCAGGAGACCGTACTGCTGATGGTGAGCAAGCGCAGCGGAGTGACAGAGCCGTTCTCGAGGGACAAGGTCGTCGCGGGCGTGCGGCGCGCCTGTCAGGGCAGACCGGTGGGCGAGGATTCGCTGGCGCAGCTCGGGCAACGGGTGGAGGAGGCCATCAGGGCCAAGGGCGCGGCCGAGATCCCCTCCAACGAGGTGGGGTTGGCCATCCTGGGCCCGTTGCGGGACCTCGACGAGGTGGCCTACCTGCGGTTCGCATCGGTATATCGCGGTTTCGAGAGCCTGGCGGACTTCGAGGCCGAGATCTCACAGTTGAAGGCGGAGAAGGGGGAGTCATGACGGAGACGGCCAGCGGTTCAGTCGCGCGCGGGGGGAAGCGTCCGCGTAAGGGGCTGAAGATGAAGCGGATCTTCACCAAGCCCGGCGTGCACCCGTATGACGAGATCCAGTGGGAGCGCCGCGACGTCGTCATGACGAACTGGCGCGACGGCTCGATCAATTTTGAGCAGCGGGGCGTCGAGTTTCCCGAGTTCTGGTCGGTCAACGCGGCCAACATCGTGACGACCAAGTACTTCCGCGGCGCCGTGGGCACCCCGCAGCGCGAGTGGAGTCTGAAGCAGCTGATCGACCGGGTCGTCGGCGTCTACACCAAGACGGGCATCGAGCACGGCTACTTCGCCAGTGACGAGGACGCCGAGATCTTCGATCACGAGCTCAAGCACGCGCTGGCGCACCAGGTGTTCGCGTTCAACTCGCCGGTCTGGTTCAACGTGGGCACCAAGTCGCCCCAGCAGGTGAGCGCCTGCTTCATCCTCTCGGTGGACGACCAGATGGAGTCGATCCTCGAGTGGTACAAGGAAGAGGGTGTGATCTTCAAGGGCGGCTCGGGCTCGGGTGTCAACCTGTCTCGCATCCGTTCCTCGAAGGAGCTGCTGTCGAGCGGCGGCACGGCCAGCGGCCCGGTGAGCTTCATGCGCGGCGCCGACGCGTCCGCGGGGACGATCAAGTCCGGCGGCGCCACCCGCCGGGCGGCCAAGATGGTCGTCCTCGACGTCGATCACCCCGACATCGAGGAGTTCATCGAGACCAAGGCGCGCGAAGAGGACAAGGTCCGCGCGCTGCGTGACGCCGGTTTCGACATGGACCTGGGCGGCAAGGACATCGTCTCCGTCCAGTACCAGAACGCCAACAACTCCGTGCGCGTCTCCGACGAGTTCATGCGCGCGGTGGACAAGGGCGAGAAGTTCGGCCTGCGTGCCCGCCTGACCGGCGAGGTCATCGAGACGGTCGACGCCCGGGAGCTGTTCCGCAAGATGGCCAAGGCCGCCTGGGAGTGCGCCGACCCGGGCGTGCAGTACGACGACACGATCAACGACTGGCACACCACCCCCGAGACGGGGCGGATCACGGCCAGCAACCCGTGCTCCGAGTACGTCCACCTGGACAACTCCTCCTGCAACCTGGCCAGCATCAACCTGCTGAAGTTCCTGAAGGACGACAACTCCTTCGACGTCCCCAACTTCGTCAAGCTGACCGAGCTGATCATCACCGCGATGGACATCTCGATCACGTTCGCGGACTTCCCGACCGAGAAGATCGGCGAGACCTCGCGGGCGTACCGTCAGCTCGGCATCGGCTACGCCAACCTCGGCGCGCTGCTCATGGCCACGGGCCACGCCTACGACTCCGACGGCGGCCGCGCCGTGGCGGGGGCGATCACGTCGCTGATGACCGGCGTGTCCTACCGCCGCAGTGCCGAGCTGGCCGCGGTGGTCGGCCCGTACGACGGATATGCCCGGAACGCGGAGCCGCACAAGCGCGTCATGCGCAAGCACGCGGCGGCCAACGACGACCTGCGCACCGTCGGCTCCATGGACGCGAAGATCCACTCCGAGGCGTCCCGCCAGTGGTCGGAGTGCCTCAAGCTCGGCGAGAAGAACGGCTACCGCAACGCCCAGGCCAGCCTGCTGGCCCCCACGGGCACCATCGGCCTGATGATGGACTGCGACACCACCGGCATCGAGCCGGACCTGGCGCTGGTCAAGTTCAAGAAGCTCGTCGGCGGCGGCTCCATGCAGATCGTCAACCAGACGATCCCGCGGGCGCTCAAGCAGCTCGGCTACCAGCAGGAGCAGATCGAGGCCATCGTCGAGTACATCGGCGAGCACAGCCACGTCGTCGACGCGCCCGGCCTGCGCCAGGAGCACTACGAGGTGTTCGACTGCGCGATGGGCGAGCGGGCGATCGCGCCGATGGGCCACGTGCGCATGATGGCGGCCACGCAGCCGTTCCTGTCGGGGGCCATCTCCAAGACGGTCAACCTGCCCGAGTCGGCCACGATCGACGACATCGAGCAGGTCTACCAGGAGGGCTGGAAGCTGGGGCTCAAGGCCCTGGCCGTCTACCGCGACAACTGCAAGGTCGGCCAGCCGCTGTCGGCCGGCAACGGCGCCAAGAAGGACGAGGCCGCCAAGAAGGACGAGGCCGCCAAGGCGGAGCCCGAGGTCAAGGTCATCGAGGTCAACCGGCCGACCCGGCGGCGCATGCCCAACCAGCGGCCGAGCATGACCACCCGCTTCACGGTGGGCGGTGCCAAGGGCTACATGACCGCTTCGTCCTACCCTGACGACGGGCTCGGCGAGGTCTTCCTCAAGATGTCCAAGCAGGGCTCGACGCTGGCGGGCGTCATGGACGCCTTCTCCGTCGCGATCTCCATCGGCCTGCAGTACGGCGTGCCGCTCGAGACGTACATGAGCAAGTTCGTCAACATGCGGTTCGAGCCGGCCGGGATGACGGACGACCCGGACATCCGGATGGCGACGTCGGTGATGGACTACATCTTCCGCCGCCTGGCCCTCGACCACCTGCCCTACGACGAGCGGGCGGCCCTGGGCATCTTCTCGGCGGCCGAGCGCGCCGCGCAGCAGCGCGGCGAGGACCCGGCGGCGCTGCAGGAGACGGTGGACCGCGAGGCGCTGGCCCAGTCGGCGCCCATCGAGGAGAAGCCGAAGGCGGAGGTCGCCGAGCAGTCGCCGGCGGTCAAGGAGCTGACGCTGGAGAGCCACCAGCGCTTCACGGCCGACGCGCCGCTCTGCATGACCTGCGGCACCAAGATGCGGCCGGCGGGGAGCTGCTACGTCTGTGAGGGCTGCGGCTCCACCAGCGGCTGCAGCTAGTCGCGAGATCGGTTGACCGGGGCGGGGGCGAGCGGATTCGGCTCGCCTCCGCCTCGTCGTCTCGGGGGTGGGTCCCGGCGCGGGTCCTCCCGAGGGAATTCGGCTCGCCGCCTGAGCGCGGGGCCATCGTGAGGGTGCTGCGCCCCGCCGTCTGAGGAAGGGGCCCGGTGCGGCTCGCCGTGAGCGGATTCGGCCGGCTGCGAGAAGTGGGGCCGTCGTGAGTGGCTTGGGCTCGTCGCCTGTGCTGCCGACTTTGTTCGGTGGGTACGTGATCGTCCTCGGCCTGTGCGCTGGGCGTGAGGGAAGCCTGCGCGCTGGGCGTGGGGGAGGCCGGTCGATGACCGGGCCAAGTGTCTCAGTGGGGGACCGCTTCACAGGGGTGGATGCGGTCCTGGGAGCGCTCGCGCAGGCCGTGCTCGCCGTCTCAGCCGCTCAGTAGCTCGTCCAGGACGTCCGGCTTGTTGGTGATGATGCCGTCCACCTGGTAGTCCAGCATCCGCCGCATGGTGTCCGGGTTGTCCACCGTCCAGGCGAGCACCTGCATGCCGAGGGCGTGCACGCGCCGTACGTACGAGGCCGACAACGAGGTGTACGGCGGGTTGATCTGGTCGGCGAACTTGGCCAGCCCCGGCAGGTCGGCGCTGGACGGCGTGCCGAGCAGCCCGATCGGCACGTCGGGCAGCAGGCGGTGGAAGGTCCGCATCGATGCCCAGCTGAACGACTGCACCACCAGCCGCCCCTCCGCCAGCCAGCCGGGATGGCGGCGCAGCTCCGCGGCCACGCGGGCCTCGATGCCGGGGTAGAGCTCCGGAGCCTTGATCTCCAGCAGCAGGTCCAGCCCCGAGCCGCTCATCTCGCTGAGCGTCTCGTCGAGCGTGGGCACCCGCTCGTCCTCGTACTCGTCGGAGAACCACGAGCCGGCGTCCAGCTTGCGGATCTGGTCGAGCGTGAGATCTCCGACGCGCCACGGCGCATGACCGGGGAAGACCCGCTCGACGTCGGTGGTGCGGGCCAGGGTCGTGTCGTGCATCAGGACCAGTTCGTGGTCCTTGGTCTCCTGGACGTCGAGCTCGAACACGTCGGCCCGCTGCTTGTCGGCCAGCTCGAAGGCGGCGATGGTGTTCTCGGGCGCGTACGCGGAGGCGCCCCGGTGCGCGACGTTGACGACGGCGGTGGCCGCCTCGGCAGGGGTCGTCAGGAGGGTGGACGAGATCGCGATCATGACGGCGAGTCGCCTGAACATGGGTCTCCTCGGGTGGGGAGAGACAGTCGACTCGACGGTGACAAGATCTCATGACTGCAGGTTGATGGCAGAGTAACGGCCCGGTGCCCGACCGATGAGCATTCGACACGCGACCCCCGTGCCGGAGGAGCGAATCATGGAGTTCTAGCCTGAATGTCGTGAAGCATGGTGG
This sequence comes from Nonomuraea sp. NPDC049625, assembly GCF_040675285.1. Lineage (NCBI taxonomy): Bacteria > Bacillati > Actinomycetota > Actinomycetes > Streptosporangiales > Streptosporangiaceae > Nonomuraea > Nonomuraea sp. NPDC049625. The sequence continues at coordinate 881,969 of NZ_JBFAOQ010000003.1, read as the reverse complement.
GATGCTGGCCGTACTCCTGGCGGCCTGGTTCATGGCCCAGTTCGACTTCTTCGTGGTCAACGTGGCCGCTCCTTCCATCGAACGGGACCTGCACGCGGGCCCGGCCGCCCTCGAGCTGATCGTGGGCGGGTACGCCTTCACCTACGCGGCCGGCATGATCACTGGAGGCCGGCTCGGCGACCGCTACGGCTACCGGCGACTGTTCATCTGGGGCGTGGTCGCGTTCACGATCGCGTCCGTGCTGTGCGGGATGGCCGTCAACCCGGTCCAGCTCGTGGCCGCCCGCCTGCTCCAGGGCCTGGCGGGCGCGGCGATGGTGCCGCAGGTGCTGGCCACGATCTCCGCGGCCTACTCGCCGTCGGAGCGGGCGCACGCCCTCGGCTGGTACGGCGTCGCGGGCGGCCTGGGCTCGATCGCGGGCCAGGTGCTCGGCGGCCTGCTGCTGACCGCCGACACGCTGGGGCTCGGCTGGCGGGTCATCTTCCTGATCAACCTGCCCGTCGGCCTGATCGTGGTGCCGCTGGCCATCTGGCTGCTGCCCGAGGTCGAGACCGCCCGGCAGGCCAGGCTCGACGTGCCGGGCGCGGCGGGCCTGGCCGTCGGGCTGGCTCTGGTGCTGGTGCCGCTCGGCCTGGGCAACAGCCTGGGCTGGCCCGTCTGGACGTGGATCAGCATGGGGGCCGCGGTGCCCGTGTTCGTGCTGACCTGGCGGTGGCAGCAGGCGCTCGGGGCGCGCGGCGGGCAGCCGGTGCTCGACCTGGCGCTGCTCAAGGTCCACTCCTACCTGGCGGGTGTGGGCTCGATCGTCGCGTTCATGGCGTACTTCGCCTCGTTCATGTTCACGCTGACGCTGCTGCTGCAGGGCGGGCTGGGGCTGACGGCCTTCCAGGCGGGGCTGGCGTTCGCACCGATGGGGGTGCTGTTCTCGGTCACGTCGATCCTGGGGACGCGACTGGTCAGAAGGTACGGGCTGATCGTCGTCGTGATCGGCGGCGTGATCATCGGGCTCGGACTGGCCCTGATGGTGGTCGGGGCCGGGCTGGGCCTGCCGTACATCATGGCCGCGCTCATGCTCGTCGGCTCGGGCAACGGGCTGGTCCTGCCGCAGCTCATCGGCGCGGCGCTGGTGGAGGTCACCCCGCACCAGGCCGGCATCGGGTCGGGCATCCTCAGCACGGCGCAGCAGTTCGCGGGCGCGGGCGGCGTGGCGGTGATCGGCGCGGTCTTCTTCGCGGCGGCGGAAGGGGGGCACCACGTCACTGCCATGCGCTGGTCGGCGGGCATCGACCTGGGGCTCGTCCTCGTCGTGATCGCGTCGGTGGCCTACAACCGCCACCGCGCCGTCGTCACGAAACGGGCAGCACGGTCCCGTACAAACGCGAGACGCGGATCCTGATCACCAGCCGCCGGTCCTCGACCATCTGCCGCAGGAAGGCGTACGGGTCGTCCATGTGCTGCTGCATGGCGAGGAGCTCCATGCCCACCTCGTCGCCCGGCTCGGCGCTCACCGGCGACAGCTCCGCCTGGCCCTCGGCGACGGCGTAGGACCAGAAGTCGTCGCTGGCCACGTAGAGGGCGCAGCGCGGGTCCTTGTGGAGCTGGCGGACCTTGAGCCGGTCGGCGATCGTGGAGATCCGCACCACGCGCTGGTCGGGGTCCCAGGTGTACAGGACGGTGGACAGGTGAGGGTGGCCGCTGCTCTTGTTCGTCGCCAGCGCGCCGAAGCGCTGGCCGGCCAGCAACTGCGAGAGCTCCTCGTCGCCAAGGGACTGGGGGGCCGGGCCCGCGCCTGGCCCGTACGTTTGCGACATGCATCCTCTCCCTCGTGCAAATCCTGAAATATCAGCCTATCCCCATGTCACCTGGCCCCGGAGGACCCGATGCGTACGGGCTCGGCGATCCGCCCACCGGTAGGTTACGAGTCATGAATTTTGCTATTACCAGCGGATACGTTGTGCCGATCGACGGCGACCCCATCGACGGCGGCACCGTACTCGTCCAGGACGGGAAGATCACCGCCGTCGGCCGGGACGTGGCCGTGCCCGAGGGGACCCCCGTCGTGGACGCCGCAGGCGGCTGGGTGCTGCCCGGCTTCGTCGAGGCTCACGGGCACCTCGGCGTGTACGAGGAGGCCGAGGGCTGGGCCGGTCAGGACACCAACGAGATGACCGACCCGAACGGCGCCCGCCTGCGCGCCCTCGACGCCATCAACCCCGCCGACCTGGCCTTCGCCGACGCGCTGTCCGGCGGCGTGACGACCGCGGTGATCAAGCCGGGCTCCGGCAACCCGATCGGCGGCCAGACGGTCGCGATCAAGTGCTGGGGCAGGTCCGTGGACGAGATGCTGGTCAAGGAGCCGGCCAGCGTCAAGAGCGCGCTGGGTGAGAACCCCAAGCGCGTGTACGGCGACCAGAAGAAGCTGCCGTCCACCCGGCAGGGCGTGGCCGCCGTGATCCGGGACGCGTTCATGAAGGCACAGGACTACAAGGCCAGGCGGGCGGCGGCCGCCGACGAGGGCAAGCCGTTCGACCGGGACGGCACGCTGGAGATCCTGGTCCGCGTGCTGGACGGCGAGCTGCCCTGGTGCCAGCACACGCACCGGGCCGACGACATCTCCACCGCGCTCAGGCTGGCGGACGAGTTCGGCTACCGGCTGATCATCAACCACGGCACCGACGGCCACCTGCTGGCCGACACCCTGGCCGACCGGGACGTCCCCGTCATCATCGGTCCCCTCTTCACCAGCCGGTCGAAGGTCGAGCTGCGCCGGCGCTCGCTGCGCAACCCGGGCATCCTGGCGCGGGCGGGCGTGCGGCTGGCCATCACCACCGACCATCCCGTCGTGCCGATCCACTTCCTCGTCCACCAGGCCACGCTGGCGGTCAAGGAGGGCTTGGACCCGGCCGAGGCGCTGCGCTCGATCACCCTGAACCCGGCCCGGATCATGGGGATCGACGACCGGGTGGGCGCGCTCCGTCCCGGGCTCGACGGCGACGTCGTGATCTGGTCGGGGGACCCGCTGGACGTCATGAGCCGGGCGCTGCGGGTGTTCGTCTCCGGTCGGGAGGTGTACACCTACGCCGACGGCGAGGCCGTCGTGGCGGATCCGTATTACCGCGAATCAAGTGACCGTTAAGCGGCTGTAGATGCGGGCCGAGCATAGTGGTCGGACCAGCGAAAGAAAGGCACCACGATGCCAGTCCAGCGTCCCAGCAAGGCCCTCTTGATCGGCCTGGTCGTGTCCAGCGCCCTGGCGTTGATCGTGCTGACCGTCATGCTGCTGTCGGGCGGGCCCGTGGGGTTCGGGCTGTCCGCGCTGCTGGGCGTGGCGCCGCTGCCGGTGCTGCTGGCGGCCGTGCTCTCGCTCGACAGGCTGGAGCCCGAGCCGAAGCTGAACCTGGCGTTCGCCTTCGCGTGGGGCGCGGGGGTGGCGATCGTGCTGGGCATCGCGCTGTCGTTCGTGGGGGAGGCGCTGTTCACCAGGGCCGGGTTCGGCGAGGCGGTCGTCGACGACGTGGGCACCGTCCTGCTGGCTCCCGTGATCGAGGAGGCGCTCAAGGGCTCGGCGCTGCTGCTGCTCCTGCGCAGGCGGCGGGAGATCGACGGGCTGACCGACGGCATCGTGTACGCCTCCATGGCCGGCCTGGGCTTCGCGGCCGTGGAGAACGTCGGCTACTACCTGCTCGCGTACAACGAGGACGGGGCCGGCGGGGCGCTGCAACTGTTTGTGATCAGGGGCCTCATCGACCCGCTCGGCCACCCCATCTACACCTCCATGATCGGCCTCGGTGTCGCCTACGCCCTGACCAGGCGCACCGCGGCCAGGTTCGCCGCGATCCCGCTCGGCTACCTGGGCGCGGTCTTCCTGCACGGCCTCTGGAACGGCTCCGCCACCACGGGCTCCCTGGCCTGGGTGGCCGCCGCGTACCTCGTGATCATGGGGGCGCTCATCCTGCTGATCACCGTGACCGTCATCGAACGCCGCCAGCTCGTCACCAGGATGGGCGTCTACCTGCCCGGTTACCAGCAGACCGGGCTGATCACGGAGGCCGACGTCAGGATGCTCAGCACGCTGTCCGGCCGCAAGGCGGCCCGCAAGTGGGCCAGGGGCGCCGGGCTCGGCCGGGCCATGGGCGACTACCAGCAGGCGGCGACCGAGCTGACCATGCTGCACCTGCGGGCCGAGCGCCAGGGCATGGACCCGGTCCGCTTCGCCGTGGAACGCGACGCGTACCTGGGCATGATGGCGAACGCCCGCCGCTGGTGACCCGGACGCTCCCTGGCAAAATGGGGTGAACCCTCGAAGGGAGAGCAGATGAGCTGGGTGGAGATCGGGTCCGAGACTGAGCTACGCGAATTGCTCGGCGAGGTCATGCCGAGGGCGGCGACCAAGGAGCGCGTACGGCTGCACGAGCGTGACCGGGAGTGGCTGGCGGCCTCCCCGTTCTGCCTGATCGCCACGTCGGACGACGCGGGCGCCTGCGACGTCTCGCCCAAGGGTGACCCCGCCGGGTTCGTCCACGTCATCGACGACACCACGATCGCCATCCCGGACCGGCCGGGCAACCGCAGGGCCGACGGATTCCTCAACGTCCTGACGAACCCGCACGTCGGGCTCATCTTCCTGATCCCCGGCCGCAACGAGACCCTGCGCATCAACGGCCGGGCCAGGCTCATCCGCGAGGCCCCGTTCTTCGACGAGATGATCGTGAAGGGCCACCGCCCGCACCTCGCGCTCGTGGTGGAGATCGAGCAGATCTTCTTCCACTGCGCCAAGGCGTTCCTGCGCTCCTCGCTGTGGAAGCCGGACAGCTGGGAGCCCGAGGTCCTGCCCTCCCACGCGCGGCTCGTCAAGGACGTGCAGAAAGTGGAGGAAAGCCTCGAACAGCTCGAGAGCTACTACGGCAAGACCTACGCCGAGCGCCTCTACGGCTGACCTCGGAGCCCGTCGCCCGGCCCCGGGCCGGGCGACGGTGCTGTCAAAGCGTTTCAGGCGGCGGAGGTCGGACCGCCCGGGAAACGGATGACGTTGCGGCCGCTGTAGGCCCGCAGGTCGATCACCTTGGGATCGGCGGGCTGCTTGCGGCGGTCGGCCGAAGGAATCTCGCGGACCTTGTGCCTGGCGATGTGTGGCGGCACCACCACAAGCCTCTTCATCGTGAGCCCCCCGTGATGACTTTGTTATCTAGTTATCTACCGAAGGACCGATAAATCCGGCGTAAAGAGAGCACGTCAGTAGGGGAGTGTGCGGCCCGCCGGGGTCCGCAGGTCCAGCTCCAGAGCCGGCTTCGTGGGCCGCTTGGTCGTCGACTTCGTGACTCTGACGCGTTTCATGGCCTCCCCCTTCGGAAGCGCGTGTCCGCGCCGCCGGCCGGTGGCATGACGGGCGCCTGCCACCCGCCATGCGCGCCAACCTAACGGGCCACCACCGACTCTCTCAATGCATTTCTACGAATGTCATGCTCCGGGCGTGAGCCGGGCCGTGACACCGATCCGGTTCCACGCGTTGATCATGGCCAGCGCCACGATGAGCAGTCCCAGCTGCTTCTCGCTGTAGTTCTTCGCGGCCTCCTCCCAGACCGCGTCCGGCACGCCCGCGCCGTCGGCCAGCCTGGTCGCCTCCTCAGCCAGCGCGAGCGCGGCCCGCTCGGCCGGCGTGTAGACGGTCGCCTCCCGCCAGGCGGCCACCGACCAGAGGCGCTCATCGCTCTCACCGGCCTTCTTCAGGTCGCGGCTGTGCATGTCCACGCAGTAGCCGCAGCCGTTGATCTGGCTGGCGCGCAACTTGATCAGCCCGAGGGTGGTGGTCGGCAGCTCGCTCTCGTGCAGCAGCTTCTCCACGGCCAGGAAGTGGTGGTACGCCTGCGGAACCTGCTGTGCGACGTTGATCCGCTGGGTCATGTGTCTCTCCTCAGTTCGTTTGTAGGAGGACGGGATGGGCCGCCCAGTTGTGACAACTTCCGCGAAGAAAGTGCCATCTAACCCGCCATGGAGGCGCTGAGAACGGGGGATCCCCAGCGCATCGGGGATTACTGGCTGGCGGGGCGGCTGGGCTCGGGCGGGCAGGGGGTCGTGTACGACGCCTACGACGCCGGCGGCAGACGGGTCGCGGTCAAGGTGCTGCACGCGAACGGCGACCGCGCGATCCGCGACCGGTTCGCCAAGGAGGCCATGGCGGCGGGGCGGGTGTCGTCGTTCTGCACGGCTCGCGTGCTGGCCACCGACCTGGAGGGGAGCAAGCCGTACCTGGTCTCGGAGTACGTGCCGGGGCCGAGCCTGGGCGCGGCCGTGCGGGACGGGCGCCGGTTCGGCGGCGACGACCTGCACCGGCTGGCCACGGCGGTGGCGACGGCGCTGACCGCGATCCACGACGCCGGGGTCGTGCACCGCGACCTCAAACCGGACAACGTGCTGCTCGGACCCGACGGCCCACGCGTGATCGACTTTGGCATCGCGCGCACGATCGACATGTCGCTCACCAAGACCGGCGAGGTGTCGGGCACGCCGGCGTACATGGCGCCCGAGGTGTTCACGGGGCAGCGGGCGGGTGCTCCGGCCGACGTGTTCGCGTGGGGCGCGGTCATGGTGTTCGCCGCGACCGGGCACGAGCCGTTCGGCGCCGAGAACCTGGGCGGCGTCATGCACCGGGTGCTCTCGCACCGGCCCGACCTGAGCGCGCTGCCCCCGCGGCTGGCCGCGCTGGTCGAAGCCGCCATCGACAAGGACCCGGCGGCCCGGCCCGCGGCCCACGACCTGCTGCTCGCGCTGGTCAGCGGGACCGGCTCCGACATCAGGGGGCTGCTGGCGGCCGGCAGCCGGACCGCCCGGGACGTGCACGGTCCCGGCCACGCCGATCCCGCGCTCGGCACGATCGCGGAGGACGCCTACGAGTCGCTGGCTCCCGAGGAGCGGGAGGTCGCAGCCGAGGTGTTCCTGCGACTGGTGGCCGTGGACGGGGACGGGCACGAGGAGGGGCGGACGGCCGGGTACGAGGAGCTGTTCGGCGGGCGGTCCGAGCGCGAGTCGGCGGCGGTCAAGCGGGTGCTGGAGGCGTTCTCGTACGTGATCGCCGACGGGGACGGCTCGGTGGCGCTGTCGCGCCCCGGCCTGCTGCGCGCCTGGCCGAGGCTGCGCATGTGGGTGGACGCCGACCGCGACGGCCTGGCCCTGCTGAACACCGTCAACGCCGCGGCCCGGCACTGGGCGGGCAACGGCCGCCGCGACGCCGACGCGTTCCAGGGCAGCCGCCTGGAACAGGCGCTGAGCTGGGCCGCCACCGGACGCCGTCACGTCACGCTGACCCCGCTCGAACGCGACTTCCTGCGCGCCGGCACCGACCTGACCAGGCGCCGGGCCAGACGCCGGACGCTGACCACGGTCACGCTGGCCCTGCTGCTCGTGGTGGCGCTGGTGGCCGGCGGGCTGGCGGTCCGGCAGCGCCAGGAGACCGCCCGCCAGCGCGACATCCTGGCCGCCAAGCAGGTGGCCGCCGAGGCCGACCGCATGCGTACCGCCGACCCGGCCCTGGCGATGCTGCTCAGCGTGGCGGCCTGGCGGGTCTCGCCGGCACAGCCGGAGGCCCGCTCCAGCCTGATCGCCTCACTGCAGCAGCAGGAGGCCGCCGTCTTCCGCGAGCCGCCGGTCAAGGGCTCGGCCGAGCGGCTGCTCAGCCGCGACGGCCGCACGCTGGTCAGCGCCAGCGAGGGCGGGGTCAACGTGTACGACGTGCGCACCCACGAGCGCACGGCGAGCTGGCCCGAGATGAAGGTGAACGGGACGATCATCGGCACGCCCGCGCTGAGCCGCAGCGGCCGGCTGCTGGCCGAGACCTCCACGGAGGAGCTGGGTGTCTGGGACCTGAAGACCGGCAGGAAACTCCTCGAACGGCGCATTCCACCGGCGTTCGAAGGCGAATACACCGCCGTGTTCGGCGAGTACGAGACCACGCTCACGCTGATGTACGCCAGGCAGGAGATCTACTACCTGCTCGACGTGTCCACCGGCAGGCGGTTCGGCAAGGGCGTCTTCGAACAGCGCGGCGAGGTGGCGGTGAACGATCCGCTCGTGGACCCCTCGGGCAGGCACCTGCTGCTGCCCGGAGGCCGCTTCGACCAGCGCTCGCTGCCGGGCTGGCGGGCCGAGCGGCCCTTCCGCGCCTGCGTGACGCACCCCGACCTGGCGGCGTTCAGCCAGGACGGCAGGACGCTCGCCTGCGGCAACGGGACCGAGGTCGCGCTCGTGGACGTCGCCTCGGGCCGGGCCTTCGGCGTGACGCTGACCTGCGAGGTCTGCGGATCGGAAAGCAAGCTGCGCTTCAGCCCGGACGGCCGCCACCTCGCGGCCTACCGCGGCAGAGACGTGCAGGTCTGGGATCTGCGCACCCGGCGGGCGGCACTCGGCTACCGCGCCGAGGGCGAGCTGGCCGACGTCGCCTTCGACCCCGACGGCAGGACGCTGCGGTACGTCGTGGACGACGCCGTCGTCAGCCTGGACCTGCGGTCGCGTACGCATGCGACGGAGACGCCGGGCTCGGCCTTCCTCAGCCCGGACGGCCGGTGGGCGGCGCTCCAAGCCGGAAAGCGACTTCGGATCTGGGACGTGCGCGCGGGCAAGGAGACCGGCAGCCTTCCCGTCGGCGATGACGACGGGGAACCAGCGGAGTTCCACGGAACGAGGCTGGCCGTCTCGGACGCCAACGGCACGATCGCGCTCTGGGACGTGCGGACCCTCGCGAAGCTCTGGTCGACGCGGGTGTCCAAGCCGGCCGGCGCCGTCACCGACGTGCACTTCACCCGGGACGGGCGGCGGCTGGTGACCAACGTCGTGTTCCCCCAGAACCCGGTGGCCAAGGAAGTGGTGCTCGACGCCGCCGACGGCCGCGTGCTGAGCTCGGCCGACACCAGGTACCAGGGCGGGCCGTTGCTCCCGGGCGGCACGGCGTACGCGTCGCTGCTCGGCGGCAGGTTCGTCGACCTGCGCACCGGCAAGCCGGTGGGGGCCGGGTTCGGGGCCACGAACGCGATCGAGTTCAGCCGGAACGGGCTCATGGCCGTGAACGAGGCGGCCACCGGGCGGATCGGGCTGTGGTCGGTGGACGGGCCGACCCGGCTGAGCCCCGCCCTGCCCCGGGCCGCCGACGAACTCCTCCTGCTGGCCTTCTCACCCGACGGCAGGACCCTGGCCTCCGTCACGGAGAAAGGCGCGCTCCAGCTCTGGGACGTCGAGACCAGGCGGCGGCTCGGCGGGTCCTACCGGCTGGGGGACGGCCCGGTGTCGCTGGCGTTCAGTGCGGACGGGGAGACGTTGCACGCCGGGACCGACGAGGCCCTGCACGCGATTCCCGTGCGGAGTGAACGGGTCGCGCAGGAGGTGTGCGCGCGGGCCGGGCGTTCGCTGTCGGCCGATGAGTGGGCCCGGTACCTGGGCGGCGTGCCGTACCAGAACGTCTGCCCCTGACGGGACGCCGCCCTCCAGGGACCTCAGCCCTTGCAGTTGCCCCAGGTCTTGCGGCCGCCCCAGGCCTCGACGCGGTTGTCCGGGTCGCGGGTCCAGCCGGCGTACTTCACGCACTTCCACTTGCCGTCGATGTGGCCGGTCTCGGCGTAGAAGCGATACTTCTGCACGTCTTCCGCCCGGCCGCCGCCCCTGACCTCCAGGTAGGCGCCGGTGACCGTGCGCGTGCCCGTGTACGCGCTCTTGATGGCGGTCACGCAGTTCTTGCCGCTCCGCTTGTTGTACATCAGGTACACCTGTCCCAGCACCGCGCCCTCGCGGGTCTTCATCGCCCGCTGGCCGTCCTTGACACGATGGAAGCCGGGGCCGCAGACCCGCTCGGGGGTGAAGCGGGCCGTGGCCGCGTACGCGGAGGAGGGGGTGGCGACGATCCCGGCCGCGACCAAGGCCGTCGCGATGACCGTTCGGGTGAGCACGAGCTTCCCTTCGGCAGGGGTAATAAGGACAACGTCGATCTTTACTGTGCCTTGACCGAAATATCAAGGGGTTGTGGTAAATGCCGCTTATCGCGGTGTGTGCGGCCTGGGCCGTGTTCTGGGGCTCCTGGTCGGCCCTCCTGCCTGCCATCAAGGTGGAGCTGGGCATCTCGGCGGGGGACCTGGGACTCGCGCTGAGCGCCGTACCCGTGGGGGCCCTGCCCGCGATGGCGCTGGCCGGGCGGCTGGTGCGGGGGCGCGAGCGGACCGCCCTGCTGGTGACGACGGCATTGTTCGGGCTCAGCGTGGCCGGGATCGGGCTGGTGGCCACACCCTGGCAGCTCGCGCTGTCGCTGCTGCTCGTCGGGGCGACCAGCGGGGCGCTCGACATCGCCCTGAACCTGGCCACGGGGCGCGCCGAGCGCGAGACCGGCCGCCGCCTCTTCCAGCCCGTCCACGCGGCCTTCCCGGTCGCCGTCATAGCGGCGTCCCCCGCCACCGGCCTGGCCCGATCCCTGGGTCTGAGCGTCGGCACGGTCATCGTGATCATCGCCGTGATCGTGATCGCCACGTCCCTGACAGTGCTGGCGCTGCCCGCGGGCGAGGGAACGTCCGCCTCGTCCGGCGGCCCGGACAGGCGCGCGCTGTGGGGCGCCGCGGTCGTGGTGGGGGCGCTGGCCGCCTGCGTCCTGGTCATCGAGAACTCGGTCGAGCAGTGGTCGGTGCTGCTGCTGGAGGAGCACCGTGGGGCCACGCCCCTGGTGTCGAGCGCCGCGCCGTCCGTCTACATGGCGGCGCTGACGGCCGGGCGGCTCATCGTGCAGGCGCTGCCTCGGGTGCCGCTGCGGGCGTTGTACCTGGTGGCGGGGGTGGGCGGCGGCGCGGGCATCGCCCTGGCGGGGCTGGGCGGCACCGTGCTCGCCTCAATGGCGGGCTTCGCGGTGACCGGGCTGGCGCTGGGCCCGCTGGTGCCCGCCCTCCTCAGCCGGGCCGCCGCCGACGACCCGAGCGGAACGCTGGTGTGGGGGGTGTCGACGATCTCGTACGCGGGGTTCGTGATCAGCCCGCTGCTCGTCGCGGCTCTGAGCGGATGGCTCGGCCTGCCCTCCGCCCTGGCCCTCCTCGGCCTCCTGGGCCTGCCGTTGGTGGCCCGCTTCGCCCGGTCCTGACCGACTTCGAGGGACATTTGGGGAAATTGGTTGGCCTTTGAGGAAGAGAGGCCATAGAACCGGGTATCCCCCCGGCGGAATGGACTGTAGGAGGGATCACCATGGCTGTCTGCGAGACCTGCGGAAATGACTACGACATGGCGTTCGAGGTGCATGCGCAGGGAGCTGTGCACACCTTCGACTGCTTCCAGTGTGCGATCGAGGCGATGGCGCCCATCTGCGAGCACTGTGGCACCAAGGTCATCGGGCACGGGGTGCAGTCGGGCGAGCACTGGTACTGCTGCGCGCATTGTGCGCGCGAGGAAGGCAGCCAGGGCCTCGTCGACCGCATCATGGCCACCACCGGCCGCTGACCCACCCCGCCCCCGGGCGCGGGCTGGTTACGGGAGCAGGGTGCGGATGCGGGTGATGGCCTCCTCAAGAGGGCCCGGGGGGACGGGGGCGGCGAGGTCGACGGTGATGTGGCCGTTCTTGGCCTCCCAGACTCCCGCGACCCGCCCCTCGTGGACGACCACGGGGGAGATCCACCCCGCCTGACGGCTCACCTTGGGCTTGAGGGGCGGCGGGATCAGCGGGGCGAGGCCGCGCGGGGCGCCGAGGATGTACTGGTCGAAGCCCGGCAACAGGTGGACCTCGGCCGACGGGCCGGTGGCGGCGAGGTCGTCGAGGTGCTCGGTCAGGGCCAGCAGGGTCCGGCCGTCGTCGGTCTCCACCTCGGTCAGCTCGGGTGCCAGGTCGCGGAACCATCCCTTCAGCACCGTCTTCTTCGCCACGCCGCCGAACAGCCACGTGTCGAACATCTCCGGCGTCGCCGGCCCGTGCGCCCCCAGGAACGCGCGCGCCACCCGTACCCCGGCCTCCTCGTACGGCGGCAGCGCGGCGGGCCATCCGGCGAGCCAGGTGCGCGGGGAGGTGAAGGTGACCCTGCCGTCGCGGGGCGGGCCGTAGCAGAGCTCGCCCAGGCGGCTCAGCGGCTTGAGCAGGGCACCCCAGCCGGACGTGAGCGCCTCCCGCAGATGAGCGTCCCCGGTCACCGTCACCACGGCGTCGACGAGCTCCTCCCTGGTCAGCGCCGGCCCGCCCGGCGCCCCGTCGCGCAGGGCGCGGGGGACCGCGTCGATGATCGCCGCGATCTCGTCGGCGGTGACCCCGTGGCCGCGCTGCCACGAGCCCTTCTCCCAGAAGCGCAACGTGCCCAGGGCCGCGCAGAAGTCGGCCAGCTCGTCGGCGGGGAGGAGGTGGAGGGTGCCCCGCATGATCCACGTCTTGACCAGCGTGCGGTCGCTCCACAGGGCCTGGTCGATGCCGCCCGGGTCGGGCTTGTCGCTCCGGACCGCCACCGCGAGCTGGGCCGAGGAGGCGACCTGTGCCTGGACGCCGCACAGCCGCCGGGCCACCGCCACGGGGTCGGGCGCGTCCGGCTCGCTCACGAACTGTCTGCGCAGGCGCCAGGCCAGGATCTGCGGCCAGGTCAGCTTGGTAGTCACGCGTCCACTTCTACACCCGGCCGCCGACACTTCCGAACGGGTCAGCCGGTGAAGCCGATGTCCTCGTAGCGGAGGTCGTAGAAGCCGCGGGCCCCCACGTTGGCCAGCGTCTGGCGGGCGGCGACGTTCTGCGGCCGCTGGTAGAGCGGCAGTACGTTGACCTCCTGCCAGATCAGCGCATCCGCCTCGTTGGCCGCCGCGCGCGCCCGCACCGGGTCGAGGCTCTGGGCGGCGCGGTTCATGGCCTGGTCGATGGCGGGCGAGCCGGTACGGCCGAAGTTCGCGTTCCAGGTCTTGCCATCGGCGGAATTGGCATAAATCCCGAAACTGCTGGAAACCGGGAAAGGCGTCCCGATGTATGCGAAGGGCGTGATGTCGAAGTTGCCGGGGATGACGTACTTGGTGAAGAAGTCATCGCTCGGCACGGCCTGAATGGTCAGCTTCACGCCGATCTGGGCGAGCATGGTCTGCGCCAGCTCCCCCTCCGCCTTGCTGATCTGAACCCCCGACGGCACCACGAACCGCAGCTCCAGGACCTTGCCGTTCTTCTGCCTGAACGAGCCGCTCAGCTTCCACCCGGCCGCGTCCAGGAGCCGCCGCGCCTGACCGGGGTCGTACGCGCCGAGCTTCCCGGCGTTGTCCTGGTAGCCCTCCTGGGTGTTCATGAAGAAGTGGTTGTTCAGCAGGGCGATCGGCCAGTCGAGGCCCTGGAGGTCCGACTGCGCGATGGCCTGGCGGCTGATGCCCAGCTGGACGGCCTGCCGGACGTTGCGGTCCTTGAGCAGCTCGCTGGACCCGTTAAAGGTGAAATGCCGGAAATCGGGGCCAGCCGCCTGCCGCACCTGCGCCCCAGGCGTGCCCTTCGCCCGCGCGTAGTCGGGCGCCGACGGCCCCACGTCGATGAGGTCGAGCTCCCCGTTGCTGAACGCCGAGATCAGCGAGTCCTGCTCCGACGACCGATAGATGATCTTGTCGAGCTTCGCCCTGTTCCCCCACCACGAGTCGTCCCGCACGATCGTGATCGTCTTCGCCGTCTGGTCGAACCCTCCGAACCTGAACGGCCCGGCCGTCATCGGGATCTTGTTCAGCCAGGCGTTGTCGAAGGCCTCGGGCGTCCGGTTGGTGGCGGCGGGCAGCAGCGGCCCGAACAGCGCCTGCCAGTCCCCGAACGGCTTGTCGAACGTCACCACCACCTCGAAGTCGTCCTTCCCCCGCGCCACCTTCTCGATGTCCTGGTAGCCGGTGGACGAGGCGATGTGGAAGGCCGGATTGCGCCCGTTCAGCGCGTGCCACTGGGCCTCGTAGTCGGCCCAGGTGATCGGCTTCCCGTCGGACCACTTCGCCTTCGGGTTCAGCTTGTACGTGACCACCTGCTTGGGCCGCTGGGCGGTCACCTCGGCGTCGAGCACGTAGTTGCGGTCGACCGAGATCTCCGCCTTCTCGTCGGAATGGAACGGCGAGGGCAGCAGCGCGTTGCTGACCACGGCGGCCATGGCCAGGTTGCCGTCGACGTGGTTCCTGTTCCACTGCGCGGGGAACTCGTTGATGCCCCACCGCAGCGTCCCGCCGTCCTTGACCTTGTCGCGCGGCTGCGGGTTGATGTCGTAGGCCTTGATCGTACGTTCGTCACCGCCGCTCTCCCGGCCCGGCCCGCTCCCCGTGCCCTTGCCGCAGCCCGCCAGGCACAACGAGCCCGTGACAACGGCGGCCACGACAAGACGTGATGCTTTCATCGAGAGAATTCCTCCTGGTCAGAGCGAGGTCTATACGACTTCGCGCCTCTCGGCGTAATGGCAGGCCGCCCCCTGGTCCTCGCCCAACGGACGCACCTCGGGCTCGACGTCCACGCAGAGCCTGCGTTGTTCGTCGGTGAGCTCGCCGCGGAACTTCGGGCACCTGGTGCGGAATCGGCAGCCCGTCGGAGGGTTGGCCGGGCTGGGCAGGTCGCCTTCGAGCAGGATCCGCTCCCGGGCGCGCTCGCGTACCGGGTCGGGCAGCGGGATCGCCGACAGCAGAGCCTGCGTGTACGGGTGCGCCGGGGCGTCGAACACGGCGTCCACCTGGCCGATCTCGGCGATCCTGCCGAGATACATCACCGCCACCCGGTCGGCGATGTGCCGCACGACGGCTAGGTCGTGCGCCACGAACAGGTAGGACAGCTCCAGCCGGGCCTTCAGCGAGCCGAGCAGGTTGATCACCCCGGCCTGGATCGACACGTCCAGCGCGGAGACCGGCTCGTCCAGCACCAGCAGCCGGGGCTCCAGGGCCAGCGCCCTGGCGATGCCGATGCGCTGCCGCTGGCCGCCCGAGAAGTCCTGCGGGTAGCGGGCCGCGTGGGAGGCGTCGAGCCCGACCAGGGCGAGCAGCTCGGCGATGCGCCGCCCGGGGCGCCGCCGCCCGTGCGTACGCAGCGGCTCGGCCAGGATGTCGTGCACCGTCATGCGCGGGTCGAGCGAGGCCAGCGGATCCTGGAAGACGACCTGCATGTCGCGCCGGATCGCCTTGCGCTCGGGGCCGCTCAGCCGCGCGGTGTCGCGTCCGAGCACGACGATGCGCCCGCTCTGGGGCGCGGCCAGCTCCAGGATCTGCGTCAGCGTGGTCGTCTTGCCGCTGCCCGACTCGCCGACCAGCCCCAGCGTCTCGCCCTGCCGGATGTCGAAGCCGACCCCGGCCACCGCGTGCACCGTGCCCACCCTGCGTTTGAAGATCGCGCCCTTGAGCAGCGGATATTCCTTGACCAGGCCGTGCACCTCGAGCACCGTGCGCTCGCCGCGCTCGCGCCGTCCCGGTTCGACGGGGACGAGGACGGGCTCGCGGGGGCGTACGTCCTGCCAGCGGATGCAGGCCGCCCGGTGCCCCGCCCCCACGTCGAACAGCGGCGGCTCGCCCTCGTCGCAGGCGTCGATCTTCATCGGGCAGCGCGGCGCGAACGGGCACCCCGGCGGCAGCGCCTCGGGGGAGGGCGGGCTGCCCTCGATGGGCGCCAGCGGCTGCCGCGCGCCCCGGTCCACGCGCGGGATCGAGCCGAGCAGGCCCACCGTGTACGGCATCCGCATCCCGTAGTAGATGTCATCGACGTCGCCGACCTCGACGGGACGCCCGGCGTACATGACCAGCACCCGGTCGGCGAACCCGGCCACGACCCCCAGATCATGCGTGATCATGATGATCGCGGCGCCGGTCTTCCGCTGCGCCTTCTTCAGCACCTCCAGCACCTGTGCCTGGATGGTGACGTCGAGCGCGGTGGTCGGCTCGTCGCAGATGATCACGTCGGGGTCGTTGGCGATGGCCATCGCGATCACCACGCGCTGCCGCATGCCGCCGGAGAACTCGTGCGGGAAGGCCAGCGCCCGCTCGGCCGGCCGCGGGATGCCCACGAGCTCCAGCAGCTCGACGGCCTTGACCATGGCCGTCTCCTTGCTCACCCGCTGGTGCACGCGCACCGCCTCGGCGATCTGGTCGCCGACGCGGTAGACGGGGGTGAGCGCCGAGAGCGGGTCCTGGAACACCATCGAGATGGTCTTGCCGCGGAAGGACGTCAGCTCCCGCTCGGGGGCCCCGATCAGCTCCTTGCCGTGCAGCCGTACGGACCCGGTGACGCGCGCTCCGGGCGGCAGCAGCCCCATGACGGCCGCCGAGGTGACCGATTTGCCCGACCCCGACTCGCCGACGATGCCCAGGACCTCGCCGGGCTCCACGTGGTAGCTCACCCCGCGTACGGCCGGCACGCCGCCGAACGACACGTTGAGGTCGGTGACCTCGAGGACCGGGCTCATCGCCGCCTCCTCCGCGAGGTCGAGGGGTCGAACGCGTCACGCAGCGCGTCGCCCATGAGGTTGACCGCGAGCACGGTGACCACCAGCAGCCCCGCCACGAACCAGAACGTCCACGGCGCGTAGACCGCCGTCCTGGACCCGTCGGCGATGAGCGTCCCGAACGACACGTCGGGCGGCTGGATGCCGAACCCGAAGTACGACAGCGAGGTTTCGGTGAGGATCGCGCTGCTGACGTTGAGCGTGGCGTCCACGATCAGCAGCGACGACAGGTTGGGGATCACGTGGCGGAAGATGATCCGTACGGGGGACACGCCCATGAAGCGGGCGGCCTGGATGAACTCCCGCTCCTTCAGCGAGATCGTCATCCCCCTGACGATCTTCGAGGTGACCATCCACAGGAACAACGCCAGCATGACCACGAACAGCGGCCACTGCCCGGTCTCGAACAGCGGCGACATGATCGCCAGGATGAGGAAGCCGGGCAGCACGAGCAGCAGGTCGGTCACCCAGTTCAGCGTCCGGTCCGTCCACCCCAGGAAGTAGCCCCCGAACGCGCCCACCACGGCCGACAGCGCCGTGGAGATCAGGGCCGCGAGCAGCCCGACGACCAGCGACTTCTGCATGCCGCGCAGCGTGACCGCGTAGACGTCGGCGCCGGTTTGGAGCGTTCCGAACCAGTGGGTGGCCGACGGCGGCTGCATGAACGCGGTGAAGTCCTTGTCGGTGTACGTCCACCTGGAGAAGATCGGCCCCGCGAACGCCAGCAGGAACATCGCGGCCAGCACCGCGAACCCGACCCGCCCCTGCGGGGAGCGGAAGAACCGCCCGGCCACCACCCGCAGCCGGGACGGCGCCGTGGCCGCCGTGCCGTCGGTCAGCTCCTCGGCGAGCTCCTCGTCGGAAAGCGTCATCACGCCCGCACTCTCGGGTCGAGAGCCGCGTGCAGCAGGTCGGAGACCAGCGCGGAGCACAGCACGGCGACGGCGGCGAGAAGGGAGATGGCCGCGACGGTGTTGACGTCGTTGCTGAAGATGGAGTTGATCAGCTGCTCACCCAGCCCGTGCCAGCCGAAGATCTTCTCGGTGAAGGTCGCCCCCGTCAGCAGCGCCCCGAACGTGAACGCGAAATAGGTCACGACCGGGATGAGCGCGGTCCGCAGCGCGTGCTTGACGAGCGCCCGGCGCCTGCTCAGCCCCTTGGCCAGGGCGGTGCGGACGAAGTCGGCGCCCTGCACGTCGAGCATCATGTTGCGCTGGTAGCGGCTGAAGACCGCGACGAGCCCCACCGACAGCGAGATCGTCGGCAGGATCAGGTGTTGCAGCCGGTCGACCACGTGCCCCCAGAACCCGGCCTCCAGCCCGTCGGTGTACTCGCCGCTGACCAGGAACACCGAGCGGCCGAACACGTTCTCGTTGGCCCAGGCGGCGACCAGGATCAGCATGTTGGCCAGCACGACCACCGGCACGGCCAGCACCACGAAGGACAGGGCGGTCGAGATCCGGTCGAACCAGCCGTACTGGCGGACCGCCGCGAAGGCGCCCACCAGCACCCCGAGCATGCTCCCGAACAGCATCCCCAGCACGACCAGCCGGGCCGTCACACCCATGCGCCGCTTGAGATCCTCATTGACCGGGGCGCCCCCGACGGACTTGCCGAAGTCGCCGCGCATCACCCCGCCCGCCCAGGTGGCGTAGCGCTGCAGCAGCGGCGTCTTGTCGTTGAGGTTGAGCGCCGTGAGCTGCGCGTCCACGACGGCGGGCGGAGGTTTTGGCGTGCGGTCCGCGTAGTTGGAGCGGGGATTGAGAGCCGTGGCAGCCAGAAGGTAGGCGAGACTGGCGGCCACTACGACCAGCACGGCGTAGTTGAGCAGCCTGCGGGCCAGAAACCCCGCCATCGCGCTCCCCCTCCGACGCGCACCGCACGTAGTTATATTGCTACACCATGTGACGGGTCGCGCGCAGGGAACCGCCGAAGATGGTCGGCTCTGGAGATGGTCAGCGTCCGGAAAGCTCGTCCACGGCGGTGCGGACGTCCTCGCTCGTGATCGTCGTCAGGTCGGCGGAGCTGGCGGACCCGCCGCGCGAGGCATGGGCGGCCAGCCGCACGTCGCGGCGCATGGCGGCGCGCTCGAACAGCGACCTGGCGAAGCGGCCGTTGCCGAGCCCGTCGATCAGCCGCTCCTCGCACACCCAGGCGAACACGTCGTCGAGGTCGCGTAGCGCCTCCTCGTCGAAGGTGTCGCCGGCCTTCCCGGCCAGCAGCACCGCGATCTCGGACAGCTCCTGCGGCGAGTAGCTCGGGAAGCCCACCCGCTGGTTGAAGCGGCTGGCCAGGCCGGGGTTGGTGGACAGGAACGCGTCCATCTCGCGCTCGTAGCCGGCCAGCACGATGACGAGCCGGTCGCGGTCGTCCTCGGCCCGCTTGAGCAGCGTCTGCACGGCCTCGGCGCCGAACGCGTCGCCGCCCTGGTAGCCGGGGTTGACCAGGCTGTAGGCCTCGTCGATGAAGAGCACGCCGCCCAGGGCCCGGTCGACCAGCTCGTTGGTCTTGATCGCGGTGGCGCCGAGGTGCTGGCCGACCAGGTCGGCGCGGTGCGCCTCGACCACGTCGGGCCTGGCCAGCAGGCCGAGCGCGGCGAAGATGCGGCCGATGACCCTGGCGACCGTGGTCTTGCCGGTGCCGGGCGGGCCGACGAACACGAAGTGCCGCATCTGCGGCGGGGTGGGCAGCCCGCGCTCCTGCCGCATGCGCGCCATCTGGAGCTGGGCCGCGATGGCGTGGACCTGCCGCTTGACGGGCGCGAGGCCCGCCATCCTGTCGAGGTCGGACAGCGCCTCCTCCAGCGTGGGCGTGGCGACGTAGCCGCGGAAGCGCGCGGTCAGCTCCTCGAACGCCTTGGTCACGTCGGGCGTGGTGGTGGTCACCAGGTCCTCGGTGGTCGGGGTGCCGCCCGCGCCCACCACGCGCACGTCACGGGCCTGCGCGGCGGCCTCGACCAGGCTGCGCGCGAACCTGGCGTTGCCCAGCTCGTCGACCAGGCCGCGCCGGTGCACGTCCTCGAACAGGCCGAGCAGCACCCGCCTGGTCTCGGCGTCCATCGTGTCGCCCCGTCGCCGCTGGAGCAGCTCGGTGACCTCGACCAGCTCGGCGGGGGAGTAGCCGGGGAAGCGCACCCGGGTGGCGAACCGGCTGGCCAGCCCGGGATTGCTGGACAGGAACGCGCCCATCTCCTGCTCGTAGCCGGCCAGGATGATGATCAGCCGGTCGCGGTCGTCCTCGGCGCGCTTGAGCAGCGTCTGCACGGCCTCGGCCCCGAACCTGTCGGGCTGCCCGTCGGAGGAGTTGACCAGCCCGTACGCCTCGTCGATGAAGAGCACGCCGCCCAGGGCCCGGTCGACCAGCTCGTTGGTCTTGATCGCGGTAGCGCCCAGGAACTCGCCCACCAGGTCGGCCCGCTGCGCCTCGACCACGTAGGGGGTCTCCAGCAGGCCGAACGCGTAGAAGATCTTGGCGAGCGCGCGGGCGACGCTGGTCTTGCCGGTGCCGGGCGGGCCGAGGAAGACGAAGTGCCTGGTGGGCCGCTCGGTGGTGTAGCCGGCCTCGGCGCGCAGCCGGGACGCCTCGATGGAGGCGGCGATCGAGCGCACCTGCTCCTTGACGGGGGCCAGGCCGACCATGCTCTCCAGCTCGCTGAGCGCCTCCTCGACGGAGATCTGCGGAAGCCCGCCCTGCCTGTCCTGGGGGGACTCGGGCCTGCCCTCGCGCACCCTGACGCGTACCTGCTGCTCCTCGGCCGCGGCGCTCTCCGCCTTGACCCTGCGGGCCAGCACGAACCGGTAGACCAGCACCGCGGCGGCCACCGCGTACGCCACCCAGACCGCCACGTTCGCCGAGACGAACGAGAGCGGCACGGCGAGCACGCCGGCGGGGGCGAGCGCCAGCAGCGTGGTCACCCACGGCGCCACCCAGCGGATGAGGTGGGCGCCCGCGGCGGCGGGCAGGGCCAGCGCGACCATCAGGTGCACCGAGCCGGAGCCCGCGGGGAACAGCCCGGAGAAGATCGGCAGCGTCAGCACGACCCAGCCCGCGACCACCAGCACGGTGGCGGCGGCGCGGGGGAAGCGCATGGTCAGCGCGACGAACGCGAGCCCCAGCAGGACGAGGGGGAAGGTGTTGAGCAGATTCCACCCGAGCGCCGCCCCCAGGCCCATGACGGCGACCAGCACCACCACGTAGAGGACCCGGCGCACGGCCGGGGGAATCTGGTAATAACGCAGCCGAACCTTCTCGAACAGATCCCGCGCCGCGACCCGCCCCGCGGCCTGGGCCCTGCCGGACTCCTGCATCACGCCTCCCCGGTCCGCCCCCGGTTATACCGCACCGGACCGACGATTGGGCGCTCCTGACACGCTAGGTGGAGGTCACGAAAGCGGCGATCTGTCGCCCGAGTTCGGCCCCCGCGTCCTCTTGCAGGAAGTGCCCGGCGCCCTTGATGACGGGATGCCGCAGGCCGGACGTGCCCGAGATCGACTTGAGCAGAATGGGCGCCATGCCCCCGGTGATCGGATCTCCGTCGGAGAACGCCACGAGGAAAGGCCGCTCGAGTGTCGTGAGAACCTGCCAGGCAGCGCGGTTGGCGGGCGCGGCCGGGTCGTCGGGGGTGATCGGGACGAGGCTCGGCATGACGCGAGGGCCCGCTTTGTACGACTCGTCGGGGAACGGCGCGTCGTAGGCCGCCCGGACCTCCTCGGGCAACTCCGTCCTGCAGCCGGCCTGGACGAGCCGGGCGATGTCCAGCACCGGGGCCTTGAGCACGGCGTTCCTGAACTGGTGCCACACCTCGGGCATGGGAATGTCACCCGTCGGCAAGCCCGTGTTGGCGGCCACGATCCTGGCGACGCTCTCGGGGTGCTCGGCGGCGATCCGCAGCCCGATCAGGCCGCCCCAGTCCTGGCCGACGACGGTGACGCGGCTCAACCCGAGCACGTCCAGCAGCAGGGCGCGGGTCCACTCGACGTGCCTGGCGTAGGTGTGCTCGGCCTGGTCGGCGGGCTTGTCCGAGCGGCCGAACCCGACGAGGTCCACCGCTATCGCGCGCAGCCCGGCCGCGGCCAGCTCGGGCATGACGTGCCGGTAGAGGAACGACCAGCTCGGCTCGCCGTGCAGGAGCACGACGGGCTCGCCGTCGGCGGGACCCGCCTCGACGTACGCCATCCGCAGGCCGTCGGCGACCTCGGCGTAGCGGGGCTCGTAGGGGAAGCCGGGCAGGCCGGCGAAGCGCTCTTCTGGCGTGCGCAGGATACGCATAGAACAAGATTCTAGCTAGCGGCGCTGGTGCCGCCCAGGGAATTCGCCGACGAGCACTTGTTTGGGGGTGACGCGCAGGACGTCGGAGTCGGGCTGGGCGATCCCGCGTACCTCCACCCAGAACCGCCGCTGCAGCGGGTCCGCCGCGAACACCGCCACCCTGGGGTCGGCCGCGATGGCGTCCCACGCCTCCAGTTCCGTGATCACCCGGAGCTCGCCCGACGAGGTGACGGTCGCCACCGCGCCGGCGACCCGGGGGCCGAGGGCGTCGCCGTAGGAAAGGACGATGCTGCGGGCGTACGAGAAGGTCTGGCGCACCTCCGCGTCCAGCGTGACGGACGGCTCGGCGCCCACGGGCAGGTCGCACATGATCAGGGAGGTCCGCCACGGGCCCGGCCCGCCCCGCCACCAGGCCCGCGCCGCCCGCGCCCCGAACACGGCCATCGCCGCCGCGAGCGCGCCCAGCCCGAGCCGCCACGCCCACGTCGCCGCCGGCTCGGCCCGCCAGGCCTCCAGCAGCCCGCCCGCCGCGCAGGAGGCCGCGGCCAGGACGACGAGCGCGGTCGCGGTGGGCAGCCACCGGTCGCCGCTGTGACGGGCGCGCAGGTAGCCGCGCACCATCGGGTACGGCACCGCCACGGCGGCGACGGCGGCCCTGGGCTCCACCGCGAGCGCCCCGCCCACCAGCGGGACCAGCACGGACCAGGTCCTGCCGAGCAGGATCCAGAGCAGGACGCCGGCGTTCCTGCGGGCGGTGCGGTCGATCTGCGCCGCGTGGGCGTGCTCCCGGGCCTCCCGGGCGCGCGTGGTCTCGGCCAGCGCCAGGAGCGGGCGGCCGCGCCACGTCTCGGCCAGCGCCCGTACGGCCGCCAGCGCGGGCCAGCCCAGGACCACGATGCCCGCCAGCCCCGCCCAGACCGGGTCGAGCGCGGACGGAACGGATGGCACCGCCCCCAGAAGCAGCCAGGCGGCGAACGCGACCACCGACACGGCCGCCGACACCACCGCCGCGCCGAGCCAGGGATCCCGGCAGAGCATCGCGGGCACGTACGACCACAGCCCCACCCGCCGCGCCTGCCTGACCGTGAGCGGCGCCAGGAGCACCAGCACGGCGAACCCGCCGAGCTGGGTGTCCCGGTCGAGGAGGAGCGCGGCCCCGGCGATCGCGAGCGTGGCGAGCGCGACCAGCAGGCGGGCCTGGCGGGACCAGACCTCGAGCGCCCGCCTGACCCGGCCCGTCTCGCGCGGGTCGACCGGCCAGGCGGGGTCGTGGTGCGGGCGGGGGCGGTCCCAGCGCAGCAGGGACAGGCCGAGGTTCATGCGGGCCTGGGGGTTCGCGGGGTCGGCGGCGAGCGCGGCCCGGTACGACCGCTCGGCGCCGGTGTGGTCGCCGCCCAGCAGGGCCAGGTCGCCCAGCATGACCTCGGGATCGGGCCGCTCCGGCGCGAACTTCCCTGCCAGCGTGGCGTGCTCCACCGCCTCCCGCGAGCGGCCAGGGGAGCGCCGCAGGATCGCGGCCAGGCGCAGGCGGGCCGGCCAGGAGCCGCGGGCCAGCTCCACGGCATGCTCGGCGGCGGGCAGCGCGTCGGCGTCGCGGCCCAGCCGTTCGTGGGCGAGGCTGATGAGCCGGTACGCCCATTCCGCGCCCGGATCCAGCTCGGCCGCGCGGCGGGCGGCGTCGAGCGCGGACTCGGGGCGGCCGGCGTTCAGCCTGGTCAGGGCCTCGTCACACCATTCACGTGAGGATCGGTCGGAAATATCGCCATTTCTGTCACTTTCGTCGCTCCCCACGGTCTCCATGATCGGGTCGAGGGCGAACCCTGGATAGATGCCGACATATGGCTGTATCTCTCTAGAGAGGTAACGGGGCATCTGTGGATCAGTCGATACTGCTATGACAAGTGCTGGACATGCCCTAAGCTGCGACGCAAGCCGGAGTGCGAGGAGTCGAGGCGGAGGAGCTCGGGAGGAGCGAGCGTCGAGCCGGGCTCCCGCCGCCGACCAAAGAGCACGTGCGGGCCCTGTCAACGGATCGGCCTGCAAGGAGGCCCATGACCGTCATACAGGCCGCACCCCTCGTACGGACTGCCGATCGGGAGCACGGGGACCGCCGCTGGTCCATTCTCGTGCTGCTCTGCGTGAGCCTGCTGCTGATCACCGTCGACGCGACCGTCCTGCACATCGCGGTGCCCGCGCTCACTGCCGCGCTGGAGCCGTCCGCGGTGCAACTGCTGTGGATCATCGACATCTATTCGCTGGTGGTCGCGCCGCTGCTGATCATGTTCGGCACGCTCGGCGACCGGTACGGGCGCAAACGGCTGGTGCTGTGCGGCTACGTACTGTTCGGGCTGGCCTCGGCCGGGGCCGCGTTCGCCCCGACGCCGCTGACCCTGATCCTGGCCAGGGCGCTGCTCGGCATCGGCGGAGCGATGATCATGCCGGCCACGCTGTCCCTGATCCGCCAGATCTTCACCGACAGGCGCGAGCGCGCCATCGCGCTGGGCGTCTGGAGCGCGGTGGCGGCGGCCGGCGCGGCCGTCGGCCCGCTCATCGGCGGCGTGCTCGTCGGCATCTGGTGGGGCGCCGTCTTCCTGATTAATGTGCCGATCCTGCTCGCGCTGATCCCCGCCGCCGTCCGCCTGCTGCCGGACTCGCCGGGGCGCAAGGACAGGGGATGGGACGGCGCGAGCGCGGTGCTGTCGGTGCTCGGCATCCTGGCGCTGGCGTTCGGGCTGAAGGAGGCGGGCTCGGGCAGCCTGATGCCGCTGTGGGCGTCGGTGCTGGTGTTCCTGGCCGGGCTGGGGCTGCTCTTCCTGTTCGTACGCCGCCAGACGCGCCTGCGCCACCCGCTGCTGGAGGTCGGGCTGTTCCGGCGGCGCGAGTTCACGACCGGGGTGGCCGGCGTGCTGCTCGGCGTGTTCGCGCTGGTGGGCCTGCAGCTCATGCTCGCCCAATACCTGCAGCTCGTGCTCGGCGACAGCCCGCTGCGCGCGGCGATCCGGATGTTGCCGCTGGTGATCTCGGCCATCTCCGGCGGGCTCGCCGCCGCCCACATCCTGCCGCGCATCGGCATGCGGACCACGATGAGCGGCGGGCTCGGGCTCGTCGCGCTCTCCCTCACCCCCACGCTCTCCTGGGGCGTCGAGGGTCATCCCGTGATGCTGGCGTTCTGCTTCGTGGGCATCGGGTTCGGGGTCCAGGTCGCGCTGCTGGCCGCCTCCGACACGATCATGTCCGCGGCGTCGGAGTCCCAGGCGGGCGGGGCCGCGGCCATCGAGGAGACCGCGTACGAACTGGGCGCCGGCCTGGGAGTGGCCGTGCTCGGCACGATCACCGCCGTCGTGTACGCCCCCGGCCTGCACTCGGTGCCCGGCGTGTCCGCCAGCGGCATGGACAAGGCCAGGCAGTCGCTCGCGGGCGCGGCGCACGTCGCGCACGAGGTGGGCGGCAGCGCGGGCGGCGCCCTGCTCGACGCGGCCCGATGGGCCTTCGTGAACGCCCTGCACACGACCGTGGTCGTGAGCGTCGTCCTGCTCAGCCTGACCGCCGTCGCGGTGGCCACGCTGCTCAGCCGTGATTGAGGTGTGCCATGTCCCGATTAGGGCAGACAACTACCGTGAAACAGGCCCTTCGTGATCTTGCTGCTTTAGTCGCCCGCGTCGGCGTGGGCGGCATCTTCTTCGCGAACGGCTGGACCAAGCTGGAAGACGGGCTGAAGGCCACCGGGGCGAAGTTTCTCGCGCAGGGCGCTCCCGCACCCGGCGCCTGGGCCACGGTGACCATGCTCACCGAGCTCATCGGCGGCGCGCTGCTGATCGCGGGCCTGGCCGTCTCGGTCACGGGCCTGATCCTCTTCGCCGAGGCGCTGGGGGTCTTCGTGGTGGCCCCGCCGCTCAACCCCATCAGCCTGAACGAGCTCATCCTCCTGGGCGCCGCCTCCCTCCTGCTCGCCGTGGTGGGCGCGGGACGGGTGTCGGTGGACCACATGGTGGTGATCAGGCGGAGGGAGTCGGAGGCGGCGAACGAGTTCGCGGCCGACACGGAGGCGGACCGCGTCATCGCCTCACTCCGGGGACCCGACAAATCACCGGCTCCGGAGCCGGAGGCGAAGGACGAGCCCAAGGACACCGCCGCCACGGAGGACACGGCGCCCCATCCCCGGCCGCGCGCCAAGAGCGGGGAGACGAGCCGCGCGGAGGACCCCGCACCGGCCCCGGGCGACACCCTGGTCGCCGGCCGCAAGAAACCCACCGCCCGCACCCGCCGCCCACCCTCCGACTGACCGTCCCGCCGTCTCGCGCGTCCTCCGGCTGACCCGTCGCGCCGTCTCGCGTGCGCCGTCTCGCGGTCGGATCGCCTGGCCGCCGACCGCGTTGCGCCGAGCTCCGCCGCACCCCGCCTCGCCGACCCGGCGCCGGGTGAGGCGGAGGCCGCGCGTCACCTCCGCCTGGAGGCCCTCGCGGCGGGCGGTGGGCCGGGGCCGTCCGGGGGTGCGTGGCATGTGAGATGGGCTCATGTTTGGGTCTTGCTGGTCACGCGGACGCGGCGGATGCTGGTGGGCGAGCCCCCGGTACCCCCAGCCCCGTGAGGTGCCCCATGCCGCGCCGCTCAGCCCACCGGTTGATCGTCCTCGTGCTCCTCCTCGCCGGCACCCTGGTGATCCCCCAGGCCACGGCCACCGCCAAGACCACCACCACCACGGCAGCCCAGGTCAGCGGTTTCATCGACGCCCACAGCCACCTCTTCTCCTACGAGGCGTTCGGCGGCCGGCTCATGTGCGGCAAGCCGTTCGACCCCGACGGCATCGCCAAGGCGCTGACCGACTGCCCCGACCACTACCCCAACGGCGAACTGGCCTGGTTCGAGAACTTCACCCGCAAGGGCACGGTCACCGGCACCCACGACCCCGTCGGCTGGCCCACGTTCAGGGACTGGCCGGCGAACGACTCGCTGACCCACCAGCAGGCCTACTACACCTGGGTCGAGCGCGCCTGGCGGGGCGGACTGCGGATCCTGGTGAACGACCTGGTGGCCAACCGCCAGCTGTGCGCGATCTACCCCCTGAAGAAGAACTCGTGCGACGAGATGACCATCATCAGGCTCCAGGCCCAGCGGGCGAGGGAGCTGCAGGACCACATCGACGCCGAGCAGGGCGGGCCGGGCAAAGGCTGGTTCCGGATCGTGGCCGATCCGGCCGAGGCCCGGCAGGTCATCCAGGCCGGCAAGCTGGCCGTGGTCCTGGGGATCGAGACCTCCGAGCCGTTCGGCTGCCGCCAGATCCTGGGCATCCCCCAGTGCACCAGGGCGCAGATCGACCGGGGCCTGGACGAGATGTACGCGCTGGGCGTACGCAGCATGTTCGTCTGCCACAAGTACGACAACGCCCTGTGCGGCGTGCGGTTCGACTCCGGCACCCAGGGCGCGATCGTCAACCTGGGCAACTTCCTCGGCACCGGCTCCTTCTGGCAGGCCCGCACCTGTACGACCCCCGAGCACGACAACCCGATCGACCCGGGCGGCGTCCTGCCCGACCCGATCGCGGGCCTGCTGCCTCCCGGGATCTCGCTGCCGGTCTATCCCCCCGCCCCGCACTGCAACACCAGGGGCCTGACCGCGCTGGGCGAGTACATGGTCCAGGGCATGATCCGCCGCGGCATGCTGATCGAGCTCGACCACATGAGCGTCAAGGCCGCCGACCGCACGCTCGACCTGCTCGAAGCCGCCCGCTACCCGGGCGTGATCTCCTCCCACAGCTGGGCCGACCCGCTCTACTTCGACCGCATCTACGCCCTCGGCGGCATGATCACGCAGTACGGCCACGACGCGGAGCACTTCGTCGCCGAGTGGGCCCGCACCAGACCCTCCAGGCAGGCGCACCAGGTCGCCGGCTACGGCTACGGGCTCGACGTCAACGGCATGGGCAGGCTGCCGGCCCCGCGGGCGGGCGCCAACGGGGTGACGTACCCGTTCAGGTCGTACGACGGCAGCGTGCTCCTGGACCGGCTGCGCACCGGCCAGCGGGTGTGGGACGTCAACACGGACGGCGTCGCCAACTACGGCCTGGTGCCCGACTGGATCGAGGACATGCGGATCATCGCCGGCGACGAGATCGTCCGGGACATGGCGGCCGGCGCCGAGTCCTACCTCCGCACATGGGAGGCGGCCACCTCGGCCAGGCCGTGACCGCCCCGGCTATTCTGGCGGCAGGGCGGAGCGAGGGGCGTGGATGGCGGCCAGGTCCGGCAGGGCGCGCGCGACGGTGCGTGACGTCGCGGCGGAGACGGGGCTGTCCATCGCCACGGTCTCCCGCGTGCTCAACGGCCAGGCCAACGTCGCCCCGCACACCCGGGAGCTGGTGCTGCGCGCCGTCGGGCGCCTCGGCGACCAGGCGCCGCGGCCGCGCACGATCCACGACCCGTCGGCCGGCGCCGTGTACGTGCGCTGCCCGTACGTGCTGACCGACTATTTCGGGCTCATCGTCTCCTCGGTGGGGGAGACCATCGAGCTGCACGGAAGGCAGATGATCCTCGGCGCGGGCGAGGCCGCCCAGGACGCCCCGGTGCTCGCCGGGCTGCCCGGCAGGCAGGGCGTGGCCGGCGCGATCCTCGTCCTGCCCCCGGAGCCGGGCGACGAGCTGGTACGCCTGCGCGACAGCGGCTTCCCCTTCGTGGTGATCGACCCGCGGACCCCGCCCCCCAAGGACATCGCGGCGGTCTCGGCCGCTCACTTCGCGGGCGGGCGCAAGCTGATGGCGCACGTGGTCGGGCTGGGCCACCGCCGGGTCGGGATCATCGGCGGCCCGGTGGAGTGGCTGCCGAGCGAGGCCAGGCTCGCGGGTTACACGGCCTCGCTGGCGGACGCCGGGGTGCTGCCCGAGCCCGAGCTGCTGCGCAGCGTGCCGGAGCCGAGCACCGAGTACGGCTACCTGGCGGCCTGCGAGCTGCTCGACCTGCCGGAGCGGCCGACGGCGCTGGTGGCGTTCAACGACAAGATGGCCGTCGGAGCGCTGTGGGCGGCGGCCGAGCGCGGGCTGAGCGTTCCGGGCGACCTGTCGGTGGCGGGCTTCGACGACATCGACGTCAGCAGGGCCACCTCGCCCGCCCTCACCACGGTGCGCCAGCCCCTGCAGGAGATGGGCCGGATGGCGGTCACGCTGCTGATGCGGCTGCTGAGCCGCCACACGGTGGAGGCGCTGCACGTCTCGCTCGAGACCGAGCTGATCGTCCGCGGCTCCACCGGCCCCGCCTGATCGTTTCATTTGTTTCATAGCCACAAATGGGCCTTGACGCTGCCCATGACCCGTGGTCACCTAAAAGAAAGTTTCTTTATTGTTTCATTTGTTACATGGACATCACCCCCCGCCCGGAAGGGAAACAACGCCGTGTCCCGAATACTCACGCTTGTCTGCGCGGCCGTGCTGGCGCTGGCCGTGCCCGTCCCGGCGTACGCCGCCGGCGAGACGGTGAACGTCTGGCTCACCACCACCTCGGACTCCGGAGGCCGGAACGTCACCCGCGGCCTCGCGCAA
This sequence comes from Nonomuraea sp. NPDC049625, assembly GCF_040675285.1. Lineage (NCBI taxonomy): Bacteria > Bacillati > Actinomycetota > Actinomycetes > Streptosporangiales > Streptosporangiaceae > Nonomuraea > Nonomuraea sp. NPDC049625. Next base: position 852,773 of record NZ_JBFAOQ010000003.1, on the reverse strand, counting down.
CAGACCCCGATCGCCTTCGGCTCCGCCGGCGGCAGCGCCAACCAGACGATCACCGTCAACGAGGGCACCACGTACCAGCAGTTCGAGGGCGGCGGCGCGTCGATCACCGACACGACCGCGTACCTGCTGCGCGGCGGCCCGGTCAGCGCGGCCACGCGGGACGCGACCATGCGCAAGCTGTTCTCGCCCACGGACGGGATCGGCCTGTCGTTCGTCCGCAACCCGATCGGCGCCTCCGACCTGTCGCGCCCCGGCATGGTCTCGCTCGACGACACCTGCTGCGATCTCAACGACTTCGGCGCCAACGGCTACGACACCAACGTCCGCCTGCTGACCGTCCAGGCCAAGCAGCTCAACCCGGAGCTGCGGGTCAAGGGCGTGCCGTGGAGCGCGCCCGGCTGGATGAAGGACAACGGCCGGATGGACCAGATGGGCTGGCTGAAGTCGCAGTACTACGCCACGTACGCCCAGTACTTCGTCAAGTACGTCCAGAGCTACCAGGCCGCCGGGGTCCCGGTGAACTACATCTCCGTCCAGAACGAGCCCAACTGCTGCCAGGCGTCCAACCCGACCGCCATGAACTACCCCGGCATGAACTGGAACTCCTCCGGCCTCATCGAGCTGACCAAGAACTTCGTGTACCCGGCCTTCCGGGCCGCCGGCATCACCACGAAGGTGCTCGTACACGACTGGAACTACGGCGACTACGGCCAGATCGGCGGCCCCATCCTGGCCGACGCGGCGCTGCGGAACGACCCGCTGTTCGGCGGCATCGCCTGGCACGGCTACTTCGGCGACCCGGCGGTCGGCTCGCAGGTGCACGACCAGTATCCGTCGGTGCCCCAGTTCAGCACCGAGCACTCCGGCGGCACCTGGATCGGCAACCAGCACAACGAGGACATGGCCGACATCGTGAACTACACCCGCAACTGGAGCCGCAGCCTGGTCAAGTGGAGCCTGGCGCTCAACCAGCAGATGGGCCCGCACAACGGCGGCTGCGGCACCTGCACCGGCCTGATCACGGTCCAGGAGGGCGGCTCGCGCGCCGGCCAGGTGGACTACACGATCGAGTACTACACGACCGGCCACCTCACCAAGTTCGTCAGACCTGGCGCGTACCGGATCGACTCGACCGCCAACTCCACGGTGCAGAACGTCGCCTGGCGCAACCCCGACGGCTCCAAGGCCCTGATCGCCCACAACGGCGGCACCTCGGCCCAGTCGGTCAGGGTCAACTGGGGCAACCAGTCGTTCGTGTACACGCTGCCCGCCCGTACCACCGCGACCTTCACCTGGTCGGGCACGCCGGGCGGCAACCCGGCCGGCGCGATCACCGGCCTGGGCGGCAAGTGCGTCGACGTGGCCGGCGGCAGCAGCGCGGACGGCGCGGCCGTGCAGCTCTACACCTGCAACGGCACCGCCGCCCAGCAGTGGACCCGCCCGGGCGACGGCACGCTGCGCGCGCTCGGCAAGTGCCTCGACGTGGTCGACCGCGGCACCGCCGACGGTAGCAAGCTCCAGCTGTGGTCGTGTTCGGGCGGCGCCAACCAGCAGTGGACCTACACCTCGGGCCGCGACCTGGTGAACCCCGCCGCGAACAAGTGCGCCGACGTCACCGGCAACTCCAGCGCCGACGGCACCCGGCTGCAGATCTGGACCTGCACGGGCGCCGCCAACCAGAAGTGGACGCTGTCGTGATCACATGCCGGCGGTGAGGCGGGCGACCACCCGCATCTTGTTCATCGCGTCCAGCGCGGCCACCTTGTACGACTCGGCCAGCGTCGGATAGTTGAACACGGCGTTGACCAGGTAGTCGATCGTCCCGCCGCACCCCATGACCGTCTGCCCGATGTGCACGAGCTCCGTCGCCCCCGTGCCGAACACGTGGACGCCGAGCAGCCGCCGGTCCTCGGGGGAGACGAGGAGCTTGAGCATCCCGTACGAGTCGCCGATGATCTGCCCCCTGGCCAGCTCCCGGTACCGCGAGATGCCCACCTCGAACGGCACCTTGTCCCGGGTCAGCTCGTCCTCCGACCGGCCGACGAAGCTGATCTCGGGAATGGTGTAGATCCCGATGGGCGGCAGCTCGCGGGCGTCCTCGACCGGCTCCCCGCACGCGTGCTGCGCGGCCACCCGCCCCTGCTCCATGGAGGTGGCCGCCAGCGCGGGGAAGCCGATCACGTCGCCCACGGCGTAGATGTGCGACACCTCGGTGGCGTAGTTGGAGTCCACCGAGATGCGGCCGCGGGCGTCGGCGGCCAGGCCGGCGGCCTCCAGGCACAGCTCGGCGGTCTTGCCCTGGCGCCCGGCCGAGTACATGACGCAGTCGGCGGGGATCTTCTTGCCGCTCTCCAGCAGGGTCAGCGCCCCGCCGGGGCGGCGCTCGACGGCGGCCACGTTCTCCCCGAAGCGGAACGTCACGGCCAGGTCGCGCAGGTGGTACTTCAGCGCCTCGACGATCTCCAGGTCGCAGAACTCCAGCATGCGCTCGCGCCGCTCGATCACCGTCACCTTGGTGCCGAGGGCGGCGAACATGGAGGCGTACTCGATGCCGATGACCCCGGCCCCCACCACGACCAGGGTCTCGGGGATCCGGTCGAGGTGCAGGATCGCGTCGGAGTCGATGATCGTCCTGTCGTCGAACTCGACGCTGTCCGGACGGGCGGGCGAGGTGCCGGTGGCGATCACGACCTTCTCGGCGGTGATCTTCGTCTCCTCGGACTTGCCCTCCTCGTGCGTGATCCCGATCGTGTGCGCGTCCAGGAACCGGCCGGTGCCCTGCAGCACCGTCACGTGGTTGCGGGCGAGCTGGCTGCGGATCACCTGGATCTCGCGGCCGATCACGTGCTGGGTGCGCATCCCGAGGTCGGTGACCGTGATCTCGTCCTTGACGCGGTAGCTGGCGCCGTACAGCTCCCGCTGGTTGAGCCCTGTGAGATAGAGGACGGCCTCCCTGAGGGTTTTGGAGGGGATCGTCCCCGTGTTGATGCACACGCCGCCGAGCATGTGTCGTTTCTCGACCACGGCGACACGCTTGCCGAGCTTCGCCGCCGCGATCGCGGCCTTCTGTCCACCTGGCCCGGAACCCAGGACCACAACATCAAAGTCCGCCACACCGTCCAGTCTGCTGGTGGCGTGTTAACGGGAAAAGACCTGTCTGCGAGACTCCGAATTATGTTGCGCCCTTTCACCGAGGTTGACGTCTTCACCACCACCCCGTACCACGGGAACGCGCTCGCGGTCGTGCTCGACGGCCAGGGGCTGACGACCGAGGAGATGCAGCGGTTCGCCACCTGGACGAACCTGGCCGAGACCACCTTCCTGCTGCCGCCGACCACACCCGAGGCCGACTACCGGGTACGGATCTTCACCGCGTCCGTGGAGCTGCCCTTCGCCGGGCACCCGACCCTCGGCACCTGCCACGCCTGGCTGGAGGCCGGGGGAGTGCCGCACCAGGAGGGCGAGATCGTCCAGGAGTGCGCGGCCGGGCTGGTACGGGTACGCAGGAGCGGCGACGGGCTGGCCTTCCACGCGCCGCCCCTCGTGCGGTCGGGCCCCGTGGAGGAGCCGCTGGCCGGGCGGATCGCCGAATCCCTCGGGATCGGGCGGGCCGACATCGTGGACATGGAGTGGGCCGACAACGGCCCCGGCTGGATCGCGGTGCTGCTCGCGGACGCCGAGTCCGTGCTCGCGCTGCGCCCGGGCCTCGTCCCCAACTACGTGGGCGTGGCGGGCCCCTACCCCGAGGGGGCGCCGTACGACTTCGAGGTGCGGGCGTTCACGCACGCGCACGGCTCCACCATCGAGGACCCGGTGACGGGCAGCCTCAACGCCTCCATGGCCCAGTGGCTGCTGCGCTCGGGCCGGGCCAAGGCCCCGTACGTGGCCAGACAGGGCACGGTGCTGGGCTTCTCGGGCCGGGTGCACATCTCCACCGACGCCGAGGGTGACGTGTGGGTGGGCGGCTCCGTGCTGACCTGCGTCACCGGCCAGGTCGAACTGTGAACCGCACCTCGTCGCCCGGCCGCAGCTGGGCGGCGACCGGCAGGTCCGCCTCGCGTACGACGCCGATCACCGGGTAGCCGCCCGTCGGCGGGTGGTCGGCGAGGAAGACGATCGGCTGCCCGCTCGGCGGCACCTGGATCGCCCCGGTGACCATCCCCTCGCTCGGCAGCTCGCCCTCCTTGGCCCTGACCAGCTCGGCGCCGCTCAGCCGTACCCCGACGCGGTTGCTGTCCTGGCTCACCGAGTACGGCCGCGCGCACAGCTCGGCCAGCGCGTCCGGCACGAACCAGTCGTCCCGCGGCCCCGGCGTCACCCGCAGCACGGCGGGCCGGGGCCCGGGCGGCGGCGCCAGGTCGACGGAGATCACGCCTTCGGGCCGCCCGACGGGCAGCAGCGTGCCCGCCCGCAGCGGCTCCGGGCCGAGCCCGGACAGCGAGTCGGTGGAGCGGCTGCCGAGCACCGGCTCCACCGCGATCCCGCCGCGCACGGCCACATAAGTGCGCAGCCCCCAGTCCGGCATGCCCAGCCGCAGCTCCGTGCCCTTCGCGACCCAGTACGGCGACCCCATCCCCGCCGCGCTGTCCACGGGCGCGCCCGCCAGCGCCACCCATGCCCCGTCGTGGAACAGCAGCCGCGCCATGCCGAACGTCAGCTCGATCCCCGCCAGCCCCTCCGGGTTGCCCACGAGCCTGTTGGCCAGCCGCAGGCTCGGCGCGTCGGCCGCCCCCGAGCGGGGCACCCCCAGGTGGGCGAGGCCCGGCCGCCCCAGATCCTGGACGGTCGCGTACGGCCCGGCCGCCATCACCTCGATCATGTGGGTTGAAACCGTACGCGCACGCCCGGCCTGAAGAGCGAGGGTGGGTCGGCCGTCACGTCCCACACCCGCACGGAGGTGCGCCCGATCAGCCGCCACCCGCCCGGCGAGGCGCTCGGGTAGACCGCCGAGTACGGCCCCGCCACCGCCACCGACCCGGCCGGCACCGACGTGCGCGGCGTGTCGAGCCTGGGCGTCTCCAGCACCGGATCCAGCCCCGTGAGATAGGCGAACCCCGGGGCGAACCCCAGCCAGCCCACCACCAGCTCCCGCCCCGCGTGCCGGGAGACCACCTCGTCCACCGGGATCCCGGCCAGTGCCGCCACGGAATCGAGATCCGCCCCGTCATAGACGACGGGAATCGTCACGACCTCCCCCTCGGCCGCCCGTACACCGGCCCTGTCCCGTTCGCGGCCGACGACGTCCGCCAGAACCGCCCGCAGCCGCGCCTGATCCGCCCCAGGAGCCACCACGAGCACCGTCTCCGGCCCCGGCACGATCTCCACCACCCCGGCCGGCAGATCGGCCCGCAGCGCCGCGTCCAGCCGGTGAGACAGCTCCAGCGAGCCGGTCTCCACGAGCAGCCCGTGCTCCCCGGCCGCCCGGATCACGCGAACGCCTGCAGGACCACTCCGGCCGCCAGCAACGCGTCCCGCACTCCCTGCGCCAGCCGGACGGCGTCAGGCGTGTCGCCGTGCACGCAAATGGAACGTGCCGAAACCGGGACAGAACTGCCGTCGATGGCCGTCACGGAGCCGTGCACGGCCATCCGGCACGCTCGGTCGGCCACCGCGGCGGGGTCGTGGATGACCGCGCCCGGCTCCCTGCGCGACACCAGAGTCCCCTCGGGGGTGTACGCGCGGTCGGCGAACGCCTCGTTCACGGTCGGGACGCCCGCGGCGGCCGCCACCGCGTGCACCACCGAACCGGGCAGCGTGAGCACCGGCAGCGAGGGGTCGTAGTCGGCCACCGCGTCGATCACCGCCGCCGCCTGCACCTCGTCGCGGCAGATCCGGTTGTAGAGCGCGCCGTGCGGCTTGATGTACGAGACCCGGCCGCCCATGGCTTTGGCGATGCCGTCGACGGCCGCGAGCTGGTACAGCACCTCGGCGCACAGCTCCTCCGGCTCGGTGTCCATCTCCCTGCGCCCGAAGTGGGCCAGGTCGCGGTAGGACACCTGCGCGCCGATCGTCACCCCGCGGTCGACGGCCGCCGCGCACGTGCGTCTGATCGTCACGGGGTCGCCCGCGTGGAAACCGCAGGCCACATTGGCGCTCGTGACGATGTCGAGCAGGGCGAGGTCGTCGCCGAGCCGCCAGACGCCGAACCCTTCACCCAGGTCGGCGTTGAGGTCGATCACCATGGCAGTAGAGGCTATCTCGGCGCCTATCTCGGTGCGACGAACAACGTCTGGATCGCCGTACCGACTTCACCTGTGCCGTCGTACAGGGTGGACCGGGTCAGGCCCCTGCCGGACGGGCCGACGACCGTGGCGGCGTCCATGCAGATCCATTCGCCTTCGGGGGCGCGGAACAGCGAGATGGTCAGGTCCACGTTCACGAACACGTGCGTGTCGAAGCCGAGGGCGGCGCTGACGCCGTTGCCGCTGTCGGCGAAGGCGGCCAGGCGCTCCATCGGGGTGAACTCCTCGCCCTCGACCAGCGGCACCGTGAACCGGCCCCAGACCGTGGCGGGGCCGGGCCGCATGGGGCCGCCTTCGGCGAAACGCCAGTCGAGCGCGCGGCCGTACCCGAATCCCGAGCCGAGCCACGAGCCGGCGACCTCCTCCGAGGGCGGCGGGACCGGCCCCGGCGGCCCGGGGACCGGCGAGGCGGGCGTGTCGGCCGTACGGATGCGCCAGGCGCTCGCCCTGGCGTACGCGCGGCCGCCGGACGAGACGCTGGCCGACAGGCACTGCACGCGCTTGCCGTCGCGGGTCACGTCGGTGGCGATCTCCAGCTCGGCCACGGGCACGGGGGCGAACACGTCCACCACGAGCTTGGACAGTTCCAGGCCCGGGCGCGGCGCGGTCTGGGCCAGCTCGTGGACGATCAGGGCGGTGACCGGGCCCATGTGCTGGGTGCGCGGGTCCCACGGACCCTGCGTGTGCTCGGACGACCGATAACGCCCTTCGGTCAAGCGGGTGTACATCGCCATAGAAGAAAATTCTACGGCGGTCCGCGTCCGGCGGTCCGTCGCGGGGACCGTTCCTAGAACTCGTCCGGGATGTCGGCGATGTCGTCCAGCGCCGCCGCCAGCTCGTCGGGGTCGCCGCCGATCCGCTCGGCGATCTCGATCAGCACGTGGAGCACGTCGTGGCGGTCGTGGCCGAGGTCGAGCAGGCGCTGCGCGGCCTCCCACAGCTGCGGCGGGTCGCCCTCCCACAGCCGGGTGGCGATCTCCTCGTGCCAGGCCAGGTGCTCCTGGTCGATCGCGTCGCCGTGGTCGATCTCGAGCAGCGTACGCCGGTCCGCCTGGTCGGCGGGGTTGAGCTTGTCGAGCTCGATCCCGTTGTGCACGCCCTGCAGGTACGGGAACGCGAAGACCCGCCTGGCCAGCGCCGACAGGTCGCCGTCCGGCAGCAGCCGCTCCAGCAGCGGCCGGTCGAGCCCGAAGGACGTCGGGTCCCGGTACGCCTCGGGGAACTTGCCGATCGCCTCCCACACCGCGTCCAGCGTGGCCTTGAGCCCCTGCTCCGGCAGGCCCGTGCGGTGGGCGGCGAAGCGCACCCACGCCGACAGCACGTGCGGCATCGCCTCCTGCTCGGCCACGCTCAGCATCACCTTGCGCGGCAGCCAGTCGAGCAGGAACGTTTCACATTTGGTCGGGCTGACCCGCAGCGGACGGTTGAAGTCCTGGTCGCAGCCGTAGTCGATGATGTGGTCGGCGCAGCGCGAGGCCGCCGACGGGTCGGACAGGTGCTCGGCCGCGTCGGACGCCAGGAACTCCGCCGCCAGCATGGCCCGCCGCTCCCTGCTGTACGGGGCCTCGGTGTGCCGCGGCGCAGGCCGCTTGCGCCCGGGAGGCAGCGCCTTGAGCCTGGCGCGGGCGAAGGCGTGGTAGGCGCTGTAGCTGTCGCTCACCGGCGGCGGCGTCTTCGGCTCCCTGGTGGCCTTCATGGCCGACTCCAGCAGCGCCCTGGCCTGCTCGGGCTCGATCTCCTCGAACAGCAGCAGCGGATTGCCCGCCGCCTCGGCCCTGGCCTGCTCCAGCAGCTTGTCGACCTGCGAGGACACCCAGGCGTCCCGGGCCATGCCGCTCATGTTGTAGTCGACCACCATGACGAGAGCGTGCCGGTCGACGGGCAGCGAGCCCTCGTCCCAGCGGTAGGCGAAGGTGCAGATCACCGTGTCCTGGTCGCCGTAGGAGTCGCGGGAGACGTAACAGCCCGCCGGCTTGACCGCGCCCACCCGGTCGGCCCAGCCAGGCCTGGCCACCCCCGACTCCATCATGGCCAGCGCCGCGCCCTCGGCCTTGGCGCCCTGGCGGGCCGTGCCCAGATAGGCCAGGCAGATGAGCAGCGTCAGCGAGGCCGGCGTGCCGGCCTTGGCGGCGTAGTCGACCAGTCCCTCCCCGAGCACCTGCTCCACGTCGCCGCCCCTGACCCGCCTGCCCCACCAGGCCCCGATCATGTCGGAGACCATCAGCTCCGCGTCCAGAGGGGTGCGTACGGCGAGCAGCTCGCGAGCCGCCTGCACCATCTCCTTGAACACGTCGTCTGGCGGGGTGCTCTCCCGGGGATCTCGTCGGTGTCGGCGCACACCCTCACTCTCTCGTATTCCAGGCGCAAACGGTGCGGAGAACTCGGCCTGGTGACCCCGATGTTATCGGGGACTTCTGGATGGGACTTAACTCGACTTCCGGGCTTTTGTTTGTCTACCGGGAACTTCGGGGCGGAGGCGCTGAGTTGACGATCGCGAGCAGATGCTCGCGAGCGATGCGCTCCACGATCTCCGGCGTCGCCGAGACGCCGAGATGCTGCGCACACGCGCACACGTCGGCCACGCAGCGGTCGATCGTGTCCACGGGCACGGTCAGGAACTCTTCGGCCAGCCTGAGACTGACCGGCTCCCGCAGGAACCGTGTGGCCAGAGCGAGCATAGAAGTGAGATTCCTCTGGAGACCAGGGGGCAAACCCCCAGGAATGTCGGCAGGGCGACTTGCGCTCTCATTTCACCTTTTCTCGGGCTGCTGTCAAGGCTCCGCGGCGGTTGTGTTCACTTCACCCGGTGCCCATTCGTGCGAAGCTGTCTCCATGCGCATCCAGCTCGCCCAGCGGAGCGAGGCAGACGAGCTCCTCGGCCGCAGCCCGCTCGCCCTGCTTGTCGGCATGCTGCTCGACCAGCAGATCCCCATGGAATGGGCGTTCACGGGGCCATATACGATCTCCCAGCGTCTGGGCCACGACCTGACCGCCGGGGAGATCGCCTCCTACGACCCGGAGGTGTTCGCGGCGCTGCTGGCCGAGAAGCCGGCCGTGCACCGCTACCCCAAGTCCATGGCGGCCCGGGTCCAGCAGCTCGCCGCCTACTTCGTCGAGCACTACGACGGTCAGCCGGAGAAGCTGTGGGCAGACGCCGCCGACGGCAAAGAGTTGCTGAAACGACTGATGGCCCTGCCGGGATACGGCAAACAGAAGGCCCAGATTTTTCTGGCATTGCTGGGGAAGCAGTTGGAGGTCCAGCCGCCGGGCTGGCGGGAAGCGGCCGGACACTATGGCGAGGAGGGGTCGAGCCGGTCGGTCGCCGACGTGGTCGACGCCGACAGCCTGGCCCGAGTGCGAGCCTTCAAGCAGGAGGCGAAGCGCGCGGCGAAGTAGTTGGGGCCGGGGTCTCGGCCCCGGCCATCGAGCGCTGTAACCTGATCTTGCTGCGCAATGTGGAGCGACTTTGACAGGATGCGTAGACCCTAAAGGCGACCGGGCCGCGGCAGGGGCTTCCGTCCGCACATGCCCATCGCCGATGATGTACTGCAGAATCCGGTCGCCCGGAGCTGCGCTACGCCGATACACAGTTATGGAGATGTGCCGCGTGGGAGACCCTGGCACGCGACGGAGGTGCGGACCATGAGTGCCGAGACCTCCGTTCCCCGTCCCCGGGAGTCGGATGTGGACATCTCGGACTCCGCTCTGTTCAAGGGCATGTTGTCGGAGGCCGAGTTCGCCTTCGCGTTCTTCGACGGCGACGGCCGCATCCAGCGGGTCAACGACGTGTTCAGCGACGTCGTCAACGTGCCCGCCGAGCGCATGGCCGGCAGGCTGCCGGTCGAGGTGCTGGCCGCCGACCTCAGTCAGATCATCACCCACGCCGTGCAGGCCGTCATCGAGACCGACGCGCCCGTCACCGAGGGCCGCGTACGCGTGCGGACGGCGGAGGGCGACACCAGGCACTGGTCGCTGTCGTTCTCGCCGGTCCACGACGAGGCGGCGGGCGAGCTGCGCGCCATCGCGCTCGTCGGGCTCGACGTGACCGAGAGCCGCCAGACCGAGGAGGCGCTGCGCCGCAGCGAGGAGCGCTACCGCTCGCTCGTCGAGGCCCAGTCGCAGCTCGTCTGGATCACCTCCCCCACCGGCGCGGTCGTCGAGGACGCTCCCCAGTGGCGCGCCATCACCGGCCAGGGCCTGGAGGAATACCTCGCCAACGGCTGGCTGGAGGTCGTCCACCCCGAGGAGCGCCAGCAGACCGAGGAGGCCTGGAGGGAGGCGCTGCGCGGGCGCACCATGTTCGAGTGGAACTACCGCGTGCGCACCCGGGCCAGCGGCTACCGGCACTTCGAGGTGCGGGCCGTGCCGATCATCAGGCACGGCCGGGTCGTCGAGTGGGTCGGCGCCAACACCGACGTCACCCCGCAGCGCGAGGCCGAGGAGATGCGCGGCAGGCTGACCGACCAGCTCGGCGCCGCCGCCCTGCGCACCGCCCGGCTCCAGGGGGCCACCGCCCAGCTGGCCGAGGCCCTGACGGTCGAGCAGGTGGTGCAGGTCATCATCGACGTGGGCCGCACGGCCCTGGCCGCCGACCGCTCGGCCGTGGCGCTGCTCGACCCCGACCGCGCGGCGCTCAAGCTGATCAACGGCGAGGGCATCATGGAGGCCTCCGGGATCACGGGTGACGAGATCCCGCTGTCCCACTCCAACGTGATGACCATGGCCGTCAACAGCCGCCGTCCGGTCTTCGCCGAGTCGCCCGAGTCGCTGAAGGCCCAGCTGCTCGAGGCGGGCGACGACGAGGAGATCCTGGCCGGCTTCATCACCCACGGCGACGAGCGGGCCTGGGTGGGCCTGCCGCTGCTGGCGGCGGGGAGGGCTCTGGGAGCGCTCCGATTCTCCTTCACGAGGCCGGTGAAGATCTCCCAGGAGGACGGCGTCTTCCTGGAGGCGCTGGCCGGCCAGTGCGCGCTGGCGGTCGAGCGGGCCACGCTGTTCGAGCGTGAGCACCGCACCGCCGAGACGCTGCAGCGCAGCCTGCTGCCCGACCGCCTGCCCGTGATCAAGGGTCTGGTGCTGGCCCAGCGCTTCCGCTCGGGCAGCCGCCACGTCCAGGTCGGCGGTGACTGGTACGACGCGTTCGTCCTGCAGGACGGGCGGGTCGCGGCGGTCGTCGGCGACGTCATGGGCAAGGGCGTCAAGGCCGCGGCGGGCATGGGCCGCATCCGCAACGCCATGCGGGCGCTGGCGCTGACCAACCCGCCGCCCGCGGCCGTGCTGACCGGGCTCGACCGGGTCTTCGAGGCCACGGAAGAGGAAGAACAGGTCACGACTTTGGCGTACATGGTCGTGGAGCCGGTCACCGGCGAGGGCACTCTGGCCCTGGCCGGCCACCCGCCTCCCGTCCTGGTTTCGCCGCAGGGCACGGCGATCCTGTGCGACGGCGAGCCCGGCACTCCGCTAGGCTGGCCGACCAGCCGCAGGCAGTTCCGGTTCGTGGTGCCGCCCGGCCATACCGCCGTGCTCTACTCCGACGGTCTCGTCGAGAACAGGAAGCGCGGGCTGGATGCCGGATTGGCAGACCTTTGCAGTGTTGTGACCGAAGCTCCGCCTGAAGTTGTGAGTAGTCCGCACATGTTGCTGGACTTCCTGGTTGACCGGATGTTGTCTGGATATGAACAGGATGATGACGTTACCGCGCTAGCAATTCACGTCCCGCCAGCCACGAAGAGTGACTGAATGAAACAGTCATAACGGTTGCTTTCGGGTATCAGTGCCCCGCTTACGTACGCACTACTGTCTCGGTCGGCCTAGGGTGGAGGTCAACCGCCGGGAGGTGGCCGTACGGAGCGCGGGGTCGTGCCAGAATGCTGTGCAGGTCCGTCGCGGTCCGCACGGCCTCACCGATCTCCGAGAGAGGCAACAGCCCCCCAGCGGGCATCTGGGTCCATAGTCGCCACGCGTTCGTTCGAGAGGTGTTCGTGTCGCCTGCAAGTTCGACTCGCTCGAAGCCACAAGAGCTGAACGAGCCCGTCATTCAGCGACTGCTCGAGCGTGGGCGCTCGCAGGGTTTCCTCGAGTCTGAGGATGTCCGTCAGGCCTTTGAGGAGGCGGACATCCCCATGTCGCACGCCGCCGCGTTCTTGCGGAACCTCAGCAAAGAGGGCGTGACCGTGGTCGTGACCGCCGCGGATTCGGCTGCGCCGAAGAAGTCTCGTGGTCCAGCAAAGCGCCGCACCGCTGCCCCCGTCAAGACCAAGACGGCAGCGGCCGCCAAAGAGCAGCAGCCCGAGACCGTGACCGCGGTCGTGGGCACCACTGAAGCCGAGCCGGCCGCCAAGAAGGCGGCCCCTGCCAAGAAGGCCGCTCCGGCGGCGAAGAAGGCCGCGGCTCCCGCCGCCGCCAAGAAGGCCGAGCCGAAGAGCGCTGGGCCTGCCGAGACCAAGCCGAAGCCCGAGTCCCGGGCCGACGCCGACGACGACGAGGACATCGAGCTCGACGGCGACGTGGAGCTGGAGGACCTCGAGGACATCGACGTCGAGGACGACGAGATCGTGGCCGAGGACTCCGACTCCGAAGGTGAGGAGGAGTCCGACGACGAGTCCGACGCCGAGCCCAAGCCTTCCGAGGTCGCCGCGGTCCAGAAGACCGAGGACGAGGTCCTCATCCTGTCCGACGACGACGATGACGCCCCGGTCGCCCAGGTGGCCGCCGCCGGCGCCACCGCCGACCCGGTCAAGGACTACCTCAAGCAGATCGGCAAGGTCCCCCTGCTCAACGCCGAGCAGGAGGTCGAGCTCGCCAAGCGCATCGAGGCGGGCCTGTTCGCCGAGGAGCAGCTCGGCGGCGGGGAGACCGAGGGGCTGCCGGTCGACGTCAAGGCCGAGCTGGAGTGGATCGCCGAGGACGGTCGCCGGGCCAAGAACCACCTGCTGGAGGCCAACCTCCGGCTCGTGGTCTCGCTGGCCAAGCGCTACACCGGCCGCGGCATGCTCTTCCTCGACCTGATCCAGGAAGGCAACCTGGGTCTGATCAGGGCCGTCGAGAAGTTCGACTACACCAAGGGCTACAAGTTCTCCACCTACGCCACGTGGTGGATCCGGCAGGCGATCACGCGTGCCATGGCCGACCAGGCGCGGACCATCCGCATCCCGGTCCACATGGTCGAAGTGATCAACAAGCTGGCCCGCGTCCAGCGGCAGATGCTGCAGGACCTGGGCCGCGAGCCCACGCCGGAAGAGCTGGCCCGCGAGCTGGACATGACGCCCGAGAAGGTCGTCGAGGTCCAGAAGTACGGCCGTGAGCCCATCTCTCTCCACACCCCGCTGGGTGAGGAGGGCGACAGCGAGTTCGGCGACCTCATCGAGGACTCCGAGGCCATCGTCCCAGCCGACGCCGTCAGCTTCACGCTGCTCCAGGAGCAGCTGCACTCCGTTCTCGACACGTTGTCGGAGCGGGAGGCGGGCGTCGTCTCGATGCGCTTCGGTCTCACCGACGGGCAGCCGAAGACGCTGGACGAGATCGGCAAGGTTTACGGGGTCACCCGTGAGCGCATCCGCCAGATCGAGTCGAAGACCATGTCCAAGCTGCGCCACCCCTCGCGCTCCCAGGTCCTCCGGGACTACTTGGACTAACACGCACGAATCCCCCGCCCCGCCCGGTCCTTCCGTGCGGGGCGGCGGCATTCCCACCCACCATCCCACCCCGCGTCTGCCACACCGCAGCCGCCTCCGCCGCACGCCCCACCACCCAGCCGACGGCCCTGTCTCACACCCCGTCACCCAGCTGACGGCCCTGCTGCACGCCTCGTCACCCAACCGACGGCCCTGCTGCACGCCGCGCCAGACCGCTGACGGTTCTGCCGTACTCCCCGCACCGCCGCTGGATCATGGTCGCTCGTCGCGTCGTTGGCACCTCAGCTGCACCCGGCCGTTGGCACCTCGGCTGCACCCATGCCGCCGCTCCACCACACCGGCCGTTGGCACCGCCGCTGCGCCCCCGCCACCGCCCCACCGGCCGTTGGCACCTCGGCTGCACCTCCGCCCCCTCGGCCGGTGGCACCGCCGCTGCGCCGTCGGTGGCTTTTCGCAGTCCCCAACGCCTCAGTTGCACCATCGCCGCGCCGCCGTACCCCTACGGGACCGCCGCTGCAGCGTCGATGGCTTGACGCACTGTCACCACCGCCCCCACTGCACCACGGGTGGCTCTGTCGCGCTCCCGTCGCTCTCCACCGCACTACGGGGCGCCCCCGGTCGCATCGCTGGCGCCGCGTATATCCAGCGTCGCGGCCGTGCGACACGCCCGGGCAGCCGGTGATCGTGCGAAACGCCTGGGCAGTTCGCGATCGTGCGACACGCCCGGGGCGCTGCGCTGACGATCGTGGCCCGCAGCCCGCCGCGTGCCTCCGACACGCCCGGGCTCAGGCGCATGCGCCTCGCCCGAGCCCGGATGTATGCCCCCGCGTCAGCGACGGTCAGCAGTCCCAGTACCCCCACCGCACGCCAATCGCCCCACCCCACGCCCGTTGTGGCACGGCTCGTGGAGACGTATCCCCGCCTGAGGGTCGTCGCTACGGCGGTCACCGTCGAGAGGCGGCATCACCAGGGCGGGCCCGCCCTTGACCGGCTCCCTGCGATCGGGCGATGGGCAGTAGCCGTCCCGCGACCCCTTACGCCGGGTCGGTGACGTGCACGTCGAGGGTCCAGGGGCGGTTGGCGCGAGCGGGCTCGGCCAGGTCGATGGTGTAGCCCAGGGCATCGAGAGTCTTGGCCAGCTCATCAGGGGTGTCCGGGGCGGTGTCGTGCCGCAGAAGGGCTCGGGCGATCTCGCCCCGGGTCGCCTTGGCCATGTGGCTGACGACCTTGCCGTCCCGGAACACCCGTACCGTCACCGACCGTGCACCAGGCTGCCAGGCGCTCGCGTACGTGGCCGAACGGAGATCCACCACCAGCCCCGGCACCCTGTCCAGCTCCTTGGCGATCAACGGACGCCAGAACGTGGCCAGCCCGCCGAGAGGCGGGAGATTGACGCCCATCGAGAGCCGGTACGGCGGGATGAGATCTGTGATTCTCACCACACCCCACAGGCCGGAGAAGATCAGCACCGCCTCCTCCGCCCGCCTCCGCGCCTCGTCGTCGAGGGTGCCCAGCCCGAGGTTGTCGTAGAGGACGCCGGTGTAGAGGTCGGCGGCAGGCAGGGTGGGGGCGGTCTTGAGGGCCGCGTTCTTGACCAGCTCGCCAGCGAGCCCAGGCGTGAGGCCGAGCACGTCGAGGGCGTCGCGGCGCTTGGAGGCCCGTACGAGCGAGTTCAGCACGCGCTTGCGGGCCTTGTCGAGGGTGGGGAAGGACAGCTCGCCGACGGGCGGCCCGCTGCCTTCGGGCGCCTTCCCCTCGGACGGCGGCAACAGGATCAGCACAACCCCCTACCTTATTGCTCCTGGTCGGAGGCTCTCCCGCCGTCCCCGTCACGATCTTTTACGGTGGCCCAAGCGGGCACCACCCGCCGACCGTGGCCGGGCTCTGTCCAGGGTGACGCTCACCGGGTGGACATGGCCGGCCGCCGCAACGGCGCCCCCTGGGCCATGTTCTTCGCTGAATCGTCGGCCTCGGGCGCAGGCTCCCGGCATGGCGGCGAGTCCCGCTCCGGCGTCGGGCCCGGCCCTGCGGCACGCTGTTGAAGCGTTCTGGGGAGGCTTCAGCCCCGGCAACCGGCGCCCGGCAGGCAGGAGGGAGGGCGTATTCGGAGGTCGGCTAGGCTGCGCGGGTGAATTTCGACCTCCTTGTCCATGAGGCCTGGCCCGCCTATGAGCAGCGCGTTCACGACGGATGGGTGCTTCGTTACGCCGGTGGCGTGACCAAGCGGGCCAACTCGGTACTCCCTCTGGACGAGCCCGCCGACCTGGACGGGGCGATCGAGGCGGCGGAGGCCTTCTACGGGGAGCGCGGGGTGCGTTGCGTCTTCTCGCTGGGGCCGAACGCCACGCCCGGGCTGGACGAGGAGCTGGAGCGGAGAGGCTATGAACTGGTCGATCCGACCGTCATCATGGCCGGCTCGCCCGCCGGCCCTCCGCCCCCGTACCAGGTGAGGATCGAGGACCGGCCGTGGCAGGGCTGGCTGGAGACGTGGTGGGCCGTGGACGGTCGTTACGGCACCGGGTTCGAGGAGGCGGAGCGCATCTGCACCGGGGTGCCCGCCTGGTACGCGGCGTTCGAGGAGGACGGCGTGGCGCTGGCCGTCGGCCGGGCCGTGCCCCAGGCCGGCACGTACGGTGTCTCTCGGGACGAGGCGTCCTCGCAGAGTGACACGCTTGGGATCTACTGCATGGCCACCCTGCCCCAGGCCCGCAGGCGGGGACTGGCTCGTGCGGTCATCCGGGCGCTCGTGCGGCATGCGGATGCGAAATCCGCCTACCTGGTCACCACGGCCCCGAACCTGGCCGCGCAGGCTCTCTACCGTGGTGAGGGACTCGAGATCGTGGACCGGTACCACTACCGGGTCCGCTGACCGGCCTCGCTGTCGCTTTGGGCGCGGCCGATGCTTCTGGGCACGACCGCTTCGATATCGGTCCCGGCGGCCGCTCTGCGGGGGTCTGGCGTCCCGCAAAGTCGCGCGTCCGCCTGCCAAGTCACGCGTCTGCCCGTGAAGCGGCTTACCTGCCCGTGAAGTCGCACGTCTGCCCGTGGAGTCGTGCGTCTGCCTGTGAAGCGGCGCGTCTGTCGCGAAGTCGCGCGTCTGCCTGCGAAGTGGCCGACCTGCCTGCGAAGTCGCGCGTCTGCGTGTGCACCGGCCGATCCGCTCGTATAAAGCCCGTTCTCCGTGCATTACGGCGTGTCTCCGGGCATAACCGAGTGACTGAACGCAGAACGGCGGCCCCGGGCGGTGCCGGGGTCGCCGTTCTGCGTTGTCGCTATATGTGGTTATCTCAGCACGACAGGCGCTGCGTCAGCGCTCGTCGTTGGGGGCAATTGAAGAGGTTTCGCTGAGTCGAGCCGACTCGTCCAGGATGTCGGCACCCTTTTCGCGCAGCGCTGCGATGTGCTGACGCCCGTGGTGGGCGCAGAACAGCAACTCCCCACCCACAGGCAGGGTCGCGCGAATGTAGGCCTGGGCGCCGCAGCGGTCGCAGCGGTCGAGGGCCGTCAGCGGCTTAACGGGGGCGAGAGCTCCAGTCACGTATCGCCTTTCGGGTCACCCCCGCCGAAGCGAGGATCTGGCGTCAGTCACTTGGAACAACATCTAACCGGACGTGGACGTTCCCAACCGCCCCCTCTCTACGCCCAGAGCGGAATGTGTCCCAAAGTAATGACGATCAGCCGGTTGGTAACGGCAAACGTGTCGGCATGGCAAGCTTGTACGCGCGCGTGTGGGAAGAACGGTAAGCTACGCACACGTGTTCGATGCCTAGACCAGGGGAGCTGGAGTGACGCTAGTGGAGGCGGGTTACACGGCTCGTCACCTGTCGGTGCTTGAGGGCCTGGAAGCAGTTCGCAAGCGCCCTGGTATGTACATCGGGTCCACCGACAGCCGCGGGCTCATGCACTGCCTCTGGGAGATCGTGGACAACGGCGTCGACGAGGCGCTGGCGGGTCATTGTGACCGCATCGAGGTCGAGCTCTACGCCGACGGTTCCATCGAGGTGCGCGACAACGGCCGGGGCATCCCCGTCGACATCGAGCCCAAGAGCGGTCTGGCCGGGGTCGAGCTGGTTTATACCAAGCTGCACGCGGGCGGCAAGTTCGGCGGCGGCTCCTACGGCGCGTCCGGTGGCCTGCACGGCGTCGGCGCCTCCGTGGTCAACGCCCTGTCCTCGCGAGTGGACGTCGAGGTCGACCGCGACGGCAAGGTCCACGAGATCAGCTTCCGCCGTGGCGTCCCCGGGATCTTCGACGGCCCCGGGCCCACCGCGAAGTTCAAGAAGAAGTCCGGCCTGCGCATCGGCGACAAGCTCCCCAAGAACCCCGCCGGCACCCGTGTGCGCTTCTGGGCCGACAAGCAGATCTTCCTGCCCGACGCCGAGGTCTCGCTCGACGAGATCCACGTGCGCCTGCGGCAGACCGCGTTCCTGGTGCCCGGCCTGACGCTGGCCGTCTTCGACAGCAGGCACGAGGAGCGCACCGAGGAGGAGTTCCGCTTCGACGGCGGCATCTCCGAGTTCACCGAGTTCCTGGCCCGCGACGAGGCCGTGTGCGAGGTGCTGCGGCTGCAGGGCCTGGGCCACTTCCACGAGACCGTGCCGGTCCTCGACGACCAGGGCCACATGACGCCCACCGAGGTGCAGCGCGAGCTCACCGTCGACGTGGCGATCCGCTGGGGCAAGGGCTACGAGTCGACCGTCCGCTCGTTCGTCAACGTGATCTCCACCCCCAAGGGTGGCACCCACCTGACCGGGTTCGAGCGCGGCCTGGTGCGCACGGTCAACGAGCTGCTGCGCGAGACGCGCCTGCTGAAGAACGGCGACGACCCCGTCACCAACAGCGACATCTCCGAGGGCCTGACCGGCGTGGTCACGGTCCGGGTGCCGGAGCCGCAGTTCGAGGGCCAGACCAAGGAGGTGCTCGGCACCTCTGCGGCCACCCGCATCGTCTCCCACGTGGTCTCCCGCGAGCTGAGGGAGCTGTTCACCAACCCGCCGCGCGGCTTCAAGCAGCAGTTGCGCGCCGTGCTCGAGAAGATCGTCGCCGCCGCCAAGGCCCGCATCGCGGCCCGCGAGCACCGCGACAACCAGCGGCGCAAGAGCGCGCTGGAAAACTCGGCGCTCCCGGCGAAGCTGGTCGACTGCCGCAGCGACGGCATCGACCGCAGCGAGTTGTTCATCGTCGAGGGTGACTCGGCCCTTGGCACGGCCAAGCTGGCCCGCGACTCGGAGTTCCAGGCGCTGCTGCCGATCCGGGGCAAGATCCTCAACGTCCAGAAGGCGTCCGTGAGCGACATGCTCAAGAACGCCGAGTGCGCCGCCATCATCCAGGTCGTCGGGGCCGGGTCCGGGCGCTCGTTCGACATCGAGTCCGCCCGCTACGGCAAGGTCATCCTCATGGCCGACGCCGACGTGGACGGTGCCCACATCCGCTGCCTGCTGCTGACCCTCTTCCACCGCTACATGCGGCCGATGGTGGAGGCGGGGCGCGTGTTCGCCGCCGTGCCGCCGCTGCACCGCATCGAGCTGACCAACCCCGGGCGGGGCAAGGAGAAGTACATCTACTGCTACTCGGACGCCGAGCTGCAGAAGGTGCTGCGGGATCTCGAACGCCGGGGCAAGCGGTGGAAGGACCCCGTGCAGCGGTACAAGGGTCTGGGCGAGATGGACGCCGACCAGCTGGCCGAGACGACCATGGACCCGCGCCACCGCGTCCTGCGCCGCGTCCGCATCGAGGACGTCGAGGAGGCCGAGGCCATCTTCAACCTGCTCATGGGGAGCGAGGTTGCGCCTCGGCGGGAGTTCATCGTCAACAGCGCCGCCGAGGTCGACCGCGACCACATCGACGCCTAGCTGTTCCGCCGTCCGGTGAGGACGTGGAGCCGTTCTGCCGTCCGGTGAGGTTGTGTACGCGGCGGGCGTCTGGGAGGCCGCCCAAGGGACCCAGGGAGAGACCGCCCGCGGTGCCCAGGGTGGCTGGTGAGCCCCCTGTGAAAGGTCAGGGGAGTTCCTGAGGCATGCGCGCGCGGCTCTGAGGTGCCATGCAGGGCCGTTTGGCGATTTCCTGGAGTGGTACCCCGGGTCGCGGCTCAGCGCGGCCTCTCGGGGCTCTGACGCGCGGAGCGGGGCTTCGGATTGCTACGCGTGCGCCGCTGGCTCTTCGCTGACGGTTCTCAGGGCCATGGTGCGGGCCGCCCGGGTTGTCCCAGGGTTCACGATGTCCAGGCTGCTCGGGTCGTCCAGGTGCCCTGGTGCGCGGGGCGGTCGGGGTTGATATGCGGGCCGCTCGGGTCGTTTCAAGGGCCTTGATGCGCGGGCTGGTCGCGTCGTCTCAGGGGTCGTGGTGTGCGGGCTGCTCGGTTGTGAGGGTCCTGGGCTTTGAATGAGCGGGCCGCTCGCGCCGTCTTGGGTGCCTGGTGCGGGCTGGTCGGTTGTGGGATAAGTGGCGCCAGATCGTGCGCCAGTGTTCCACCTGCTCCTGTATGTCCCCCTCCGGACAAGCGCAGGTCGCGAGGCAGGCGGCGACGTACGCCTCCACGAACTTCAGGCGCGGCAGCTTGGGCAGCCCGACCCCGCCAGCACGTACGAGATCGTGCTGAGGGGTATGACGGCGACTTCGGTCCCTGAAACCACCTTGGTGCCACCGAGCCCGCCCACAACCGCAACCGGCGCAGTGCCCCCACGAAGTCGTCCGCGCTCGCGCCGTCGGGGACGAGGGGAGAGCTCAGATCGCCCAAAGCGCGTCCTCTCGTACGGGGACGGGGGGAGAGCTCGGATCGCCCAAAGCGCGTCCTCTCGTACGCGCCCAGGGCGGGTCCGGGGCGCCCGGTCATGCTGTACGGACCGGGCGCCACTCAGGTCAGGTGAATTCCTTCAGAACGCGGCAGGCGTCAGCCGGCCCGTGCGGACGTCGTAGATGGCTCCCGCGATCGGCATGCCCTCCGGCAGGAACGGGCTGGTCCTGATGCGGGTGAGGTCGTGGCGGAGCGCCTCGGTCTGGTCGGGGACCGTGTGGAACTCCAGGCTGCGGGTGTCCACCCCGCGTTCCTGGGTGAGGGCGTGGACGTCCGGGTCGGTGACCTTGGCCATGCCGCAGTCCGTGTGGGGCATGACGAGGACGCGTTCCACGCCGAGCAGGTAGACGGCCAGCACCAGGGTGCGCAGGACGTCGTCCGTCACCCGGGCGCCCGCGTTGCGCAGGATCTTGGCGTCGCCGGGCTTCAGGCCCAGCAGGCCGAGCGGGTCGATGCGGGAGTCCATGCAGGTCACGACGGCCAGCCCACGGCCGGCGCGGCCTGTGAGGCCGGAGTTTCCGAACTTCTTGGCAAACCTCGCGTTGGCGGCATACAGGTCGTCGAACGCACTCATGCAACAAATGATGCACTGCGCCCCAAAGCCAGTGATGGACGGGGTGGCGACTGGCTGGAGTTGGCAAACGTCCCACGAAAAACCGTCACCTTGCGTGATGATGTCGTAGCCGTATGTACGTGATCGAAGAAGGTTTGTCGTGAGTAGGTCCGAATCGCTCGCCGAGTACCTCCGTGCCCAAGCCCGGCGCCGCCTCGACCGCGTGGAGTCCAAGGACGGCGGTCGCAACGCCAGGCTGGCCCTGGCTCTCCTCGACACCGCCGCCTATGCGGCCAGCCTGCCCGAGGACGATCCGCTGATCCTCATGCTGGACCAGGCGGGTTGCTACGGGCCCCTGGGGTGCGAGAGCTTCGACCCAGGGGAGGGAGGCAACCAGCTGATCCGCCACTGGGACGGCGGCGAGCCGCACGAACTGCTGCTGGCCCTCCCACCCGCCGTCAGCGCCGCGGGCGCCTGAGCGGCCCGCCCGCTCGCCGCCCGCGGGCTCCGCCACGCGGGTGCCGCCGGGTTCGAGCACGTCGAACCCGGCGAACAAGCGTGCCACCTTCTCGCGGCCGCAGCGCCGGCTCCTTCCCTGCGGCCCCCACCGCCAGGGCCGACCAGGTGACTGCCGGGGGGCAGGCGGTGGCGACGTGCCACACGGGCAGGCAGCGGGGCACTTCCGACCGGCTTGCCGAGGTCGGTCGGCCGTCACCGCGTCCCGGTAGCTGCTCGGCTGGGCACCGCCCGGTGAGCAGGGCCGGAACCGGATCACGCGGGAGCGTTGCCCGGCTTCCACTTGATGCCGCAGCCGAGCGAAGGGTTCTGCTCCCCGGGCACCGGCTCGCCCTCGAGCACGGCGTCGATGGCGGCGCGCAGCGACTCGCCGGTCACCGGCACCGAGTTGCCCGGCCTGGCGCCGTCGAACTCGCCCCGGTAGACGAGCTGCAGGTGCGCGTCGTACAGGAAGAAGTCAGGCGTGCACGCCGCCCGGTAGGCCTTGGCGACCTCCTGGGTGTCGTCCAGCAGGTACGGAAACGAGAACCCGGCCCGCGCCGCCTGCTCAGCCAGGTGTGTCGGATCATCGTCCGGGTAGTTCACGCTGTCATTGCTGCTGATCGCGACGATGGAAAGCCTGGCGCCGTAGTCGGCGGCCAAGGCGCCGAGGCCCTTCTCGATGTGGCGCACATACGGGCAGTGGTTGGACAGGAAGACCACCAGAGTGGCGGGCGAGCCTTTGAGATCCCCGAGTGAGACACTGCCGCCGTCGATGGCGGTCAGGTCGAAGGCGGGTGCTGGAGTGCCGAGCGGCACCATGTACGAGTTGGCAGCCATGGCATCCATTCTTGTCTGCGGACGTGCCCGCAAACGAATATGAGAGGTGAATCGAGTGAGTGGCATCGCTGAGTTCCGCACTGTCGTGCTCGACTGTCCCGACCCCAGGGCGCTGGCCGAGTTCTACTCCCGGCTGCTGGGATGGCCCGTCACCTACGCCGATGACGAGTGGGCGGTGGTGAGCGACGGCGGGGCTCCCAAGCGGGTGGGGTTCCAGCTCGCCCCCGACTTCCGGCCGCCCACCTGGCCGGACCCGGAGCGCCCCCAGCAGCTCCACCTCGACGTGACGGTGGTCGACATGGACGAGGCGGAGAAGCAGGTGATCGAGATCGGCGCGACCAAGCACGAGCACCAGCCGAGCGAGGACGACAGCTTCCGGGTGTTCCTGGATCCGGCCGGACACCCGTTCTGCCTGTGCCGCGACTGATGTGAGGGGCTGTTCCCGCCGGGGCGGGAACAGCCCCTCGTGACCTCAGCGGGCGGCCTGGGCCAGCAGGTCCACCGCCTTCCTCAGGTTGCCCGCCGCCAGCTCGTGGTCGGCCGCCGCCTGCAGGTCGGGCCGCCTGCCCGCGCCCTGCGCGACGTCCCTGGCCACCGACACGACGGCGTCGTCCACGGTGTACGCGTCCGTCTTCGACCGTTCGAGCAGCGTCGCGGCCGTGCCCAGGGCGCCCAGGACGGCCCGCGCGTCACGTACGGACCCGTCGGCGTTCCAGGCGCGCGCGGGCAGCGCGAGGACCAGCGACGCGGCCTTGGAGAAGCCGTCGCCGGAGGCGAGCCGGTCGCGCGCCGCCTTGAGCCGGTCGCGGGCCCGGTCGGTGCGCAGCCCCCACCCGTAAGGCCAGAGCGGGTCATAGGCCGCGTCGCCCACGTTGATCGGCAGCTGCGCCACCGAGCGGAACCAGGTGAACGGCAGCCGCCCCGTGTACGGCACCGCCCCGAACAATGGGTCGGCCACCCCCGCGCCCTCGGTGCCCGGCAGCCAGGAGGCCACCACGGCCTCGACGCCCGACAGGTCGCCGAGCTGCAGCGGACGCCCGGAGACGACCAGGACCGCGCACTTCATCGCCCCGCACACCTTGTCGATCGCGGCCCGGTCGGCGGCCGACAGCTCCAGCGTGCGCCCGGCGCGGCCCACGTCGCCCTGTCCCTCGGCGTACGGGGTCTCGCCCACCACCACGACGCCCACGTCGTGCCCGGCCAGCTCGGCCGAGGCGTCGCGCGAGTACGTCACGGAGGACGCGCGGGAACGGATCGCTGACAGGATCGTGGTGCCGGGAGTGATCGGCCCGGACGAGCCCTGCCAGCTGATCGTCCAGCCGCCGGTCTGGTTGCCGATGTCGTCGGCGTTCGAGCCGGCCACGTAGATCCTGGCGTCGCGGCGCAGGGGGAGCAGGCCGCCGTCGTTCTTCAGCAGCACCTGCGACCTGGCCGCCGCCGTACGCGCGACCGCCCGGTGCGCCGCCGAGCCGACGTCGTCGATCCCCGACCGGTCGGCGTACGGGTGCTCGAACAGCCCCAGCCGGAACTTCTGGGTCAGGATCCTGGCGACCGCGTCGTCCACCCGGCCGACCGGCACGCGCCCGGCCTCGACCTCGGCCTTCAGCGTGCTCTCGAAGGCCGGGTAGGCGTACGGCACCATGATCATGTCGAGCCCGGCGTTGACGGAGGTGCGCACGTCGCTCGGGTAGTCGCCGGGGATCTGGTCGATGGCCTGCCAGTCGCTGATCACGAATCCCTTGAAGCCCAGCCGGCCCTTGAGCACGTCCGTGATCAGCTCCTTGTGGGCGTGCATCTTGAGCGGGCCGTCACCGAAGTCGACGCTGGAGAACGACGGCATGACGGTGGCCACGCCGCGCTTGACCGCCTCCACGAACGGCGCCAGGTGGACCGCCTCCAGCTCCTGGCGGCCGGTCTTGGTGACGCCCTGGTCGATCGTGTAGTCGCCGCTGGTCGAGGAGCCGTACGCGGTGCCTCCGTCGCCGACGTAGTGCTTGGCCGTGGCCAGCACCCCGTTGTCCTGCAGGCCGTCGATGACCGTGGCCATCCGCGACACCAGCGCCGGGTCCTCCCCGAACGACTCGTAGGCCCGCCCCCACCGGTCGTCGCGCGACACGCACAGGCACGGCGCGAAGTCCCAGGGGATGCCGGTGGCCTTGACCTCGCGGGCGGTGATCTCGCCCGCCCGCTCGACGAGGTCGGGGTCGCGGGTGGCGCCCAGGCCCACGTTGTGGGGGAAGATCGTCGCGCCGACCACGTTGTTGTGGCCGTGCACGGCGTCAACGCCGTAGATCAGCGGCACCTGGAGCCGGGTCCGCTGTGCCTGGAGCTGGAACGCGTCGATCATGTCGGCCCAGGCCCGCGGCGTGTTGGACGAGGGGGTGGAGCCGCCGCCCGACAGCAGGGAGCCGAGCACGTACGTGGCGATGTCGCTCTGCTTGCCCAGCGCGCCGCGCTCGGCCTGCGTCATCTGCCCGATCTTCTCGTCCAGCGTCATCCGCCCGATCAGGTCGGCGACGCGTTCCTTGATCGGTTTGCGGGGGTTCAGGTAGGGGAGGCCGTGTGCGTTGATCATGACCACCGGGGCCTCGGCCGGGGGCCTGGTGCCCGTGCCGGACAGCTCGATCGGGATGGTCTCGGCGACCTCGTCCTGGCCGTCCTTCAGCGTCTTGACCGTGAACGCCTTGGCGGCCCCGGACGCCGTGCCCGCGGGGAACGTCAGCGTGCCTTCGACGGGCGTGTAGTCGCCGCCGGGGGTCGCGGTGCCCGTACCGGTCCTGTAGGACACGGCCAGGTCGGCGGGCAGGGGGCGGCCGTCGGCGGTGGCGACGGTGACGTTGACCTTGGCCTCGCCCTTCTCGTTCACCGGGTAGACGGGCCGGTCAGTGGACAGCCTGACCGGGCGCGGGGGAGCGGTGCCGTAGAGCTCGACCTGGTCCCACTCCAGGGTGCCCTGGGAGGAGGCCGGGAGCCGCATCGAGTAGCCCCACATGGCGACCAGGTCCAGCTCACCGTCGGACGGCGCGCCGCCGGGCTGGTAGTCGGCGCGCCTGGTGAAGCTCCCGAACGGCACCTTCACCTGCCGCCAGCCCGCCGTGTCGTCGGTGAACGACGACTCGAACAGCTCGGCGGCGCCTGCCCCGCCGCCGCCGTCCTTGACCTCGAAGAAGATCTTCTGGCCCGAGGCGGCGCCGTTCACCCAGAAGGAGAAGCCCTCGTACGGGGACCAGTCCTGGGTGGCGGCCAGATCGTGCGACCAGCCACCCCACTGGCTCACGGTGTAGACCGACTTGAGCACCCGGTTGGTCGCCGGGGCTCCCGGCCTGCCGGGGCCAGGCTCGATCGTGAGCGTGGGGGTCGAGGCCGCGTCGTTGCCCCAGGCGTACACGCCTGAGGGAACGCTGTCCGACTCGAAATCGGTGATCGTGAGGGGGTCGGCGGCCGCGGCCGCCTGTGGTGCGACGATCAGGGCGGCGACCAGGGAAAGAGCCACCCATAACGGGCGTCTGGATCGGAACACGGTACCTCCAGTAGGAGAGAGAGCGCTCTCCCAGATGAGATCGGTGCCGATCCGTGATTCATAACAGGCGTTGTCGGGCGCCCGCGGCCCCCGCGCCCACGACCACCAACAGCGG